>NZ_JBIVCU010000019.1:0-132698 GCF_044746785.1 Pseudomonas sp. NPDC090208
TTACAACCTGCTGTCAACCACCTTTTTCACCGCTGTCGATTCGAACATCTAAACCGAAGCACTTCCTCGCTGACTTATCGTCTAACTCGTTGATATTCAAGGAGTTTTCCGTTCCGTCTGCGCCGGAAGTGGGGCGAATTATAGAGACATCCGCAGGCGCGTCAACACCTAATTTGATATTTCTATGAAAGAACTGAAAAATCAGTAAATTCAGTGACTTGCTTCTGTTTATATAGAGCGCATGGCACAGACCGCGCTCTATATAGAAGGTCTACAGGACGCCAGCACTGCGCAAGGCTGCAACCTCTTCATCCTTGAGCCCCAGAATGCCTGTCAGGACCTCCAGCGTATGCTCGCCCAATAGAGGCGGTGCGCGACGGTACTCTACCGGTGTTCCGGAAAGACGAATCGGACTGGCCACCTGAGGCAGCATGCCCGCCAGCGCGTGCGGCAGCTCGACCTTCAAGCCGCGCGCCTGAACATGAGGATCGGCGAACACCTGAGCCAGATCATTGACCGGCCCGCAGGGAACCCCCGCACGCTCCAACGCCTCGACCCATTCGGAGGTGGTCTTGAACACCGTCGCCTGACGAATCAGTGGAATCAGCTCGGCACGATGGGCCACGCGCTGCTTGTTCGTGGCAAAACGCGGATCGTCCGCCCACCAAGCTTGTCCGGCAACCTCCGCGAATTTGCGGAATTGCCCGTCATTCCCCACCGTCAGGATGAAATCGCCATCCGCCGTCGGGAAGTCCTGATACGGCACGATGTTCGGATGAGCATTACCCAGACGTTTGGGCGCTACACCCGTGGTCAGATAATTCATCGCCTGGTTGGCCAGACAGGCAACCTGGACATCCAGCAGCGCCATGTCGATGTGCTGCCCACCACCCTGATCGCGATGGGCCAGCGCAGCAAGAATGGCAGAGGTCGAATAAAGGCCGGTGAGAATGTCGGTCAGCGCCACACCGACCTTGACCGGCCCGGCACCGTCTTCACCCTCGGGGCGCCCGGTAAGACTCATCAGCCCACCAAGCCCCTGGATCATGAAGTCATAGCCGGCACGCTTGGCATAAGGCCCGGTCTGGCCAAAGCCGGTGATCGAGCAATAGATCAGCCTCGGGTTCTCGGCCTGCAGGGACGCATAGTCCAATCCGTAGGCCTTGAGACCACCCACCTTGAAGTTTTCGATGACGATGTCGGACCTGGCTGCCAACTCACGCACCAGCTTCTGGCCTTCCGGCCGGGTGAAGTCGATGGTGACCGACTGCTTGTTGCGATTGGCCGACAGGTAATAAGCCGCTTCGGACGTGTTTTCGCCACGGGGATCCTTCAGGAAGGGCGGCCCCCAGGCGCGGGTATCGTCACCACTGCCAGGACGCTCGATCTTGATCACCTCAGCACCGAGGTCGGCGAGGATCTGACCGGCCCATGGACCGGCGAGCACCCGGGACAGGTCCAGCACACGCAGATGCGATAGAGCGCCCATGGCCGGCTCCTTAGTAGAAAGCCTGAATGCCGGTCTGTGCGCGACCCAGAATCAGCGCATGCACGTCATGTGTCCCTTCATAGGTGTTTACCACCTCTAGGTTGACCAAGTGACGGGCAATACCGAACTCATCAGAGATGCCGTTACCACCGAGCATGTCACGGGCCATCCGTGCGATATCCAGCGATTTCCCGCAAGAATTGCGCTTCATGATGGAGGTGATTTCCACCGCAGCCGTGCCCTCGTCTTTCATCCGCCCCAGACGCAGGCAGCCTTGCAGCGCCAGGGTGATCTCGGTCTGCATGTCGGCCAGCTTTTTCTGGATCAGCTGGTTGGCTGCCAGTGGGCGACCGAACTGCTGACGATCCAGGGTGTACTGGCGCGCGGTGTGCCAGCAGAACTCGGCAGCGCCCAACGCTCCCCAGGAGATGCCGTAGCGCGCAGAGTTCAGGCAGGTGAACGGTCCTTTCAGGCCGCGCACATCAGGGAAGATGTTCTCTTCAGGCACGAAAACGTTATCCATCACGATCTCACCGGTGATGGATGCACGCAGGCCGACCTTGCCGTGAATCGCCGGGGCACTCAGGCCTTGCCAGCCTTTTTCCAGGACGAAGCCACGGATGTCGCCGGCATCGTCCTTGGCCCAGACCACAAAGACATCGGCAATCGGGCTGTTGGTGATCCACATCTTGCTGCCGCTCAGGCGATAGCCGCCTTCGACCTTCTTCGCCCGGGTGATCATCGCGCCCGGATCAGAGCCGTGATTCGGCTCGGTCAGGCCGAAGCAGCCGATCCATTCACCAGAGGCCAGCTTGGGCAGGTACTTCTGCTTCTGCGCTTCGGTACCGAACTCGTTGATCGGCACCATGACCAGCGAAGACTGCACGCTCATCATCGAGCGGTAGCCGGAATCGACACGCTCCACTTCACGGGCAATCAGGCCATAGCAGACGTAATTCAGGCCGCTGCCACCGTATTGCTCGGGGATGGTTGCACCCAGCAGGCCGACGTCGCCCATCTCGCGAAAGATCGCCGGATCGGTCTGTTCATGGCGGAAGGCTTCGAGCACGCGAGGAGCCAGCTTGTCCTGGGCGAACTGCTCGGCGCTGTCACGAACCATGCGCTCTTCTTCGGTCAGTTGTTGATCCAGCAGCAGTGGATCGATCCAGTTGAAGCTTGCCTTGCCACCCATGATGTTCTCCTCGCTCAAGCGTGCGCCCGGCCGTGCCGGAAAAAGTCGTGGATTGATCCTAGGCCCGCTCCCGGCGGACCGCAAACGACGATTCCGAATAGCGTTGTGCTAATTTCTCACTCCGAAACGGCCCCAAGTGCCTTATTGGCCATTAACAAGTGAGATTGCCGTACATGCGCCGAAAAATTCCCAGCACCGCCGCATTGGTCAGCTTTGAAGCTGCAGCCCGCCACGAGAGCTTTACCAAGGCCGCCGAGGAGCTTTCTCTGACCCAGAGCGCAATCTGCCGGCAGATCGGTAGCCTTGAAGAGTTTCTCAACGTCGAGCTGTTCCGCCGCTCGCGCCGCGGCGTAAAGCTGACCGAGGCCGGCCTGTCCTACAGCCGGCGTGTCGCCACGCAGCTGGATGCCGTCGAGCGCGATACGTTGTCGGTCATGGGCCACCAGGGTGCCAATGTGATCGAACTGGCAGTGGTTCCGACATTCGGCACGCAATGGCTGCTTCCGCGGCTAAAGGACTTCCAGCAGCACCATCCCGACGTGACCATCAACCTGACCAACCGCACGCGTCCGTTCCTGTTCGCCGACACTGACTTCGACGCGGCGATCTATTTTGGCGATGCCGACTGGTCCGGTACCGAGTCCCATCGCCTGATGAGCGAGAATCCGATGCCGGTTTGCAGCCCGGCATTACTGGGCTCGCGCGACCGTCTCGACGCCCGCGAACTGGCCGACATGCCCCTGTTGCAACAGACCACACGGCCCTATGCCTGGCGACAGTGGTTCAACTCGCAGGAAATGAATGTGTCGCGGGACATGACAGGCCCGCGTTACGAGCTATTCTCCATGCTCGCGCAAGCAGCCATGCATGACATGGGAGTGGCGCTGATCCCACCATTCCTGATTCAGCGCGAGCTGGCAGAGCGGCGCCTGGTGATCGCCAACCACCACGCGCTTTCGAGCGTAAAGGCGTATTACCTGATGATTCCGGAGCGCAAAGTGGAATCTGCCTCGCTCAAAGCCTTCCGCGACTGGTTGGTGCATCAGGCTGAAGCTTACGCACTCCCTTGATTTATCTGACCGCTGCGACAAATTGACTCTGTAGTCCAGCATCTAAAAAACCTACAGATATCCGTATTTGTCGCATTTAAGAAACACTTGTGTTTTATATCCAAAACACGCTGCAAGCGTTGCAGGACGCGGCTTTCAGCGTTTTTCAGGCGTCATTTCCGCCAACGCCGAAAAAAACTTCAAAACCTGACCAATCGCCTGCAAGCCGCGCTCTGTAACGCTTGTAGCGTTTTATTGCGTCAAACGGTCACAGGGTGACTTGTAGTTTGAGACACGTTGCGTTACAGAATTCCTTGAAGCACCCCGGTATCACCTGCAAAATGCCGCGCCCCGCCTTGTCTGCGGGGACGTGGTGATCGCTGCCCCAGACGCACCATCCGTAGTGCGCTGGCCAATTTCTAAAAGATAAAAAGATCACGCAGGAGATTTGACGTGCACATTGGTGTCCCTCTCGAAACCCAGTCCGGTGAAACTCGGGTTGCTGCAACGCCGGAAACCATCAAGAAGCTCATCAGCCAGGGTCATAAGGTCACCGTTCAATCGGGCGCCGGCATTACCGCCAGCGTGCCGGACAGTGCCTATGAAGCGGCAGGCGCTTCGATTGGCAGCTCTGCCGATGCTTTCGGCGCCGAGCTGATTCTCAAGGTCGTCGCCCCCAACGACAGCGAACTGGCTCTGATCAAGACCGGTACCGTCGTCATCGGGATGCTCAACCCGTTCAACAACGAGACCATTGCCAAGATGGCCGAGCGCGGGATTACCGCCTTCGCCCTCGAAGCCGCGCCACGGACCTCCCGTGCGCAGAGTCTCGACGTGCTGTCTTCGCAAGCCAACATCGCCGGTTACAAATCGGTATTGCTGGCCGCTCATCACTATCCGCGCTTCATGCCGATGCTGATGACTGCGGCCGGTACGGTGAAGGCTGCGCGGGTGCTGATCCTCGGTGCAGGCGTTGCCGGTCTGCAAGCCATCGCCACTGCCAAACGTCTTGGTGCAGTGATCGAGGCTTCCGACGTTCGCCCTGCAGTTAAAGAGCAGATCGAGTCGCTGGGTGCCAAGTTCGTCGACGTGCCTTACGAGACAGACGAAGAGCGCGAAGCAGCTGTGGGTGTGGGCGGTTATGCGCGGCCAATGCCGGCCAGCTGGATGCAGCGTCAGGCGGTTGCGGTTCACGAACGCGCCAAACAGGCGGACATCGTGATCACCACCGCGCTGATTCCGGGCCGCAAGGCACCAGTGCTGCTGAGCGCGGAAACCGTTGCGCAGATGAAGCCAGGCTCGGTGGTCATCGACCTCGCCGCAGCCCAAGGCGGCAACTGCCCGCTGACGGTGGCGGATCAGGTGGTGATCGAGCACGGCGTGACCATCGTCGGCCACACCAACCTGCCTGCACTGGTGGCGGCGGATGCGTCCGCTCTTTATGCACGCAACCTGCTGGATTTCCTGAAGCTGGTCTTCACCAAGGAAGGCCAGTTCGAGATCAACCTCGAAGACGACATCGTCGCCGCGTGCCTGATGTGCCGCGACGGCCAGATCGTCCGCAAGAACGGCTGAGGACAATAACAATGGAAGACATGCTGATCTCTCACGGCGTCTACAACCTGATCATCTTCGTGCTGGCGATCTACGTCGGCTACCACGTGGTCTGGAACGTCACCCCTGCGCTGCATACTCCGCTGATGGCCGTGACCAACGCCATTTCGGCGATCGTCATTGTCGGCGCCATGCTGGCCGCCGCCCTGACCGTCACCCCGCTGGGCAAGACCATGGGCACCCTGGCCGTGGCACTGGCTGCGGTCAACGTGTTCGGTGGCTTCCTGGTGACCCGGCGCATGCTGGAAATGTTCAAGAAGAAGGCTGCTCCTAACAAGAGCCCGGCCAAAACTGAGGTGCCGAAGTAATGAGTATGAACCTCGTCACCCTGCTGTACCTCGTTTCAGCGATCTGCTTCATCCAGGCACTCAAGGGCCTGTCGCACCCGACCACGTCCCGCCGCGGCAACCTGTTCGGCATGTGCGGCATGGGTCTGGCGGTACTGACCACCATCGGCCTGGTGTTCAAGCTGGCTGCGTTGTCCACCGACGGCGCCAGCGCCGGCATCGGCTACATCATCGTTGGCCTGCTGGTCGGCGGTACTGCCGGCTCGGTCATGGCCAAGCGCGTTGAAATGACCAAGATGCCGGAGCTGGTGGCCTTCATGCACAGCATGATCGGTCTGGCGGCGGTGTTCATTGCCATTGCTGCCGTGGTCGAACCGCAGTCGCTGGGTATCGTTCAGCACCTGGGCGATTCGATCCCGACCGGTAACCGTCTGGAACTGTTCCTCGGCGCCGCCATCGGTGCGATCACCTTCTCGGGTTCGGTCATCGCCTTTGGCAAGCTGTCGGGCAAGTACAAGTTCCGCCTGTTTCAGGGCGCACCGGTACAGTTCGCTGGCCAGCACAAGCTGAACCTGATCCTGGGTCTGGCCACGCTGTTCTTCGGCGTGATGTTCATGCTCACCGGCAGTCTGTTCGCCTTCGGCGTGATGCTCATTCTGGCGTTCGTCATCGGCGTGCTGCTGATCATCCCGATTGGCGGCGCCGACATGCCTGTGGTCGTGTCGATGCTCAACAGCTATTCGGGCTGGGCAGCGGCCGGTATCGGCTTCTCGCTGAACAACTCGATGCTGATCGTCGCAGGCTCGCTGGTGGGCTCAAGCGGTGCGATTCTGTCGTACATCATGTGTAAAGCCATGAACCGCTCGTTCTTCAACGTGATCGGCGGCGGCTTCGGCGGTGCAGCGGATGCTGGTGCAGCGGGCGGTGCGAAAGAGGCGCGTCCGGTGAAGTCCGGTTCGGCTGACGACGCGACCTTCCTGCTGACCAACGCCGACACCGTGATCATCGTGCCGGGCTACGGTCTGGCGGTGGCGCGGGCACAGCATGCACTGAAAGAACTGACCGAGAAGCTGACCCACAACGGCGTGACCGTGAAGTACGCGATCCACCCGGTGGCCGGTCGGATGCCGGGCCACATGAACGTCCTGCTCGCCGAGGCCGAAGTGCCGTACGACCAGGTGTTCGAGATGGAGGACATCAACTCCGAGTTCGGTCAGGCCGACGTGGTGCTGGTGCTGGGCGCCAACGACGTGGTCAACCCGGCGGCGAAGAACGATCCGAAATCGCCGATTGCTGGCATGCCGATTCTCGAAGCCTTCAAGGCCAAGACGATCATCGTCAACAAACGCTCGATGGCCAGCGGCTATGCCGGTCTGGACAACGAACTGTTCTACCTCGACAAAACCATGATGGTCTTCGGCGACGCCAAGAAAGTCATCGAAGACATGGTCAAGGCCGTCGAATAACCGCTCTGGCCTGCGGTTGAACAAGCCCTCGGCGCGGGTATCGGCCGAGGGTTTTTTACATCCTGCGTAAAGGTGTTTTGTTCTGAAAGCCGCTAATTAGAGCCCTCGAATGCGACCTTTGTCGTGGAGCCAAAAAAAACGAAATCTCTAGACTTGGGCCTTCGCATCCTCGTCCCGAGATAAAAAATCCATGCACCGTGAACGTATCCGCCTGCCTTCTTTGATGAGCAAGGTAATGAGCGCGGCCGATGCCGCTTCCCTGATCAAGGACGGCATGACCGTCGGCATGAGCGGCTTTACCCGCGCCGGCGACGCCAAGGCCGTGCCGCACGCCCTGGCCGAACGCGCCAAGGCCTCGCCGCTGAAGATCAGCCTGATGACCGGCGCCAGCCTGGGCAACGATCTCGACAAGCAGCTGACCGAAGCCGGCGTACTGTCGCGGCGCATGCCGTTTCAGGTCGACAACACACTGCGCAAGGCCATCAACGACGGCTCGGTGATGTTCATCGACCAGCACTTGTCCGACACCGTCGAGCAACTGCGCAACCGCCAGATCAAGGGCGTGGACATCGCCGTGATCGAATGCGTGGCCATCACCGAAGAAGGCCATCTTGTGCTGTCGACCTCGGTAGGCAACTCGGCCAGCTTCGCCATCCTTGCCGAGAAGGTCATCGTCGAGATCAACCTCGCCCAGCCTCTGGAGCTGGAAGGTCTGCACGACATCTATATCCCGACCTATCGCCCGACCCGCACGCCGATTCCGGTACTCAAGGCCGACAGCCGCATCGGCAGCCAGGCCGTGAAGATCGACCCGGCGAAGATCGTCGGCATCGTGATCAACGACCAGGCCGACTCGCCGTCCAACGTCCTGCCAGCCGACAGCGAAACCCAGGCTATCGCCGGACACCTGGTGGAGTTCTTCAAGAACGAAGTGCGCCACAACCGCCTGACCAATCAATTGATGCCGCTGCAGGCCGGTGTGGGCACCATCGCCAACGCTGTGCTGACCGGCATGATCGATTCGCCGTTCCACGATCTGGTCATGTATTCCGAAGTGCTGCAGGACTCGACCTTCGATCTGTTCGAGGCCGGCAAGATGGTATTCGCGTCGGGTTGCTCGATGACCCTGTCCGAGCGCAAGCACAATGCGGTCTACGACAACCTGGAGCAGTACAGAAGCAAACTGTTACTGCGTCCACAGGAAATTTCCAACCATCCGGAGGTGGTCCGTCGCCTCGGCATCATCGGTATCAACACCGCGCTGGAGTTCGATTTGTACGGCAACGTCAACTCCACCCACGTTGGCGGCACCCGCATGATGAACGGCATCGGTGGCTCGGGTGACTTCGCCCGCAACGCTCACTTGGCGATCTTCGTCACCAAGTCGATCGCCAAGGGCGGCGCGATTTCCAGCGTGGTGCCGATGGTCAGCCACGTCGACCACACTGAGCACGACGTCGACATTCTGGTCACCGAACAGGGCCTGGCGGATCTGCGCGGCCTGGCGCCACGGGAGCGTGCGCGCGTGATCATCGACAACTGCGTACACCCTGCGTACCGCGAGGCGTTGAACGATTACTTCCGCAAGGCTTGCGCCATCGGTGGCCACACTCCGCACGTGCTGCGTGATGCACTCAGTTGGCACCTGAACCTGGAAGAAACCGGCCGTATGCTCGCCGTGTAAGAAAACAGTTCGACACCGGCGACGACCATTCGTCGCCAGTGTGCTCCCTCCAAAGCCTGTCCTGGCAAAAACTGTTCTACTGTACCTGCCGTTTTCAGCCCCTCCCGATCACTTTTCACCTTTTCAGCGCACAAAACGCACCATTTTTGTGCTCACCGGTACAGTTGCCCCATTTCCGAACAAAACAGTGCCCTCGAACAGTTAACTGGAGCAGCACAATACAAGTGAACTGTGTCTGGAGAGAGAGGGCCAACGAGAGGAAGATTGTCACCAATCAAGTCACTCTCTAATCCCGCCACAAGCGGAAGGAAGAAGCACCATGGAACGCACCGTAAGTTCCGAACTGTTCTACGAAGACAACGCTCAATCGGCCAAAGGCTCCCTGCCGCTGCGCATGTTCGCCAACCTGATGCTCTGGCAGCGTCGTCTGTCCAGCCGCCATCAACTGGCTCGTCTGGATGCTCGCCTGCTGGCCGACGCCGGTATCAGCGAAGCACAGCGTTTCGAAGAACTGAGCAAGCCGTTCTGGCGCTAAGCTAGCGTCTGCTGGCACAGGCCACAGAGCCACTCGCCAGCAACCCGAATTGTTCAAACAAAACCCGTCGCAGGTCACTGCCGACGGGTTTTGTCGTTATGGGGCCTGGCAAATGAAAAGGCTCTATCGGGGCAATAGGTACAGTTTATAAATATTTAAAATACACCTGCACAGTTACCGTATTACAAGGGCTGCAGACGCAAACGACATTCCACCCAGACCGGGCTGGCATTTGGCCGTGATGGTCGATCCGCACAGTCTTGGGCTAATCTTGAAACACTTTTGCCCCGTCGCTTGCGAGACAGCTCTGCTCATCGCGTTTTCTGCGCGTGTGGTTTCCCTTGGCTTTTCTGGAGTTCACCTATGTCTCGCTTTCGTCTGCTGAGCGCAACTGCGCTGCTGATCGCCGCCACTGGCGCCCAGGCTTCCAGTTTCGTGGTCACCACCGACACCATCGTGCGTGCGCTGGATGCTTCGTCCAACGCGACCTCGAAAATCTCTTCCTCGTTCCATGACGACAAGATCGTGCTCGCCGCCCGTGACGACGCCGCCAGCTTTGTTGCCAGCCAGGGCGAGATCCGCGGTGTGCGCCTGGAGGGTGCCTTCCAGCACATCCGCGAAGTCGCGCCGACCCTGCAAGCTTCCGACGCACAGTTGGCGCAGGCGATTCTCGCCATCTGATTCAGCATCGCGACAGCTTTCTCAAGGCAGGCCCCGGACGACAGACTGGCTCTGATCCGGGGCTTGCGTTAGCCTTGGGGCTCGTTTCGCCGATACCGAAGACTCATGCGTTCATTGTCTCGCCTGTTGTTTGCAACGATTGCCAGCCTGACCTGCATTGCTCAGGCCCATGCCTTCGACACAACCACACAAAGCCTGATCAAAAGCGGGTACGCCACCAGCCAGGTGACGACCGGGCCTTTCGATAACAAACTGATACTTGCCGCCCAGGATGATGCTGCAGCGTTCATAGCCACTGATGGCCAACTGCGAGGAGCACAACTGGAGTCCGCGTTGATGTATCTGCGTCAAAGCCGGGCAAAACTTCATGCCAGCGACCGTGAACTGGCGCAGGCAATCCTCGTCCAATAATCACTTTCTGTTTCTTCCGTATCTTTGGAGACATTCCATGCGTACCCCGCTTATCGCAGCGGCCCTGGGCTTGCTGTTGCTGACTGACGTGGCTCAGGCTCAAACCCTGAAAGCGACCAGTAACATTATCGTGCGTGCCTTCGGCCGCAGCGTCGACTTCACCTCCGACACCACCTCCTCGGTGCGCAACTGGAAAATGGTCGTCGAAGCCCAGGACGACGCCGCCAGCTACGTCGCCAGCAACGGCGATATCCATGGCGCCCGCCTGGATGCCGCCTTCGCCACCCTGCGCGAGCGCCTGCCAGAAGCCCGCAACGCCAGTGACCAAGACCTCGCCGAAGCCATCCTCGCACTGTGAGGCGACTGGCCGTCTGGCTGCTGGCATCGGCGCTTGCGCTGATCTGCACAAGCGCCTTTGCCGATCTGCGCCTGTCGCTGTACACCGACGGGCTTGGTGCTGCGCAACAAAAAGCCAGCCAGACGCTGCTCGATGAAGCCATGGCGGCATTGCCGCCGATGTTCATCAGCAAACTGGACCGCAAGGTCGAGGTGCGCTGGACCGACGACATGCCGTCCAACGCCTATGGCCGCGCCGACGGGCCTTATCGTCTGGATCTGAATCAGCGCCTGCTGGCCGGTCTCACCGACGGCAGCGCTGCCACACAGAAAACCAATCGCCCCCACGGCACCGTGCGCGAAGAAATGCTCGCCACGGTCCTGCATGAGCTCACCCATATTTATGACCACGCCCAGCTCTGGTCGCCGCAAGAGCGTCGACAGATCATTGCCTGCGCACGCCAGGGCAGCAGCGTGGGCAAGATCGGTCTGCGCGACAGCTGTCGTGGACAGACCGATCGCCGCTTCACCCTCAGCGACGATCCACGCCTGCTGGATCTGGCGGGCTGGCCGCAATACGTCGGCCGGCGAGGGGAGCGCGAAGAGCGCAACGGCCAGGTCGCGCGCAGCCCGGACGTCTACGAGCTGAGCAGCCCGCTGGAGTTCGTCGCGGTGAACATGGAGTACTTTCTCCTCGATCCGGCCTACGCTTGCCGCCGCCCGGCGCTGTACGACTACTACAAGCAGCAGTTCAACTGGGCGCCGGCAAACAAAGAGGCCTGCCCGACCTCCTATCCGTACCTCAACGCCGGCAACGATTTCGCCCGCGAGCCGCTGGGCAAGCTCGACCCCGAGCGCGTGTACGAAGTCGATTACCTGCTGGCCGAGGCGAACCAGAATCTGGTCAGCCGTTGGGGCCACAGCATGTTGCGGCTGGTGATCTGCAAGCCCGGTCGCCCGCGCGGACCGGACTGCCGCCTCGATCTGGACCAGCATCTGGTCCTGTCCTACCGCGCCTTCGTCAATGACCTGCAGCTGTCGAGCTGGAGCGGTCTGACCGGCAAATACCCGTCACGGCTGTTCGTATTGCCGTTGGGGCAGGTGATCGACGAGTACACCAAGACAGAACTGCGCAGCCTGGCATCGGTGCCGCTGAAACTGTCCCGCGAGGAAATCGACGGGCTGGTGCAGCATGCCGCCGAAATGCACTGGGCCTACGACGGCAATTACTGGTTCCTTTCCAACAACTGCGCGGTGGAGAACCTCAAGCTGCTGCGCAGCGGCACCAATGATCCACGCCTGATCGGCCTGGACAGCATCATGCCCAACGGCCTGCTGGAAGTGCTCAAGGGCAGGGGACTGGCAGACACCAGCGTGCTGGACGATCCGAAAAAAGCGCTGCGCCTGGGTTACCGCTTCGACTCTTACCGTGACCGGTATCAGGCGATGTTCGATGTGTTGCGCTCGACCACTCCAGTGAAGCAGACCACTGTCGAAGACTGGCTGGCACTGCCGGCCAGCGAGCGGCGTCCGTGGTTCGCCAAGGCGGATCTGCGCGCCAGCGCGGCGATGCTGTTGCTGGAGCAGGCCGGGCAACGTCGTCAGTTGTTGCTGGCCCAGGACGAGGTCAAGCAACGCTATCTGAGCGCGGTGGAAAAGCAGGACAATCGTGTGTCTCAAGCCACCGGTACGCTGCAGGACATTCTTGCCAACAGCGGCTTCCTCAGTCGACCGGCCGAACTGCTCGGCAGCGCTGGCTACGGCTTGCCGCAGGAAGGCGAGCAGGGGCGTCTGGAAGCGGAAAGCAGCCAGCGACAGAAACAGTTGCAGCGGCTCAGTGGCGACCTGGACAAAGAGGTGAGGGCGCTGCTGGAGCCTGAGCGCGCGGCCGAGATCGCGGCTAGCGAGGAAAACCTCAAGCAGATTGGTGAACATCTGCGGGCGTTGCACAAGGCGTCGGGTGGGCTTGAGTTACCGTAATTTCGCGATCCCTTGTAGGAGCTGGCTTGTCCTGCGACCGGCTGCGAAGCAGTCGTGAATTTGGTGAACGCGGTGTATCAGGCAAACCACGTGTGCAGGTTTTACGACGGGTTCCCCGCCGGTCGCAGGGCAAGCCAGCTCCTACAAGGGCGCCTACAGCGTCTCGCCCGGCTCTTCCGGCAGATGCGTGTCCAGATGCAGCCACGGCAAGCGGCTGACGGTCCAGATGTGCCGCTCGGCAGGGGCCTGTTCCGGCTGGTCGAGGGTGGCGATGGTCACGTCCAGGGTGTGCGGGCTGTTGCGACTGAACAGCGCCACCTGCGCACCGCAGTTGCCGCAAAAGTAACGCACGCAGGTCGGGCCGGAGTCGTAAGCCGTCGGGCTGCCGGCCAGCCATTCGAACGCGCCGATCGGCACGGTGATCCAGGTCACCACGATGCCGCCTGAAGTTCGTCGGCAGATCGAGCAATGACAGTGAGCGATGTCCTGCAATGGCGCTTCGAACCGGTAACGCAGATGCCCGCAATGGCATCCGCCGCTGTGCTGTTCATTCATGCTGCACCTCTTTGAAGTACCTGACTGACCTGCCCGAACACTGCTGACTCTGTGGGAGGGAGCCCTGCTCGCGAAGGCGTCAGGTCAGACACCGCGATATTGACTAAGACATCGCTTTCGCGAGCAGGGCTCCCTCCCACTTGGATCTCCACAGCCTCAACGGTCGTTGCCCGCCCGGTTTTCGGTCCGCGATCAGCGGCCCTTCAGCGAAAGCTTGCTGAAAGCCAAGCCCATTAGCATCCCCCCACCGCCGGCGAAAGACCGGCCAGCCAGGACCTGCCTTCGATGCAGTCCGGCTCATCTACAACAACAATTCGGTGATTCTGATGCTTGTTTGCGCCTCGCTGTTCCTCTCGTTCGCTCCCCGACTCCCCGCGCCGCTCGTTTTGAGCTGATTGCTTCGTCTCGTCCGTTCTCACGTCGCGTCTCGCCTGGAGTATCCCTATGCTGACCTTCCTCGGCTTTGCCATGGTCATTACGTTCATGTACCTGATCATGACCAAGCGCCTGTCGGCGCTGATCGCCCTGATCATCGTGCCTATCATTTTCGCCCTGTTTGGCGGTTTCGCTTCGGGCATCGGTCCGATGATGCTGAACGGCATCAGCAAGCTTGCGCCCACCGGCGTGATGCTGATGTTCGCCATTCTCTACTTCGCCCTGATGATCGACTCCGGCCTGTTCGACCCGGCCGTGCGCAAGATCCTCAAACTGGTCAAGGGCGACCCGGTCAAAGTCTCGGTCGGCACCGCCGCGCTGGCACTGGTGGTCTCCCTGGACGGTGACGGCGCCACCACCTACATGATCTGCGTGGCAGCCATGCTGCCGCTGTACAGCCGTCTGGGCATGAGCCCGCGGATCATGGCCGGTCTGATCATTCTGGCCGGCGGCGTGATGAACATGACCCCATGGGGTGGCCCGACCGCCCGTGCCGCCAGTGCGCTGCATGTCGACCCGTCTGACATTTTCGTGCCGATGATCCCGGCGATGCTGGCCGGCGTGATCGCCATCCTGGTAATCGCCTACTTCTACGGCAAACGCGAGCGTGCGCGTCTGGGCGAACTGCACCTGCCGGGCGACGAGATCGACCACAGCGAAATCAGCGTGTCGCAGTTCCCTGAAGCCCGCCGTCCAAAGCTGATCTGGTTCAACGGCCTGCTGACCCTGGCCCTGATGGTCGCGCTGATGATGGGCGTGCTGCCGTTGCCGGTGCTGTTCATGATCGCGTTCAGTATCGCCATGATCGTTAACTACCCATGCCTGCAAGCGCAGAAAGATCGCATTGCCGCCCATGCTGGCAGCGTGCTCGCGGTCGTCGGGCTGATCTTCGCGGCGGGGATCTTCACCGGGATTCTGTCCGAAACAGGCATGGTCAAGGCCATGTCGGATAGCCTGCTTGACTTTATTCCTCCTGCGCTGGGCCCTTATCTGGCAGTCATCACCGCTATCGTCAGCATGCCGTTCACCTTCTTCATGTCCAATGACGCCTTCTACTATGGCGTGCTACCGGTGCTGGCCGAAGCCGCGTCGCATTACGGCATCAGCCCGGTGGAAATGGCCCGTGCCTCGATCGTCGGTCAGCCTGTCCACCTGCTGAGCCCGCTGGTGCCATCGACCTACCTGCTGGTGGCGCTGGCCGGTATCGAATTCGGTGATCACCAGCGCTTCACCCTCAAGTGGGCGGTGCTGGTGTGCGTGTGCATTCTGATCGCGGCATTGCTGATGGGGATTTTCCCGCTGTTCAGCAGTCTATAAACACAGCTCAGCCGTCTATAAAGACCCTTGAGCCTCCCCGCAGGTGCCACGGCACGGCGGGGAATACACCAACCAAAGGAAAACGTAATGGAATGGCTGACCAACCCTGAGATCTGGGTTGCTTTCTTGACGCTGACTGCCCTGGAGATCGTCCTCGGCATCGACAACATCATCATGATCTCGATCCTGGTCAGCCGCATGCCCAAGGCGATGCAGCCGCGTACGCGGATTTTCGGCCTGGCGCTGGCGATGATCACGCGCATCCTGCTGTTGCTGTCGATCACCTGGGTCATGCGTCTGACCGCCGATCTGTTCGTGGTGTTCGGCCAGGGCATTTCCGGACGCGACCTGATCCTGTTCTTCGGTGGCCTGTTCCTGCTGTGGAAAAGCTCCCAGGAGATCTACCACGGTCTGGAAGGCGAGGAAGAAGAGCTGGACGAGCCGAAAGGCAAGGGCGGCCAGTTCCTCTACACCATCGTGCAGATCGCGATCATCGACATCGTGTTCTCGCTGGACTCGGTCATCACCGCCGTCGGCATGGTCTCCCATGTGCCGGTGATGGTCGCCGCGATCATCGTCGCCGTGCTGATCATGATGCTGTGTTCGGGCGTGATCAGCGACTTCATCGACAAGCACCCGTCGCTGAAGATGCTGGCGCTGTCGTTCCTGATCGTGGTCGGTACCGTGCTGATTGCCGAATCGCTGGATTTCCATGTGCCCAAGGGCTATGTCTACTTCGCCATGGCGTTCTCGCTGGCGGTCGAAGCGATCAACATCAAGATGCGCACGTCCATGGCCAAGAAGAAGGCAATGAAGGATCCGGTGAAACTTCGCAAGGATGTTCCGGGTCAATAACAGCCGATGCGCTGTGGCCGTTATACGAAACGGGGCATTGAGAAATGCCCCGTTTTTTATTGGGTGACGTCTGGCATGAACCCGGTGGGAGCGAATTCATTCGCGATTCGATGGTACATCCGATGGGATTGTGTCGGCTGTCTAATCCTTCGCGAATGAATTCGCTCCCACAGGTGGCCAGCACAACGAGATCACCACAGGTTCGGTACGTACCAAATAACTGATTTGTTACAGATTTGTTTCAAGAAATAATCCGCTGTGCGATGCTGGCAATAAGGCCTTGAGCCGACTAAAGCTTTAGTTGAGCGCGCGAATCAAGACAAATGCCAAAGCGCCTTGCTCGCTACACGCTGTACTTTCAATCCGTTGCCCATTGGGCAACCCACAGGGGGCTTTCCGTATGCTGACCCTGCTCGATTTGCTGTCTGCCGTCGCGCTGTTGATCTGGGGCACTCACATCGTCCGTACCGGCATTCTGCGGGTGTACGGCTCACAGCTGCGCCGCGTGCTCAGCCAGAACATGTCGAAACGGCCACTGGCGTTCGTCGCCGGGATTCTCGTCACCGCGCTGGTGCAGAGCAGTAACGCCACCGCCATGCTGGTGACCTCATTCGTCGGCCAGGGCCTGATGAGCCTGACGCCCGCATTGGCGATCATGCTCGGGGCCGACGTCGGTACCGCCGTGATGTCGCGGATTCTGACCTTCGACCTGTCGTGGCTGTCGCCGCTGCTGATTTTCCTCGGCGTGATTTTCTTCCTGTCGCGCAAGCAGACCCGTGTCGGCCAGCTGGGCCGGGTCGGTATCGGTCTGGGCCTGATCATCCTCGCCCTGCAACTGATCGTCACCGCCGCCGCGCCGATCACTCAGGCCGCCGGGGTGAAGGTGCTGTTTGCCTCACTGACCGGCGACATCCTGCTCGACGCCCTGGTCGGCGCGATGTTCGCGCTGATTTCCTACTCCAGTCTGGCGGCGGTGCTGCTTACTGCGACCCTGGCCGGCGCCGAGATCATCAGTTTGCCGGTGGCGATCGGTCTGGTGATCGGTGCCAACATCGGCAGCGGCCTGCTGGCGTTTCTCAGCACCAGCATGCAGAACGTCGCCGGGCGTCAGGTGGCGCTGGGCAGCCTGCTGTACAAACTGATCGGCCTGCTGCTGATCATTCCGGTCCTGCATCCGCTGGTGCAGTGGATGGACACGCTGGAACTCAGCCCGTCGAGCCTGGTGATCAGTTTCCACGTGATCTACAACTCGCTGCGTTGCCTGATCATGCTGCCCACGGTCGGGCCGATGGGGCGCCTGTGTGCGTCGATTCTGCCGCAACAGGCGGAAACCAACGGTCAGGTCAAACCGCGCCATCTCGACCTCACCGCACTGACCACGCCCAGCCTGGCGCTGGCCAACGCCGTGCGCGAAACCCTGCGCATGGGCGACCTGATCGACAGCATGCTCGGCGCCATGCAGGAAGTGCTGCGTGGCAACCAGACCGCCGTGACTCAGGAAGTGCGCCGGCTGAACGACGACATCGAGGTGCTGTACAACGCCATCAAACTGTACCTGGCGCAGATGCCGCGCGAGGACCTCAGCGATCAGGACAATCGCCGCTGGGCGGAAATCATCGAGCTGTCGATCAACCTGGAACTGGCCAGCGGCCTGATCGAGCGTATGCTGCGCAAGGTTCAGCAGCAGAAGACTGCTCAGCGCCGCTCGTTTTCCGATGTCGGCCTGGAAGAATTGTCCGGACTGCACGAACAACTGATGGCCAACCTGCGTCTGGGCCTGTCGGTGTTTCTCAGCAGCGATCCGGAAAGCGCGCGCCAGCTGTTGCGTGAAAAACGTCGCTTCCGCGCACAGGAGCGCCGTTTGGCCCATGCCCATGTCAGTAGACTGCAACGTAAAATCGTGCAGAGTATCGAGACCAGCTCGCTGCACCTGGAGTTGATCGCCGACATGAAACGCCTGAATTCCCTGTTCTGCAGCAGCGCCTATGCCGTTCTTGAAACCAGTGACACCGGAGCCCTGTCCAGCGAAAGCCAGCCCGAATAATCGTGGTGAACGCCCGGGCCGGTCTGAAGTCTGTTACACATACCGGCCCGCAAGGAAGCCCGTTTTGATGCGTTGCCTGCTGTTTTTCTGTGCGATTTTGCTGTCCCTCCCTGCCATGGCCATCGACCGCTTTCAGGTGGAAGGCTACGTGCTACCCAATGGTTTGCAGTTGCTGCTCAAGCCGGCGGAAAAAGGCCATGTGTCGATCCGTCTGGTGGTCGGTATCGGCTTCGACGACTTCCCCTGCAAGGACAAAGAGCTGCCGCATCTGCTTGAGCACGTGCTGTTCAGCGGCATCGACGACAGCGGCGAGGGCGGCCTGGAGCAGCAGATGCAGACGCTGGGCGGGGAGTGGAACGCCTTCACCAGCAACACCGACACCACCTTCGTCATCGAGGCGCCGGCGCAGAACCAGCGCAAGGTGCTGGATTTGCTGCTCAACGTGCTGACCCACACGCAGATCAACCAGGCCAATCTGGACAACGCCAAACGCATCGTCGAGCGCGAAGACGGCGGGCATTATTCGCACCTGCAACGCTGGCTGGACAAGCGTGACCTTGGCCACAACGCGGGCGAGCAACTGGCGGTGGAGCTGGGCCTGAAATGCCCCGAGCGGCCGGAAGTCGATCACCTGACGCTAGAGCAGGTCGAAACCATCCACGACAACTGGTACGCCGCCAACAACATGACCCTGATCGTGGTCGGCGATCTGGACCGGTTGTTGCCCGCCTATCTGGAGCGCACCTACGCCCGGCTCAACGCCATGGACCCCAGCGAGCATTTGCCGCTGCCGACCATCAATGCCAAGGCCGACGCGCAGCGTACCCTGACCAGCGGCCTGCTTGGTGACGGCGCCAAGCTGCATCTGTTGTTCACCGAACCGGACATGGGCGAGCAGCACGACGAAACCTGGGATCTGGTGAAGGCTTATCTGGACTGGGCGCTGTACAGCGAGTTGCGGCTGGACAAGGGTTTTTCCTACGGGCCTTGGGCGGATCGTGAAGCGTTCGGTGACACTGGTTTTCTCAGCCTGAATGCCGATCTGGATCGCGGCGATGTCGATGCGGCCGTGGCGGCGGTGCGTTCGATGCTGGAGCGGCTGCGCAAGGACGGCATGGACCCGGCTACCTTCGCCCGCCTGCAGCAGGCCGCCATCGCCAAGCAGGCGTGGGCGGTGCAGGGTAACAGTGCGCTGGCGGATTATTACTGGGGTGCGCTCAATGACTATGAAGACGGGCGCTTCGAAGATCAGGGCAAACGTACCCGCGCGGTGAGCCTGGATCTGGCCAACCGGGCCTTACGTCAGATGCTGACGCAGCCGGGTTATCTGCGGATCGAGCAATCGTTGCTCAGTTATGACGAGTTGTATGGGATTGGCGCAGCGGTGATTGTCGTGCTGGCGCTGTTGATTGGCTGGCGTTGGTGGGCGTGGCGCAAGCGGCCGCTTTGAAGGCGCTTTTCGCGAACAACTGTAGGAGCTGGCTTGCCCTGCGACCGGCGAGGCACTCGTCGTAAAACCTGTGCCTGCGGTGTGTCTGATGCACTGCATGGTCTGCTAACGCCGCCCTGTTTCGCCTGACGGCGAGTTACTTGGAAAAGCCCCAAGTAACCAAAGGCTTTTTACCCCGCCATACGGTGCCTCGCCTAGGCTCGGCATGCCCTCACTCCGGCAATGCTCCGTGGGCCCGCCGCGAATGGGCCATCCATGGCCCACGCGGCTCTCGCGGCATCCATGCCGCTCGACGCCACTGCGCATCGCCTGCGTTCGGCCTTCTGGGACGGGGCCCCAAGATCAAAATCAAAAGCCAGATCAAAAGCTGGCGCATCCCCTGTAGCAGTCCGGCTTGCCGGCGGCTGCGATCTTGCGGGCCCCACCGCCGGCAAGCCGGACTGCTACAGAAAAGCAAAATGCAAGTCTCTGTGGGAGCGGGCTTGCCCGCGAAGGCGGTGGGTCAGACAGGTTGCTTTCGCGACCGTCGTAACTTCCGATCCCTCCCACAGGGTTTTGTGGTGGATGCTGTTGCCTCTGGCCGTAGGCCGTAGGAGCCGGCTTGCTGGCGAAGGCAACAGATCAGCGGTCACCAGTTCTTGGTATCCTGCGAGGGATTTTTCCTACAGACAAAGTGATAACCGTAATGCCCGATCTGAACGCCATCATTCAGCACTCTCTGGTCCAGCGTGTGCTGGAGTTCATGAAGCGCTATCCGGGGCTGATTGCGCTGTTCGGGTTCTGTTCCGGGATTGCCAGTTTCATTCTGGTCGACCGTCAGGCGCGGCCAGCCAGTTGGATTGCCGGGGTGTTGTTGATCAGTTGGCTGTGGCTGATGGTGGAAAACAGCGCCGTGGCGCTGATCGCGAAAGTCTTCAAACGCGAGATCCCGCAATCGCTGCTGCGCTACGGGACGCAGATGATCCATCAGGAGAGTCTGTTTTTCGTCCTGCCGTTTTTTTCCATCACCACCACCTGGAACAGTGGCCAACTGGCGTTTACCGGGCTGCTGGCCATTGCCGCGCTGATTTCGATCATCGATCCGCTGTACTACAAGTGGCTGGCGCCGCGCCGCTGGCTGTTTCTGGCGCTGCACACGCTGACTCTGTTCGCCGCCTTGCTCACGGCGCTGCCGATCATCGTCCACCTGACCACCGCCGAGAGTTACAAGATGGCGTTGATCGCAGCGATGGTGCTGTCGTTTCCAAGCCTGGCGTCGAGCTTTCCGGTCAACACCTGGAAGCGCGGGCTGGGTCTGGTGGTCATGACGCTGGTCATCGGTGGCGCCGGCTGGTTGCTGCGTTCGTGGGTGCCGCCAGCGACCCTGTGGCTGACCGAAGTGGCGGTCAGCACCCAGTTCGATAACCAGAACCGCACCCCCGGCGAGAGTATTCAGGAGATCGGCGTCAACCAGCTGCGCAGCGCCGGGCTATATGCCTACACCTCGATCAATGCGCCGCGCGGGCTGGACGAGCGGATTTATCATGTCTGGCGCCACAATGGCGAAGAAGTCGATCGAATTGCTCTAGACATTCGGGGTGGGCGCAAGGAAGGCTATCGGGCCTGGACCCACAAACAGAACTTTCCGCCGGATGTACTCGGTAACTGGCAGGTGAGGGTGCTCACCGAAGACGGTCAGATGATCGGCGTGCTGCGCTTCAAGGTCACCGATTCCGACCAGCCTGCGATCACCCGCAAGAAGATCACGCCAGCAGGCCTGAAGCCCGGCGCAGACGACTCGGATGACGATGATCAGGACACCGGCAAAGCCGATGACACTTCGCCAGCAGAGAGCCCGTCCGCCCCGGAGAAAACCAACTAAGCTCGTCGCTATGACCTCATCGACCACCCTGACCCTCAGCACCGCGAAGGCTTGCGGCAGCGTTTCACTGGATACTTCGGCCAATCCCGCACAGCTGTGGATCGCCGGGGACTGGACGCTTGCCCATTACCGCGAGCTGAGGCGCCAGACCGATGCCTTGAAGGCCAGTTTCGGCCCCGCCGCCCAGGTCGACATGAGCGGGCTCGGCGCGCTGGACACTGCCGGGGCGTCATTGCTGGTCGAACTGCTCGGCGTGCAGCGCCTGCGTCTGCTCGCGGTGCAGGCGCCCAACCTGCCGGAGTCGAGCCGCGCGCTGATGCAGACCATTCAGAGTGCGCTGTGCGACTACTGCCAGCCGGTCAAAGAGCCGGAAGCCACGGTGAGCATGCAGCTGCTCGCGCGGATCGGCGCGGCGGTGGATGTCTACATCAAGGACACCCTGCAATTGCTCGGCTTCGTCGGGCTGATCCTGCAAACCCTCGTCACCACGCTGTTTCGTCCACGCCGCTGGCGCCTGACGTCGACCATCGCCCATATCGAGCAGATCGGCCTCGACGCTGCGCCCATCGTGGCGTTGCTGACGTTCATGGTCGGTGCCGTGGTGGCGTTTCTCGGGGCGACAGTGCTCAAGGCGTTCGGCGCGACGATCTTTACCGTCGACCTGATCGGCTTTTCTTTCCTGCGCGAATTCGCCGTGCTGCTGACCGCGATCCTGCTGGCCGGCCGCACCGCCAGCGCGTTCACCGCGCAGATCGGCTCGATGAAGGCCAACGAAGAACTCGACGCCTTGCAGACCCTCGGGCTGAGCCCAACCGAAATGCTGGTGCTGCCGCGCGTGCTGGCGCTGCTGATCTCGCTGCCGATCCTGACCTTTCTGGCGATGATTTGCGGGATTGCCGGCGGCGGGGTGGTCTGCGCGCTCTCGCTGGGCATTTCGCCGGCGATGTTTCTGTCGCTGATGCAGGCCGACATCGGCGTGCAGCATTTTCTGGTGGGGATCGTCAAAGCGCCGATCTTTGCCTTTTTCATTGCCTCGATCGGCTGCCTTGAAGGCTTCAAGGTCGAGGGCAGTGCCGAATCCGTGGGCGCTCATACGACATCGAGCGTGGTCCAGTCGATTTTCGTGGTCATCGTGCTGGATGCACTGGCCGCGATGTTCTTCATGGAGATCGGTTGGTGACACGCCGTTGTGTGCAACCCAAAGAAACCGTGATTCAGGTCCGTGGGCTGAGTAACCGTTTCGGGCCGCAGGTGGTCCACGAGCATCTGGACCTGGATCTGAATCGCGGCGAAATCCTCGCCGTGGTCGGCGGCTCGGGTACCGGTAAATCGGTGTTGCTGCGCAGTATCGTCGGCCTGCAACGCCCGGCCGCCGGGCATATCGAGGTGCTGGGCCAGAACCTGCTGAGTCTGCCGGACAAACAGCGTTCGCTGGTCGAACGGCGCTTCGGCGTGCTGTTTCAGAAAGGCGCGCTGTTTTCCTCGCTGACCATCTGCGAAAACGTTTCCTTGCCGCTGATCGAGCACGCCGGCCTGAGCCGCGAAGAGGCCGAGCATCTGGCGGGGATCAAGATGGCCCTGGCCGGTCTGCCGCTGTCGGCCGCGCACAAATACCCGGCCTCGCTGTCCGGCGGCATGATCAAGCGTGCCGCACTGGCCCGCGCTCTGGCGCTGGACCCGGACATTCTGTTTCTCGACGAACCCACCGCCGGTCTCGACCCGATTGGCGCCGGCGCCTTCGATCAACTGATCCTGACCCTGCGCGATGCGCTGGGCCTGAGCGTGTTTCTGGTCACCCACGACCTCGACACGCTGTACACCATCACCGACCGGGTCGCGGTGCTGGCGCAGAAGCGTGTGCTGGTGGCCGACACTATCGAAAAAGTGGCGGCCACCCACGACGCCTGGGTTCACGAATACTTTCACGGCCCGCGTGGCCGCTCGGCCTATGCCGCCGCCACGCAACCACACGAGGTCTCATGATGGAAACCCGCGCCCATCACATCCTGATCGGCCTGTTCACGGTGATCGTGGTCGCCGCCGCGCTGCTGTTCGGCCTGTGGCTGGCCAAATCCAGCGTCGATACCGCGTTCAAGGATTATCAGGTGGTGTTCAACGAAGCCGTGACCGGCCTGTCCCGTGGCAGCCCGGTGCAGTACAGCGGGATCAAGGTCGGTGACGTGGTGCAGTTGCGCCTCGACCCGCAGGACCCGCGCCGCGTGCTGGCGCAGATCCGCGTGACTGGCGAGACCCCGATCAAGCGCGACACCTTTGCCAAGCTGGCGCTCAACGGCATCACCGGCACATCGATCATCCAGCTCAGCGGCGGCACGCCACAAAGCGAAGAACTGAAAGGCGAGGACGGCAACCTGCCGGTGATCATCGCCTCGCCGTCGCCGATCTCGCGCCTGCTCAACGACAGCAACGACCTGATCACCGGGATCAACGTGTTTCTGCACAACGCCAACGAGCTCTTGTCGTCGAAAAACGTTCAGGCCCTGAGCAAGACCATGGAGAACCTGGAAAAGACCACGACGGTGATCGCCGACCAGCGCGATGACATCCGCCAGACCCTCAAGCAGCTGCTGGCGCTGAGCAAGCAGGCCAGTACCACGCTGGATCAGACCACCACGGCGATGCGCAACGCCAATACCCTGTTCACGGTCGACGGCAAACAGGCGATCGCCACCGGCCAGGCGGCCATGATCTCGCTGCAGCAGAGCACCGACACCATCAATCGCTTGATCAAAGACAACCAGGACTCGGTCAATGGCGGCATCCAGGGCTTGGGCGAACTGGGCCCGGCGATCCGCGAACTGCGTGAAACCCTGGCCTCGCTCAAGACCATCTCGCGCAGCCTGAATGCCAACCCCAGCGGCTACCTGCTCGGTAGCGACAAGAACAAGGAGTTCGAGCCATGAGGCTTGCCGGTCACCCCTTCACCCGTTTGCTGCTGACCAGCGCGCTATTGGCACTCGGCGCCTGCTCGATCCTGCCCAAACCGGAACCGTCGGACGTCTACCGCCTGCCCAGTGCCACCACCAGCCACAGCGCGGCGACAGCGGCGCCGTGGTCGTTGCGGGTGGTGCGGCCGAAATCCAGCGAGACGCTGGACAGCCCGCGCATCGCAGTCATTCCTCAAGGCGACGTGATCAGCAGCTACAAGGGCGCACGCTGGAGCGACCCGGCACCGACGCTGCTGCGCAACCGCCTGACCGACGCGTTCTACCGGGATGGCCGGGTGCAGTCGATCAGCACCGACGACAGCAATCTGCAGGCTGACTTTGAGCTGGGTGGCGAGTTACAGGCGTTTCAGAGTGAATACCGCGGGCAGGCCATCGAAGTGGTGATTCGCCTGGATGCGCGACTGGCCGACGATCGTCAGCGCATCGTCGCCAGCCGGCGCTTTGAAGTGCATCAGCCGGTTGCCGACAAACAGGTCGCTGCGGTGGTGGCAGGCTTTGGACAAGCCAGCGATACGCTGGCCGCCCAGGTGCTGCAATGGACCGTGGAGCAGGGTCAGCGGCGTTACAGTGCCGAGCCGAAGAACCAGTAGCAGACCGCGATGGCCGCGACCACGCCGGCCAGTTCCGCCAGCAGCGCGCAACCCACGGCGTGGCGTGCGCGCTGGATGCCGACCGCACCGAAGTACACCGCCAGCACATAGAAGGTGGTTTCGGTGCTGCCCTGGATCGTCGCCGCGACCAGCGCCGGGAAGCTGTCCACGCCTTGAGTCTTCATGGTTTCGATCAGCATGGCCCGCGCGGCGCTGCCGGAGAACGGCTTGACCAGCGCGGTCGGCAGGGCGTCGACGAAGCGGGTGTCCAGGCCGATCCAGTGCACCACGTGACGAATGCCTTCGAGGATCAGCTCCAGCGCGCCCGAGGCCCGCAACACGCCCACTGCACACAGCATCGCCACCAGATACGGCAGCAGGTTCTTCGCCACGTCGAAGCCTTCTTTGGCGCCTTCGACGAAGGTTTCGTACACCTTGACCTTGCGCAGCGCGCCGATCACCAGAAACAGAATGATCAGGCCGAACAGCGTGAGGTTGCCGAGGATCGACGACAGGTTGGCCAGTGCGGTCGCAGACAGGCCGGCGAGAATCGCCATGAAGCCGCCTAGCAGCAGCGCGCCGGGAATCAGATAAGCCAGCACCACCGGGTCCCACAGGCGCAGGCGCTGCATGAACGCCACCGATAGCAGGCCGACCAGGGTCGAGGCGCTGGTCGCCAGCAGGATCGGCAGGAACACCATGGTCGGGTCGACCGCACCTTGCTGGGCGCGGTACATGAAGATGGTCACCGGCAGCAGGGTCAGCGACGATGCGTTGAGCACCAGGAACAGGATCTGCGCGTTGCTGGCGACGGTCTGGCTGGGGTTGAGTTCCTGCAGCGAGCGCATGGCCTTGAGGCCGATGGGCGTGGCAGCGTTGTCCAGGCCCAGAGCGTTGGCCGCGAAGTTGAGGGTGATCAGGCCCAGCGCCGGATGGCCGCGCGGCACTTCGGGCATCAGACGGTGGAACAGCGGGGCGAGGACCTTGGCCAGCCAGTCGACGATGCCGGCCTTTTCGGCGATGTTGAGAAAGCCCAGCCACAGGGTCAGGGTGCCGAACAGCAGGACCATCACCTCCACCGACAGCTTGGCCATGGCGAAGATGCTTTCCACCATCGCGGCGAAGATCCCCGCGTTGCCACCCACCAGCCATTGCGCCAGCGCGGAAACCGCTGCCACCAGAAAGAAGCCAAGCCACAGGCCGTTGAGCATCAGTAAATCCCCTTGCGCGATGCGGGGATGATAGCGGCGGGGGGCGAAACAACAAGCCTTTGTATGCTCCCGCCCTCTGTAGGAGCTGGCTTGTCCTGCGACCTGGCGCGAAGCGGCAGTAAATTCAGCAAATGCGGTGTGTCAGTCAAATCGCGTGCTCAGCGTTTACGACGGGTTGCCCGCCGGTCGCAGGACAAGCCAGCTCCTACAAGGATCGCGTCGCCAAAAACAACAAACCCCGGACAAGGCCGGGGTTTGTGTTCAACGCATCAGGGCATCACTCGACGGTGGATTGACCCGATGGCAGAGATTCCTTGTTGCGGCCGCGAGGCAGCGAGTTCCAGTAGCGCTCACCCTTGGCATCGTCGTACATGCCTTCCCAACGGGCGATGACCAGTACCGCCAGGGCGTTGCCGATTACGTTCAGTGCGGTACGCGCCATGTCCATGATGCGGTCGACACCGGCGATGAAAGCCAGGCCTTCCAGCGGAATACCGACGCTGCCCAGGGTTGCCAGCAGCACCACGAAGGAAACGCCCGGCACACCGGCGATACCCTTGGAGGTGACCATCAGGGTCAGCACCAGCATGACCTGCTGACCAACCGACAGGTCGATGCCGTACAGCTGAGCGATGAACAGTGCAGCGATGCTCTGGTACAGGGTCGAACCGTCGAGGTTGAACGAGTAGCCGGTCGGCACCACGAAGCTGCTGATGGCTTTCGGCGCGCCGTAGGCTTCCATCTTCTCGATCACGCGCGGCAGCACGGTTTCCGAACTCGCGGTGGAGTAGGCCAGCACCAGCTCATCCTTGAAGATGCGCATCAGCTTGATCACCGAGAAGCCGAACAGGCGGGCAACAAGGCCCAGCACCACGAAGGCGAAGAAGGCGATGGCGACGTAAACCAGGATTACCAGCTTGGCCAGCGGCAGCAGCGAGGCGAAACCGAAGTTGGCGACGGTCACGGCGATCAGGGCAAACACGCCGATCGGGGCGTAGTTCATGATCATGTGAGTGACCTTGAACATGGTTTCCGAAACGCCCTGGAACACCTTCACCAGCGGCTCACGCACTTCGGCATTGAGGCTGGACAGACCCAGACCGAAGAACACCGAGAAGAAGATGATCGGCAGCATTTCACCACGGCTGATGGCGGCGAAGATGTTCGACGGAATCAGGTTGAGAATGGTGGCGATCAGCGCGTGGTCATGTTGCACCTCGGAGGTGGTCTTCTCGTAGGAGGAGATGTCCACGGTGCCCAGCGTGCTCATGTCGATGCCGGTGCCCGGGTGGAAAACGTTGGCCAGCAGCAGGCCGACCACGATGGCGATAGTGGTGACGATTTCGAAATAGATGATGGTCTTCAGACCGATGCGACCCAGTTTCTTCGCATCACCGACGCCGGCAATACCGACCACCAGCGACGAAATGACGATCGGGATCACGATCATCTTGATCAGACGGATGAAGATGTCGCCCGCGGGTTGCAGGATGTTGCTGATCCACCAGGCCTTCTCGGCGCTGAAGTGGTTGAGCAGGGCCCCGAGGGAGATACCCAGAATCAGACCGATCACGATCTGCCAGGCGAGGCTCAGTTTTGCCTTCTTCATGTCATTACCTTTGTTGTAGTTGGCATGGACACTTCCCATCGACGCTCTCGAGGTTGCTCTTGTGAAGCAGACTCGACACGTGGATGCCCTTGGAACTGTCCAGAAGGTCACCGCTAACGAGCGTCCGAGCTCTCGGCAGACGGAAAAAAGGCGCAACTATTCCGATGCAAGAGGCCAGCGTCTAATGCCATAACTGCCTACCTCATGCCGAATCGGCATGATGAAAGCCAAAGTGTCGGACAAAAACGCCCCAAAACGAGGCATTTCCAGAGGGCATTTTTACCTTGAGAGGTGGCTAAAACGTCGCTTGCAGCTCGACAGAGGTCGTTTTCAGCTACGCAAGTGACAAATCGGTCACACGGTGGCGAGAAGACCTTTTTCTGCGGAAAAATATCGATGTACGGTTTGCTGGAATTGCCATAGGTGACAAAAACGCCATCTCGTCAGCCTATATAAAGGAGGGAAACGCGAGGTTTGCGCGTCGCAAGCCCATTGTCTGAATGCGCCTTGGGCGGTCGAGACGATGGACTTGCGTTGCGGCTTGCCTGACCCGGCCCACGAATGGAGGCACTCCCTGTGCCCCTGGGACGCTGCGACCACTCCATTGGTCAGAACGCCCCGGCCCCTTGGTCACGCGCACACCGTCCTCGGGCTGCGCGGATGTCGGGAAGACCCCTGCAAGAATCGGTCTTCCGTCATTCGATTCAGTACCAGTTCGGATCTTTCTTCAGTTGCTGCTTCAATCGGAGGCCAGCCGTGCGTTGAACCGGGCCTGGCCGTCATTGCCTGTCAGGGCGACTGCACTGGCGCTGCTCGGCAGCGCCAGTGTCAGTGTGTGGAAATGCACACGGCCCATGGTCAACTCCGAGGGCGACGACCGAAGAAGAACGACACGACGAACATCACCAGGAACACAATAAAGAGAATCTTGGCGATACCCGTGGCGGTGCCTGCGATACCACCGAAGCCCAGGACGGCTGCGACGATGGCGATGATCAGAAATGTGATAGCCCAGCTCAACATGGTGATTCTCCTTACTGTTTTTAATTTCTAGCTATCGCCGGGTGTCGGGTTCGACCCTGGCGACAGATTGCGTTTTCAGTGCCGGTCTTTCAGGTGAGATGGCTCAGAAAACCCAACTCTGCTGGCGCGGTGCCTCGTCAATGGCAGCCGCAGCGTCTTCAACCGATTGCAGGCTCAGCGCAGTGTTCACGTTCGACAGGGCCGCCGCCCGGGCCAATGGCGCGCTGTGGCTCCAGGCGTGCTGAACCGGTGCAACCTCTTGAGCCTGATGCCAGTGATTGAACTGCTGAACCACAATTAACGTGACCAACAACGCCAGGCTGGCGAACAGGCCTTGCTGCACATGCAGAGGGGAGATACGCAGTCTGGCGAGAGGTTGAACGTTCATTCGGGTCGGCTCCTGTCCACCGGAGTGGCTGTCAATCTTGTTGGCGGCGATTCGCGCCTTTGTTGACAGGAACATTGCAGCAGCTGTGCCAGCTTTTTGATGCTGATAAAATCGTTTAAAAACAATGACTTATAAAACAGTGAAAGAAGCTTCTTACACGCAAGCTGCACGATTGAACATGGGGTATCGTGCGGATTGCACGATCGAAGCGGGCGTTATTTCCGATTCTGGCCAAACGCTGTGGGAGCCGGCTTGCTGGCGAATGCGTCAGGTCAGTCACCCACGATGGGGCTGAGCCACCGGGTTCGCCAGCAAGCCGGCTCCTACAAATGAGGCGATGTCTCAACATCACCCCGCACTGCGCGCCATCACCCGCAACGCATCGGCATCCACACCCTTGACTCCACGAATGTTTCGGGCGATTTCCACGGCCAGTTCCTTCTCGGCGTAGTTGGCGACCACGCCCTCCAGGCTGACCACGCCGGTCTTGGTCTGCACCTTTATATTCAGGCCATCGAGGGTGCGGCTGTAGATCAGGCTGGATTTGACCTTGCTGGTGACCCACGCATCGCTGAGTTCTTCGCGCACGCTGTCGGCGCTGGCCTGGTTCTGTTCCTTGATGGCCTGGGTATCACGGGCGCTGACGCTGATCAGGTTGTTCACCTCGGTCACACCGTCGGTGTTGCTTGCCAGCGTACCGGCCAGTTGCTTGGCGTCGGCATCCTTGGCCTGGCCCTTGAGCGTCACCACGCCCTGCACGGCGCTGACTTCAATGTTCAAGCCCTCAGTGACGCTGTTCCACAGCAGTTTGGATTTGATCGTCGCGGTCAGCGTCGCATCGTCGAAACGCTGGGCCATGTTGGTTTTGCTGCCGGGCTCGACGGCCACCTGCGGGTCGATCTCCAACTGGTTGTCGACCTTGTTGATGCCCTCGGTGTCACCGGCGATCTGCGCGGCCAGCTCCTTGTCGACCTGATTTTCCACCTTGCCCTTGAGTATCGCCGTGCCCTGTTCGACGTCGACGCTGATCTTGAACGGGCTCAGATGACGGTTCAGGGCAAAGGCCGTCCAGATCGAACCTTCCTGCCGCGCCTCGACCAACTGCGTCTGCAAGTCGCCCGACGCGGCCTGGGCCGGAGGCATGACGCCCAGCACGAGACCTGCAGCCACGGCCAGCGCGATGTTCTTCAACGGGTGCATGGAAAGCTCCTGTCATTTGCAATGGGTACAACAGGACAGACTTTGCATTTGCCCGGACGTTCGCCACCGCCCGCACACAGCGCCAGACAGACAGCGCCAGACAGACAGCGCCGCAGACACCGCGCGCCGCTGAAAGCCACGGCGCCTGCGTTTATTGGTTTTTTCCGCAGACAGCTACCATGCAGCTCGCCGAATCAATCAGAATGAACCATGCAACTTGCCCGATTTTTCCGGGACTAACCCAAGACCATTCATTTAGGAGCGTAGGAAAAATGGAAACAGCCACTGAGAATCAGGGCCGTATTCTGCTAGTGGATGATGAATCCGCCATCCTTCGCACCTTCCGTTATTGCCTGGAAGATGAGGGCTACAACGTCGCCACCGCCAGCAGCGCAGCGCAGGCCGAAGCCCTGTTGCAGCGTCAGGTGTTCGATGTCTGTTTCCTGGACCTGCGCCTTGGCGAGGACAACGGTCTGGACGTACTGGCGCAGATGCGTATTCAGGCGCCGTGGATGCGCGTGGTGATCGTCACCGCCCACTCGGCCGTGGACACCGCCGTGGACGCGATTCAGGCCGGTGCCGCCGATTACCTGGTCAAGCCGTGCAGTCCTGACCAGCTGCGTCTGGCCACCGCCAAGCAACTGGAAGTGCGACAACTGTCGGCGCGCCTGGAAGCGCTGGAAGGTGAAGTACGCAAACCCAAGGACGGTCTGGATTCCCACAGCCCGGCCATGATGGCGATTCTGGAAACCGCACGGCAGGTCGCCAACACCGACGCCAACATCCTCATTCTTGGCGAGTCCGGCACCGGTAAGGGTGAACTGGCGCGCGCCATTCACGGCTGGAGCAAGCGGGCGAAGAAAGCCTGCGTGACCATCAACTGCCCGTCGCTGACCGCCGAGCTGATGGAGAGCGAGCTGTTCGGCCACAGCCGTGGCGCCTTCACCGGTGCCAGCGAAAGCACGCTGGGCCGGGTCAATCAGGCCGACGGCGGCACGCTGTTCCTCGACGAGATCGGCGACTTCCCGCTGACCCTGCAACCCAAGCTGCTGCGCTTTATTCAGGACAAGGAATACGAGCGGGTCGGCGACCCGGTGACTCGCCGTGCCGACGTGCGCATCCTCGCCGCCACCAACCTCAACCTTGAGGACATGGTCCGCGAAGGGCGTTTCCGCGAGGATCTGCTGTACCGCCTCAACGTCATCACCCTGCACCTGCCGGCCCTGCGCGAACGCAGCGAGGACATCATGACCCTCGCCGACCGCTTTCTGGCGCGCTTCGTCAAGGAATACGGGCGACCTGCCCGAGGCTTCAGCGACGAAGCCCGCAACGCGCTGCTCAACTATCGCTGGCCTGGCAACATCCGCGAACTGCGCAACGTGATCGAACGGGCGAGCATCATTTGCGCCCAGGAAAAGGTCGAAATCAGCCACCTGGGCATGGCCGAGCAGCCGACCAACAACGCCCCGCGCGTCGGTGCGGCACTGAGCCTGGACGAACTGGAGAAAGCTCACATCGGCGCCGTACTGGCGACCAGCGACACCCTCGATCAGGCGGCTCGCACGCTGGGCATCGACGCCTCGACGCTGTATCGCAAGCGCAAGCAATACAACCTGTGAGCCGCCCATGAAGCTGGCGATGAAACTGCGTACCCGCCTGTTCCTCAGCATTTCGGCGCTGATCACCGTCGCCTTGCTGGGGCTGTTGCTGGGGCTGGTCAGCGTCATGCAAATGGCGCGCTCCCAGGAGTCGCTGATTCATCACAACTTCGTCACCCTGGATATCGGCCTCAAGCTGCGGCAGAACCTCGGCGATCAGCTGGTGATGCTGCTCAAGGACCAGCCGGATCAGGCGGCGTTACAGGACGATCAGACCGAGTTCCAGGAACTGCTCGCCCAAGGCATCGACCACGATCTGCAGAACCACAGCCAGAGCGGCTTCGAGCAGACGCGGCTGAATTACCAGCAGTTCCTTCAGGCGCTGAGCCAGGCCGGCAACACTGACAACGCCATCAGCGACGACAAGGCCGTCGCCGAATCCTTCAATGCCGTACGCAACGGCCTGCTCAATGCCCATCGTCAGGCACTGGAAAACATCAGTGAAGCCGAAAGCGCCTCGCGCACTCGCGCGTTGTGGATCGCCGCGCTGCTGGGGTTGGTCGGGCTGGCGGTGCTGGTCATCGGCTTCATCACCGCCCATGGCATCGCCCGACGATTCGGCGGGCCTATCGAGGCGCTGGCGAAGGCCGCCGACAATATCGGCCAGGGCAACTTCGACGTGACCCTGCCGATTTCCTCGGCGACGGAAGTGAACCAGCTGACCCGCCGCTTCGGCATCATGGCCGAAGCGCTGCGCCAGCATCAGGTGACCAATGTCGATGAACTGCTGGCCGGGCAGCAGCGCCTGCAAGCGGTGCTGGACAGCATCGACGACGGTTTGCTGATGATCGACCGCCAGGGTCGGCTGGAACACTTGAACCCGGTGGCGCAGCGCCAACTGGGTTGGGACGAGGACCGTCTCGGCCAAGGGCTCGGCGAAGCGTTGCAACGCCTGGAGCTGGATGACCAGCTGCACCTGGTGCTGCGCGGCGGCACCCTGGAACGGGCGCCGGAAGACCTGTCCATCGACATCGACGGCGAAACCCGTCTGCTGACCTACAGCCTGACCCCGGTCAGCCACACCAAGGGCCATATCCTCGGCGCGGTGATGGTGCTGCACGATGTGACCGAGCAGCGGGCGTTCGAGCGGGTGCGCAGCGAGTTCGTGCTACGTGCCTCCCACGAACTGCGCACGCCGGTCACCGGCATGCACATGGCGTTCGGCCTGCTGCGTGAGCGCGTGGACTTTCCGGCGGATTCACGGGAAATGGACCTGCTCGACACGGTCAACGAAGAGATGCAGCGCTTGATGCAGTTGATCAACGACCTGCTGAATTTTTCCCGGTACCAGAACGGCCTGCAAAAACTCACGCTGGCCCCGTGCGATGTCAGCGAATTGCTCAACACCGCCCGGGACCGCTTTGCCGATGCAGCGCTGGAGCACGACGTGATGGTCCAGCTCGACATGCAGGAACCGCTGCCGCGCCTGCAGGCGGACAAGGCGCAACTGGATCGGGTGCTGGACAACCTGCTGGACAACGCCCTGCGCCACACCCCGCAATCCGGGCTGATCCGTTTGCAGGCGCGGCGTCATGGCGAACGGCTGATCATCAGTGTCGAAGACAACGGCGAGGGTATCGCCTACGGCCAGCAGGCGCGGATCTTCGAACCGTTCGTGCAGGTCGGCCGCAAGAAAGGCGGCGCCGGGCTGGGTCTGGCGCTGTGCAAGGAAATCGTCCAGCTGCACGGCGGCCGCATGGGGGTTTATTCAAGGCCGGGGCAGGGCACGCAGTTCTATATGGCGTTGCCGTTGTAACACCCTATGAATCTCACGCCCTGTGCAAAAACCTGTGGGAGGGAGCCCTGCTCGCGAATGCGTTTTGTCTGCCAATACAGCATCGACTGAAATGACGCTTTCGCGAGCAGGGCTCCCTCCCACAGGTCAAGCGACCGACAGGCCGGCGGCAGCGGTAATCAATCCGACGTCACCGGCAAAACGGTTCACGCCACATCATCCGCCCGCCGTCCGCCGCTGCGTCTGCCGCCGGTGATCAGCTCGGTGAATTTGGCCGCGCTCAAAGGCCGGGCGAACAGCCAGCCCTGGCCGTAGATGACGCCTTCACTCTTGAGCAGCAAGGCCTGGGACTCGAACTCGATGCCCTCGGCGATCACCCGCAGCTCCAGCGCGTGGGCCATGCGAATGATGTGCGGCGCAACACCGCTGCTGGCGGCGTCATGGCCCAGGGCGTCGATGAAGGCCTTGTCGATCTTAAGGCAGTCCACCGGCAGGGTCTGTAGATAAGCGAGGCTGCAATAACCGGTGCCGAAGTCATCAATCAGCACCTGATGGCCGCGATCCCGCAGCGCCTGCAAGTGGTTGCGCGCCACCACCACATCGACCAGCCCGCGCTCGGTGACTTCAAACGCAATCTGCCGTGGCGCAACCCGATGCTGGGCCAACAGCTTGGCGGTGACCCGGCCAATACGCGGCGCCATCACGTCGCAAGCGGCCAGGTTGACCGACACGTAGAGATGCGGGTTGGCGCGCAGCACATGGCCCAACTGCTCCAGCAATTGCTGCAGCACGAAATCGGTGATTTGGCGGATTTGACCGGTGTTTTCAGCGAGCGGAATGAACAGGTCGGGGCTGGTCAGCGTGCCGTCGGGTCGTCGCCAGCGCACCAGCGCCTCAGCGCCGACACACAAACGGGTGTTGAGATCAAAGATCGGTTGATACAGCACTTTCAGCTCGCCACGGCGCAACGCCCCGTGCAGCTCGCCACCCAGCGACTGGCGCTGCCGGACCAGTTGCAGGACCAGAACGCCGATGCACAACGACACCAGCACACTGGCCGGCACCAGCAGCCACCAGGCGCCGGTGATCTTTTCCTGCAAACCGCTGCGCGGGGTGATCAGCACCAACTGGTATTCAGGGCTTTGCGTCGGCATCCGATAGATCAGCTTGTCCTGCGTGGTGATCAGCGACTGCACCGAAGTCTGGGTCCAGTCTGGGGTCGGCGGCCACATCTGGGTCGGGCCGAGCACCGGAATCGCCTTGGTGCCCTGATCCAGCACCACCACCAGGCTGCCGCCGGGCGGCAGGTCGACCACGTCAGTGAGGTGCCCTCGCGAGGTCGACACCCGAAACTCGCCACGGCCCAGCATCAGCGAGGCCAGGTTGTCGTCGGGCTGGGTCGAGGTGTTGAGCCAGTAATCGTAGGTCGGCCCACGAATGTCCGGCGCCCGCGGCTTGCCGATCATGCTCTGGCGGGTCCAGCTGGAACAGAACTGTGAGTCGTCTACATAGGCGGCTTCATAAATGAAGCGGTATCGCGAGTTGGTCTGGCGCAGTTGCTCGATCATCTGCGGGCTGCAACCGCGCAGGGGCTGCGCTTCAAGCTGGTCAAGACCGGCGCGCAACTGGCCGAACAGCTGTTCCAGACGCACCAGAAAGCGCTCGCCCTGAGCATTCATCTGCGCGCTCTCTTCCTGTCGGGCCTGGTGGATGGCCAGTCCGAAACTGCACGCCAACAGGACGACCGCACTCAACAACGCGGCCAGCAAAGCCAGGAGCGAAGGGCGATAAAGGAAAGAGCGCAACTGCGGTGTCGCCGTGAACATCGGTTGATATCCGGATGAATACCAGTGAGGTATAGCAACAAGCGCGCAAATAGCCCGATAAAAACCGATGTGACGGGTACTTTAGTGCCTGAGGTTGAGTACCTGAAGGATAGCCGCACTTTGCAGGTCGGGTTCGCCGTCGAATTTCTGCGGGCGGTAGTGCATCTGGAACGCCGCGATCACATGGCGCGTGGCGATATCCAGTTCACCCGTTTGCGGAGTGGGGTAACCCAAAAGGGCCAGTTGTTGCTGGAACCAGATGATGCTCGGCACCACGCCCATCATCTGCGCCTGACGCTGCGCCACCTGTTGCTCGTCGGGCCAGATGCCCAGACCTTCCTGGGCCAGGCGCTTCCATGGGAACAGCGGACCCGGATCGAGTTTGCGCAGCGGCGCGATGTCGCTGTGGCCGATGACATGACGCGGCTCGATGTTGTTGCGTTTGACGATGTCCTTGAGCAGCACGATCAGCGATTGCACCTGCGCTTCGCTGAAGGGATACCAGAGGCGCCCGGTCGGGGTGTCGCGGTAGCCCGGGTTGACGATCTCGATGCCGATGCTGCTGGAGTTGAGCCAGGTGCGGCCGTCCCATTCGCTTTCGCCGGCATGCCAGGCGCGACGGTTTTCATCGACCAGTTTGTAGATGGTCGCCGGGCCGTCGCCGATCAGATAGTGGGCGCTGACTTCACCGTGGGTCAGCAGCGCCAGCGAACGCTCCAGCGACGCGTTGGTGTAATGCACCACCACGAACTGCACGCGGCTGTCCTGGTTGGCGGAAGGGTGGCTGGTGTCGTAGGTCGGTCCGCTGGAGCAGGCAGCCAGCAGCAGGACCGAACAGAGTGCGAAAAAAGACTTCATGGCAGCAGAACACAGAGGCAAGTAATGCAACAGTGTAACGTAACACCGCCGACTCAGCCTTGTTCGATACGATTACGCCCCAGATCCTTGGCCCGATACAGCGCCTGATCCGCACGCTTGAGCACCAGATCGCTGCGCTCGCCGACACGGAACGTGGTGATGCCCATGGACACGGTGATGGTCACCGGCTCGCCCTTGAAGTGGAACGGGCACTGCTCGATGGCCACCCGCAGCCGCTCCAGCAGCGCCAGACCTTCCGCCATCTGGGTGTGCGGGAGCAGGAACACGAACTCTTCGCCGCCAAAACGGGCCATGAAATCCGACGGCCGCAGACGCTTCTTCAGTTGCGCGGCAATGATCTTCAGCACCTTGTCGCCGGCCAGATGGCCGTAGCCGTCGTTGATGCGCTTGAAGTGGTCGAGATCGAGAATACCCAGCAACAGGCTGGCGTGGGTCTTTTGCAGGTGCTCGATTTCCTGATCCAGCCGCTCGTTCCACGCCGCACGGTTGGGCAGGCCGGTGAGGGGATCGATCAAGGCTTTCTGCCGCTGCTCCTCCAGGTGGGCACGGAAACCCAGAGCCTCCTGTTCCATGGTCGCAACCCGCCCCGCCAGCGCCTGCAACCTCGACGCGACTTCCTGCTCGCGCTGGTCACGCTGTTTCTGGTGCGCGTCCAGGGTGCCAAGCAAACCCTCCATGCGGCTTTCCAGAATGTTTTTCAGGCTGTTCAGGTCAGCGGCTTCCTGCACGCTGGTCTGCAAGCCGTCGACATGTTCGCGAAGTTGGTCGTCCAGTTGCCGGGACATGGATTGCTGATCGGCGTGGTCGTCGCTGGCGGCCTGCAGGTTGCTCTGGAAAGCGGCCAGTCGTTCGTTCAGTTGTTGCAGGTAACGCTCGAACTCATGCTGACCGCTGTCGGTGATGGCCAGCATCAGCACCGCCAGATCGTCGAGGATCGGCAGCAGTTCGTACCAGTTCAGGCCATGTCGCAACCGCGCGCGCATGGCTTCGGCTTGCGGACGATGGTGTTCGGGCAGGGTCAGGTCGTCGAGCAGACCGAGCAGGGTTTCTTCGATATGCGCGGCGACAGAGCTGTAGCTGGGCTCCGGAGAGGACGGCAGGGCGTAGGGGCCGTCTTCTTCGATACTTTCTGCTTCGACGTCTGCTTCACCTTCGACAGCCTCATCGGCACTGGCGTCATCTTCGGCAGTTTCGGCTTCAGCGCTGTGAGGCTCGGCGGCAATCTCTTCGAACGCGTGCAGTTCAGGCTCAGGGGTAAGCTGATCAGGGTCGATGGCGGTGTCGGCGTGCGGCTCGACGAGCGTTTCGGCTTCAATCTCTACGACATCGGGCTCGGATTGCGGCGTGACTGCATCTTTTTGTGCCGGCTCGGTCGATGCTTCCTGGGTCGCTGTTGCCTCGGCCTCGACGATCGCGGCAGGTTGTACCTCGACCTCCTGCGCTGTCGGCAACTCGACGGGAGCAGGCGCCCTGGCCGGTTCGACGGATGGCTTTTCCTGTGCCGCAGCGGGCTCCGGTGTAGGCACCTGTTGAGGCGCCGGCTTTTCAACAACCGGCGCCTCGGCAGGGGTCACGACAGCTGGCCGCTCCACAGCCGGAGCCGCCTCGACCGCTGGCTTGGGGCTTTCCACAACGGTTGGCTGTGCCGCTGGAGCAGCCTGTAACTCGGCGCCGTCAGCCTCGTCGCGATGGCCGAACAGGCGTTGCAGGAAGCCAGGACGAGCGGCGGCTTCCGGGGTGTCCAACTGCGACAATGCCTGACTCTGCAGGCCGCTCAATTCGCTCAGCAGCAGTGGCATTTCCCGGGCCTGGGTCACGCGGTCTTCCAGGCTCTTGGCGAAACGCTTGAGCGGCTTGCTGACTTCCCGGGGCAGCGGCAAGGCCTGCAACTGCGTCACCAGCGCCGTGAGCGCCGTGCCCATCTGTTCGATACGCTGTTCGCGGCGCTGCTCGGAATCCAGCACGGCCTTTTCCAGACGCGGGATCAAGGCCGCCAGACCGGCGTCCATGTCGTCCTTGCGGACGATTTCGCGCATTTCCTTCATGCACTGATCGACCGCCTTGTCCGCCCCCTCGGCCGCCAGGCTGCTGCGCACCAGACCGCGACGGAGCAAATCCAGACGCGCATTCCAGCGCTTCTCGAGTTTGTCCTGCTGCTCGATGCTCTTGAGGTATTTTTCTTTCCAGCGTTGGGCTTCGTCGCTCATTCCGAGGGTCCGCGAGGAGATGTGCTTGTTATCGGCAGCGAGTCGCCAATTAATGAGGCCGGCAAGCGAATCTCCACCGCAACCGGCAGATGATCGGAAATGGGCTGAGCCAGCACCTGGACTTTCTCCAGCGTCAGGCTCGGACTGAGCAGAATGTGGTCCAGACAGCGCTGCGGGCGCCAGCTGGGGAAGGTCGCTTCGATCTGCGGCGCCAACAGGCCGAGGTCGCGCAGCGGCGAATGTTCCAGCAGGTCGGAAGCGTGGGTGTTCATGTCGCCCATCAGCACCTGATGCCGATAGCCGCCGATCAGCTCGCGGATATAGGCCAGCTGCCGGGTGCGGGTGCGTGCGCCCAGCGCCAGGTGCATGACCACCACGACCAATGCGTCTTCACCTTCACCGAAACGGACCAGAATGGCGCCGCGACCTGCCGGCCCCGGCAACGGATGATCTTCGATGTCCCACGGGCGCAGACGGCTGAGCACGCCATTGCTGTGCTGGGCGAAGCGACCGAGGTTGCGATTGAGTTGCTGATGCCAGTACGGAAAGGAACCGAGCTGGGCGAGATGTTCGACCTGATTGACGAAGCCGGACCTGAGGCTGCCGCCATCGACTTCCTGCAAAGCGACCAGATCGTAGTCGCCCAGCAGGTTGCCGATCTTTTGCAGATTGCCGGCCCGCCCGGTGTGCGGCAGCAAGTGCTGCCAGCCACGGGTCAGGTAGTGTCGGTAGCGCTCAGTGCTGATACCGACCTGAATATTGAAGCTGAGCAGGCGTAGCCGACCATCGGCCGGCAGGCCTGTTTTCTGAAGGTGACGCTCGTTGACCTTCGGCGTGTGCCGGGCAACGACGCGTTCAGTACCCCAGCGCGCCATGGTCGACGCTTACTTGGCAGCCAGTGCCGCACGTTCCTTGGCGATCAGTTGATCGGCCACTTGCAGCGTCTGCTCCGGACCACCGGCAGAGCCCAGGTCGAAGCGGTATTTGCCGCCGACGATCATGGTTGGAACGCCATTGATCTCATACTTCTTGGCCAGTTCCTTGTACTGGGCGATCTTGCCCTTCACAGCGAACGAGTCGAAGGTTTCGAGGAACTTGGTCTTGTCGACGCCCTGAGTGGCGACAAAGTCAGCCATGTCATTCTTGTCGGTCAGACGCTTGCCGCCTTTCTGGATGGCATCGAACACGGCAGTGTGGACCTTCTTCTCGACGCCCATGGTGTCGAGGGTGATGAACAGTTGGCCGTGGGCATCCCATGGGCCGCCGAACATGGCAGGCACACGGACGAAGTGCACGTCAGCCGGCAGCTTTTCGACCCAAGGGTTGATGGTCGGCTCGAACGCATAGCAGTGCGGGCAGCCATACCAGAACATTTCGACGACTTCGATCTTGCCGGGTTCGGACACCGGAACGGCGCTGCTCAGCTCGACGTATTGCTTGCCGGCTTCGATCGGTTCGGCAGCTTGGGCGGTCAGACCGAACAGGCTGGTCAACACCAGAGCGGCGCTGATAATCAGATTACGCATGCTTGACTCCTGGGCATGAAAAGTCACCTCGATGGCCGCTGTTGGACCGAACGGGGTGAAGTGAGTTCGCAAGTGTAACGCTTGCGCGCACAAAAAAGGGCAGCCGTTCGCTACCCTTTTTCGCCCGCCGAAGACAGAAACATGTACAAACATTTCTGCGCGCAAAACCTTCTGGTTCAAGCCTTTCAGCGTTAACCCATACTTAATGCAGACCCTGTATGTAGGCCGCCAGCGCGTCGATATCCTTGTTGCTGAGCTTCGATGCGATGGTGCGCATGACCATGGTGTCACCGTCGTTGGTGCGGTCGCCTTCACGGAACGCGGTGAGCTGCTTTTTCACGTAATCGGCATGCTGGCCACCCAGATGCGGGAAGCCGGCGGCGGCGTTGCCGGCACCGTTGGGCGAATGGCAACCGGTGCAGGCCGGCATGCCCTGATCGAGCTTGCCGCCCCGGAACAGCGACTCACCGCGAGCCACCAGATTCGGGTCGGCTGCACCGACGCTACCTTTCTGGCTGGAGAAATACGCCGCGATATCGGCCAGATCCTGTTCGTTGAGGTTGTTGAGCAGGCCGGTCATTTCCAGCACGACGCGCTTGCCGTCCTTGATCTCGTGCAGTTGCTTGAGCAGATAACGCTGGCCTTGCCCGGCCAGTTTCGGAAAATTGGGCGCCATGCTGTTGCCGTCCGGTCCGTGGCAGGCCCCACAGACAGCAGTCTTCGCCTGTCCGGCTGCGGCGTCTCCCACCACCGCATCGGCGGCCTGCGCCGCGCCGGAAATGCCCAAGGTCAACAGCAGGCCCACCAGTATTTTGTTCATCGGCTCATCCAATCACGGCTAAAAGTGAAAAGTTAATAGCGGGCTTACTCACTCATCCAGCGGATGACGGCTCGGTAATCCTCGCTACTGCATTCCTTGCACAATCCACGCGGCGGCATCGCTCTGAAACCTTGGGTGACATGCTCTTCCAGCGTTTGCATCCCCTGTGCAAGTCTAGGCGCCCACGCGGTTCTGTCACCTCGACGAGGTGCGGTGGGCAGCTGACCTTCATGACAGGCGACGCATGTCCGGTTGTACACAGCCTCCGGATTCTGTGTAGCCTGAACACTGATGAACGGGGCGAAGACAACAGCGATCAGCAGCCATCTCTTCATGTAAAGCGGTCCCAAGAGGAAGCGAACTACGTTTTTGTACGTTTTTTTGTAGGGCTAATGTTAGTTCGCACTTGCGTGAACTTCATCCTGCGGACGGACAAAGCGCACACAAAATCCGCGGCAATATATACTTGCGCCCATCAAACGGAAACGACACCCCCGTTGCCGCAGCCTTGCGTCAACGCCCTCAGCGGATATCCCATGCAACTGAAAAACCCGATTCTCGGTTTGTGCCAACAAGCCAAGTTCATGCTCAGCGCCGCCAAAGTCGACCAGTGCCCGGACGACGAAGGCTTCGAAGTGGCCTTCGCCGGTCGCTCCAACGCCGGCAAATCCAGCGCCCTGAACACCCTGACCCACGCCAGCCTGGCGCGTACCTCGAAAACCCCGGGCCGCACCCAGCTGTTGAACTTCTTCAGTCTGGACGACGATCGCCGTCTGGTCGACTTGCCGGGTTATGGCTACGCCAAGGTGCCGATCCCGCTCAAGCAGCACTGGCAGCGCCACCTGGAGGCTTACCTGGGCAGCCGTGAAAGTCTGAAGGGTCTGATCCTGATGATGGACATCCGCCACCCGATGACCGACTTCGACACGCTGATGCTCGACTGGGCCATCGCCAGCGGCATGCCGATGCACATCCTGTTGACCAAGGCCGACAAGCTGACCTTCGGCGCGGCCAAGAACACGCTGCTCAAGGTGCAGTCGGAAATCCGCAAGGGTTGGGGCGAAGCCGTGACCATCCAGTTGTTCTCGGCGCCCAAGCGCATGGGCCTGGAAGAGGCCTACACCGTGCTGGCCGACTGGATGGAGCTGGAAGACAAGGCGCCGGCGGCCTGAATCGCAGGCAAAAAAAACCCCGGACTTCATATGGGGAGGGGAAGTTCGGGGTCCAAGTCCGGACCGCCAGGGGCGAGATCCGGATATCTGCCAACACTTAACACAACATAGGAGCATGAGTGGCTACGTCAACCACTCGGAGACTCTGACGGGTGTTGTCCGCGGAAGTTCAAAATCGGCGGAAATTTAATGTTGGCCGTGCGGAATTCCGGTAGGAGCCGGCTTGCTGGCGAACCGTGCGATGCGGTGCATCAGGGGATAACACGTCATCGTTCTTCGCCAGCAAGCCGGCTCCCACAGGTTGTGTGGGAGCGCTGAGATCAGTGCGCCTCATCCCAGTTATCGCCCACTCCCACTTCCACCAGCAGCGGCACGTCCAGATCTGCCGCGCCGCTCATGTGTACGCGGATCTCCTGGCTGATCTGCTCGACCAGATCCTCACGCACTTCCAGCACCAGTTCGTCGTGAACCTGCAGGATAACGCGGGCATCCAGAGCGGAAGATTCCAGCCAGCCGTTCACCGCGACCATGGCGCGTTTGATGATGTCGGCTGCGGTGCCTTGCATCGGCGCGTTGATCGCCATGCGCTCGGCGCCTTTGCGCAGGGCCTGGTTCTTGGCGTTGATGTCCGGCAGGTACAGGCGACGGCCGAAAATGGTTTCGACGAAACCTTGCTCGGCCGCCTGGGTGCGGGTGCGCTCCATGTACTCCAGCACGCCGGGGTAACGGGCGAAGTAGCGATCCACATAAGCCTGCGACTGCTTGCGGTCGACGCCGATCTGTTTGGCCAGGCCGAACGCGCTCATGCCGTAGATCAGGCCGAAGTTGATCGCCTTGGCGCTGCGGCGCATGTCATTGGTCACCTCCGTCAGCTCGACGCCGAACACTTCCGCGGCGGTCGCCCGGTGTACGTCCAGGTCGTTACGGAAGGCGTGCAGCAGGCCTTCGTCTTTGGCCAGGTGAGCCATGATCCGCAGTTCGATCTGCGAGTAGTCCGCCGCCAGCAGCTTGTAGCCTTTCGGCGCGACGAACGCCTGACGAATCCGCCGGCCTTCGGCGGTACGGATCGGGATGTTCTGCAGGTTCGGGTCGCTGGACGACAGGCGCCCGGTGACGGCCACGGCCTGATGGTAAGAGGTGTGGATACGCCCGGTGCGCGGGTTGATCTGCTCCGGCAGGCGGTCGGTGTAAGTGCTTTTCAGCTTGGTCACCGAGCGGTACTGCATCAGCACCTTGGGCAGCGGGAAACCTTGTTCGGCCAGTTCCTCAAGCACCGCTTCGGCTGTGGACGGCTGACCGGTGGCGGTCTTGCTGATGATCGGCATGCCGAGTTTTTCGTAGAGAATCACGCCCAGTTGCTTGGGCGAGCCGAGGTTGAACTCCTCGCCCGCGATCTCGAACGCCTCACGCTCAAGCTCGGTCATCTTGTTGCCCAGCTCGACACTCTGGATGCCCAGCAACTTGCCATCCACCAGCGCGCCCTGACGTTCGATGCGCGCCAGCACCGGCATCAGCGGCATTTCGATGTCGTTGAGCACCGGCGCCAGACTTGGCGTCTTCGCCAGTTTGTCCTGCAGGATTTCGTGCAGGCGCAGGGTCAGGTCGACTTCCTCGGCGGAGTAGGTGTACGCCTGCTCCAGCGCGATCTGATCGAAGGTCAGCTGCTTGGCGCCCTTGCCGGCGATGTCCTGGAAATTCATCGGCGTGTGATCGAGGTACTTCGCCACCAGGCTGTCACGGTCGTGGCGGGTGGCGGTCGAGTCGAGCACGTAGGATTCGAGCATGGTGTCGAATTTCACGCCCTGTACGTGGATACCCTGGTTCTGATCGCCGTCGATGGCGCAGTTGGCCAGTAGATTGATGGCGAACTTGGCGTGCTGGCCGACCTTGGTCTTGCCGGCATCTTCCAGCAGCGGCTTGAGCGCCTTGAGCACGGCGTCGCGGTCCAGTTGCTGCGGCACGCCCATGTACGAGTGGGTCAGCGGGATGTAGCAGGCTTCGTGGGTCTTGATCGCGAACGACAGGCCGACGATCTGCGCGCGCTGGGCGTCGATGCCATTGCTCTGCACGACGAAGGCGAACAACTTGGCCGCTTCGAGCTTCTTCAGCCAGGCGTCGAACTGGGCCTGCTCCAGAATCAGCTCATATTGCGCTTCCAGCGCCGGCGCCGCGTCTTCGACCGGGGCAATCTCGCTGCCGGCCTGCTTGGCTTCGCGCTGCAGATCGGTGATCCAGCTCTTGAACTCCAGCTCGGTGTACAGCGCCAGCAGCGCCTCGCGGTCCGGCTCGCCGCAGTGCAGAGCGTCTAGTTCGATATCCAGCGGCACATCAATCTTGATGGTCGCCAGCTGGTAGGACAGGAAGGCCATTTCCTTGTGTTCTTCGAGCTTGGCCGGCAGCGACTTCGCCCCGCGAATCGCCAGAGTCGGCACCTTGTCGAGGTTTTCGTAGAGTTCTTTCAGGCCGCCGCCGATGCCCACCAGCAGACCGGTCGCGGTCTTTTCGCCGACACCGGGCACGCCCGGAATGTTGTCGACCTTGTCGCCCATCAGCGCCAGGTAATCGATGATGTGCTCGGGACCGACGCCAAATTTCTCCTTCACGCCAGCCACGTCCATCACGCTACCGGTCATGGTGTTGACCAGCGTAATGTGCGCATCGACCAGCTGCGCCATGTCCTTGTCGCCGGTGGAAATGATCACCGGGCGGTTCGCCGCCGCACTGCTGCGTGCCAACGTACCGATGACATCGTCGGCTTCCACGCCTTCGACGCACAACAGCGGGTAGCCCAGGCCTTTCACGCAGTTGTGCAGATAGTCGATCTGCACGCGCATGTCGTCGGGCATGCTCGGGCGGTTGGCCTTGTAATCGGCGAACATCTCGTCACGGAAGGTCCCGCCCTTGGCGTCGAACACCACGGCGAACGGGCTGTCGGGGTATTGCTTGCGCAGGCTCTTGAGCATGTTCAGCACACCCTTGACCGCTCCGGTTGGCAAACCCTTGGAGGTGGTCAGCGGCGGCAGCGCGTGGAAGGCGCGGTAGAGGTAGGAAGAACCGTCCACCAGGACGAGAGGGGCAAGAGTCATGTGCAGGATCAACCTTTTCGGCGGGGTCGGCGCTAGAATGCGAGGACCGTTGACGACAAAGGAGCAAGGTTATCATGCGTACGCAAAATCGCTTGTTACTGGTCGCTCTCATGCTCGCCTGCCCGCTGATGGCGATGGCAGCCGAGGACGATGCCCCTTCCGCTGAACCTGACGTCACGATCCGCAAGGACGGTGACAATTTCATCCAGGAATACAAGTCGAACGGATTCGTGTATGCGGTAAAAATCACGCCGAAATACGGCAAACCGTACTATCTGGTGCGCGCCGATGGCACAAGCGGTCAGTTCATCCGAGCGGACCAACCAGACATGCTGATCCCCCAATGGGTATTATTCAGCTGGTAACGTCCACCATTCACTTTTTGCTGGCAGTCTTTTATGTCCGTTTTTACGCCCCTGGCTCGGCCCGAGCTGGAAACCTTTCTCGCCCCGTACGGGCTCGGCCGTCTGCGTGACTTTCAGGGCATTGCCGCCGGAAGTGAAAACACCAACTTCTTCATCAGTCTGGAACAGGGTGAGTTCGTGCTCACCCTGGTCGAGCGCGGGCCGGTGCAGGAAATGCCGTTCTTCATCGAACTGCTGGACGTCCTGCACGACGCCGACCTGCCGGTGCCGTACGCCCTGCGCACCACCGACGGTCAGGCCCTGCGCGAGCTGAAAGGCAAGCCGGCGCTGCTGCAACCGCGCCTGTCGGGCAAACACCCGACCGAGCCGAACACCCAGCATTGCGCGCAGATCGGCGAGTTGCTGGCGCACATGCACCTGGCCACTCGCGACCGCATCATCGAGCGCAAGACCGACCGTGGTCTGGACTGGATGCTGGAAGAAGGCAGCAATTTCATTTCCCACCTGGACGCCGAACAAGGCGCGCTGCTGACCCGCGCCGTCGAGGAAATCGGTCGTCTGAAAGCGAACATTCTGGCGTTGCCACGGGCCAACCTGCACGCCGACCTGTTCCGCGACAACACGCTGTTCGAAGGCACTCACCTGACCGGCGTGATCGATTTCTACAACGCCTGTTCCGGGCCGATGCTGTACGACGTGGCGATTTCGGTGAATGACTGGTGTTCGTTCGAAGACGGCAGCATCGATGCGCCACGGGCCCGCGCGTTGCTGGGCGCCTACGCGGCGCTGCGACCGTTCACGGCAGCGGAAGCCGAGCTGTGGTCGGCGATGCTGCGGGTGGCGTGCGTGCGGTTCTGGCTGTCACGCCTGATTGCCGCCGAGACGTTTGCCGGTCAGGACGTGTTGATCCACGACCCGGACGAGTTCCGCAAGCGTCTGGAACAGCGTCAGGAGACGCATATTCCGTTGCCGTTTGCGTTGTAGTAGACGCCGATCTGCTTGCGTGGGAGCGAATTCATTCGCGATTGGCCGGAACATCCGATACATATCTTTCGGATGTTCCACCGCTTCGCGAATGAATTCGCTCCCACAGGTTTTGTAACGGTTACAACCCTTCCAGACACCCCGCCAGATCATTCGCCAGTTTGGTCAACAACTGCTCATAACCCTGGGCAGTGGCGGGTGTGTAGCCACCCAGCGCATCCAGTTCCGCCAGTTTCACCGGCAAGCCCGCACTCAGGGTGTCGGCCAGTTTTGGCCGCAACGGTGGCTCGCTGAACACGCAGGTCTTGCCGAATTCCGCCAACCGCGCGCGCATCGCCGCAACGTGCTGGGCACCCGGTTGCACTTCGCTGCTGACGGCAAACACACCGGCGTGCTTGAGGCCGTAGGCGTCTTCGAAGTAATCGAAGGCTTCGTGGAACACGAAGAACTTCTTGTCGGTGATCTTCGCCACACGCTGTTTGATTTTCGCGTCCATGGCATCCATCTGCGCATCGAACGTCTTGAGGTTGCTCTCGTAGCGGGCAGCATTGGCCGGATCGGCCTGGCTCAGGTCGGCCGCCATTTTCGCGGCAATCACCCGCGCATTGACCGACGACAGCCACAGGTGCGCATCGAGGCTGCCGGGGCGGTGATCGTGGTCATGTTCGTCATCATCATCGTCGTCATGGTGCCCTTCACCGGCGACGAAATGGCGCAGTTGCATGCCCGGCAGCGACTGCACCGCCACGCTTTCCTTGCTGCGGCCGTTGAGCACGCGCGGCAGGAAGGTTTCCATGTCCGGGCCGATCCAGTACAGCAGGTCGACGTCCTGCACACGCCGTACGTCGGAAGGTCGCAGCGCGTAGTTATGTGGCGACGCACCCGGTGGCAGCAGCACTTCCGGCACCGCGACGCCGTCCTGCACGGCCGCTGCAATCAGTTGCAGCGGCTTGATGCTGGTGAGCACGCGAACATCGGCCTGGGCGGAGCTGAGGGTGGAGAATCCGGTGATAAATACGACAAAAAGTAAAAAAAGTCGGGACACGATGACCACTCATGGGGGCAGGAACGGGTAACATAATAACGTCTCTCACAAAAGCCGTCGCCGCCCATGTCGAAAACACCACTGGCCAGTCGCCCCCACGATCATTCTCACTGCGTGCACTCCGCACTCGCTGAAGCCGATGAGCTGTGCGCCAGCAAAGGCCTGCGCCTGACCGCGCTGCGCCGCCGCGTGCTGGAGCTGGTCTGGCAAAGTCACAAGCCGCTGGGCGCCTATGACATTCTTGCCGTGCTCAGCGAAGAAGACGGCCGCCGTGCTGCGCCGCCGACCGTGTACCGCGCGCTGGATTTCCTGTTGGAAAACGGCCTGGTTCATCGCATCACCTCGCTGAACGCCTTCGCCGGCTGCAACCACCCGACTCACGCCCATCAGGGACAGTTCCTGATCTGCCGCGTCTGCCACGCCGCCATCGAGCTGCAGCATCCGTCCATCAGCGCCGCCATCGTCAACGCGGCCAACGAGGTCGGTTTCGATGTCGAAACCCAGACCGTCGAAGTGGTAGGGGTGTGTGCCGGCTGCAAGGCCGCCTGATGAGCGACGCACTGATCCGTCTGCAGGACGTCAGCGTCACCCGCGCCGGGCAGAGCGTGCTGGAAAAGATTCAGCTGAGCGTCAGCCCCGGCGAAATAGTCACCCTGATCGGCCCCAACGGCGCCGGCAAGACGACCCTGGTGCGCGCGGTGCTCGGCCTGCTCAAGCCGGATTCGGGCGACGTCTGGCGCAAGCCGAAATTGCGCATCGGCTACATGCCGCAAAAACTGCATGTCGATGCCACGCTGCCGCTGTCGGTGCTGCGCTTTCTGCGTCTGGTACCGGGGGTCGACCGTGAAACAGCCATGGCTGCACTGGTCGAAGTCGGCGCCGAAAAAGTCATCGACAGCCCGTTGCAGGGTATTTCCGGCGGCGAAATGCAGCGCGTGCTGCTGGCCCGCGCCCTGTTGCGCGAACCCGAATTGCTGGTGCTCGACGAGCCGGTACAAGGCGTCGACGTGGCCGGACAGGCCGAGCTGTACGCGCTGATCACACAGTTGCGCAACCGTCACCACTGCGGCGTGTTGATGGTGTCCCACGATCTGCATCTGGTGATGAGCACCACCGATCAGGTGGTCTGCCTGAACCGCCATGTCTGCTGCTCCGGGCATCCCGAGCACGTCAGCAACGATCCGGCGTTCGTCGAGCTGTTCGGTCAGCACGCGCCGAGTCTGGCGATTTATCACCACCATCACGATCACGCCCACGACCTGCATGGCGAAGTGTGTGAGGCGGCGCCTGCGTCAGCCCACGATCACGGCCATGACCATTCGCACCCTCACGACCACAACCACGGGGACAGCTGCAAGCATGGCTGACTTTATTCTGTATGCCTTGCTCGCCGGTCTCGCACTGGCCGTTGTCGCCGGCCCTCTGGGCTCGTTCGTGGTCTGGCGGCGCATGGCCTATTTCGGCGATACGCTGTCCCACGCCGCGCTGCTGGGTGTGGCGTTGGGCTTTCTGCTGGACATCAGCCCGACCATCGCGGTGACCGTCGGTTGTCTGTTGCTGGCGATTCTGCTGGTCACCCTGCAACAGCGCCAGCCGCTGGCGTCCGACACGCTGTTGGGGATTCTCGCGCCGAGCACGCTGTCGCTGGGCCTGGTGGCACTGAGCTTCATGCGCGATGTGCGTATCGACCTGATGGGTTATCTGTTCGGTGATCTGCTGGCGATCAGCCCGACCGACCTTGCGTGGATTCTCGGCGGCAGCGCGGCGGTGCTCGCGCTGGTCTGCGCGCTGTGGCGTCCGCTGCTGGCGATCACCGTGCATGAAGAGCTGGCCACGGTGGAGGGCCTGCCAGTAGCGACCCTGCGCATGACCCTGATGCTGCTGATCGCCGTGGTGATCGCCGTGGCGATGAAGATCGTCGGCGTGCTGCTGATCACTTCGCTGCTGATCATCCCCGCCGCTGCGGCACAACGCCACGCCCGTTCGCCGGAGCAAATGGCACTCGGTGCCAGCCTGCTCGGCATCCTCGCGGTATGCGGCGGCCTGGCGCTGTCGTGGTTCAAGGACACGCCGGCCGGCCCGTCCATTGTGGTCTGCGCCGCAGCGCTGTTTTTGCTGAGCTTCCTTTTGCCCAAGCGGTAGAACCTTGTCTTCCCAGAACGGTCATACTGCGCAATCATCGATGGCGGCAATGTGCAATGATTGAGCACGGGTCGCCGCCCCGTGATCCGTTGTTTTCGGTGCAAGGCACTTATGTGTAGACTTGCTCGTTTTTTGCGCACTTAGAGAATCGCAGGAATGAAGCCGTTCGCCTCCCGTTATCTGCTGCTTGCTGCATTTTCCGTCCTGATGACGGCCTGCCAGAGCAAGCCCGTGGAACAGCCAGAGCCTGTAAAGGCTCCGGATGCCTACGAGCAACTGGAACAGAACATCGCCAGCAGCGAGCTGGCCACCGCCGAAGATCAGCTGGCCGCGCTGCAAAGCAAATCCCCCGATGACCCGCGCCTGGAGCAATACCAGCGTCAGTTGGCCGAGGCGTATCTGACCCGCAGCCAGATCGTGCTGCAAAAGGGTGACGTCAACGCCGCCGCCACGGCCCTGAGCCGCGCCCGCGCGCTGATGCCCAAGGCCCCGGCGCTGACCAGCGGCGTCAACGGCGCCATCGCCAACGCGCGCAAGGCCGAGCTGGACAAGGCAGAAGCCGAATTGAAAGCGGCAGAAGCCCGGCGCATCGCCAAGGTCATCGATCCAACGGTGGAAAGCAGCACCGTGGAGCTGAAAATCGGCGACATGAAGCAATTGCGCAAACAATTGAACGACATCGCCGCCGATATCACCGCATTCGATTGCGATGTCACCGTGCAGGTGCCGCGCACTGACGATTACCCGTGGCTGGCGACCCTGCTGAGCAAGCGCGTGGCGAAGATCAACTCGGATTTCGAGTTGCAGATCCAGCGCGACATCGTGAAGACCGAACCGGCTCAGATCATCCTCAAGCCGGCGAAATCCTGAGACACACGCGCATTGTAGGAGCGCGGCTTGTCCCGCGACCTGCCGGGCACCGGCAGTAAATCCCGAGAACGCGGTTGAGAGACATACCGCATTCACCGGTTTTACGACGGGTTCCCCGCCGGTCGCAGGACAAGCCAGCTCCTACAATTCAGGCCGGAATCGCCTTGGCCTTCGGCTCCCGCGCCCACACCCGGTGCTGGCGGATCGCTTCGAAAAACACCTTGAACGATGGCTTGTCCGACACCGCCAGCAAACCTGCATCGCCCTCCAGGTGCAGCGTGTCGATCAGCGACTTGGCATCTCCCGCATAAGCGATGGCCTTCAGATGTTTGTAGGCCTCCAGCACGTAATGCAGCGCCACGCCGTTGCCGCTCAACGCTTTCACCGACGCCGCACCGCCGGGGATGAACACAGCGTCGAAGGCCACCGACGGCAAACCCTCCATGGACGCATCCACCGCCAGCGTCTTGCCGCCCGCCGTCTTGACCGGCGCCGAGGTCGGGCCAAGCACTTTGGCGTGGGCCGCCTCTGCTTCCAGCGCCGCTTTCATCGCCGCCACGGCTTTGTCGTCCACACCGTCGGCCACCAGAATCGCCACTTTGCGCGAAGCGATATCGCCCGCAAGCAGGTTGGTCTGGCTGAGCAACGGCGACTTGTCCACCGTGGGCTTACCGGATTTCTTCGCCTTGGCCGTAGGACCTTTCGGCGCAGGCAGGCCCAGGTTTTCCGCGACCCGCTTGGCCAGGGTCAGGTCGATATTGGCGAGAATCTCGTTCACTTGGCGCACGCGGATGTGCTCACGCTCGACCTTGCCCAGCTCGAAGCTGTAGGCGGCGATGATGTGTTCCTTCTCGTGCTCGCTCATGCTGTTGAAAAACAGCGTGGCCTGGGAGAAGTGGTCGGCGAACGACGGGCTGCGCTCACGCACCTTGTGCGCCTCGATGCGCTCCTGATGACTCTCGAAACCGCCGTCCTGCGCTGCCGCCGGAGTTTCTTTCGGCCAACCGCCGTCGATGGAGTTCGGCTCGTACGACGCCCGCCCACGGTCGATGGTCATGCGGTGCTGCGCATCGCGCTGGCCGCTGTGATTCGGTGACACCGGGCGGTTGATCGGGATTTCGTGGAAGTTCGGCCCGCCCAGTCGACTGATCTGCGTGTCTGTGTAGGAAAACAGCCGGCCCTGCAGCAGCGGGTCATTGGAGAAGTCGATGCCGGGCACCACGTGGCCCGGGCAAAACGCGACCTGCTCGGTTTCGGCGAAATAATTGTCCGGGTTGCGGTTCAGCACCATTTTGCCCAGCGGCGTCACCGGCACCATTTCTTCAGGGATGATCTTGGTCGGGTCGAGCAGGTCGAAGTCGAACTTGTGCTCGTCCTCCTCGGCAACGATCTGCACGCCCAGCTCCCATTCGGGGTAATCGCCGGACTCGATGGACTCCCACAGGTCACGGCGGTGGTAGTCGGTGTCCTTGCCGGCAAGTTTCTGCGCCTCGTCCCACAGCAGCGAACAGGTGCCGTACTTGGGTTTCCAGTGGAATTTGACGAACGAGGATTTGCCCTCGGCGTTGATCATCCGGAAGGTGTGGATGCCAAAGCCCTGCATGCTCCGCAGGTTTTTCGGGATGGCCCGGTCGGACATGGCCCACAGCACCATGTGCGCGGATTCCGGCACCAGCGAAACGAAATCCCAGAAGGTGTCGTGGGCCGAACCACCGGTGGGGATTTCATTGTGCGGCTCGGGTTTCACCGCGTGGACGAAGTCGGGAAACTTGATCGCGTCCTGAATGAAGAACACCGGCATGTTGTTGCCGACCAGGTCGTAATTGCCTTCGCCGGTATAGAACTTCACCGCGAAGCCGCGCACGTCGCGCACCGTGTCACCGGAGCCGCGCGGCCCCTGCACCGTGGAAAAGCGCACGAACACCGGGGTTTTCTTCCCCGGGTCACGCAGGAATTCGGCCTTGGTCAGCGCCGAATGGTTCTCGTAGCTCTGAAAGTAGCCGTGGGCTGCGGTGCCACGGGCATGCACGATGCGCTCGGGAATGCGTTCATGGTCAAAGTGCGTGATCTTCTCACGCATGATGAAGTCTTCCAGCAGCGACGGGCCGCGCGCCCCGGCCTTCAGGCTGTTCTGGTTATCGGCAACCTTGACCCCCTGATTGGTGCGCAGGGCCTGGCCGGTGGCATCGGAGCGGAACATCTCCAGCGCGTCGAGCTTGGCGTTGCTGTTACCGCGATCCGGTGTGTCGGTGCCGGCCAGTTCGCTTTTGCCGGTGGTGCTTGCGGGGTTGGATTTCTTGGTAGCCATCAGACAGAAACTCCTCGGTTCAGGCGGCTCTTTTCTCGATCTTCCGCAGGCGAAAGACGGTATGAGCTCAGAAGCCGCGAACGCCCCGACAAACCGGGGAAATCGCAGCGCTATTCAAGTGACTGAGGAGAAAAATCGCCGTTCCGTGTTTTTTCCGAACGTTGGACTAACGTTGCATCAGCCCGGTACATGCCATCGATATGACCGTTCGGCAGGTCAGCCATGAAATAAATGCTAAGAAGTCTGGGCTCAAGCCCGGCCCGACAGGCTAAAATGCGCGCCCGGTTTATCCAGCCGAGGCGACAGACGGCGACAACAGATGTCGCGCCGCCGCGTGCTTGAGCATGCTCGCACGCAGAATTTCTACCGCGCCCCCACAAGGTTCGCTAAGTGATCGAGTTTCATAACGTCCATAAAACCTATCGGGTTGCCGACAGGGAAATCCCCGCGCTGCACCCCACCAGCCTCAAGATCGAGAATGGCCAGGTGTTCGGCCTGATCGGCCACTCCGGCGCCGGCAAGAGCACCATGCTGCGCCTGATCAACCGTCTGGAAGCCCCCAGCGGCGGCCAGATCGTGGTCGACGGCGTGGATGTCACCGCCCTTGATGCCGACGGCCTGCGCGGCTTCCGCCAGCAAGTCGGGATGATCTTCCAGCACTTCAACCTGCTGTCATCGAAGACCGTGGCCGACAACGTCGCCATGCCGCTGACCCTGGCCGGCGACATGTCCCGCGCGCAGATCGACCAGCGCGTGGCTGAACTGCTGGCGCGGGTCGGCCTGTCCGACCATGCGAAGAAGTACCCGGCGCAATTGTCCGGCGGCCAGAAGCAGCGCGTCGGCATTGCCCGTGCGCTGGCAACCAAGCCGAAGATCCTGCTGTGCGACGAGGCCACCAGTGCCCTCGACCCGCAGACCACGGCCTCGGTGCTGCAATTGCTGGCGGAGATCAACCGCGAGCTGAAACTGACCATCGTGCTGATCACCCATGAAATGGACGTGATCCGTCGCGTCTGCGATCAAGTGGCGGTGATGGATGCCGGCGTGATCGTCGAGCAGGGCGCAGTCGCCGATGTGTTCCTGCACCCCAAGCACCCGACCACCCGCCGCTTCGTACAGGAAGACGAGCAGGTCGACGAGAATGAGCAGAACGCCGACTTCGCCCATGTGCAGGGCCGCATCGTGCGTCTGACCTTCCAGGGTGAAGCGACCTACGCGCCGCTGCTGGGTACCGTTGCCCGGGAAACCGGCGTGGACTACAGCATCCTGGCCGGCCGCATCGACCGCATCAAGGACACGCCTTACGGGCAACTGACCCTGGCCATCACCGGCGGTGACATGGACGCGGCCTTTGCCCGCTTCACCGCTGCGGACGTTCATATGGAGGTCCTGCGCTGATGGACACTTTGCTTAACCTGTTTTCCAACGTCGACTGGTATGAAATCTGGGTCGCCACCGGCGATACCCTGATCATGCTCGGCGTGTCGCTGGCCTTCACCGTGCTGCTGGGCCTGCCCCTGGGCGTGTTGATGTTCCTCACCTCGCCGCGCCAGTTGCTGGAAAACAAGCCGGTCTACGCCACCGTCGGCCTGATCGTGAACATGCTGCGAGCGCTGCCGTTCATCATTCTGCTGATCGTGATGATGCCGCTGACCGAAATCATCACCGGCACGTCGCTGGGCATTCTCGGCACTCTGCCGCCGCTGATCGCCGGTGCCACGCCGTTCTTTGCGCGTCTGGTGGAAACCGCGCTGCGCGAAGTCGACCGCGGCATCATCGAAGCGATTCAGGCGATGGGCGCCACCACCCGGCAGATCATCGTCAAGGCGCTGCTGCCGGAGGCACGTCCGGGCATTCTGGCGGCGATCACCGTCACCGCGATTGCGCTGGTGTCGTTCACCGCCATGGCCGGTGCCGTGGGCGCCGGTGGCCTGGGCGACCTGGCGATTCGCTACGGTTACCAGCGCTTCCAGAACGATGTGATGTTCGTGACGGTCGTATTGCTGCTGGTGCTGGTGCAGATCCTGCAAACCGTCGGCGACAAGCTGGTCGCCCACTTCTCACACCGTTGATTGAATTCGCCGGCCACAGGCCGGCACATGCGCGCCAAGGGGCGCGCATTCAAGGAGTCGAAACACATGAAAAAACTGCTGGCTGTCTTCGCTGCCGTGACCGCTCTGTCTGCCCACGCCGACGAAACCCTGACCGTCGCGGCCACCGCCGTGCCGCACGCCGAGATCCTCGAATTCGTCAAACCGGCGCTGGCGAAAGAAGGCGTGACCCTGAACGTGAAAGTCTTCAACGACTACATTCAGCCGAACGTGCAGGTCGATCAGAAGCGCATGGACGCCAACTTCTTCCAGCACCAGCCATACCTGGATGAGTTCAACAAGGGCAAGGGCACCCATCTGGTCAGCGTCGCCAAGGTCCACGTCGAACCGTTCGGCGCCTACTCGGACAAGATCAAGAACCTCGCCGACCTGCCGGACGGCGCCACCGTTGCGTTGCCCAACGACGCCACCAACGAAGGCCGCGCCTTCCTGCTGCTGGTCAAGGCCGGTCTGATCACCCTGAAAGACCCGACCAGCATCACCGCCAAGCCGAGCGACGTGCAGCAGAACCCGAAAGCGCTGAAATTCCGTGAGCTGGAAGCAGCGACCCTGCCGCGTGTGCTGACGCAGGTCGATCTGGCGCTGATCAACACCAACTACGCGCTGACCGCCAAGCTGGACCCGACCAAGGATGCGCTGATCATTGAAGGTCAGGAATCGCCGTACGCCAACATCCTGGTGACCCGCGAGGACAACAAGGACGCACCGGCCATCCAGAAACTGGTCGCCGCGCTGCACAGCCCCGAGACCAAGCAGTTCATCGAAACCAAGTACAAAGGCGCCGTGGTTCCGGCGTTCTGATTCATCCCGAGTTCGCCGCAGCTCATGTGGCGAACTCACTGCTCATTGTGGGAGCCGGCTTGCTGGCGAACGGCGGTGTGTCAGTCGACGTTGATTTTTCTGACCCACCGCTGTTCGCCAGCAAGCCGGCTCCTACAGGTTCGATCCCTTCCCCACTTATTTCCTCTGCGCCAACACCGGCAACTGCGCCAGCAGTTTCTGGTTGTTCAGCGGTGCACGGATGAAACCGCGTTGGGTGCCGTCCGGGCCGAGCAGGGCCAGGTTGCCGCTGTGCTCGACGGTGTAGTTCGGCTTGCTGGTGTCCGCCGGGATGAACGGAATGCTCACCGCGTTCGCCAGTTTGCCGATGCTGTCCACCGGCGCAGTCAGGCCGACAAACTGTTTGTCGAAATAGCCCAGGTACTGTTTCAACTGCTGCGGCGTGTCGCGGTTCGGGTCGACGCTGACCAGCACGATGCGCAGCTTGTCCACGGTCTCCTTGGGCAGCTCGCTCTTGATCTGACGCAACTGGGCGAGGGTGGTCGGGCAGATGTCCGGGCAGAAGGTGTAGCCGAAGAACAGCAGCGTCCACTTGTCCTTCAGGCTGTCCATGGCCACTGTCTGGCCGTCCTGGTCGGTCATCTTCAGGTCCGGAATGGCGCGGCTTTGCGGCAGCAGGATGATGCCGGCATCGATCAGCGCGGTCTGGTCGCCCTGGCCCTTGCCCGACAGGACGCGGTTGACGGTCAGGCCCAGCACCAGCGCAACGATGGCGACGAGAATGAAGACGGTTTTCTGGGTACGGGTCATAAACTCAGCATCAGGTAGTGATCAACAAGCAGCGCGATGAACAGCCACAGCAGGTACCAGATCGAGTACTTGAAGGTGTTGATCGCCGCATGCGGCCGGGTGCCAAGGTACAACACCCGCGCCCAATGCAGAAAGCGAATCCCAAGGCCGGCGGCGCAGATCAGGTACAGCAGCCCGCTCATGTGAATCACGTAAGGCATCAGACTCACCGCCAGCAGCACGCCGGTGTAGAGCACGATGTGCAGCTTGGTATAGCCCTCGCCGTGGGTCACCGGCAGCATCGGAATCTCGGCGCGGGCGTATTCCTCCTTGCGGTGGATCGCCAGCGCCCAGAAGTGCGGCGGGGTCCAGGCGAAGATGATCAGCACCAGCAGCAGCGGCTCGGCGCTCAGATGGCCGGTGACTGCAACCCAGCCGAGCATTGGCGGTGCCGCACCGGCCAGCCCGCCGATGACGATATTCTGCGGCGTGGCGCGCTTGAGAAAACCGGTGTAGATCACCGCGTAACCGAGCAGCGAGGCCAGGGTCAGCCAGGCGGCGAGGGCGTTGGTGAAGATCAGCAGCAGGGCCTGGCCGCTCAGCGCCAGCAAGGCGGCGAAACTCAGCGCAGCGACCGGCGTGAGCCGGCCTTCGGCAATCGGGCGTTTGTGGGTGCGCGCCATCAGCGCATCGATGCGACGGTCGACCACATGATTCACCACCGCCGCGCCGCCGGCACACAGGGTGATGCCCAGATTGCCGAACAGCAGCACCGTCCACGGCACACCCGCACGGGTGGCGAGGAACATGCCGACCAGCGAGGTGATCAGCATCAGCACCAGCACGCGGGGCTTGGTCAGCTCCAGATAGTCCCGCCACAGCGCCTGGCGACTCCGTTCGCCGGTGGTGGTTGTCATGTGAACCCCCTCTGAAAATTCATGCAGGAACTTGCCTGCCCTGCGCCCCCACCTGTAGGAGCTGGCTTGCCCTGCGACCGGCGACGCAGTCGTCGTAAATTCAGCAAACACGGTGTGACAGACAGACCGCATTTGCAGGGTTTACGACGGATTCCCCGCCGGTCGCAGGACAAGCCAGCTCCTACAGGGTTTAGCGGTGTACAGAACACTAACGATGCGGCCCCAGATGCAGCAGCACATGCGCATGCTGCCAGAAGCTCGGCGCTCGGCGACGGGCCACGGCGAAGACCGGGCGGACGCGGTAGTTGATGAGCACCATGCTCAGCATCAGCGCAGCGCCACCCGCGTTGTGCGCGACAGCCACCGCCAGCGGCAGGTGAAACACCACGTTGCTGATGCCCAGGCCAATCTGCACGCCCAGCGCCAGCACCAGCAGACCGGCCATGCCCTTGAGCCCGGCACGGCGCAGTTGCCAGGCCAGCGCCAGCAACGAGAAGGTCACCAGCAGCGCGCCAATGCGGTGGGTCAGGTGAATCGCCGTGCGCGCATCGCTGTCCAGTTGCCCGCCCAGATAATTGGGGCCGATGTGCTGGGTCAGGTGGAAGCCATTGGCAAAATCAGTGTCCGGCCACCACTCGCCATGGCATGTCGGCAGATCGATACAGGCCATGGCCGCGTAGTTGGAGCTGACCCAGCCACCCAGCGCGATCTGCAAGCCCACCAGCACCAGCCCGGCCGCTGCCAGTCGGCGCAAGCGCGAAGGAATCGTCGGCAGCGGCGCGAACACCCCGCTCAGCCGCGCCGTCAGCAAAAACAGCAGGCTCAAGGTGGTGATGCCACCCAGCAAATGCGCGGTGACCACCTGCGGCCACAATTTGAGCGTCACCGTCCACATGCCGAACGCGGCCTGTGCAGCAACCACCCCGACTAGCGCCAGCGGCAGGCCGAGCGGTTGGCCATTGATATGGCGACGGTGCCAGGCCTGAACGCCGAGCATCATGATCAGCAGCGCCAGGCCACCGGCAAAGTAGCGATGGACCATCTCGTTACGGCCCTTGTGCTCTTCCACCGGCGAATAGGGAAAGTGAAGCTCGGCGTGGGCCAGTTGCGCTTCGGTCTTGGGCACGCTGATGAAGCCGTAGCAGCCGGGCCAGTCCGGGCAGCCAAGGCCGGCGTGGGTCAGGCGGGTGTAGGCGCCGAGCAGCACCACCACCAGCGCCAGCAGGGTTGCAAGCAATGCGAGACGAAATCCGGGCTGGGTCATCATGACCTCCCTCAACCGATGTTCGACAGTTTCAGCAGTTGCCGCAGGTCGTTGAGCAAGTCCTTGCCATTGACCTCGGCGCCGTAGCGCAGCACCAGATTGCCGTGGGGATCGACGATCCACAGTTGCGGCAACTCGACCCCTGGCGCGGTACGCCGATAGCGCTTGAGGTCCAGTGGATAACGTTGCAGTTGCGGGTATTCGCGGGCCAGACGAGCGTCGTAATCGGGGTTCAGCGGCAGCACGGCGCTCAGCGCATGGCTGGCGCGGGAGGCATCGCGGCCCAGGCCGATCTGGATCTGTCGGGCCAGGTACACCAGCTGCCGGCAATCGGCCTCGCAGCCTTGCGGCGCGGTGACCAGCAACTGCCAGCGGCTGTCGTCGGTGTCCACGCCCAGCTCGGTGCGGGTTTCGCCGGTGGCGATCATTTCGCCGTGATAGCTGCGGCTGTCCGGCACCCAGAAGTTGAGCTTGTACATCGCCGTGGCGAGTACCATCGGCCCGACCGACACCAGCAGCACCAGCAACAACTGCATCCGCCCGCGGCGCCGGCTGCGGACAGGCCTGTCCTCAGACATGCTGGCTGGATTCATGGCTGTTCCCATGCGGTTTCTCCTTCTTTTTATTGTTCTTGGCGTTCGTCCATCCCAGGTACAGGTAAAGCCCGACCAGCGCCGTTGCCATGGCGAACCACTGCACGGCGTAGCCGAGGTGTTTTTCCGGGCCCATGGCGACCACCGGCCAGTCGGTGCCATAGGCAGCGGGGCCGGGTTCCAGCCGCAGTTCGTGGGCGAAACCCTCGCGGTTCAATTCGGGCCAGACCTTGACCGGATCGACCGCCGTGACCAGCTTCGGCCAGGTGCCGCTCTGCGCGTCGGGGTGCAACTGGAAGGTGGCGCCGGGGGCGACGTAGACCCAGGCGTCCAGATTCAGCGGCTGCGCAGGCGTGTCGAACACCGGTGGCGTGCGCCGGTCCGGCCATGGCAGCCAGCCACGGTTGATCAGCAGCCACAGGCCGCTGGCCTGATCATGAAAGGGCTGGATCAGTTCGACGCCAACCTTGCCTTCGCGGGTGCTGTTGTCCAGCAGCAGGCTGTGCTCTGCATCGAAACTGCCGCGCAACTGCACGCGGCGATACGCCGGGTCGACCGTACTCGGCAGCAGTTCGGCAGACATTGGCGGCGCAGCACGGCGCTCGGCCCAGGTAGCGAGCATGACGCGCTTCTCTTCGCCCCGGCCCAGTTGCCAGAAGCCCAGCGATACCAGCACCGGCAACAACGCCAGCACCACCAGCGTCGGCACGATGCCGGGCCGGAAACGTCTGTTCACGCTCCGCGCTCCTGCCGACCTGCCGCACCTATACTGGCTTGCATCGCGTTTGCTCCCGGAGAGACTCCATGCTCAAAGCGGCCATTGTTGTAATGCTCATCGCCACGATCGTGAGTCTGTTCAGCGGCCTGTTCTTTCTGGTCAAGGACGACGCCTCATCGACCCGCCTGCTCAAGGCCCTGACCCTGCGCGTGACCTTCGCCGCCATCACCCTGGCGTTGATTGCCTATGGCTATTTCAGCGGGCAGTTGGTGTATCACACGCCTTGGTAAGCCCCTGCCAACAACCTTTGTAGGAGTGAGCTTGCTCGCGATGGCGGTATGTCTGTGCCCCATGTGGCGACTGACACTCTGCAATCGCGAGCAAGCTCACTCCTACAAAGATGCGTATGCGTGACAAAGGGTGTTCATTCCTTCAAAGCACGTACACAAAAACAAACAACCCCACCCACACCACGTCCACGAAGTGCCAATACCAACTGGCCGCCTCGAAACCGAATTGCTGTTCGGCGTTGAAGTGCCCGCGCAGGATGCGCATCAACATGACGAACAGGATGATCGTGCCGATGGTCACGTGGGCGCCGTGGAAGCCCGTGAGCATGAAGAAGGTCGCACCGTAGATGCCCGAGCCCAGGGTCAGGCCCAGTTCGGTGTAGGCCTCGTGGTACTCGATGGCTTGCAGGGTCAGGAAGGCGAGGCCCAGCAGGATGGTCAGCGCCAGCCACAGTTTCAGCGCGCCACGATGACCTTTTTTCAGGGCGTGGTGGGCGATGGTCACGGTCACGCTGGAGCTGACCAGAAAAATGGTGTTGATCAGCGGCAGGTGCCACGGGTCGATCACTTCCTTCGGCGGCGGGAACAGCTTGGGATCGGGCGTGTGCAGCAACGGCCAGACGTTCTGGAAGTTCGGCCAGAGCATGTGCGCGACGCCCTTGCTGCCTTCACCGCCCAGCGCCGGCAGGGTGATGTGGCGGACATAGAACAGCGCGCCGAAGAAAGCGACGAAGAACATCACTTCCGAGAAGATGAACCAGCTCATGCCCCAGCGGAACGAACGGTCCATCTGCGGGCTGTACAAACCCGCGCGGCCTTCCCTGACGACCGTGCCGAACCAGCCGAACATCATGTAGGCGACCATCAGCGCGCCCACGCAGAAGATCCATGGGCCATGGGAGTCGCGCCCGGCTTTCAGGGCCACCAGCCAGGTGCCCAGGCCATACATGGTGACGAACATGCCGAGGGTGGCAATGATCGGCCACTTGCTCTGCGCCGGAACGTAGTAATGCTCATGCGTTGCCATCTTGTGAATCTCCTCGGCCTTTCAGCCTTCGTCCCTAGCCGCCACCATTTTTGGAAGCGTCGGGCGCGACAGCGTGCGCCACGGGCGGCATGCGAGCGGTGATATCAAACAGCGTGTAAGCGAGCGTCAGGTGTTTCACGTCCCTGGGCAGATCGCGGTCGACAATGAAGCGCACCGGCATTTCGATACGCTCCCCCGGTTGCAGCATTTGCTGGGTGAAGCAGAAGCATTCGGTCTTGTGGAAATACACCGCAGCGGTGCTCGGCGAGATGCTGGGAATCGCCTGGGCGGTCATCGGCTTGTTGGTCGGGTTCTGCGCCACGAACAGCATTTCGTTGACCGCGCCGGGATGAACGTTCAGCTCCTGCGCCTTGGGATAGAAGCCCCAGACCATGTCCGATGCGTTGGTGGAGAGGAACTGCACGCGCACCTCGCGGCTGTCGTCGACCTGCTGGGTCTGGGTATATTGCCCGCCGGTCTTGCCGTTGATGCCCAGCGCCTTGCACATCACGTCGTACAGCGGCACCAGGGCAAAACCGAAGGCGAACATCACCGCCACCATAAACAGCAGGCGGATCACCAGACGCCGGGTGGGGCGCAGCGCGTCGCTCATGTCATTTCACTTCCGGTGGTGTCACGAAGGTGTGATACGGCGCCGGCGAAGGCACGGTCCACTCCAGACCATCAGCACCGTCCCAGGGTTTGGCCGGAGCAGGCGGGCCGCCGCGAATGGTCTTGATCACGATAAAGAGGAAGAAGATCTGCGTGGCGCCGAAGGTAAAGGCGCCGATCGACGACACCATGTTGAAGTCGGCGAACTGCAGGTTGTAGTCCGGCACCCGGCGCGGCATGCCGGCCAGCCCAACGAAGTGCATCGGGAAAAAGGCCATGTTCATGCCGATGAAGGACAGCCAGAAATGCAGCTTGCCCAAGGTTTCGTCGTACATGTGGCCGGTCCATTTGGGCAGCCAGTAATAGGCCGAGGCGAAGATGCCGAAAATCGCCCCCGGCACCAGCACGTAGTGGAAGTGCGCCACCACAAAATAGGTGTCCTGGTACTGGAAGTCGGCGGGCGCGATGGCCAGCATCAACCCGGAGAAGCCGCCGATGGTGAACAGGATGACGAAGGCCACGGCAAACAGCATCGGCGTCTCGAAGGTCAGTTCGCCCTGCCACATGGTGCTGACCCAGTTGAACACCTTCACCCCGGTCGGCACGGCAATGAGCATGGTCGCGTACATGAAGAACAGTTCGCCCACCAGCGGGATGCCGACCACGAACATGTGGTGCGCCCAGACGATGAACGACAGGAAGGCGATGCTCGCCGTGGCGTAGACCATCGAGGTGTAGCCGAACAGCGGCTTGCGCGAGAACGCCGGGATGATCGAACTGACCGCGCCGAACGCCGGCAGGATCATGATATACACCTCGGGGTGGCCGAAGAACCAGAACACATGCTGGAACAACACCGGGTCACCGCCACCGGCCGCGCTGAAGAAGCTGGTGTGGAAGTGGATGTCCATCAGCATCATGGTCACGCAGCCTGCCAGCACCGGCATCACCGCGATCAGCAGGAAGGCGGTGATCAGCCAGGTCCAGACGAACAGCGGCATTTTCATCAGGGTCATGCCGGGGGCGCGCAGGTTGAGGATGGTGGCGATCACGTTGATCGCGCCCATGATCGAGCTGATGCCCATCAGGTGAATGGCAAAGATGAAGAAGGTCACGCTTTCCGGGGCGAAGGTGGTCGACAGTGGCGCGTAGAAGGTCCAGCCGAAGTTGGGGCCGCCGCCGGGCATGAACAGCGTCGACACCAGCAGTAGAAAGGCCGCTGGCAGCAACCAGAAACTGAAGTTGTTCATCCGTGGCAGGGCCATGTCCGGCGCGCCGACCATCAGCGGAATCATCCAGTTGGCCAGGCCGACGAAGGCCGGCATCACCGCACCGAACACCATCACCAGCCCGTGCATGGTGGTCATCTGGTTGAAGAACGCCGGCTCGACAATCTGCAGCCCCGGCTGGAACAGCTCGGCGCGGATCACCATGGCGAAGGAGCCGCCGAGCAGGAACATGCAGAAGCTGAACCACAGGTACAGCGTGCCGATGTCCTTGTGGTTGGTGGTCAGCACCCAGCGCATCAGGCCCTTGGCCGGGCCGTGGGCATGGCCTTCGTGGCCATGGTCGTCAATCACTGCACTCATGTCCTGTCTCCTGCGAAACACTGACGGGTATTCACCGCTGTTGCCACGTCGTTGAATTCATTTGCTGCCGCGCGGCCTATCCCTGTGGGAGCGAATTCATTTGTCACCACGCCGCTTGCCCCTGTGGGAGCGAATTCATTCGCGATAGGCCGGTACATCCAGCGCATTTCTATCGCCCGTGCCACCGCTTCGCGAATGAATTCACTCCCACATAAAGGCGACCGGATTTCGACGATCTGGCTCATTTGCTTTCCGCCTGTTTGATCGCCAGCACGTCTTTGGGCGTGACCATGTCGCCCTTGTTGTTGCCCCACGCGTTGCGTTCGTAGGTGACGACGGCGGCGATGTCGACTTCCGACAGTTGCTTGCCGAAGGCGGCCATGGCCGTGCCGGGGCGGCCGTGATAGACGGTGGAGAGGTGTTCTTCTTTCGGCCCGAGCACGGTTTTCGAGCCCTTGAGCGCCGGGAACATCGGCGGCAGACCCTGACCTTCGGCCTGGTGACAGGCCGCACAGGTGGTGTGGTAGACCTTGTCGCCCTGGGCCACCAGTTCCTCAAGCGTCCAGTCCTTGCTGGTCAGCTCCTTGAGCTTGGCCGCTTCCTGCTTGCGCGCCGTCAGCCAGGTGTCGTAGTCGGCCTGGGTCTTGGCCTCGACCACGATCGGCATGAAGCCGTGGTCCTTGCCGCACAGTTCGGCGCACTGGCCGCGATAGATGCCGGGCTTCTCGATGCGCGTCCACGCTTCGTTGACGAAACCGGGGATGGCGTCGCGCTTGACCGCGAACGCCGGCACCCACCAGGAGTGGATGACGTCAGCGGAGGTCACCAGAAAGCGGATTTTCACGCCCACCGGCACCACCAGCGGCTGATCCACTTCCAGCAGGTAGTGTTCGCCCTTGGCTTCCTTGTTATGGATCTGATCGGCGGGGGTGGCCAGGTTGCTGAAGAACTCGACGTCCTGGCCCAGGTATTTGTAATTCCACTTCCACTGATACCCGGTCACCTGAATGTCCAGCCCCGACTCGGTGCTGTCATACATGCGGATCAGGGTTTTCGTAGCGGGGATCGCCATGACCACCAGAATCACCAGCGGCACGACCGTCCAGAGGATCTCGACCGTGGTGCTTTCGTGGAATTTGGCGGCAACCTGCCCGGTCGAGCGGCGATGAATGATCATCGACCAGAACATCACACCGAACACGATGATCCCGATCACCACACAGATCCAGAAGATGGTCATGTGCAGGTCGAAGACTTCGTGACTTACCTCGGTCGCTCCAGGTGCCATATTCGTGGTCCAGGCAGCGTGTGCCTGACCGAATATCGACGACAACAGGAGGCCCATCCAGACGTGTGGATGTCGCATCATTGCGGGTTCCCCTCTTGTTCTTCTTATTGCCAGCAGTCACTTGCGGGCGAGGGAGCGGTCGACAATCAGCTCGGGGACCGGGGCCAGGCCTGCACTTCCAGTGGAGACATTCATCAGCCTACTTCACACAAAGCCGAGTATAGACACGGCCAAACGGTCCGCAACGCGGTGGAGAAACGCCAAAAATTAGCTATACGCACGCGCGGTTACTGAGAAAAATCGACGTGTGAAGGGGAAAACCGGCCTTTTAATAGCCGATGCACATAACCATGAAGTTGTTATGACAATTACGTCTTAGCGCCTTTGCCAAGCAAGCTAACGTATGACTTCCCCTATAATGACAGCCAGGTTTTATTGCCCCATGGAGCATTCATGAACACCGCCGCATTGCGCGAGCAGATTACCCAGGCACAGGAACACGAGACAAAGACCGGCCAGCTACTGCGTCAACTCGAGTTGCAACTTCCCCATCTGCACCCTGCCATTCACCTGCCCGATGTCGACGCCCGAGGCGTGCTGGCACGTTTCGTCACGGCCTACATCGATCAGGTCCCGGATTTGTTGGACGCCGCTCATGAAGTGGCACAGCAGGCCGGTATCGAAAACCAGATCCAGCCGGTGCTGAAAATCGCCGAGCAGTTCTTCAGCGCGCCACCGGCCATCATGGAAGGCCACGAGGGCCTGGACAGCCTGCTGGACGAGGCCTATCTGGCCCATCGTCTGGTGGAAGAAGTGAACGACTTGTACATCAAGCACTTCGGCCAGCCGCTGATTCCGGTGAACACCACCGTCGCCAGCGTGATCGCTCACCAACTGATTGGCGAAGATTTCGCCAACCAGCTCGATGAAGTGGTGCACCACGCCATCGACGAGCTGCTGGACGAAGACAGCTTCTCGCTGGAGTCGGTGGAAGCCTACCGCGAGAAACTCGCCAGCGCCGAAACCGAAGCCGCGTGGAAACGCTGGCCAAGCCTGTCGCGCCAGCTGGGCGTGGGGCTTGAGATGGAATGCCCGAGAGACTGATATTCGCACCCTTGCCATGGCTTGCCACGCACCCTCTGTAGGAGCGCGCTTGCCCGCGATTACTGTCTCACGGACGCCACCATTTGTAGGAGTGAGCTTGCTCGCGATTGGTTTCTTCAGACACCTTGGCGGTGACAGGAAGAACCTATCGCGAGCAAGCTCACTCCTACAGGGTTATGTGCATTTCAATGCATCGCCGCCCCACCAATCGAGGTGCGAATCCGTCCTTCGACCCTGCGTTTGAGCAATCTTTGCTCAACGATCAGCCGTGAACCCTGCGCCGCATTGGCTCGGCCCCATTCTTCCAGCAGTTCCAGACAGGAATGGTCGATGTAGCTGAGGTTGCTCAGCGGCACATGCAAGGTCGTGCCTGGCGGCACGTTGGCCAGCGCCTGGGTCAGGGCCGGCACCTTGAGGAAGGTTGCCGCACCGGTCAGCCGCAGTTCCATCTCGCCCTCGGCAGGCAGGTCGACCAGGTTGATCTTCAGCCGCGAAGCGTTCAGCGCCAGTTTCACCAGGGTCAGGCCGAAACCGATCAGTACGCCAGTCAGCAGGTCGGTGAAGATGATCGCCCCCGCCGTCGCGGCGTAGATGAACATCGGCATGCGCCCATAACGGCCCAGGCCGCGCAGCGCCTTGAGGTCCACCAGCTTGACGCCGGTATACACCAGCACGCCTGCCAGACTCGCCACCGGAATGCTTTGCAGCACGCTGGACAGCAACAGCACGAACGCCAGCAGCCACAGGCCATGGAAGATCGAAGACATTCGGGTCTTGGCACCGGCCTGCACGTTGGCCGAGCTGCGCACGATCACGCCGGTCATCGGCAGCGCGCCAAGCACGCCACAGAGCATGTTGCCGACGCCTTGAGCACTCAGTTCCTTGTCGAAATCCGACCGCTGGCCGTCATGCATGCGGTCCACCGCCGCTGCCGACAGCAGGGTTTCGGCGCTGGCAATGAAAGCCACCGCAATGGCCGCGATCAGAATCGCCGGATTGGCCAGATTCATCAGGTCGGCAGGGCGCAGCCAGTCGATGGCCTCGGCAAGGTTCGCCGGCACCTCGACCCGATTGACGTCGAGGTTCATGAACAGGCTCACCGCCGTGGCGATCCCCACGCCCAACAACGCCCCTGGCACGAAACGCAGCGCCTGTGGCCGGCGTTTTTCCCACAGCCACATCACCGCGATGGTGCCCAGCCCGAGCAGGCCGGCCTGCATGCCGCTACCCGGGCCGACGGCGCCGAACAGGGTTTCCGGGAAGGCGATCAGGTTATCCAGCCCGGACGGTTTCGGTCCGCTGTCGAACATCACATGGGCCTGGGACAGCACGATCAGCACGCCGATACCGGCGAGCATGCCGTAGACCACTGCCGGTGCCGTCACGCGGAACCAGCAACCCAGCTTGAGGCGCCCGGCCAGCAATTGCAGAGCACCGGCGAGCAACAGAATCGGCCCGAGCATGGCCATGCCGTGTTCGCGCACCAGCTCGAACACCAATACCGCCAGCCCCGCCGCGGGGCCGCTGACCTGCAGCGGCGAACCGGCCAGCCAGCCGACCACGATGCCGCCAACGATCCCGGTGATCAGGCCCTTGGCCGGCGGCATGCCGGAGGCGATGGCAATCCCCATGCACAGCGGCAGCGCCACCAGAAACACCACCACGGAAGCCAGCAGCTCCCGTGGTAATACAGCTTTAAGATCTGAAACAGCCATGACGACTCTCCGCAAATTCTTCAGACGTGACAACGCCCGACGACCCGCGCAAAACGCGGCCGCCAGGTGCTTGAATGGGGTTGGAAGCGTCAGTGCCGACGCAGGCTCAAGCGTGTGAGCCTGCGTTCAATCGGCGGTCAGTAACGCGCGCGAGGCAGGGTTGCCATCGGGATAGGGTGATCGCCGTCCAGCGGCAGGAAACGGTCCTGCTCGGCGTCGTAAGCGCGAATTTCGCTGGTCTCGATGTTGTAGACCCAGCCATGGATGAACAGTTGACCGGCCGCTAGCTTCGAGGCCACCGACGGGTGAGTGCGCAGGTGTTGCAACTGGGCGATGACGTTCTCTTCGGTGAGCACGTGCATGGTTTCGTGTTCGCCGCTGCAGCTGCAGTTGTCCTGTACCACGGTCCGCGCCACTTCGGCATGACGCAGCCAGGCCTTAACCGTCGGCATCTTTTCCAGGGTGTGCGGGTTGAGTACGGCACGCATCGCGCCGCAGTCGGAGTGACCGCAGACGATGATGTGGTGAACGCCCAGCGCCATGACCGCGTATTCGATGGCGGTGGAGACGCCGCCGTTCATCGGGCCATAAGGTGGCACCACGTTGCCGACGTTACGGGTGACGAACAGGTCGCCCGGTGAACTTTGAGTAATGAGTTCCGGGACGATGCGGGAGTCCGCGCAGGTAATGAACATCGCCCGCGGGTGCTGCGCGGTGGCGAGTTTCTTGAACAGTTCTTCCTGTTCCGGGAAAACGTCATGACGGAAGTGCTTGAAGCCATCGACGATGTGCTGCAGCGCCACGTCGGCCGCTTCGTTTCCGGTGGAAGCCTCTGTCGTCGTTGCCCGAGGTTGTTTATCCCTGTTGCTCATGTCTCATCCTCTTTGACGGATTGAAGTGGATTTTCCAGTGATTGCCGTGGACGACCCACTTTTTTCTGGCATGACGGACAATTCCATCTGTACGCGACCAGCCGGTCACTTGGTAAGTACCCTAACGGCGAAAACTTAATTGAAACTGAATGCATCGCTCTAGCTCGGGGGTCTGGCTTAAGAAAATCTTAATCTCAAGCCCAAACGCAATCTCTTGTAGGAGCTGGCTCGTCCTGCGACCGACGGGGAACCCGTCGTAAAACCGGTGAACGCGATTTATCTGATAAACCGTGCATACAGAATTTACGACTGCTGCGCAGCCGGTCGCGGGACAAGCCACGCTCCTACAGGTCCGCGTCAGCCAATTCCTGCATGTTAAGACGGCACCCGAGTCACAACAGCGACATCTGCCCGCCAGGCGGGCAGAACGCCGTGCAATCGAGTTGCAGGCTGTCCCGCCGGTTCAGTCCCAGTTTCCTCACCGCAATACTGTAGCGCTGTGCCAGCAACTCGGCGAATACACCTTCACCGCGCATCCTCGAACCAAAACGGCTGTCGTACACCTGACCACCACGGCTCTGCCGCACCAGGCTCATCACATGCTCGGCGCGCTGCGGATAGTGCGCCTGCAACCACTCCTCGAACAGCGGCGCCACTTCCAATGGCAGGCGCAACATCACGTAGCTGGCGCTCAGAGCACCGGCGGCCTTGGCTTCGGCCATGAGTTTTTCCAGCTCCATGTCGTTGATCATCGGAATGATCGGCGCCAGCAGCACGCCCACCGGTACGCCGGCATCGCGTAGCACCCGGATCGCTCGCAGCCGGGCTTTCGGTGCTGCCGCCCGGGGTTCAAGGATGCGCTTGAGTTCGTCGTCCAGCGAGGTCAGGCTGATGAACACCGACACCAGCCGCTGCTTCGCCAGTTCGGCCAGCAGGTCCAAATCCCGCAGGATCAGCGAGCCCTTGGTGATGATGGTCACCGGATGGCGATAACGCAGCAGCACCTCCAGCGTGGCGCGGGTCAGCTTGTGCTCGCGCTCGATGGGTTGATAGGGATCGGTGTTGGCGCCCAGGGTGATCGGCGCGACGGTGTAGCCGGGTTTCGACAGTTGCTGTTCGAGCAGCGCGGCAGCGTTGGTCTTGGCAATCAGCTTGGTTTCGAAATCCAGCCCCGGCGACATATCCCAATAGGCGTGGCTGGGCCTTGCGTAGCAATAGATGCAGCCATGTTCGCAGCCGCGATAGGGATTGATCGAGCGGTCGAAGGGAATGTCCGGCGATGAATTGCGCGCAATGATGCTCTTGGCGGTTTCCAGGGTGACCGTGGTGCCCTGGGTCAGCGGCACTTCCTGATACCAGCCGTCGTCCTCGACCACCGAACGGTGCGGGGCGAAGCGATTGTGCGGGTTGGTCGCGGTGCCGCGGCCGCGCGGGGGCAGGGAAGTGGACATGCGCGCCTCTCGATTACTGTTCATTCATACAGTATCGCGAAACCTGCAAGACCTCTACGCCCGTCATGGAAAAAGCCTTCGAGGGCCGATCAATGGCATTCAACGAAGTTTTGACATTGGCCTGACATCGCCTTGACCCCGCCCAGCCGAGACTCGCCGCTTCCGTCAAACCCGCCCCCTACGGTAAGTCCGATGCGCCTTCGCCTGTACGCTCCGTTGCTGGCCATGCTGCTGGCCGTTCCCACGTTGTCCCACGCCGACGACTCACTCGCCGCGACGCCATCCCGGCCAGCGCAATGGGCGCAGCCGGTCGACCCGCATTACAACCTGTACCGCATCACCCCGACGCTGTACCGCAGCCGTCAGCCGGACGCCAGCGCGCAACCGCTGTTGCAGCAACTGGGCGTACACACGGTGGTGAATTTCATCAAGGAGAGCGACAGCAAATGGCTGAGCGACCCGTCCGTGGTGCAGGTGCAGATTCCGCTGCAGACCGTCCACGTCGACGATGCCGACATGCTGCAAAGCCTGCGGGCGATTCAGGCGGCCCAGGCGAACGGGCCGGTGTTGATCCACTGCAAGCACGGCCTGGACCGCACCGGGCTGGTCTCGGCGATGTACCGGATCGTCGTGCAGGGCTGGAGCAAGGAGGCGGCGCTGGATGAGATGGAGCACGGCGGCTTCGGCGACCAGGACAACCTCAAGCACGGCATCGACTACATCGAGAAGGCCGATGTCGCCGCGCTGAAAGCGGCATTGGACAGTGGCGCGTGCAGCACCAGCAAATTCGCGGCGTGCTCGCTAAAGGGCTGGTTTCAGAAAACCGATGTGGTGGGGGTGCCGACGATTTTGTGGCGGCTTTGATGCGCAGAGACCTGTAAGAGCGCGCTTGCCCGCGATTGGGTATTTGAATGCGATCCCTTGTAGGAGTGAGCTTGCTCGCGATTCATTCGTCCAGACATCACATGTGTGTCTGACAAATTGCAATCGCGAGCAAGCTCACTCCTACAGGGTTGGGGATCAAATTACTGCGGATCCACCGGCTTCTTCAATTTCGGATTGGGGAAGAACTGCACCCCCTGCACCTTCGGATTGGCCGGCTTGGCTTTTTCCTGGTTGACCCGCGTGCCCAGTTCTTTCGGAACCGACTGACCCTGGGCATTGAGCGTGTCCACGTAGCCGCAGTGCACGCACTCGCGGTGCGGCACGTCGTCTTCGCTCCACATCATCAACTTGTCGGGCTCGCTGCACGCCGGGCAGACCGCCCCGGCGATAAAGCGTTTCTTGGTGATCACGTGCGGTGTATCGGTCATGCTGCCGCTTCCTCGCTCAGGCCGGAATGGCGCAAGAGTGCGTCAATCGAAGGCTCGCGTCCGCGGAAGTCGACGAACAGCACCATCGGCGCCTGCGAACCGCCACGGGCCAGAATCGCTTCACGGAAGGCGCGGCCGGTTTCGGCATTGAGCACGCCGTCTTCCTCAAAACGCGAGAAGGCGTCAGCCGACAGCACTTCCGCCCATTTGTAGCTGTAATAACCCGCCGCGTAACCGCCGGCGAAGATGTGCGCAAAGCTGTTGGGGAAGCGGTTGTACGCCGGAGGACGCATGACCGACACCTCGTCGCGCACGCCTTCGAGCACTTGCAGGGTGGTACGGCCGTCGCCGTGGGTGGCGTGCAGTTCGAAGTCGAACAGCGAGAACTCCAGCTGACGGACCATCATCAGGCCGGACTGGAAGTTTTTCGCCGCCAGCATTTTCTCCAGCAGATCCTGTGGCAGTGGCTCGCCGGTTTCATAATGGCCGGAAATCAGCGCCAGACCTTCCGGCTCCCAGCACCAGTTTTCCATGAACTGGCTCGGCAGCTCGACCGCGTCCCACGCCACGCCGTTGATGCCCGAGGCACCGGCATGTTCGACGCGGGTCAGCAGGTGGTGCAGGCCATGGCCGAACTCGTGGAACAGGGTGGTCACTTCATCGTGGGTCAGCAGGGCAGGCTTGCCGCCGACCGCCGGGGTGAAGTTGCACACCAGATTGGCCACCGGGCTTTGCAGCGAACCGGCCGAGGTGCGGCGACGGTCGCGGGCGCCGTCCATCCACGCACCGCCACGCTTGTTGGCGCGGGCATAGAGGTCGAAGAAGAAACGGCCGACGTGCTCGCCGTTTTCCTTGATTTCGAACAGGCGGACATCCGGGTGCCAAGTGTCGAAGCCTTTCTGCTCGGCGATTTCAATGCCGTACAGTTTTTGCACAATGGCAAACAGGCCGCTCAACACTTTGTCGATCGGGAAGTACGCGCGCAGGGCTTCCTGCGACACGCTGTAGCGCTGTTCGCGCAGCTTCTCGCCGTAGAAACCGCTGTCCCAGCTCTGCAGGTCCGGGCAGCCCTGTTCGGCGGCGTAGGCCTTGAGCTGTTGCAGATCCTGGGTGGCAAACGGCTTGCTGCGCTTGGCCAGGTCGCGCAGGAAGCTCAGCACCTGGTCGCTGGACTCGGCCATCTTGGTCGCCAGGCTCAGCTCGGAGAAGCTGGCAAAGCCCAACAGTTTCGCCAGTTCCTGACGCAGATCGAGGATCTGCTCCATCACCGGGCCGTTGTCGTTCTTGCCGGCGTTCGGGCCTTGGTCCGAGGCGCGGGTGCAGTAGGCGGCGTAGACTTCTTCACGCAGCGCACGGTCCTGGGCGTAGGTCATCACCGCGTAGTAGCTCGGGAATTCCAGGGTGATCAGGTAGCCGTCCAGGTCTTTGGCCTGGGCGGCGGCAGCCATTTGCGCCTTGGCCGAATCGGTCAGGCCGGCGAGGGCGGCTTCGTCGGTGACGTGCTTGGTCCAGGCTTGCGTGGCGTCGAGCAACTGGTTGGAGAACTGGCTGCCCAGCTCGGACAGTTTGCTCTGCACCTCGGCGTAACGCTTTTGCTGCTCTGGCGGCAGGTCGATGCCCGACAGACGGAAGTCACGCAGGGCGTGTTCCAGAATGGTTTTCTGCGCCACGTCGAAACCGGTGGCTTCCGGGCTGTTGGCCAGGGCTTCATAGGCCTGGAACAGCTCGCGGTTCTGGCCCATTTCCGTGGAGTAGGCGCTCAGGCCCGGCAGGCACGACTCATAGGCTTCGCGCAGCTCGGCGCTGTTGCACACGGCGTTGAGGTGGCTGACCGGGCTCCAGGCAGCGCCCAGGCGGTCGTTCAGCTCGTCCATCGCCAGCACCAGGCCGGCCCAGGTGGGCTGCGAACCTTGCTTGGCGAGGATGTCGGCAATCGCGGCGCGGTTGTCGGCAAGAATCTGGTCAATGGCAGGTTTTACGTGCTCGGCGCGGATCGCCGAGAAAGGTGGCAGGTCGTAGGATTGCAAAAGAGGGTTGTTCGCGCTCACGGTTTGGCACCTTGGCTGGAAGAAACACCTGAGCATCTTAATTACAATCGGCGCTGACCGCAGCTATCAGCACCAGAGAAGGAGCCTATTGTGGCTATTCGCACGTTCCAGAATCACACCCCCGCCCTCGGCGAGCGGGCCTTTGTCGACCATTCGGCGGTGGTTATCGGCGATGTCGAGATCGGCGCCGACAGTTCGGTGTGGCCGCTGACGGTGATTCGCGGCGACATGCACCGCATCCGCATCGGCGCGCGCACCAGCGTGCAGGATGGCAGCGTGTTGCACATCACCCACGCCGGCCCTTTCAACCCGGACGGTTTTCCGCTGCTGATCGGCGACGAAGTGACCATCGGCCATAAAGTCATGCTGCACGGTTGCACCATCGGCAGCCGCATCCTGATCGGCATGGGCAGCACGATCATGGACGGCGCCGTGGTCGAAGACGAAGTGATCATCGGCGCCGGCAGCCTCGTTCCCCCGGGCAAACGCCTGGAGAGCGGCTTTCTCTACGTTGGCCGGCCGGTGAAACAGGTGCGCCCGCTGACCGAGAAGGAAATCGCCTTCTTCCCTTACAGCGCGAGCAATTACGTGAAGCTCAAGGACCAGCATCTGGCCGAAGGTTTCGACAAACCCTGCTGAACACGACTATTTGTGCCTGACCAGCACTTGTGGGAGCGAATTCATTCGCGAGAGGACGGTACATCCGACACATCTCTATCGGCTGCACCTCAGCATCGCGAATGAATTCGCTCCCACAGGTCATCCGATTCCCACTCAATTCGGCTGAAAAACATGCATTACCAGAACATCCTCTTCGACCTGGACGGCACCCTGACCGACCCGCGCGAAGGCATCACCCGCTCCATTCAGTTCGCCCTGAGCAAACTGGGTATCGACGAACCGGACATCACCCGCCTGGAGCACTTCATCGGCCCGCCGCTGTTGCAGCAGTTCATGCGCGCCTACGACTTCGACGAAGCCAAAGCCTGGGAAGCGGTGGGCTTCTACCGCGAGCGCTTCAAGGTCACCGGCCTCTACGAGAACCTGGTGTTCGACGGCGTTTTCGAATTGCTGGATTTGCTGTCGGATCAAGGCCGTACGCTGTTCATCGCCACGTCCAAGCCTTGGGTGTTCGCCCATGAAATCGCCCGGCATTTCGACTTTGCCCGGCACTTCAAGCTGATCTACGGCAGCGAACTGGACGGCACCCGTACCGACAAGGTTGAGCTGATCCGTCATCTGCTGGACGAGGAAAAGCTCGATCCGAAACAGACCCTGATGATCGGCGACCGCAAACACGACCTGATCGGCGGCAAGCGCAACGGGCTGGACACAGTGGCGGTGGGCTATGGCTTTGGCAGTCGGGAAGAGCTGGAAGCGGAGGCGCCGACGTATCACTTCGATACTGTGAAGGAATTGCATCAGGCGTTTTTGAGATCCGGGTCCCTTCGCGGGTAAATCCACTCCCACAATGACCCCACCATCCCCTGTAGGAGTGAGCTTGCTCGCGATTCGTTTTTCCAGGCGCTGCAAATGCGTCCGACACGACGCAATCGCGAGCAAGCTCACTCCTACAATTCTTGGTACGTGTTCAACCGCTCCAACGCAACCTTGCGCTGATCCTTCGGCAATTTGCCGAGCTTTTCGACGGCGGTAAAAAACGCCGGCCAATCGCCGTTCACCTGCTTGAACAACGCCGCAAACGCTGGCGTCCATTGGTCGTACAAACCGATCGGCAACAACCGCGCGTTGTTCATCGGCGCGTACACCCAAGCATCGAAGCGCTTGTCGCCACCCCACTGGCTGTCGCGCATCTGCTGGTAATCACGCCGCAGACGATCGAACTCGGCGGCCTTGCGCTGGCGCATGACCTCGGCGCTCAGCGGTTCGGCGTACAAGGTTTTCAGGCGCCCACGGGTGGCGAGCACCAGCCCGGTCAACTGGTCGCGGCGTTGCGTTTCCGAGGTCACGCCTTCCGCCGGCAAGCCACGGGCCTCGCGCCATTGCCGGGTGCCTTCCTGCTCGACGAAGGTGGCGTAGGACTCGTTGAACTCGCTGTCGTCCTTCACATAAAAGCGCTGGTGCGCCAGTTCGTGGAAGATCAGCGTCGCCAGACGCTCATCGCCCCAGTTCATCATCGAACTGATGATCGGGTCATTGAACCAGCCCAGGGTCGAGTAAGCCTCCACGCCGCTGACGTACACGTCCTTGCCGTCGAGCTTCTGGAGCGCCGCCTCGCCCCGCGCCGCGTTCTGGTTGTAATAGCCGCGATAAGCCACGCAGCCGGCGATGGGGAAGCAGTGGGTCACCGGGTCGAGGGAAAATTCGCCAGTGGCGAACACGTTCCATACCACGTAAGGCCGGTGAATGTCGGCGAACAGGCGATAACTCTGGTTATCCGGCAGGTGCAGATGTTGGCTGGCAAACTCGCGGGCTGCCTGAGCCTTGCGCAAATGTTCGCGCAGCTTCCCATCGCGGGACGGGTCGGCGATCACCTTGTCCACCGGCTCGCGGGCACGCAGCAGCGCCAACTGCCCGTCAGCCAGTTGCGTGTAATAGGTAAGACTGGAGCATCCGCCGAGGAGTAAAATGGCCAGCATCGGCGCGGCACGCTGGAACCACCACATCGTCAATCGAATCATGCAGCGGCCTTAACGTCGAAATACATGAAGGGTATAAAGCCCCAGCGTTATGCCGCAGAGCCGGCCCCTGACGCAACCACCCCTGTCCGAATGCGGAGTCTGTCATGCGCCTGCCCCTGTCGATCATAGCCCTGAGCCTGCTGGCCGGATGCGCCGGACCGTTGCCGGCGGTCGATCCGCAACAAGCCTGGGTCGACCTGCACACCTTCACCGGCAAGACGCTGATGGCCGACAAACTCGACGGCAAGCGCACCGAAGACGGCCGCTATTTTCAGGTGACGCCGGGCAAGCACAAGCTGGAAGTGCGCTACGACTATGAATACGCCTCCGGCGGCATCGGCCTGTCGATGGACATCTACAGCGAACTGACCTGCTACGTCACCATCAACTACGACCACTTCGAGGCCGGCCACCGCTACCGCCTGGACGTGCGCCACATCGCCAACAGCATCGATGCGCAGCTGCGTGACGAACAGCGCAAGGTGCTGGCGGAAGAGGGCGAGATTTTCTGTATTCAGTGATGACTTGAACGTCGGGCTTGCGCGGTCCGGCTTTTGATTCTGGCCAAAGGCCGTGGGAGCCGGCTTGCTGGCGAATGCGTCAGGTCAGACGTTGCAGCGTTGAATGACACACTGTATTCGCCAGCAAGCCGGCTCCCACGCCGTTGGCAGAAGCAGGCCATGCCCTACCGATCATTCTTCTGATAAATGATCTTTTTCGTGCCGTTTTCACACGAACCCACGACCATGTTCTGATCGTGAACTTCGTCATTGCGGACAATCTCCAGGGTGTAGGAACTGACATTCTGCGCCTGGATCTTGGCTTCGATTTCCGCCTTGAGTTCTTCGCACGGCTTGGGTGCGGCGAAGACACCTGCCGTCTGGACGATCAGTGCGCTGGCGATCAGGGATAACACAATGCGTTTCATGCTCGACTCCTTGCTGCCGCTCCAATGCAGCGGCACTGCATCTGACCTTCAACACCCCGAACGGGTTCTACACGCTGCGCAATGAAAATGACCCGCAAAAGCGGGCCATCGGTAGCGAACGTGAGAGCAATCAGCTCACCAGAGTCGCGTCCAGAGTGATCTTGGCATTCAGCACCTTGGACACCGGGCAACCTTCCTTGGCCATTTTGGTCAGGCGGTCGAACTGCTCTTGAGTCGCGCCCGGCACCTTGGCTTTCAGGGTCAGGTGTACGGCGGTGATAGAGAAACCGCCGTCAACCTGGTCCAGGGTCACGTCGGCGCTGGTGTCGATGCTGTCGGCCTTGAGGTTTTCACCGCCGAGGATCATCGACAGGGCCATCGAGAAGCAGCCGGCATGGGCAGCGCCGATCAGCTCTTCCGGGTTGGTGCCCTTGCCGCCTTCGAAACGGGCCTTGAAGCCGTACGGCGCTTCACGCAGCACGCCGGTTTCGGTGGAGATATGACCAATACCGGACTTCAGGTCGCCTTCCCAGTGTGCGGATGCTTTCTTGACGATGCTCATGGTGTCTCCTTGCTGAATGAACGTGCGAAAAGCTCGCACGCGAACCAAAGGTGGGAGGAGTGTAGGCGGGAGTTAGTTCAACGGTTATGACATGCGTGCTTTTTCGTTTGGGTGCATCGGAAATAATCCGACCAAATCAGTAGGAATTTACCCGACGGCCATTGCAACGAAAAATTACAGGCTTATCCTAGGGGCCTTAACGCAATTTTTTAGGCTTTAGCAGGCGTGGCTTTTGTGTGTTGTCCGCCACCGTGCCTGACCAAGCCCCCAAGAGGAACGACAGCAGCCCATGAAACGACTGACTGATGTGAAGATTTCCGCCCTCGATCTGGTGCCCGTTCGCGAAGACAAAGGCCCCGCGGTGTCGCTGCGCAATTCGCTGGATCTGGCGCAGCATGCCGAAAAATGGGGCTACAACCGCTTCTGGGTGGCCGAACACCACAACATGGACGGCATCGCCAGCTCGGCCACGTCAGTGTTGCTGGCCTATCTGGCGGGCGGCACTTCGACCATTCGCGTCGGTTCCGGCGGGATCATGCTGCCCAACCACGCGCCACTGGTGATCGCCGAGCAGTTCGGCACCCTCGCCAGCCTGTATCCGGGCCGGATCGACCTGGGTCTGGGCCGTGCGCCGGGCTCCGATCAGTTAACCGCCCGCGCCCTGCGCCGCGAGCGCTCCGGCAGCGCGGATGATTTCCCGGATGACGTCGCCGAACTGATGGCCTACCTCGGCCCGCGCCAGCCGCATCAGCGGGTGATCGCCGTGCCGGGCACCGACACCAACGTGCCGATCTGGCTGCTGGGTTCGAGCCTGTTCAGCGCACAACTGGCCGGCCAGCGCGGTTTGCCGTACGCCTTCGCCTCGCACTTCGCGCCGCGCCTGATGCACGAAGCCATTCGCGTCTACCGCGACCACTTCCAGCCGTCCGCCGTACTCGACAAGCCTTACGTGATGCTCGGTGTGCCGCTGGCCGCTGCCGATACCGACGAGCAGGCCAACTACCTGGTGACCTCGGTGTACCAGCGCATCCTCAACCTGATGCGCGGACAGAGCCTGAAACAGAAGCCGCCGGTGGAAAGCATGAACGGCCTGTGGCTGCCGCACGAACGGGAAGCGGTGATGGATTTCCTCGGGCTGGCGATGGTCGGCGGCCCGGAGAAGATCCGCGCCAAGCTGGATGTGCTGCTGGAGCAGACCGATGCCGATGAGCTGATCTTCACCTGCGACATGTATGAGCACGCCGACCGGCTGCGTTCGTACGAGATTCTGGCGCAGATCGCGAGGGGCTGATCGATCCGAATTTCCGTGGGAGGGAGCCCTGCTCGCGAAAGCGCTGGGTCAGGCGCTGTCTCTGTGTCTGAAAGAACGCCTTCGCGAGCAGGGCTCCCTCCCACATGGACCGTGTACATCTGGTAGACGGATATCGAATGTACCGGCGCATCGCGAATGAATTCGCTCCCACAGGATCATCGGTCGCCCAATAAAAAACCGACGCCTCATGCGTCGGTTTTTTTGTACAACCGGCTCGATCAGCCGCGTTTGTAGATGATGTCCTTGCTGCCTCCATCGCAGCTGCCGACGACCTTGCCGCCGCCTGCACCTTTGTCCACGGCTTCCAGCGTGAAGGACGTCACGCCCTTGGCCTTGATCTTCGCATCGATCCCGGCGATGACTTCGTCACAGGATTTACCTGCCGCCAGGGTCGTGCCCGCAATACTCAACAGCCCTACCGCCAAAAGAAACTTCTTCATCGGTCACACTCCCTCGTCAGGCGCTTTTCAAGCGAAAGAGGCCGCCTGAAAGCGGCGGCCCGATACATGAAACACGCGTCCGAATTCACGAACAGCGCGGTATGTATAGCGAAGGTTGTGGCACTCAGCCAGTTTAAAAGTTCAGCTGTTGTCGATGCGGAAACCCACCTTGAGGGTCACCTGAAAATGCGCGACCTTGCCGTCGCGGATGTGGCCGCGGGTTTCCAGCACCTCGAACCATTCCATGAATTTCACACTCTTGCCGGCCTGGGCGATGGCGTTCTGGATCGCTTCATCGGTACTGGTGGTCGACGAGCCGACCAGTTCGAGCATCTTGTAGGTGTGGTGATCAGACATGGCAGAACTCCTCAAGTGGTCTTCGATTGCAGCGTAGCAGTGAAATCTGCGTCCTTCGTCTGGCGCGAACGGCCAGTGGAAAGTTCAGAAAAAACGCTCGCTGCAATCCGCACTGCACTTTCTCAAAGCCCTGTAGTCGGAATCAGACACACGCCACTCATCAATGCAGGAGAGTCAACCATGGCATTCACGTCATCCCGTAAAGCGTCTTTGCAAAGCATGGAAGCCGAGATCGAAAGTCTGCTCAAGTCGCTTGAGAGCCTGAAATCGGATGCTTCTGACGAGTCGCGCAAAACCCTGAAAAGCCTCAAGGCCAACGCTGAGAACGCGCTGAGCCACTCGCGCAGCCTGCTCAGCGATGTCTATGAAGACGTCAAGGTGAAGACCCGTGAAACCGGTGTCGCCACCCGTGACTACGCGCAGGAACACCCATGGACGACCGCCGGTGTCGCTGTCGGTGCCATTGGCCTGTTGGCCGCTTACCTGCTGTTCAAGCGCGGCAACTGATCACGCCTGACCGGAGCGCTCCAGCTCTTGCCTGAGCCATTGGGCCAGTTGCTGGGCACGCCCGTCGGCACCACGCCGCGGCACCCATAGCGCCAGTTGCGCCGGGGTTTCACTGAAGCCCCACGGCGCAACCAGGCGCCCGGCCTTGAGGTCGTCGGCCACCAACGGTTCCGGTGCGATGGCAATCCCAAGCCCGGCCACCGCTGCCTCCAGCAAGTAATACAGGTGCTCGAAACGCTGGCCGTAGCGCAGCGCGTCGGCGGCGATGCCGTGATGTTTCGCCCAACTCGGCCAGGCCTGCGGTCGCGAGCCGGTCTGCAACAGCGACTCTTCCAGCAACGCCTTCGCAGGTGCCTTGCGCAGCGCTTCGAAGCGGGCAAAGTGCGGGCTCATAACCGGGCCGATACGCTCGCTCGCCAGCTCGAACACTTGCATGTCCGCCGGCCACGGTGGCTCGGCGAACACCAGCAATGCATCCAGCCCCGGACGCCGTGGATCGAGGTCGCCTTCGCCGGCCGACAAATGCAGGCGCAGGTCTGGCAGATCGGCATTCAGCCGTCCCAGGCGGGGAATGAACCAGCGCGCCAGCAGGCTGCCGGAGCACCCCAGCACGAACGGCGCATCGGCGCTGCCTTGGCTCAATTCCGCACAAACGCTGCGCAGACGGTCGAAGGCTTCGCCGCTGGCGTCGCGCAGACGAATACCGGCATCTGTGAGTTTCAGGCCGCGACCGTCTTTCGCGAACAGGCTCACACCCAAGTGCTCTTCCAGCACCTTCAACTGGCGGCTGACCGCGCCGTGGGTAACGTGCAGCTGTTCGGCAGCCTGACTGACGCTGTTCAGACGGGCAGTGGCTTCGAAGGCGCGCAAGGCGTTCAGCGGGGGCAGTTCTCGGCTCATGGCATCTGTGAGTTTTTCTGACAGGTTGCGGCGATCTTATCGGTTTTCATCGCCCGTGGCGCTGGTTAAAGTGTGTTCACTGCCCAAGTGGCTCCCCCTTTCTCCCTCGGAGGTCTCCCGATGACCCAAGCTCAATACCGCAACGGCCCGGATGATCGCGGCATGTTCGGCGCCTTCGGCGGTCGTTACGTCGCCGAAACCCTGATGCCCCTGATTCTCGACCTGAACCGCGAATACGAAGCGGCTAAGACCGACCCTGAATTCATCAAGGAACTGGCCTACTTCCAGCGCGATTACGTCGGCCGTCCAAGCCCGCTGTATTTCGCCGAGCGTCTGACCGAGCACTGCGGCGGCGCGAAGATCTACCTCAAGCGCGAAGAGCTGAACCACACCGGCGCGCACAAGATCAACAACTGCATCGGCCAGATCCTGCTGGCGCGGCGCATGGGTAAGAAACGCATCATCGCCGAGACCGGCGCCGGCATGCACGGCGTGGCGACGGCCACCGTGGCCGCCCGTTTCGGTCTGGAATGCGTGATCTACATGGGCACCACCGACATCGAGCGCCAGCAGGCCAACGTGTTCCGCATGAAGCTGCTGGGCGCCACCGTGATTCCAGTGGTCGCCGGCACCGGCACCCTGAAAGACGCGATGAACGAAGCGTTGCGTGACTGGGTGACCAACGTCGACACCACCTTCTACCTGATTGGCACCGTGGCCGGCCCGCACCCGTATCCGGCGATGGTCCGCGACTTCCAGGCCGTGATCGGCAAGGAAACCCGCGAACAGCTGCAAGCACAGGAAGGCCGCCTGCCCGACAGCCTGGTTGCCTGCATCGGCGGCGGCTCCAACGCCATGGGCCTGTTCCACCCGTTCCTCGATGACACCAGTGTGCGCATCATCGGCGTCGAAGCGGCCGGCCACGGCATCGAAACCGGCAAACATGCGGCCAGCCTCAACGGCGGCGTACCGGGCGTGCTGCACGGCAACCGTACGTTCCTGCTGCAGGACGACGACGGCCAGATCATCGACGCCCACTCGATTTCCGCCGGTCTGGACTACCCGGGCATCGGCCCTGAACACGCCTGGTTGCATGACATCGGCCGCGTCGAATACACCTCGGTGACCGACGACGAAGCCCTGGCCGCATTCCACCAGTGCTGCCGCCTGGAAGGCATCATCCCGGCTCTGGAAAGCGCCCACGCGCTGTCCGAAGTGTTCAAGCGCGCACCGACGCTGCCCAAGGATCACCTGATGGTGGTCAACCTGTCCGGTCGTGGCGACAAGGACATGCAAACCGTCATGCACCACCTGGATCTGTCCCAGCAGGAGAAACACTGATGAGCCGCCTGCAAACCCGTTTTGCCGAGCTGAAGCAACAAAACCGCGCCGCCCTGGTGACCTTCATCACCGCCGGCGACCCCGGTTACGACACCTCGCTGGCGATCCTCAAGGGCCTGCCGAAAGCCGGTGCCGACGTGATCGAACTGGGCATGCCGTTCACCGACCCGATGGCCGACGGCCCGGCGATCCAGCTGGCCAACATCCGTGCGCTGGGCGCCAAGCAGAACCTGGCGAAAACCCTGCAGATGGTGCGCGAGTTCCGCGTTGAAGACAGCCATACACCGTTGGTGCTGATGGGTTACTACAACCCGATCCACAACTACGGCGTAGAGAAATTCATCGCCGAAGCCCATGAATCCGGCGTCGACGGCCTGATCGTGGTCGATTTGCCACCGGAGCACAACGCCGAATTGTGCGACCCGGCTCAGGACGCCGGTCTGGATTTCATCCGCCTGACCACCCCGACCACCGACGACAAACGCCTGCCTACCGTGCTCAACGGCAGCTCGGGCTTCGTCTACTACGTCTCCGTCGCGGGCGTGACCGGTGCCGGCTCAGCCACCGTAGATCAGGTCAAGGAAGCGGTTTCCCGCCTGCGTCGCCACACCGATCTGCCGATCAGCGTCGGCTTCGGCATCCGCACCCCGGAACAAGCCGCCGCTATCGCCCGTGAAGCCGACGGCGTGGTCGTGGGCTCGGCCCTGATCGACCGCATCGCCAACGCCGAATCGCCGGAAAAAGCGGTGAGCGGCGTGCTGGAACTGTGCGCACAACTGTCCGAAGGCGTTCGCGCTGCTCGCGGCTGATCTTCGGCGGGTTGATTGAAAAGGCGAAGCCGTATATCGGCTTCGCCTTTTTTATGGGCGGTCCTTGAAAGCTTTGGTTACGCGCAGATGGCATTAAGCCGGCTTCATTTTTTGAGGTAATCCCATGCCCAACCTGTCTCTGCCTACCAGTGCATCTCATTTCTATATTTCATTGTGGGAATATGAGGATCCCACTGACTCCCCCATCATCGCTGAAACGCTCATAACAACCAAAAATCCAGAAGCAGTAGAAATATCATATCTCGCCAAAAAAGTAAGCGAGCATATAAAGCGTCGCGCAAATATCATTGACCTCCGAAATCAGCTCATCCAGGTAAGAGCTCTCGCAAGTAATACAGCAGGTCGTATCTATATAAGCTATGAAGCCAATGGCAGTAAGTATACCCTTGCAGCCAGAGGCTATATCGATCCCAACCTGCTGGATGACGCCTTGGATCTTGCACAACGTCACTACCGTGAAGAAGCCGCCACTGGTGCTTCCAGACTGAAAGAAATATCCTCCCCCAAGGCTCTTCAAGAAAGAATATTGCCAGAAATTCAACAAGCTCTGCCGCCTGAGGATCAGAAACCCAGCAAGCCCTTTGCATTCCCGAAATTGCCGACCTGGTTGAGAAAAGTGGTAGTCGGTCACACGTCATAAAGATCTAGCCGTATCGCAGAGCTATCTCCATCACTGCCTGCTTGGCAACGCGCCGACAGTTTAGGCAGAAAATGGACTCTCAGAGAGATCGGCAAACCGGGCAGTGAAATCGACTATTCAAACTCACTGTCCGCGTGCGCGGTTCTTGAAAGTTATTATTGAGAGAATGCTGCACTGTTCCTGCTTTTATTCGCCAAGGAATACTCATGAGCAACGTATCAGCACCTTCATTAGCTTATTTACCTCCTCAGCAATCAAGCTTGTATCTGGGCGCCATAAAACGCGTTGGCCCTCGGCTTGAAACTGATCTCCTTGTGGCTCGTAACGTACTCGGCCACCTAAACGCCAAGCAAGAGCTAGCGCGTCAACACTGTGATCTTATCGATAAAACCATTGGACAATTGAACCATCTCGATCGAGATAATGAATCTGTCTACGTAGATCGACGCGATAAATATATCCATTTTTCAAAAAGTAAAGACCCTTTCAAACGTTACCCAAACAAAGAGCTGGATGCGATTAACGCAAACTTAACAGGTGGTGAGCAAATAAAAGCAGGCCAGGCAATCCGCGTCATCGAACTTCGTAAGTTATTGATCAAGGCTTCTAGCGGTGCCGAAAAATCTCTTTCGGATATCAATCGAGAAGCGCGTATTGCAAAACGCAACTGGACAGATGCCGCCAAAAAATGTCGAGCACTCATCACTTCCGACTTCAAGACACCCACAGCTGAGCGTTCACAATCCCAGCATGATGATCTAATCAGCCTCGTCCGTTCCAAAACGTCGTACCCCCTCCAAAGTACAAGTACAAAACCAGAAGAAAAATATCGCACGCTGAGCATAATAAAACGCGATTTAAACAAGCTGGAAGAAGAACACGATAAGACTTTTTCTCTTCGAATCGAAACAATATGCGTCTATAACCAAATGGCAAATAAAGAAACAAATCCTTTATATCTTCGCATGAAGAACGGCCGCGTTAAACTCTCTCACCGCAGGGGTCTTTGGGCTGTCTTGGGAATACCTGGTAAGGAGTACGCCAAAGCCGCCAACGTCTTTGGTAATATGTTCGGAAAGCATAGCGTTCCCGGACCCGGACAACCTGTTAACAAAGACTATCTACTTAAGGTTGTGGAAAAAAAGGTCGCGGATATGACTAAGTTACTGGCTGAGTTTGATAACAGGATTACTGCAGCCAAAGCAGAACTTAGGCTGCAAAATTAAAAACTTTGTTTACGGCCAATTCGCCAGGATGCACTCGCACGACCTGACGTCCATGGCTTCCCACATACAGGCAGCTATTGGACGACAGGTGCAGCAAGGCCTATCTACCAGGTAAACGCTCTGTATCCTGAAGGTAAAGTTCCTGATACAGAGGAATCTGCAGCGTCATTAGCAGACTAAGCAATACAGCACAGGGGTTCAGGACCAGGTTCTGAGCCCCTCTTTGCTGACATTTTTCTGCTCAGGAGCGCGGTACATGAAAGTCTCGAATCGTTTGATCGCCGGGTTGGGCGTGTTGATGCTCAGCGCCAGCGCGCTGGTCCAGGCGGCACCGCCGGATCAGCGTGGCGGCTACGATGACCACGGACCCGGTCAGCATCAGGACCACGGGCAGCAAGGGCCGCGGGGTGACGATCACCGCAATGACAACCGTGGCAACGACCATCGCGGCGGGCGCCCACCGGCCGACTTCGGCGATGTGCGCCGCACCATTCAGGAACACCGCGAGGTCATCGGTCGCGGTCAACCTCTGCCGCCTGGTGTCCACATCGTCAAAGGCCATCCGCTGCCTCGGGGTTACGGCCGCCGTCTGGACGACCGCTCGCTGCAATACCTGCCGCGTTACGAAGGTTACGAATGGCGCCGCCTGGGTCCGGACATCGTGCTGATCGCCGTGGGTAGCGGGATCGTTTACGAGATTCTGGACGGTGTTTTGAACTGATCCAACCACCTCACTGTAGGAGCTGGCTTGCCCTGCGACCGGCGGGGAACCCGCCGTAAAATCTGGCGAACTTGCAATCCTGACACACCGCATTCGTCGGGCTTGCCGCCGGTTCCCGGCAGGTCGCAGGACAAGCCAGCTCCTACAGGACGGTGATCAGGCGCATTTCCACGTCCGCATCAACGCCTGAACATCTCCACATTCAACGGTCGCACGGCCCCCATCCAGATCGCATGGTCGGTGTGATCCGCCAGGTCATCGCCGGTCTGCGGATGAGTGAACACCACCAGCCCGTTGCGGTTCAGCGCCAGATAGAACATCACATCGGCAAACTGCTCGTGACTGAACGCCAGCTGGCAACTCCAGTCCGGGTGCGGGCCGACCGGGCGTTCGTGCATGCGCCCCATGCGAATACCGAAAGTGGCCGCTGCGCTTTCACACAGCGCGCGGGCCTGATCGATGGTCTGCGCATCGAAGTAAACATGGGTGTGATAGCCCTCGACAGGTGACATGTCCGGTCCTCGGCAAATGTGGAACAGGTGGAAGCCCTGCTAATCTCAATCAGGTAAGAGTTATCCACAGTGCCGGACGCATTGCCATGAAAAATGCTGAAACTCCGGCGATCAAGGTGGCGTTGTTTGGTGCCCTCAGCAGCTTTGGCAGTGCGCTGATGGCCGAGTTGTTGCGGCGCCAGCATGAAGTGATCGCCATCGTCGACGATCCTGACACCCTCAAGCCGCGTCGCAGGCTGCGGATCAAACGCGGCAACCTGTTCGACACCGAACGCGTCTGCGAAGGCATCGCCGGTTGTTCAGTGGTGATCTGCCTGCTTGAGCCCAAAGCGACGCCTGCCGCACTGGTCGGCCTTACCCCCGAGGCGCAACTGATTGCCACCCATACGCTGTTGACCTGCATGGACCGCACGCATCTGAAACGACTGATTCTGGTCGCCGACATCCATCTTCTGCACGGTCAGCCCCTGCCGGATTACCAAGACCCTGACCTCGATCAGTTTCAGGCCTCGGCGTTGATCGTCGATGCGCTGCGCAAGAGCGCTGCCGAATGGACGCTGGTCAGCGCACCGGAAGGTATCGCGGGTGTGGGCATCCTGCATTACAGCCCGACCGGGCACACGCAGGTGGTCTCGCAGGCCGTGCTGGAGCGAGTGGCTAACGGTATTGCCGAGGAGATGAGGCTCAACCTGCATGTGCGCCAGTATGTGAATTTTGTGGTGTGAAGGAGCTGCGTTCTGCACATGTGAGGATTTGTTCAAATTTCAAACATGATGCAGAACCTGTGGGAGGGAACCCTGCTCGCGAAGACCATGGAACAGTCAACATAGCGTCGACGGGAATGACGCTTTCGCGAGCAGGGCTCCCTCCCACACAGGATCATGCATCCCCCTACACCGCAATCGACGGCAACGGCTTGCCCACCAGGGAATCACCACTCAAGGCCTGTTCACTTTTCAGCCAGTCGACGAAACGCTGAACGATCTGCACCCGCCGTTTGCGTTGCGGCAGAACGATGTAATAGCCGAACTGCGAAATCGCCGTGGCATCGATCGGGCGGCACAGCAGCCCTTGCTCCAGCAGGTCATCGACCAGATGTCGCCAGCCGATCGCCACGCCTTGGCCACCAATCGCCGCCTGAATCAGCAGGGTGTAGTTGTCGAAACGCAACTGCCCCGGCGCCGGCGCCTGGGCGATGTCGAGGGCGCGGAACACGCCGGCCCAGTCGAACCAGCTGCTGCTGGCCTCACCGCGCAGGTGCAGCAACGGAAACTCTTTCAGCGCCTCGACCGGCATTGGAAGCCCACGCCCTTTCAGCAGTTGCGGGCTGCACACCGGAAACACTTCTTCACTGAACAGCCAGTGGCTTTCGCCCTGACGAAAACGCCCGTCGCCGAACAGCACGGCGACGTCGATATCGGCGCGTAGCATGCTGTGGCTGCGCTCGCTGGTGACCAGGCTGACATCAACGTCGGGGTTGTCCTTGTGAAAGCGGTGCAGACGCGGCATCAGCCAATAGGCGGCGAAAGCGAAGTCGGTCGCCACCTGCAATACCTCGTGCTGATGCTGCTCGGTGATGGCGGCAAGACCGGCATCCATCGACTGCAATCCGGCCTGCACATGGTTCAACAGAATCTCGCCGGCGTCGGTCAATTCGATGCCACGGTAGATGCGATCGAACAGGCGCGTCGCCAGTTGTTCTTCTAACCTTTTGATTTGCTGGCTAATGGCCGGCTGGGTGGTGCCGAGTTCGACCGCCGCTGCAGTAAAGCTGCGCAAACGGGCGGCGGCTTCAAAGCCGCGCAGCAGATCGAGTGACAGGTCGCCGAGGGCATCAAACATAACGGTGGCTTATCCTAGGCATTGCGTTTTATGGGCTTTACCGCAGGTTCCATGGATCTCATTCTCTGAAACAGCAATTTCGCATAAATATTCACTATGGAATGCCGCGAAGACATGAAGCGCAAGAACATTCTTTTCATCATGGCCGATCAGATGGCCGCGCCGATCTTGCCGATTTACGCCTCATCGCCCATCAAGATGCCGAATTTGAGCCGCCTCGCCGCCGATGGCGTGGTGTTTGACTCCGCTTACTGCAACAGCCCGCTGTGTGCGCCATCACGTTTCACCCTGGTCAGCGGCCAGCTGCCGAGCCAGATCGGCGCCTATGACAACGCCGCCGATTTCCCTGCCGACGTTCCGACTTACGCCCATTACCTGCGCCGCCTCGGCTACCGCACTGCGCTGTCGGGCAAGATGCACTTCTGCGGCCCGGACCAGTTGCACGGCTACGAAGAACGCCTGACCAGCGACATCTACCCGGCCGACTACGGCTGGGCGGTGAACTGGGACGAGCCGGACGTGCGCCCGACCTGGTACCACAACATGTCGTCGGTGCTGCAGGCCGGCCCGTGCGTGCGCACCAACCAGCTCGACTTCGACGAGGAGGTGGTGTTCAAGGCCCAGCAATACCTGTTCGACCATGTGCGCGAAGACGGCAACCAGCCGTTCTGCCTGACCGTGTCGATGACCCACCCCCACGACCCGTACACCATTCCGAAGAAATTCTGGGACCTGTACAACGACGAAGAAATCCCGCTGCCACCGGCGCCTTCGGCCCAGGCCGATCAGGACCCGCACTCCCAGCGCCTGCTCAAGGTCTACGACCTGTGGGACAAGCCGCTGCCGGAGCACAAGATCCGCGACGCCCGTCGTGCCTACTTCGGTGCCTGCAGCTACATCGACGACAACATCGGCAAATTGCTGCAGACCCTGGAAGAAACCGGCCTGGCCGACGACACCATCATCGTCTTCTCCGGCGACCACGGCGACATGCTTGGCGAGCGTGGCCTCTGGTACAAGATGCACTGGTTCGAGATGTCCGCCCGGGTGCCGCTGCTGGTCTATGCACCGGGTCAGTTCAAGGCCGCGCGGGTCAAGGCGTCGGTATCGACCGCCGATCTGCTGCCGACCTTCGTGGCATTGGCCGAAGGCGAACTGGAAGACGGTCTGCCACTCGACGGCCGCTCGTTGCTACCGCATCTGCAAGGCGGGGCAGGACATGACGAAGTGTTCGGCGAATACATGGCCGAAGGCACCACCAGCCCGCTGATGATGATCCGTCGCGGCCACTACAAATTCATCTATTCGGAACAGGACCCATGTCTGCTGTACGACGTGTATAACGATCCGAAGGAACAGGAAGAGCTGAGCCAGTCAGAGGCCCATCGCGACCTGTTCGACACGTTCCTGGCCGAAGCACGGGCCAAATGGAACATCCCGGCGATACACCACCAGGTGCTCGCCAGCCAGCGTCGCCGGCGCTTCGTCGCCCAGGCGCTGACACTCGGCAAGCTGAAGAGTTGGGATCACCAGCCGCTGGTCGACGCCAGTCAGCAATACATGCGCAACCATATCGATCTCGACGATCTGGAGCGCAAGGCCCGTTATCCACAACCTTGAACCCTGCCACACCTAGAAAACCAAAAAGGGGCACACCATGAAGAAGTTGTTCACAACGCTGGCGGTAGGGGTCATGAGCTTGAGCAGCGTCGTTGCATACGCCGCTGACGCAAGCTGCGGTACGGTGAAGATGGCCGATCCAGGTTGGAGCGACATCGCCGCCACCAATGCCACGGCGAGCTTCCTGCTCGATGGCATGGGGTACAAGACCAAGGTCGATACGCTGGCAGTGCCGATTGCCTATGGTGGTCTCAAAGACGGTCAAATGGACGTTTTTCTGGGCAACTGGATGCCGGCGCAGCAGGGTTTCTATGACAAGTTCATCGCCACCGGCGATGTCACCCAACACGCGAAGAACCTGGAAGGCACCGAATTCACCCTCGCGGTCCCGGACTATGTCTATGACGCGGGCGTGCATAACTTCGCCGACCTGAACAAGTACGCCGACAAGTTCCACAAGAAGATCTACGGCATCGGCTCGGGGGCTCCGGCCAACGCGTCGATTCAGGAGATCATCAAGAAGAACGAATTCGACCTGGGCGACTGGAAGCTGGTGGAGTCCAGCGAGCAGGCGATGCTCGCCGAAGTGCAGCGTAACGTGAAGAAGAAGGACTTCGTGGTGTTCCTCGGCTGGACACCGCACCCGATGAACGTGCAGATCAAGGGCATGCACTATCTGAAGGGCGGCGAGAAATACTTCGGTGACACCGGCAGCGTCTACACCGTGACCCGCAAGGGCTACGCCGACGCCTGCCCGAACGTGGCCAAGCTGTTCTCCAACCTGACGTTCACCCAGGACATGGAAAACACCATCATGAAAAACGTGGTGGATCAGAAGATCAGCAACGCCGACGCGGTGAAAGCGTGGATCAAGGCCAACCCGGCGGTGCTGGAGAAGTGGCTGAGCGGCGTGAAAACCATCGACGACAAGGACGCGTTGCCGGCGGTGAAAGCGAAGTTGTAAGCCGCTGAACCTGTGCCTGCTTCTGGCCGAAGGCCGTGGGAGCCGGCTTGCCGGCGAAGAACGATGATGCGGTGTACCTGTTGCACCGCGTCGTCGGGTTCGCCAGCAAGCCGGCTCCTACAGGCTTGGCGGCGGCGATCAGGCCTCTGCCATCAACCGCCGCAATTCCGCCAGCACCGGCGCCGAATCCGGGCGCACGCCGCGCCACAGGTAAAACGCTTCGGCGGCCTGTTCCACCAGCATCCCCAGACCATCCACCGCCTGCCCGGCCTTGTGTTCCGTGGCCCAGCGGCAGAATGCGGTCGGCTCCTTGGCGTACATCATGTCGTAGCAGAAGGTTTCACCGGCCTGGATCAGGCTTGGCGCAATCGGTGGCAACTCGCCCGACAGACTCGCCGAAGTGGCATTGATGATGATGTCCACCGGCTCTTCCAGCCAGTCGTAGCCTGCCGGCAATACCGGCCCCAGCTCAGCGAACTCCTTCGCCAGTTGCTCGGCTTTTTCCACCGTGCGGTTGGCGACCACCAGCACATACGGTTCCTCGGCCAGCAACGGCGCCAGCGCACCGCGCACCGCACCACCCGCACCCAGCAGCAGGATGCGTTTGTCCTTCAGGGTCACACCGTGGTTGACCTTCAAGTCCCGCACCAGCCCGGCACCGTCAGTGTTGTCGCCAAGCAGGCTGCCATCGGCCTGACGGGCGAGGGTGTTCACCGCACCAGCGCGACGACCACGATCGGTCAGTTGATCGGCCAGCCGATAGGCTTCTTCCTTGAACGGCACGGTGACGTTGGCGCCCAGCCCGTTCTCGAAGAACGCTTTGGCGAACGCCGTGAAGCCCTCCAGCGGCGCCAGCGCGGTCTGGTAGTCGAGGGACTGCCCGGTCTGCTCGGCAAACAGGCGGTGAATCAGCGGCGATTTGCTGTGGGCGATAGGGTTGCCAAAAACGACGTAGTGATCGGTCATCACTGCTTGCCCTCTGCCAGCCAGTCGCGGTCCTGCAGGAAATACTCGGTCAAACGCGCTTCTTCACTGCCCGGCGCGGCTTTCCAGTCGTAACCCCAACGCACGTGCGGCGGCAGCGACATCAGGATCGATTCGGTACGACCACCGGACTGCAGGCCGAACAGGGTGCCGCGGTCATAGACCAGGTTGAACTCGACGTAGCGGCCACGGCGGAACTCCTGGAACTCACGCTGCTGCGGCGTGTACGGCGTCGCCTTGCGGCGCTGGACGATGGGCAGGTAGGCGTCGATGAAAGCATCACCGATGGCGCGCAGGAAGGCGAAGCTGGTGTCGAAATCCCATTCGTTCAGGTCATCAAAGAACAGGCCGCCGACACCCCGTGGCTCGTCGCGGTGCTTGATATGAAAGTACTTGTCGCACCAGGCCTTGTAGCGCGGATAGACATCGGCCCCGAACGGCGCGCAGGCCTGCTCGGCAACGCGATGCCAGTGAATGCAGTCTTCCTCGACGCCGTAATAGGGCGTCAGGTCGAAGCCGCCACCGAACCACCAGACCGGTTCCTCACCTTCTTTTTCGGCGATGAAGAAACGCACGTTGGCGTGGGAGGTCGGAACATGTGGGTTGTGCGGGTGCATGACCAGCGACACGCCGAGGGCCTCGAAGCCACGGCCGGCCAGCTCGGGACGGTGGGCGCTGGCCGAAGGCGGCAGGCCGGCACCGAAGACGTGGGAGAAGTTCACGCCGCCTTTTTCGATGACGTCGCCGTTCTCGATCACCCGTGTTCTGCCACCGCCACCGGCCGGCCGCTCCCAGGCGTCTTCGACGAAACGGCCGCTGCCGTCCTCGTGTTCGAGGGCGGCGCAGATCCGGTCTTGCAGATCGAGCAGGTAGGCTTTGACGACGTCGGTGCGAAAGGACATGGCAGTACCTTGAAGAAACTGAAACCCGTGCAACCCAAAACAGGGTCAGCAAAATGTGCCGCACAGCATATCACCGGCTCGCGGCGCGCCGCAGTTGACGTAGATCAGGCGAAGGAGTCCGATAGAGACCTTTCGCAGTTCTTGTTTCGATCCATGACGGAGAAAGCAAATGGCAAAGCGTATCCAGTTCCGCACCTACGGCGGCCCGGAAGTTCTCGAGTACGTTGATTTCGAACCGGCCGCTCCGGGTCCGAAAGAAGTGCTCGTGCGCAACAAAGCGATTGGCGTCAATTTCATCGAAACCTATTTCCGCACCGGCCTGTATCCGGCGCCCTCCCTGCCGTCCGGACTGGGCAACGAAGGCGCGGGCATCGTCGAAGCAGTCGGCAGCGAAGTGACCCACGTCAAGGTCGGCGACCGCGTGGTGTACGGCACCGGCCCGCTGGGCAGTTACGCCGAACTGCATGTCACGCCGGCGGCGAACATCGCCAAACTGCCTGACGCGATCAGCTTCGAACAGGGCGCGGCCGTGATGCTCAAGGGTCTGACCGTGCAGTACCTGTTCCGCCAGACCTACGAAATCCGTCCTGAAGAAACCATTCTGTTCCACGCTGCCGCCGGCGGTGTCGGTTCCATCGCCTGCCAATGGGCCAAGGCGCTGGGGGTCAAGCTGATCGGTACCGTCAGTTCGGCGGAGAAAGCCGCTCATGCCAAGGCCAACGGCGCTTGGGAAGTGATCGATTACAGCAAGGAAGACGTGGCAAAACGCGTGCTGGAACTCACCGACGGCAAAAAAGTGCCGGTGGTGTACGACGGCGTCGGCAAGGACACCTGGGAAACCTCGCTGAACTGCCTGGAGCTGCGCGGCTTGCTGGTCAGCTTCGGCAATGCGTCCGGCCCGGTGTCCGGGGTAAACCTGGGGATTCTGGCGCAGAAGGGCTCGCTGTACGTGACCCGTCCGACTCTGGGTTCCTACGCCAACAGCCCGGAAGCCCTGCAGGCGATGGCCGATGAAGTCTTCGCCATGGTCGCCAGCGGCAAGGTCAAGGTCGACGATTTGCAGAAGTACGCGTTGAAAGACGCGGCCAAGGCGCAGACCGAACTGTCGGCACGGCGCACCACCGGCTCGATGATTCTGCTGCCGTAAACCGCCGCTATTGGCTCACCGCATTACCTTGTGGGAGCCGGCTTGCTGGCGAATGCGGCTTACTCGTCATATGGGTATGGCGGGCAAAACACGGTTCGCCAGCAAGCCGGCTCCTACGGACTGGAGCCAGGCAAACATGCTGGTCACGGCCTTTGTAGGAGTGAGCTTGCTCGCGATTGCGGTATATCCATTACTGAGATGCTGACGGATAGAAGGCGATCGCGAGCAAGCTCACTCCTACAAAAGCAACAGTAACGGTAATGGCTTAGCCCGCGCGCACCACTTCCGCCGTCACCAGATCACGAATCACGCTCGGGTTGCGGCGTCCGCCCAGGCTGCCACCCAGTACCAGATCGACCTGATCGTGGAAATACTGCTCGACCCGCAAGCGCGAGCGCGCAGCAGGGCGGCCGGCGGGATTGGCGGACGTAGAAACCAGCGGGCCGGTCAGGGCACACAGTTCGCGCACCTGCGGGTGATCGCTGACCCGCAACGCCACGGTGTCGTGCTTGCCGGTAATCCATTCGGGCAACAGGCCCTGATGCGGCACCAGCCAGGTGTTCGGCCCTGGCCAGGTGCTGGACATGCGGTCGATCCACAGCTCGGGGAAATCCTCGAAGAGAAAATCGAACTGACGAATGTTGTCGGCGATCAGGATCAGGCCCTTTTCCACAGGACGCGCCTTGATGGCCAGCAGGCGAAACACCGCCTCGGCATCCCACGGATCACACCCCAGTCCCCACACCGCTTCGGTTGGATAGGCAATCACCGCTCCGGCCCGGATCTCTCGTGCGGCTTGTTGCACACGCCAACTGCTGACCATCGTTCGTTCTCCGAATGTACGCTGGCCCGCAGTTTAACCTCACGGCGCCCGGGCAAACCATCGCCCGGCGTCACAGGTGACGCTGCCGTCCAGTTCAAGCTCGGTCATCGTCGCCAGCACTTTGGGCAGCGGCCAGCCACTGTTCGTCGCCAGCGCTTCGCTGCTTTGTGGCGCGGCATGCAGCAAAGCCAACAACGGATGATCGATTTTCGGTTGCGCCGGCGCGCTGTCGTCGTGCGGCGCCAGGTTCTTCCAGCCCTGCAGCGCCTCAAGGATATGGTCGACGGTTTCCACCAGCACCGCGCCTTCACGAATCAACTGATGACACCCCTTGGCGCCGGGATGATGGATCGAGCCGGGAATTGCATACACTTCGCGGCCTTGTTCAGCCGCCAGCCTGGCGGTGATCAGCGAGCCGCTGGCGACGCTGGCTTCCACCACCAGCACGCCCAGCGACAGGCCGCTGATGATGCGATTGCGCTTGGGAAAGTTGCTGGCGGTGGGCGGAGCGTCCAGCGGCAACTCGGAAACAATCGCACCGTTTTGCGCCAGCATCGTCGCCGCGAGTTTGCGGTGTGCCTGTGGATAAAGTTTTTCGATTCCGGTGCCGAGCACACCAATCGTCCCCGCGCCGACATCCAGTGCGCCTTGATGCGCCGCACCATCAATGCCCAACGCCAGGCCGCTGGTGATGACAAAACCGGCACCGCCCAGGCTGCGGGCAAACGCCGCGGCGGTGTCCATTGCAGGTCGCGAAGCGCGTCGGCTGCCGACCATGCCCAGCTGCGGACGGTCGAGCAGATCACGGTTGCCGGCGACGAAAAGCAGGGGTGGCGGATCGGCAATTTCCGCCAGCAACGCGGGGTAGTCGGGGTCGTCCCACATCAGTAAATGCTGGCCCGGACGCTCAAGCCAGGCCAGTGCAGCGCTGGCGCCATCGCGCACTTCAGGGCTGCGACGGGCTTCGGCACTGGCCGCCGGCAGACGCAGCGAACGCCACGCCGACGCCGGTGCGCTGAGTGCCGCCGAGGCACTGCCAAAGGCATTGATGAGGGTCTGAAAACGCTTGGGCCCTATCTCGGGCAGACGGTGAAGGCGCAGACGCGCCTCCAGCTCAGCCGGCGATTGACCGGCTGTTTCGAACAACGGCATGAACGCTTCCTTGTCCCGATGCCCACCGCAAGCAGTGGGCAAACCTGTGGATAACTCTGTTGACAACAGTTAGACAAGTGAAGCAGGTCGGTGGAAAAAAGTGTTTTACAGCTGATACATAGGATTACGGATTGCGCACCCTGTCCTGCACCGCCAAGGAACGGCTGGCGTGCAGAACCATGGCGTAGCTGAGGCGTTCGTAGGTGCGGAACACCATCAACAGGCCGGAGCGCTCGTCCGGCACCTTCACGTTTTCGCCGGTGATGCGGTCACGCACGGTTTCGCCGTTCTTGTAGATCGCCAGCACGTTGCCTTCGGCCAGGCCGTCACGGCGTCCACGGTCCAGCGTGACCACGTCGAACTCGCCGATCTGGGTCACGCCACGGGGTACGTCGATGATCACACCGTCGACCGGCCGCGTCGGTTCGCTAGGCACGAAGGTGGAGTTGATCGCACGCTCTTCGCTGACGAACAGGCGGTCGCCGAGGCGCACTTCCTGGGTCGAGCGCTGCATCTGCAAGGTGCCGACGTCACGTTCATTGGCGACCAGCTCGCCACTGCCGATGTCGTCGGCGTTGATGCCCAGCGGTTCATCGGTGTCAGGGTCGAAGTAGGTCTTGCCCTTGCGGAAGATGCCGTAGGAGGTGTGCGCCGGGCTGAAACTGCCTCGGGCGTAGATGCGGTCACCGGCGCCGCTGAGCACGCGCTCGCCGTTGCCGGCCACGATATAAGGCGCGTCGTCGAACTGTTCGGCGGTGTCCATGATCCGGTTGTTCAGCAGGAACGCGTTGATCGCACCCAGCGGAATGGTCGGAATGGCGTCGGCAATCGGCGTGCTGCGAATACGCGGCGACAGCTTGATGGTGCCGCGCGACTCACCGCGATTGAGCACGATCTGCGGCTGGCCGTCGACGTAAATGAGGTTCAGGGTATCGCCAGGGTAGATCAGGTCCGGGTCGTGGATCTGTGGGTTGGCGTGCCAGATCTGCGGCCACTTCCACGGTTGGGCGAGAAACTTGCCGGAAATGCCCCAGAGCGTGTCACCGGAAACGACGGTGTAGCTCTGTGGATGACCTTCCTTGAGCTGTACTTGCGCCTGAACAAGGCCGCTCGCGGCCAACAGCAGCAGGGCGAGTAGTGATTTCCTCATGCGGTGAATCCCTTTATCATGTTGGCTTCGCGTGAAACGTGGAGTCTTGCGAGACTTCGGTTTTACCAAGGGTTGCCCGCTTGTGACGTCCCCAAGCCTAGCAGCCGATTTTGACTTTACCCTACAAGTGCAGCGCTTACGTATATGGCCATTTTAAACATTCTCGAATTTCCCGATGCGCGCCTTCGCACCATCGCCAAACCGGTGGTCGAGGTAGACGACGGCATTCGCCAGCTGGTCGACGACATGTTTGAAACCATGTACGAGGCGCCTGGCATCGGTCTGGCGGCGACGCAGGTTAACGTACACAAGCGCGTCGTCGTAATGGATCTTTCCGAAGACCGCAGCGAGCCACGGGTTTTCATCAACCCGGAGCTGGAACCGCTGACCGACGATATGGATCAGTACCAGGAAGGCTGCCTGTCGGTGCCCGGCTTCTACGAGAACGTCGACCGCCCGCAAAAGGTTCGGGTCAAGGCCCTGGACCGTGACGGCAAGCCTTACGAACTGATCGCCGAAGGCCTGCTCGCGGTGTGCATCCAGCACGAATGCGACCACCTCAACGGCAAGCTGTTCGTCGACTACCTGTCTACGCTCAAGCGTGACCGGATCAAGAAAAAGCTGGAAAAACTGCACAAGCAGAACGCTTGATCCCTCACCCAAAAGGCCTCCTGGAGGCCTTTTCTTTTTTACTGAAACGAGAAGCCCATGACTGAGCCACTGCGCATCGTTTTCGCCGGCACTCCGGAATTCGCCGCCGAACACCTCAAAGCCCTGCTCGCCAGCCCCTATCAGGTGATCGCGGTCTACACCCAGCCCGATCGTCCCGCCGGCCGTGGCCAGAAGCTGATGCCAAGCCCGGTCAAGCAACTCGCCCTGCAACACGACATCCCGGTGCTGCAACCGCAGACGCTGCGCGCGCCGGAAGCCCAGGCCGAACTGGCCGCGCTCAAGCCGGACCTGATGGTGGTGGTCGCCTACGGCCTGATCCTGCCGCAGGTGGTGCTGGATATCCCACGTCTGGGCTGCATCAACAGCCATGCCTCGCTGCTGCCACGCTGGCGCGGCGCCGCGCCGATCCAGCGCGCGGTGCAGGCGGGCGACGCGAAAAGCGGCGTGACCGTGATGCGCATGGAGGCGGGTCTGGACACCGGCCCGATGTTGCTCAAGGTCAGCACGCCGATCAGCGCTGAAGACACCGGCGGCACCCTGCATGACCGCCTGGCCGAACTGGGCCCACCTGCCGTGGTGCAGGCCATCGCCGGTCTGGCCGAAGCCACGCTGGTCGGCGAGGTGCAGGATGACAGTCTCGCCACCTACGCGCACAAGCTGAACAAGGACGAGGCACGCCTCGACTGGACCCGCCCGGCGGACGAGCTTGAGCGTCTGGTGCGCGCCTTCAACCCGTGGCCGATCTGCCACAGCACACTGAACGGCGAAGCATTGAAAGTGCTGGCCGCGCAGGTGGCCGACGGCAACGGCGAACCGGGCACCATTCTCGGCGCCAGCAAGGACGGCCTGATCGTCGCCTGTGGACAAGCTGCCCTGCGCCTGACTCGCCTGCAATTGCCGGGGGGCAAACCGCTGAGCTTCGCTGACCTGTTCAACAGCCGCCGCGAGAAATTCGCCGTCGGCACCGTGCTCGGCCAACAAGAGCCAGCCCAATGAACCCGCGTCTGGCCGCCGCCAAGGCCCTGGCCGCCGTGCTCAATGGCAAGGCATCGCTGAACAGTTCGCTGCCGGCGCAACTGGACAAGGTCGATGACCGTGATCGCGGCCTGACTCAGGATCTGGCATTCGGCACGGCTCGCTGGGAGCCGCGTCTGGCGGCGCTGGCGGCCAAACTGTTGCAGAAACCATTCAAGGCAGCCGACGCCGATGTGCAGGCGCTGTTGTTGGTCGGCCTTTATCAGCTGTTCTATTCGCGCATTCCCACCCACGCCGCCATCGGCGAAACCGTGGGCTGTGCCGACAAATTGAAGAAGCCGTGGGCCAAAGGTCTGCTCAACGCCGTGTTGCGCCGCGCGCAGCGGGAAGGCGAAGCGCTGCTGACCGAGCTGGAACACGACCCGGTGGTGCGCACTTCGCACCCGCGCTGGCTGCAAAAGGCGCTGAAGGCCGCGTGGCCGGAACACTGGGAAGCGATTTGCGCCGCCAACAACGCCCACCCACCGATGATTCTGCGGGTCAACCGTCGCCACAACACCCGTGACCACTATCTGCAATTGCTGACCGAGGCCGGTATCGCCGCCAGTGCCAGCACGTTCAGCCAGGACGGTATCGTCCTTGTCGAGCCGGGCGACGTTCGCGCGCTGCCGGGTTTTGCCGAAGGCTGGATCAGCGTGCAGGACGAAGCCGCGCAACTGTCTGCCGAGCTGCTGGAGCTGGCGCCGGGCCAACGGGTGCTGGACGCCTGCTGCGCGCCGGGTGGCAAGACCTGTCATCTGTTGGAAGTGCAGCCTGCACTGGAGCACGTGGTGGCGGTGGATCTGGAAGCCAAACGCATGGTGCGGGTCAAGGAGAACCTTGATCGTCTGGGCCTGAGCGCCGAACTGATCGCTGCCGACGCCCGCGCCACCGGCGAGTGGTGGGACGGCAAGCCGTTCCAGCGCATTCTGCTCGACGCACCGTGCTCGGCCACCGGGGTGATCCGTCGTCACCCGGACATCAAGCTGACCCGTCAGGCTGACGACATTCCGGCCCTGGCGACGTTGCAGGGCGAACTGCTCGACGCGCTGTGGCCGACGCTGCAGGTCGGCGGGATTCTGCTGTACGCCACTTGCTCGACGCTGCCGACTGAAAACACCGACGTGATCGAAGCGTTCCTCGCCCGCACGCCGGGCGCTCGCGAGCTCGACATCGCCGGCCAGCAAGGCAACCCGCCACCGGGCATCAAACAGCCCCATGGCCGGCAGCTTCTGGCGCAGGAAGGCGGCCATGACGGGTTTTACTACGCCAAACTGATCAAGATCGCTGCACAGTCCTGACATCGACCCTGTAGGAGTGAGCTTGCTCGCGATTGCTATATATCAGTGACAGATCATTTGTCTGACACGACGCTATCGCGAGCAAGCTCACTCCTACAGGCATTGGTGGTGCGGAAATTTTCAAGGAGAGACTGATTGAAGATCATCATTCTCGGCGCAGGGCAGGTGGGCGGTACGCTGGCCGAGCATCTGGCCAGCGAAGCCAACGACATCACCGTGGTCGACACCGACCCGGACCGCCTGCGTGCGCTGGGTGACCGGCTGGACATCCGCACGGTGCAGGGTCGCGGCTCATTTCCGACGGTGCTGCGCCAAGCCGGTGCCGACGATGCCGACATGCTGGTCGCCGTCACCAGCAGCGACGAAACCAACATGATCGCCTGTCAGGTCGCCTACACCCTGTTCCACACCCCGACCAAGATCGCCCGCGTGCGCGAGTCGGCCTACCTGACCCGCGCCGGTCTGTTCGACAACGACGCGATTCCGGTGGACGTGCTGATCAGCCCCGAACAGGTGGTGACCAACTACCTCAAGCGCCTGATCGAATATCCCAGCGCCCTGCAGGTGATCGACTTCGCCGAAGGCAAGGTGCAACTGGTGGCGGTGCGCGCCTACTACGGTGGGCCGCTGGTGGGCCAGCAGCTGCGCCAGCTGCGCACCCACATGCCGAATGTCGATACCCGGGTGGCCGCGATTTTCCGCCGTGACCGGCCGATCATTCCGCAAGGCGACACCACCATCGAAGCCGACGACGAAGTGTTCTTCATCGCCGCCAAGGCCGACATTCGTGCGGTGATGGGCGAAATGCGTCGCCTCGACGAGAGCTACAAACGCATCGTCATCGCCGGTGGCGGGCAGATTGGCGAGCGTCTGGCCGAGGCCATCGAAAGCCGCTATCAGGTGAAGATCGTCGAGATGAATCCGGCACGCTGCCGGTATCTGTCCGACAACCTCGACAGCACGGTGATCCTGCAGGGCAGTGCATCGGACCGCGATCTGTTGATGGAAGAGAACATCGACAACGCCGACCTGTTTCTGGCGCTGACCAACGACGACGAGGCCAACATCATGTCGTCGCTGCTGGCCAAGCGCCTTGGCGCGAAAAAGGTCATGACCATCATCAACAACCCGGCCTACGTGGATCTGGTCCAGGGCGGCGAGATCGATATCGCGGTCAGCCCGCAGCTGGCAACCATCGGCACGCTGCTGGCCCACGTGCGCCGTGGCGATATCGTCAGCGTGCATTCGCTGCGGCGGGGCGCGGCGGAAGCCATCGAAATCGTCGCCCACGGCGATGCCCGTTCCAGCAAGGTCATCGGCAAGGCGATCATGCACATCAATCTGCCGCCGGGCGCGACCATCGGCGCCATCACTCGTGACGATCAGGTGCTGATCGCTCACGACAGCACGGTGATCGAATCCGGCGACCACGTGATCATGTTCCTTGTGGATAAAAAACATATCCGCGACGTGGAGCGCCTGTTTCAGGTGGGGCTCAGCTTTTTCTAAAGGAGGATCGGCGTGCTCGAATCACTGGAAAAGATGCTCGCCAAGGGCATGGACAACGCCCTGCTGCGCTTCGGTCTGGGCAAGGGTTATCTGGATGCCGGCGACCACGTCAGGGCCATCGAACACTTTCAGCGCTGCGTCGAATTCGACCCGAAGTATTCAGCCGCGTGGAAGCTGCTGGGCAAGGCGTGGCTGGCAGCCGGGGATGCGGCACAGGCGCGGGCGGCGTGGGAGCAGGGGATTCAGGCGGCCGTGGCCCATGGCGACAAGCAGGCGGAGAAGGAAATGACGGTGTTTCTGAAGAAGCTGGATCGCAAGGCCGAGTAACGCGACCGGAAGCGTTCGACGAATTCGAGAGCGCCCCGGATCACTGTTGGAGCGAATTCATTCGCGATGCGATGTGACAGGCAACGAATATGTATCGCCTGCACCGGCCTCTCGCGAATGAATTCGCTCCCACAGGTTCAGCACATGTCCTGAAGATCAATACCAGCGCGTCTCGCCTTCAGGCCGTTTCTTGAAGCGCTTCATGGTCCACATGTACTGGCTCGGGTAGGCCCGCACGTATTTTTCCACCACCCTGCTCATGGCAGCCGCCGAGGTTTCGGTGTCGGTGCTGTACATGTCTTCCGGCGCCGCTTCCAGCACTACCTTGTAACCCGAACCGTCCTCCAGGCGCATGGCGTGAAGGAACACACCTACCGCCTTGCCGCCGGCCAGCATGTTCGGCACGAATTTGCTGGTCAGCGCCGTGGTGCCGCAGAACGGTACGAAGATACCGGCCGATTCCGCCGGCTCCGGGTCTGCCGGAATGCCGACCTGACCACCTTTGCGTACTTCCTTGATGACACTGAGGATGCCTTCCTTGGTCGACGCCGCCACGCGGTTGCCCAACTGCACGCGCTGTTTGCGCAGCAGTTCATCCACCGCCTTAAGTTTGGGCGGACGGTAGAAAATGATCGGTTTGCACTGGCTGCAGTAGAAATGGTTGAGTACTTCCCAGTTACCCAGGTGGCTGGTGATGCCGACCACGCCCTTGCCCGAGGCCAGCGCGTCCTTGAGGATCTGCAGGCCTTCGACTTCGCGCACCAGACCGATGGACTTCTGCGCCGGCCAGATCCACGCGCAGGCGCTTTCGGTCAGGGTCTTGCCGATGTCCATCAGGCTGCGGCCGACCAGCGCCTCAAGCTCGCTCGGGCTCAGTTCCGGGAAGCACTTGGACAGGTTGATCCGCGCCACTTCACGGGACCGGTTCGGCAGTTTCCACATCAACCAGCCGATGCCGGCGCCCACCCATTGCACGGCCCGCCACGGCAGCAGGGCAAACAAACGCAACGCCCCGACCATCATGGCGCCTTTGAACTTATCCACAGATCACTCCTGAATGCATGAGGCGTGCATTGTAACCATTCCCCGTAACCAACGCGGACCTGTGGGAGCCGGCTTTCTGGCGAATGCGGTATGTCAGTGACACATGTGCCGGCTGACACACCGCTTTCGCCAGCAAGCCGGCTCCTACAGTCGTGCGTCGTGATCACCCCGCCAGCTGCCCATACCGATCGCAATCGGTGGTGTGGTCCATGACCATGCCGGTGGCCTGCATGTAGGCGTAGCAGATGGTCGGGCCGACGAAGGTGAACCCGGCCTTCTTCAAGGCCTTGCTCATGGCTTCGGCCTCCGGCGTGATCGCCGGGACTTCACTGCGGTCCTTGAAGTGGTTGATCTTCGGCTGACCACCGACGAACGACCAGACGAAGCCGACCGGGTCTTCCAGCTTCAACCAGGCCTGGGCGTTCTTGCGTGCGGCGTTGAGCTTGAGGCGGTTACGCACGATGCCGGGTTCCAGCATCAGCGCCTCTATCTCGGCATCGGTCATGGCGGCGACACGGCGCACGTCGAAATCGAACATCACTTCGCGGTAGCGCTGGCGCTTCTTGAGAATCGTGATCCACGACAGGCCGGCCTGGAACCCTTCGAGCAGAAGAAACTCGAACAGCTTCTGCGCGTCGCGCAACGGCACGCCCCACTCCTGATCGTGGTAGTCCATGTAAAGCGGATCTTCGTTGCACCAAAAGCAGCGTGGCATAGGGCTCCCAAGGGTGGAGGCGCTGCCGAATCGGGTATACTCCCGCTCTTTAAATCGCAGCCCCCCAGTACAGGTGAATTTCGTGAGCCAGCCTACGCCAGCCGTGCGTACCTTCCAAGACTTGATCCTCGCCCTCCAGCAATACTGGGCCGAGCAAGGTTGTGTGGTACTTCAGCCCTACGATATGGAAGTGGGCGCCGGCACTTTCCACACCGCCACGTTTCTGCGCGCCGTAGGCCCGGAAACCTGGAACGCCGCCTACGTACAACCGAGCCGTCGTCCTACCGATGGCCGTTATGGCGAAAACCCGAACCGTCTGCAGCACTACTACCAGTTCCAGGTGGTTCTGAAGCCAAACCCGGACAATTTCCAGGAACTGTACCTGGGCTCGCTGAAGCATGTCGGCCTCGACCCGCTGGTCCACGACGTGCGTTTCGTCGAAGACAACTGGGAATCGCCGACCCTGGGCGCCTGGGGCCTGGGCTGGGAAATCTGGCTCAACGGCATGGAAGTCTCGCAGTTCACCTACTTCCAGCAAGTAGGCGGCATCGAGTGCTACCCGGTCACCGGTGAAATCACCTACGGCCTGGAGCGTCTGGCGATGTACTTGCAGGGCGTGGACTCGGTCTACGACCTGGTCTGGACCGACGGCCCGTTCGGCAAGGTGACCTACGGCGACGTGTTCCACCAGAACGAAGTGGAGCAATCGACCTACAACTTCGAACACGCCAACGTCGACAAGCTGTTCGAGCTGTTCGATTTCTACGAAAGCGAAGCCATGCGCCTGATCGAAGCCGAGCTGCCACTGCCGAGCTACGAGATGGTCCTCAAGGCTTCCCACACGTTCAACCTGCTGGACGCCCGTCGCGCCATTTCCGTGACCGCGCGTCAGCAATACATCCTGCGCGTGCGCACCCTGGCGCGTTCCGTGGCGCAGGCGTACCTGATGGCCCGGGCCAAGCTTGGCTTCCCGATGGCCGCACCTGATATTCGCGATGAAGTGTTGGCTAAGCTGGAGGCTGCACAATGAGTGCTCAAGATTTTCTGGTTGAACTGGGCACCGAAGAACTGCCGCCAAAAGCCCTGAACACCCTGGCCGAAGCCTTTCTGGCTGGCATCGAAAAAGGCCTGCAGGCTGCCGGTCTGACCTACAGCGCCAAGCAGGTCTACGCCGCACCGCGTCGTCTGGCCGTGCTGATCTCCGAACTGGCTACCCAGCAGCCGGACCGCAGCGTCAACCTCGATGGCCCGCCACGTCAGGCCGCCTTCGACGCCGACGGCAATCCGACTCAGGCGGCCCTGGGCTTCGCCAAGAAATGCGGCGTCGATCTGAGCGAAATCGATCAGAGCGGCCCGAAGCTGCGTTACAGCCAGAACATTGCCGGCAAGCCAACCACCAGCCTGCTGCCGACCATCGTCGAGGATTCGCTCAACGACCTGCCGATTCCGAAGCGCATGCGCTGGGGCGCGCGCAAGGAAGAGTTCGTGCGTCCGACCCAGTGGCTGGTGATGCTGTTCGGCGATCAAGTGATCGACTGCACCATCCTCGCCCAGCGCGCCGGCCGTGAATCCCGTGGCCACCGTTTCCATCACCCGGAAAACGTGCGCATCTCCTCGCCGGCCAGCTACGTCAGCGATCTGCGTGAAGCCAAGGTGCTGGCGAACTTCGCCGAGCGTCGTCAGCTGATCAGCAAGCGCGTCGACGAACTGGCGACCCAACACGAAGGTACGGCCATCGTGCCGCCGGCGCTGCTCGACGAAGTGACCGCGCTGGTCGAGTGGCCGGTGCCGCTGGTGTGCTCGTTCGAGGAACGTTTCCTTGAAGTGCCGCAGGAAGCCCTGATCACCACCATGCAGGACAACCAGAAATACTTCTGCCTGCTGGACGCCAACGGCAAGCTGCTGCCGCGCTTCATCACCGTCGCCAACGTCGAGAGCAAGGATCCGTCGCAGATCGTGCTGGGTAACGAGAAAGTCGTGCGCCCGCGCCTGACCGACGCCGAGTTCTTCTTCAAGCAGGACAAGAAGCAGAAGCTGGAAACCTTCAACCAGCGTCTGCAGAACGTGGTGTTCCAGGCTCAACTGGGCACCGTGTTCGACAAGGCCGAGCGCGTGTCGAAACTGGCCGCGTTCATTGCCCCGCGCATCGGCGGCGACGCTCAGCGCGCCGGTCGTGCCGGTCTGCTGTCCAAGTGCGACCTGGCCACCGAGATGGTCGGCGAATTCCCGGAAATGCAGGGTGTTGCCGGTTACTACTACGCCATCGCCGACGGTGAGCCAGAAGACGTCGCGCTGGCGCTGAACGAGCAGTACATGCCGCGTGGTGCGGGCGCCGAACTGCCTGGCACCCTGACCGGTGCCGCTGTCGCCATCGCCGACAAGCTCGATACCCTGGTCGGTATCTTCGGTATCGGCATGCTGCCAACCGGCAGCAAAGACCCCTATGCACTGCGTCGTGCAGCGCTGGGCATCCTGCGCATCCTGATCGAGAAGAAGCTCGACCTCGACCTGATCAAGACCGTGCAGTTCGCTGTCACCCAGTTCGGAGCCAAGGTCAAGGCAGCCGGTCTGGCCGACCAGGTGCTGGAGTTCATCTTCGACCGTCTGCGTGCGCGCTATGAAGACGAAGGCGTCGACGCCTCTGTCTACCTGTCGGTGCGTGCCCTGCAACCGGCTTCGGCACTGGACTTCGACCAGCGTGTGCAGGCGGTTCAGGCATTCCGCAAACTGCCGGAGGCCGCTGCACTGGCCGCCGTCAACAAGCGCGTGTCGAACCTGCTGAGCAAGGCCGAAGGCAACATCGCCCAGACCGTGGAGCCGAAGTATTTCGACAACGCCAACGAGTTCTCCCTGTACTCGGCGATCCAGCAGGCTGATCAGGCGGTGACGCCGATGGCTGCCAACCGTCAGTACAGCGAGTCGCTGGCGCGTCTGGCTGCACTGCGTGAGCCGGTGGATGCGTTCTTCGAAGCGGTGATGGTCAACGCCGAAGACGCCAGCGTACGGGCCAACCGTTACGCGCTGCTGGCGCGTCTGCGTAACCTGTTCCTCGGCGTTGCCGACATTTCCCTGCTGGGTTGATGCCGGAGTAGATGATTTGAAGCTGCTGATTCTCGATCGGGACGGAGTGATCAACGAAGACTCCGATGCTTACATCAAGTCGGTACAGGAATGGATTCCGATTCCCGGCTCGATCGAGGCGATCGCGCAATTGAGCAAGGCCGGCTGGACGGTGGCAGTCGCCACCAACCAGTCGGGCATTGCTCGCGGTTATTACGATCTGGCCACCCTGGACGCCATGCACGCTCGTTTGCGCGCATTGGTGGCGGAGCAGGGCGGCGAGGTCGGTCTGATTGTGTACTGCCCGCATGGCCCGGACGCCGGCTGCGACTGCCGCAAGCCGAAGCCGGGCATGCTCAGGACCATTGCCAGCCATTACGCCGCGGATCTGCGCGGCGTATGGTTCGTCGGTGACAGCAAGGGTGACCTGGAAGCGGCGGTGGCCGTCGACTGTCAGCCAGTGCTGGTCATGACCGGCAAAGGTCAGAAAACGCGGAGCAACCCACTGCCCGCAGGCACGTTGATTTTTGACGATCTGGCGGCGGTTGCCGCAGAACTTATCCACAACAGCGCTTCGCTGGACGGCTGACCGGTCGCCAGCGGCACGCTCAATCCGGGCAATGCCCGTACGGTAAAGGCAGTTATGTCGATAGTGCAGGCCATCAGGATCTTCATCTTTTACCTGCTGTTGGGCACCACGGCCTTGTTGTGGTGTTCGCTGAGTTTCTTCGTCGCGCCGTTCATGCCATTTCCGGTGCGCTACCGCTTCATCAACGTGTACTGGTGCCGTTGCGCGGTGTGGCTGACAAAGACGATTCTGAATATTCAGGTGCGCGTCACCGGCCAGGAAAATGTGCCGGCCACGCCCTGCGTGATCGTGTCCAACCACCAGAGCACCTGGGAGACGTTCTTTCTCTCGGCGCATTTCCAGCCACTGAGCCAGGTGCTCAAGCGTGAGTTGCTGTACGTGCCGTTTTTCGGCTGGGCCATGGCCATGCTGCGGCCGATCGCCATCGACCGTAACAACCCCAAAGCGGCGCTGAAGATTGTCGCCAGCAAGGGTGACGAGTTGCTCAAGGACAAGGTCTGGGTACTGATCTTCCCGGAAGGCACCCGCGTGCCTTACGGCCAGATTGGCAAGTTCTCCCGCAGCGGCTCGGCCATGGCGGTGAATGCGGAATTGCCGGTGCTGCCGGTTGCCCACAACGCTGGCAAGTTCTGGCCGAAAAACGGCTGGGGCAAGACGCCGGGCACTATCGACGTGGTGATCGGCGCGCCAATGTATGCCGAAGGCACAGGCCCTCGCGCCATTGCCGCCTTGAACGACCGCGTAGCGGCCTGGAACGAAGAAACCCAGAAGGCGCTGGGCTCACCGGCGATCCCGATGCCGAGCCCGGAAAAATCACCCGCATGAATTGTGGATAACCTGTGCACGGATTCTGTGAAGCTTTCGACAAATCACCGTAAGTTATTAATTTAATTACTTATTTCGGAAGCTCATTAACAAGCGGAAAACGTGCATAAGTTTTTTCTGAACAGCGTTTTTTCAGTCGCAGAACAGCGGTCTTGAGCCACCCGCGGCTCAAGATCGATCCCCCTCCAGATCCTGCTTTGCCGACGTGGATATCCACAGATTGCAAAGCGCCGCCATCCCGAACAACACCAGCCCTCCCAGCGCTGCCGCGACGAATCCGGACGCCGGGGTAAAGGTGTCGATTGCCAGCCCCACCACCGGCGTAGACAGCGTCTGACCGAGACGATTGGCCGAATCATGCAGCCCCATGACCTCACCGCGTACTGAAGGCGGAGCAAGTTTCGAGACCGCTTCCGAACTCGACGCCAGGGTCGGCGTACACAGCAGGTTGGTCGGCAGCAACGCCAGCAGCAGCCACCACCACGGCCCACTGACCAGCGCCACCGGCACCAGCAACAACGCCATGCTCAGGGCAAGGCGCATCTGCGACCATGACCGATGAACGGCACCGTGGATAAAGCCGCCGGTAATGGATGCCACCGACATCGCCGCGATGACATAGCCGGTATAGGCCAGATCACCGTTGGCGCGCATGACCGAGATCAGCGCCAGCTCGGTGCCCATCAGCACAAAGATGCCGCCCGCACTGACCAGTAATACCGAGAGCAGGCGTCGGCTCATCCAGTCGCGCATTTTCAGGCGTACCGCGCTGGGCTCCTTGCGCATCTCTTCAGCACTGCGGGTCGGCCAGTTCAGCCGCCAGAGCAACGCATAGGAAGCCGCGCGCCAGATGCCGATACCGATCAGCGCAGCCGTCGCCGACCAGGTGGTGATGATCAGAATGCCTACCGACGGGCCGATCACGAAGGACAGCTCCATCAGCATCACATTCAATGAATAAGCAGGGCGCCGCTGATCTTCCGGCACCAGACTGGCCACGAATTGCCGCGCCAGTGAGCCCGTCGGCACGGTGAAAATACCTGCCAGGAAGGCGAGGGTGAGATACAGCGGGTAGTCCACCAGCGGCAACAGGCCCCAGGCGATTGTGGATAAACCACCGCTGACCACGACGACCGGACGCAAGCCATGGCGGTCGATCATCCGGCCCAGCAGTGGCGAGCCGACGGCAAACCCCAAGGCGAGGGCGGTACCGACCAGACCGGCTTCAAAATAGCCACGCCTCATCTCGTTCAGTACATGCAGGCTGAGGGTCAGGCTCATGATCGTCAGCGGCAGGCCGGCAACGAAGGTGAACAGGGTCGCTGGCAACACCCGTGGTATCGCCAGCACTCTCTTGTATTTGTACAACGACATCCGGGTACAACTCCTCGGTGCGGTGGCCGATGGATCGGCCGGGCAGCTTACGCGTTCGGTTGCAGCAGCAGAGCCACCAGCGCGCTCCAGCCGGTCTGATGGGAAGCCCCCAGACCGCGGCCATTCTCGCCGTGAAAGTATTCGTGGAACAGCACAAGATCGCGGCTTTGCGGGTCGATTTCCAGTTGTGGATAACCGGCCATGGAAGGGCGGCAGCCTTCTTCGTTACGCAGAAACAATCGGGTGATGCGCTCGCTCAGGCCATCGGCGACCTGTTCCAGCGAAGCCAGGTAACCGGAGCCGCTGGGGTATTCCACGGAAAAGTTTTCCCCGTAGTAGCGGTGAAACTCGCGCAGCGATTCGATCAGCATGTAGTTCAGCGGCATCCACACCGGCCCGCGCCAGTTGGAGTTGCCGCCGAACAGCCGTGAACTCGATTCCGCCGGCTCGTAATCCGCCGACAGACAATGACCGTCGACCTGCATGCTGAACGGCTGATCACCGTAAAAGCGCGACAGCGAACGTACGCCGAAGTCGGAGAGAAACTCGCTTTCGTCGAGCATGCGCTTGATCAGGTCTTTGGTCCGTTGGCCGCGCAACAGCGCCAGCAACAGGCGATTGCCTTTGCCCGGTTCGGTCCAGCGCGAGATCAGCGCCGCTAGGTCCGGACGGTGATGCAGAAAGCCCAACAGGCGTTCGCGCAAGCCCTTGAGCCCTTCGTGCTCTCGCTGCTCCAGGACCCGCACCGCGAATAACGGGATCAGCCCGACAAACGACCTGAGCCGCACTGATTCGCGCAGGCCATCGGGGCGGTGCAGTACGTCGTAGAAAAAACCGTCGTGGTCATTCCACAAGCCTTCCACTTCATCGTTGTCGACTTCGTTGATGGCGCCGGCAATATAAAGGAAGTGCTCGAAGAACTTCACCGCGATGTCGACATACACCTCGTTGTGCTGCGCCAGCTCCAGAGCGATACGCATCAGGTCCAGCGCATAGCCGGCGACCCACGCCGTGCCGTCGGCCTGATCGAGTCGGTAGCCGGGGGAGAGGGCGGCCGAGCGGTCGAACAGACCTATGTTGTCGAGGCCAAGGAAGCCGCCCTGGAAGATGTTGCGGCCGTCGGCATCCTTGCGGTTCACCCACCATGAAAAATTCAGCAAGAGCTTGTGGAAAACCCGCTCCAGGAAAACCGCGTCACCTTGGCCAGTCTGGGCTTTTTCCATCTGATAGACCCGCCACGACGCCCAGGCATGCACCGGCGGATTGGCATCGTCGAAGCGCCATTCATAAGCCGGCAACTGTCCGTTGGGGTGCATGAAACGGTCTTTGACCAACAGCAGCAGCTGGTCCTTGGCGAAGTCGATATCGATCAGGGCAAACGCCACCGCCTGAAACGCCAGGTCCCAGGACGCGTACCACGGGTACTCCCATTTGTCCGGCATCGAGACGATGTCGAAGTTGCACAGGTGCCGCCACTGATTGTTGCGGATATGCGCGCGCCCGGCGGGAGGCGGCGGCATGCCGGGATCGCCATTGAGCCAGGTCTTCACGTCGAAGTCATAAAGTTGCTTGGACCACAGCAACCCGGCCAGTGCCTGGCGCTGGACGTTGCGCGCATCGGCGTCTTTTATTCCGTGCTGCAGCGCCCGGTAATAGTCATCGGCTTCTTCGCAGCGCTGCTCGAACAACGCACGCGCGTTGACGTGAGGCGAACCGGCCGGCGCGAAGCGCAGGTACACCGTCTGCGAAGCGCCGCCTTCCAGGGTCATGAAAAAGTGCGCGGCGACTTTGGTGCCGGCATCGCGGCGAATGGCATCGAGGTTACCCGTCAGCAGCCAGTCGTTGATGCCGTCCTTGTACGGACCGATACCCGGCTTGCCGAACAGCTTCGGCGTGTTGCTGGCGTTCTCGCAGAACAGCCATTCACACGGCAGTTGTCCCCAGGCTGTCGCCTGACGTTCAGCTTGCAGCGGATGACGTGCCAGCACGCGATCCTGTTCCAGCAGCAGGGCAGGGCGCTCGATCGATGGAGACGGACTCCAGATATCTCGCGCCCACAGCTGTGGCAACACATGCAGGCTGGCGCTGCACTCGGAACGGTTGATCACCGTCACCCGCATGAAGATGTCGTCCGGGGTGTGCTTGGCGTATTCGATGCTCACATCGAAATAGTGGTTGTCGTTGAACACGCCGGTGTCGAGCACTTCGTACTCGGGATCATTCAAACCACGGCGGGCGTTTTCCGCGACCAGGTCGGCGTAGGGAAAAGCGGCGTGTGGATATTTGTAGAGCATGCGCATGTAAGCATGGCTCGGCAGGCCGTCGACATGAAAGTACAGCTCCTTCACGTCTTCGCCGTGATTACCCTCGGCGTTGTTCAGACCGAACAACCGTTCCTTGAGGATCGGATCGCGACCATTCCACAGCGCCAACCCCAGACACCAATGCTGAGCCTTGTCGGAAAACCCGGCGAGGCCATCTTCGCCCCAGCGGTAAGCACGGCTGCGGGCGTGGTCATGAGGAAAGTAATTCCACGCATCACCATCGGCGCTGTAATCCTCGCGCACCGTGCCCCACTGGCGATCACTGATATAGGGGCCCCATTCACGCCACTGCGCGCGGTCGCTGCCTTGCAGGCGCAGGCCTTCGACGGTCTGCAGCGGCGTGTTGCGGTCAACGTCTTCAGGCATGTTCAGATCCAGGCGATGAGAAGAATGAACAGGAGAAGCGGTGCTCTTTGCCAAAATCTATCGACAGGCACCTTCGGTCAAATTATTGGCAATCAAGTTATTCACAGGCCGATTACCGATGGCAATTAGACGGGTGCCAAACCCGGTGCAATCGTTTCAGCGTCGAAACACAATTCCAGCCCCCTCAGGTATTGCCGGTCGTTCAGGACGGCACAGCGGTGAATGGATCGGAACGTTGTTGCCTTGATCGCGGGCGGAGGCGATATGAATACATTGGGTGATCTGGCGTCCAGACGAAACAATAACTTCAACCTGATCAGGATGCTCGCTGCCACGGCGGTGCTGATCTCCCACAGTTATCCACTGGCATTGGGGACCGGCGCCGTCGAGCCGTTGTCGTCCTGGCTCGGTATCTCGCTGGGCGAACTGGCGGTGATCACATTCTTTTGCGTGTCCGGCTTTTTCATTTCCCTGAGTCGCGACCGCGCCCCCAGCAACCTCGATTTCTTCTCCGCGCGCTTCCTGCGTATCTACCCCGGGCTGGCGCTGGTGCTGCTGCTGTCGGCGTTTGTCGTCGGCCCGATATTTACGACATTGGGAACGGCAGAATATTTGCGCAGCGGCAGCATTTACAGTTACCTCAGCAACAACCTCATGCTGTTCAACATGAAATTCCAGTTGCCCGGCGTGTTCGAGGATAACCCCTATCCGGGGATCAATGGGTCGCTGTGGACACTGTTCTACGAAGTGACGCTGTACATCCTTGTCGGCGGGCTCGGCGCCTTTGCTTTCTATGAGCGCGGCCGGCGATTCACCTTTTTCCTGCTGATCTACGCCCTGAGCTATATCGCCTTCAAGCTGGTGCTGGCCAATACCACGCTGCTCAGTGACCTCCACCGTGCGCAGTTCTTCTTCAACTGGAGCCTGCCGTTCGTTCTGGGCATGGCGCTGTACCGATACCGCCAGCACATTCAGCACCGCGTCCTCTGGCTGCTGCCACTGACGGCGCTGGCGGCCTGGTCATACCAGAAACCGTATTTTTTCGAGTGCTTCGTGCTGGCCTGGACTTATCTGGTGTTCTACCTGGGCTTTGCCAGTAATCGCCTGATCGATCGCTATAACCAGCTCGGCGATTATTCCTATGGAGTCTACATCTACGCCTTTCCGGTCCAGGAAATCCTGGCTCATGAGCTCAAGGGCATCGGCCCGATCAGCATGATGCTGCTGGCGTTCCCTGTCGTGCTGATCGCGGCGATATGCTCGTGGCACTTCATCGAGAAACCGGCCATGGCCAGACGGCATGGTTTTGCCGCGCAACTCAACACCCGGTTCGAAGGGCTGAAGGCTTACTGGACAGGGTTGAGAAAGGGCGCCGCCTAGATACAAAAAACCCCGGACGATTTTCATCGGCCGGGGTTTGGTCTTGCAGCGGTTGAACCTTAGAAGTCCAGGTTCGATACCGCCAACGCGTTGGCCTCGATGAAGTCGCGGCGCGGTTCTACAGCGTCACCCATCAGGGTGTTGAAGATCTGGTCGGCAGCGATAGCGTCTTCCACGGTGACTTTGAGCATGCGGCGCACGGTCGGGTCCATGGTGGTTTCCCACAGCTGATCCGGGTTCATCTCGCCCAGACCTTTGTATCGCTGAATGGTGTGGCGCTTGGTGCTTTCCGCCATCAACCAAGCCAGCGCTTCCTTGAACTCGGTGACCGATTTCTTGCGTTCGCCACGTTGTACGTACGCGCCTTCCTCAAGCAGGGTGCTGATCTGAGCGCCCAGTGCGGTGACGGTCTTGTAGTCGTTGCTGCCGAAGAAGTCGCGGTTGAAGGTGACGTAGTTCGACAGGCCGTGGGAGATCAGCTCGACCTCTGGCAGCCAGACGTTACGCTCGCGATCTTCGCGCAGACTGGCCTTGTAGACCAGACCGGACTTCTCGCCGACACGCAGGCGCTCGTCGAACTTGGCCAGCCAGTCTTGCATGGCGGCGTGGTCGGACAGTTGCTCCAGCGACACCGGTGGCAGGTAGACGAAGTGCTCGGTCAGTTCCTGCGGGTACAGGCGCGACAGGCGCTTGAGGGTCTTCATGACCATGCGGAAATCGTTGACCAGTTTTTCCAGCGCCGGGCCGGAAATGCCTGGCGCGGATTCGCTCAGGTGCAGGCTTGCGTCCTCCAGGGCCGACTGCGTCATGTACTCTTCCATGGCGTCGTCGTCCTTGATGTACTGCTCCTGCTTGCCTTTCTTCACCTTGTACAGCGGCGGCTGGGCGATGTAGATGTAGCCGCGCTCGACCAGTTCCGGCAACTGCCGGAAGAAGAAAGTCAGCAGCAGGGTACGGATGTGCGAACCGTCGACGTCAGCATCGGTCATGATGATGATGTTGTGATAGCGCAGCTTTTCAATGTTGTACTCTTCGCGACCGATACCGCAGCCAAGCGCAGTGATCAAGGTGCCGACTTCCTGCGACGAGATCATCTTGTCGAAGCGGGCTTTTTCCACGTTGAGGATCTTGCCCTTGAGCGGCAGGATCGCCTGGGTCTTGCGGTTGCGGCCCTGCTTGGCAGAACCACCCGCGGAGTCACCCTCGACGAGGTACAGTTCGGAAAGGGCAGGGTCCTTCTCCTGGCAGTCAGCGAGCTTGCCCGGCAGGCCGGCGATATCCAGAGCGCCTTTGCGACGAGTCATTTCCCGCGCCTTGCGCGCTGCTTCACGGGCACGTGCCGCGTCGATCATCTTGCCGACAACGGCTTTCGCTTCGTTCGGGTTTTCCAGCAGGAAGTCGGAGAAGTACTTGCCCATCTCCTGTTCCACGGCGGTCTTCACCTCGGACGAAACCAGCTTGTCCTTGGTCTGCGAACTGAACTTCGGATCCGGTACCTTCACCGAAATAATCGCGGTCAGACCTTCACGGGCATCATCACCGGTGGTGGCGACCTTGTGCTTCTTCGCCAGACCTTCCTGCTCGATGTAGTTGTTCAGGTTGCGCGTCAGTGCCGAACGGAAGCCCACCAGGTGAGTGCCGCCATCGCGCTGCGGAATGTTGTTGGTGAAGCACAACAGGTTTTCGTTGAAGCTGTCGTTCCACTGCAGGGCGATTTCGACGCCGACACCGTCTTCACGTTGGACGCTGAAGTGGAACACCTGGTTGACCGCAGTCTTGTTGGTGTTCAGGTATTCAACGAATGCACGCAGACCGCCTTCATACTTGAACAGCTCTTCCTTACCGCTGCGCTCGTCCTTGAGGACGATGCCGACACCGGAGTTGAGGAAAGACAGTTCGCGAATCCGCTTGGCCAGGATGTCCCAGCTGAAGTGGATGTTCTTGAAGGTTTCAGCCGATGGCTTGAAGTGGATCTCGGTACCGGTGCTGTCGCTCTCGCCAACGATTTTCATCGGCTCTTTAGGGACGCCGTGAATGTAGGTCTGTTCCCAGATCTTGCCGCTGCGACGCACGGTCAGGTTCAGCTCTTCGGACAGCGCGTTCACCACCGACACACCTACACCGTGCAGACCGCCGGATACTTTGTAGGAGTTGTCGTCGAATTTACCGCCGGCGTGCAGTACGGTCATGATGACCTCGGCTGCCGAAACGCCTTCTTCTTTGTGCACGTCGACCGGAATGCCGCGACCGTTGTCGCGAACGGTGATGGATTCGTCTGGGTGAATAATGACGGTGATGTCGTCGCAGTAACCGGCGAGTGCTTCGTCGATCGAGTTATCAACCACCTCAAACACCATGTGGTGGAGGCCACTGCCATCGTCCGTATCGCCGATGTACATACCGGGACGCTTGCGTACGGCGTCGAGTCCTTTAAGCACCTTGATGCTGGACGAGTCGTACGTTTGATTTTCGCTCATGCATTCACTCCCGATGGTCGTGGGTCTGGGTGATACTGCCATGTTCCACGTGGAACAAGGCCACTGGCGTTTCCGTCTGCCAGCCTTCCCTCAACAATTCATGATCTACACAGGTGATAAAAACCTGGCAGCGTAATTCTTCCAGCAAGCGACACAATGCGCTGCGATGTTGCTCGTCGAGTTCAGACGGCAAGTCGTCGACGAGGTAAATACATTCTCCGCGGCGGGCATGGTTAACCAGATGCCCTTGAGCGATTCTCAACGCGCAGACCACCAGCTTTTGCTGTCCGCGCGAAAGGATATCGGCGGCGTTGTGTCCGCCAAGTCGAAGGCGTAGATCGGCACGTTGTGGTCCGGCCTGGGTGTGACCCATTTGTTGATCGCGATGGAGAGAGGAGGCGAGCACGCTGCTCAAGTCCTTGTCCTTGTCCCAGCCGCGGTAATAACTCAGGGTCAAACCTTCAAGCTGCACCAGCTCGCTCAAAGTTTGCTCAAAGACTGGCTTTAACGCCTTTATATAGGCACGCCGAAATTCGTCGATTTCCTCACTGGCCAGGCACAGCTCCCGGTCCCAGGCCGCCTGCGAAGCGCCGTCAAGTGTACCATGCCGAAGCCACGAGTTTCGCTGCCTCAAGGCCTTCTGCAAACGCTGCCAAGTGGCCATGAAGCGAGGTTCCACGTGGAACACTCCCCAATCCAGAAACTGCCGACGGATCTTTGGGGCGCCTTCGAGTAAACGAAAACTGTCCGGATTGATCAGTTGCAGCGGCAAAGCTTCGGCGAGTTGCGCAGCGCTTTTGGCGTTCTGACCGTCGATGCGAATCTGGAATTCACCTTGGCGATCCCGAGAAATGCCGAGATTGCTGTGGCCGCCTTCGCTCAGTTGGACCTGACCAAATACCGTGCATGCCGGCTGATCGTATTGAATGACCGGCTGCAGGCGGGTGCTACGAAAGGATCGGGCGAGGCCGAGCAGGTGTATGGCTTCCAGGACACTGGTCTTGCCACTGCCATTGGCGCCATAAAGGATGTTGATACGAGGAGAGGGGGAGAAGGTCACCGGTTGCAGATTGCGCACCCCGGTGACCGAGACGCGACTAAGAGACATCTAGTGGCTGCTGATTACAGACGCATCGGCATGACAACATAAGCCGAATCGTCGTTGCCCGACTCCTGGACCAGCGCACTGCTGTTGGAGTCGGAAAGAATCAGGCGCACTTGTTCAGTGGTCATCACGCCCAGAACGTCCAGCAGATAGCTGACGTTGAAGCCGATTTCCAGTGAGCCACCGTTGTAGTCGACGCTGATTTCCTCTTCCGCTTCTTCCTGCTCAGGGTTGTTCGCCTGGATTTTAAGCTGACCGCTGGCCAGTTGCAGACGAATGCCACGGTACTTCTCGTTGGACAGAATCGCCGTGCGGCTGAACGCTTCACGCAGAGCCTGACGATCACCGACCACCAGCTTGTCGCCACCTTTAGGCAGCACGCGCTCGTAGTCAGGGAACTTGCCGTCGACCAGCTTCGAGGTAAAGGTGAATTCGCCAGTGGTTGCACGGATGTGATGCTGACCCAGCACGATGCTGACCAGCCCGTCCTGTTCGGTGAGCAGGCGCGCCAGCTCAAGGATACCCTTGCGTGGAACGATTACCTGATGACGGCCTTCGTGTTCGATTTCGGCGGCCATCGAGCACATCGCCAGACGGTGACCGTCAGTGGCGACCGCACGCAGAATGCCGGTCTGCACCTCAAGCAGCATGCCGTTGAGGTAGTAACGAACGTCCTGCTGCGCCATGGCGAAGCTGGTGCGCTCGATCAGACGGCGCAGTTTGCTCTGCACCAGGCTGAACGTCAGCGAGCCCGGACCTTCTTCAACGGTCGGGAAATCGTTGGCCGGCAATGTCGACAGGGTGAAACGGCTGCGACCGGCCTTGACCACCAGCTTCTGATCGTCGACTTTGATATCGATCAGGGCGTCGTTCTGCAGGCTTTTGCAGATGTCCATCAGCTTGCGCGCAGGGACGGTGATCTCGCCCGGCTCGGCAGGCTCTTCCAATTGCACGCGTCCAACCAGCTCGACTTCCAGGTCGGTACCGGTCAAGGACAGTTGCTGGCCTTCGACGACCAACAGCACGTTCGACAGAACCGGCAAGGTCTGGCGGCGTTCGACAACGCCGGCGACCAGTTGCAGGGGTTTCAACAGGGCTTCGCGTTGAATGGTGAAATGCATGGTCTAGTCCCTTGCCTTGATAAGCTGCGTCGACATCAGGTTGTCAGCGTGCGCAGCAGGTTCTTGTAGTCCTCGCGGATATCCGCGTCGGATTCTTTAAGTTCATTGATCTTGCGGCAGGCGTGCAACACCGTGGTGTGGTCGCGTCCGCCAAACACGTCGCCGATCTCCGGCAGACTGTGGTTGGTCAGTTCCTTGGACAACGCCATCGCCACTTGCCGTGGACGGGCGACCGATCTCGAACGACGCTTGGACAGCAGATCGGAGATCTTGATCTTGTAGTACTCGGCGACCGTGCGCTGAATGTTATCCACACTGACCAGCTTGTCTTGCAGCGCCAGCAGATCTTTCAGCGACTCGCGAATCAGTTCGATGGTGATATCACGGCCCATGAAGTGCGAGTGTGCGATTACACGCTTGAGCGCACCTTCGAGCTCACGCACGTTGGAACGGATTCGCTGGGCAATGAAGAACGCAGCGTCGTGGGGAAGTTCCACCTTCGCCTGATCGGCCTTCTTCATCAGAATGGCGACCCGGGTTTCCAGCTCCGGAGGCTCTACTGCAACGGTCAGGCCCCAGCCAAAGCGGGACTTGAGACGCTCTTCGAGGCCCTCGATCTCTTTCGGATAGCGGTCACTGGTGAGAATGACCTGCTGGCCGCCTTCAAGCAGGGCGTTGAAGGTGTGGAAAAACTCTTCCTGGGAACGCTCTTTGCGAGCGAAGAACTGGATATCGTCGATCAGCAACGCGTCGACCGAACGATAGAAGCGCTTGAATTCGTTGATGGCGTTGAGCTGCAGCGCCTTGACCATGTCTGCCACGAAGCGCTCGGAATGCAGGTAAACCACCTTGGCATTCGGGTTCTTCTTCAGCAGGTGGTTACCCACAGCGTGCATCAAGTGAGTCTTACCCAGACCGACACCGCCATAAAGGAACAGCGGGTTATAGCCGTGCTTGGGGTTATCGGCGACCTGCCATGCAGCAGCGCGGGCCAACTGGTTCGATTTACCTTCGACGAAATTCTCGAAGGTGAACGTGCGGTTGAGATAGCTGGTGTGCTTGAGCGCACCTTCCACCTGCACGTTACGCTGTTCGGCGCGGGCGGGTGCCTGTTGAGATGCCGCGCCCACCATCGGGTCGAAGCTGGCGCGCGAAGGCTCGTCGTCGTCGACATCCAGGCTGGCCTGAACGACCGGCGCCGGCGCTGTAGCCGGCTCGCTAACGGGTGCAGGCGGAGTAGCGCCATTGGTGGCGGTGCTCTGCGCCTGGGCAGCCTGAGAGGCCGCCGCAGCAGCGGCAGCTGCCAATGGTGCATTGGGGGCCGCACGGGGGGCTGAGCTGCGCTTGCTGCCTATTAATAAGGAAAGCGCTGGCGCGATGCCCTGGCCGTGCTCGCCGAGCAGTTCGAGCAGACGGCTCAGATACTTCTCGTTGACCCAGTCGAGGACGAAACGATTGGGCGCATAGACACGCAACTCGTCGCCTTCGGCTTCGACCTGTAGCGGACGGATCCAGGTGTTGAATTGCTGGGCCGGCAGCTCATCGCGCAAAAGCTCCACGCACTGCTGCCAAAGTTCCACTGACACGGATATCCCCTGAGTATCAAAAGCCGGTGAGGCAAAAAAACAAGCGCCCATTGTAACCACCCGCCGCTGACTTATCCACATACAGGAGACGTGTAGACACCTCAAAATCAAGATCTTATCGGAGTAAAAGCCGACCGTCGGCATGTGAATAAGCTATGTGGATAACTGCACTTCAGCTCTTTGCATAACCCGGGCCGAAAATTTGTGGATAACCTCGCTGTGGATAACCATCGATTCCGTGCACAGGTTTTCCGATAGCGCAGCACAGGGCAATCACCGCTTGTGGACAACCTTATGATTCTCTGTACATCAGGTAAAACAAGGGCTTGATCAGGTTATCCACAGACAGGTCGCTCCCTAGCTCTTATAAGCTTTACAGAAAAGCTTTAAATACTTTCCTTCTTTATTTTTATGTCTAAGCCAGTCTGCACGTGACGCGCCCATCCGTCAGACCTTACCTATCCATATAAGAGGCACTTGCACGAAAAGCTGGTTGGAAATTGACCTGCGGGCTTGCTTTCTCTAGAATCCCCGCTCTCTTAAAACGGGGTCATTCCGGCCCGTTGTGGACGAACCAGGTAACACACCATGAAACGTACTTTCCAACCGAGCACCATCAAGCGCGCCCGCACCCACGGTTTCCGTGCTCGCATGGCTACCAAAAACGGCCGTGCAGTTCTGTCGCGTCGTCGCGCCAAAGGCCGTAAGCGTCTGGCAGTTTGATTTTTCGGCACAGGTGGTGAGTCGAGACTTCAGTCGGGAAAAGCGTCTGCTGACCCCCCGACATTTCAAGGCAGTCTTTGACTCCCCAACCGGCAAGGTTCCGGGGAAGAATCTCCTGCTCCTTGTGCGCGAGAACGAGCTGGACCATGCCCGTCTGGGTCTGGTAATCGGCAAAAAGAGCGTCAAGCTCTCCGTTCAGCGCAATCGTCTGAAACGCCTGATGCGCGAATCATTCCGCCTTCACCAGGACACTCTGGTTGGCTGGGATATCGTGGTTGTCGCGCGTAAAGGCTTGGGTGACATTGAAAACCCCGAATTGATTCAGCATTTCGGCAAGCTCTGGAAACGTCTGGCGCGTAGCCGACCAACCAAAGAAGTCAAAACCGAAACTGCGGGGGTAGACAGTCCAGATGCGTAAACTGGCGCTCGTTTCGATCCAGTTTTACCGCTACGCCATTAGTCCTCTGATGGCCAGTCACTGTCGTTTCTACCCCAGTTGCTCCTGCTACGCGTACGAAGCCATAGAAAATCATGGCCTGGTACGCGGCGGCTGGCTGACATTACGTCGCTTAGGTCGCTGTCATCCGTGGAATCCCGGTGGTTTCGACCCGGTTCCACCAGTCCCTACCTCCCGTTCCTCTTCGATGGCCGAGTAATCATGGATATCAAACGCACAATCCTGATCGTCGCCCTGGCAATCGTGACCTATGTCGGTGTCCTGAAATGGAACCAGGACTATGGTCAGGCTGCCCTGCCGACTCAGAATGTTGCCGCCACTACCAACACGTCCGCACTTCCTGACGCTCCACAAGGTTCGACTGCCGCCAATGCAGACGTGCCGAGCGCCACTGGCGAAGCTGCTGCACCTGTCGAAACACCGGCAGCGGTCAGCAAAGACCTCATCCAGGTGAAGACCGACGTACTGAACGTGGAAATCGACCCGGTCGGCGGTGATGTGGTGCAGCTGCGTCTGCCTTTGTATCCACGTCGTCAGGACCATCCGGAGATTCCGTTCCAACTGTTCGACAACGGTGGTGAGCGTACTTTCCTTGCCCAGAGCGGCCTGACCGGCATCAACGGTCCGGATGCCCGCGGCACCGGCCGTCCTGTCTACGCGACCGCGCAGAAAAGTTATCAACTGGCCGACGGTCAGAACGATCTGGTCGTCGATCTGAAATTCAGCGATGCCGGCGTCAACTACATCAAGCGCTTCACCTTCAAGCGCGGCCTGTATGACCTGACCGTCAGCTACCTGATCGACAACCAGAGCGCCCAGGCCTGGAACGGCAACCTGTTTGCTCAGCTCAAGCGCGATGCCAGTGCCGACCCGTCGTCGACCACTGCGACCGGCACTGCGACCTACCTGGGCGCAGCCATGTGGACACCTTCGGAGCCTTACAAAAAGGTTTCCATGAAGGACATCGACAAAGGCTCGCTGAAAGACACCGTTCAAGGTGGCTGGGTAGCGTGGCTGCAGCACTATTTCGTGACCGCGTGGATTCCGAACAAGGCTGACAGCAACACTGTCACCACCCGCAAGGACAGCGCCGGCAACTACATCATCGGTTTCACCGGTCCTGCACTGACCATTGCACCGGGTGCCAAGGCGGAAACCACCACGACGCTGTACGCCGGTCCGAAGAGCCAGGCCGTACTGAAAGAGTTGTCCCCAGGCCTGGAACTGACCGTCGACTACGGCATTCTGTGGTTCATTGCCCAGCCGATCTTCTGGCTGCTGCAACATATCCACAGCATCGTCGGCAACTGGGGCTGGTCGATCATCTTCCTGACCATGCTGATCAAAGGCCTGTTCTTCCCGCTGTCGGCTGCCAGCTACAAGTCTATGGCGCGGATGCGTGCCGTGGCTCCGCGCCTGGCTGCACTGAAAGAACAACACGGCGATGACCGTCAGAAGCTGTCGCAGTCGATGATGGAGCTGTACAAGAAAGAGAAGATCAACCCGCTGGGTGGATGCTTGCCGATTCTGGTGCAGATGCCGGTGTTCCTGTCGCTGTACTGGGTACTCCTGGAAAGCGTGGAAATGCGTCAGGCCCCATGGCTGCTGTGGATTACCGACCTGTCGATCAAGGATCCGTTCTTCATCCTGCCGATCATCATGGGCGCGACCATGTTCATCCAGCAGCGTCTGAACCCGGCGCCACCGGATCCGATGCAGGCCAAGGTGATGAAGCTGATGCCGATCATCTTCACCTTCTTCTTCCTGTGGTTCCCTGCAGGTCTGGTGCTGTACTGGGTTGTGAACAACACCCTGTCCATCGCCCAACAGTGGTACATCACCCGCAGCATCGAGGCGAAGACCAAGAAAGCCGCTGCCTGATCTACCCTGTGAACAAGTCCTTCAGAACGCCCCCTCGTGGGGCGTTTTGCTATCTGTCAGTTTATTCAGGAGCCGGACCATGAACGTCCCTCGTGAAACCATCGCCGCCATCGCCACTGCCCAGGGCCGTGGTGGCGTCGGCATTGTGCGTATCTCCGGCCCGCTGGCAGGTGCTGCCGCTCAGGCCATCATCGGTAAGCAACCACAGCCCCGGCATGCCCATTACGGGCCGTTTCACGATGCCAAGGGCGACATCATCGACGAAGGCATCGCGCTGTATTTCCCCGGTCCGAACTCGTTCACCGGTGAAGACGTGCTCGAATTGCAGGGCCATGGTGGGCCAGTGGTTCTCGATATGCTGTTGCAGCGCTGTGTGCAACTCGGCAGCCGTCTGGCCCGGCCGGGCGAATTCAGCGAGCGTGCCTTCCTCAACGACAAGCTCGACCTGGCGCAGGCCGAAGCCATTGCCGACCTGATCGAGGCCAGTTCCGAGCAGGCTGCACGCAATGCGCTGCGCTCGCTGCAGGGAGCCTTCTCCCGCCGTGTGGATAACCTCACGGAAAAACTGATCAGCCTGCGTATCTACGTGGAGGCTGCCATCGACTTCCCCGAGGAAGAAATCGACTTTCTTGCCGATGGCCACGTCCTCAGGTTACTCGACGAGGTTCGTGAGCAGTTATCCACCGTCTTGCGCGAGGCCAATCAGGGCGCATTGCTGCGTGACGGCATGACCGTGGTGATCGCCGGTCGTCCGAATGCCGGCAAATCGAGCCTGCTCAACGCTCTGGCAGGCCGGGAAGCGGCAATTGTCACCGAGATCGCCGGGACGACCCGGGATGTCCTGCGCGAACATATCCACATCGATGGCATGCCACTGCACGTGGTGGATACCGCCGGGTTGCGCGATACCGACGACACGGTGGAAAAGATTGGTGTCGAACGGGCGTTGAAAGCCATTGGCGAGGCGGATCGCGTACTGCTGGTAGTGGACGCCACGGCCCCGGAAGCCGTCGATCCGTTTGCCCTGTGGCCAGAGTTTCTGGAACAGCGGCCAGACCCTTCGCGAGTCACCCTGATCCGCAACAAGGTTGATCTCAGTGGCGACGCAGAGCGGCTTGAACTCAGCGATGACGGCCACGTCACGTTGAGCCTCAGCGCCAGGAGCGGGGGAGAAGGGCTTGAGTTGCTACGTGAGCACCTGAAGGCCTGCATGGGTTATCAACAGACCGCCGAGAGCAGCTTCAGCGCCCGTCGGCGCCATATCGAGGCGCTGCAAAAGGCTGGCGTATCCCTGGAACACGGGCGATCGCAATTGACCCTGGCCGGTGCTGGCGAGTTGTTGGCCGAGGATCTGCGACTGGCGCAACAGGCATTGGGTGAAATCACCGGTGCATTCAGCTCCGACGACCTGCTCGGGCGCATCTTCTCCAGCTTCTGCATCGGCAAATAGCGTTCGCGTTGCCCACAGGCAGGTCACTTCTCTCCGACCTGCCTGATCTCTCATTCCCCTCAGATATCCACTGCTTTCCTGGCTGACCTGTCCGGAAGGCTTCGCGCCGTCCGTTTTTTCTTCTGTTCTCGCATTTTCTTCAGCGCAGGAGCTCTGTGCATAACTGCCACTCAGCTCAGTAGATAAGTGGGCTTCTACGGTGAGGATAAACCCGCTTGTGGACAACCTGCCATTTAATCCACAGGCTTAAAGGTGTTATCCAAGGGCCTCCCGGGCACATGAACACAGAGTTATGAATCGCTGTACATGTTGATAAATATGGGCTGTGGAACTTTATCCACAGAAAGGTGGTTCACCATACATAAACATAAAAACAAAGATTTTATAAATTTCCTTCTTTTTAGTTTCTTTTGCCGCCACTCATCCACAGCTGGTTAAATTTTGCGCAAAAGGTTTCTTTCAGAGGGGCGAAGTCCCTATACTTGCCGCCAATTTCCTATTCCCCCCGAAAAACAGGCACGAGGTGCGTGGTGGATTTCCCTTCCCGTTTTGAAGTGATCGTCATCGGCGGCGGTCATGCCGGTACCGAGGCAGCACTGGCGTCTGCACGCATGGGTGTAAAAACCCTGCTGTTGACGCACAACGTGGAAACCCTCGGGCAGATGAGTTGCAACCCCGCCATTGGTGGCATTGGTAAAAGCCATCTGGTCAAAGAGATCGATGCGCTCGGCGGTGCCATGGCAACGGCTACCGATCTGGGTGGCATCCAGTTCCGCGTGCTCAACAGCCGCAAAGGTCCGGCCGTGCGGGCAACCCGCGCCCAGGCCGACCGCATTCTCTATAAGGCGGCGATCCGCGAGATCCTCGAAAACCAGCCGAACCTGTGGATATTTCAGCAGTCCTGCGACGATCTGATCGTCGAGCAGGATCAGGTCCGTGGCGTGGTCACGCAGATGGGTCTGCGTTTCTTCGCCGACTCCGTGGTATTGACCACCGGCACCTTCCTCGGCGGACTTATCCACATCGGTCTGCAGAACTATTCCGGCGGTCGTGCCGGCGATCCTCCATCGATTGCCCTGGCACGTCGTCTGCGAGAATTACCGCTGCGGGTCGGTCGCCTGAAAACCGGTACGCCACCACGCATCGATGGCCGGTCTGTGGATTTCTCGGTGATGACCGAGCAACCGGGCGATACGCCGATTCCGGTGATGTCGTTCCTGGGTTCGAAAGAACAGCATCCGCGTCAGGTCAGCTGCTGGATTACCCACACCAACGCGCGGACCCACGAAATCATCGCCGCCAACCTCGACCGTTCGCCGATGTACTCCGATGCCGGCGAGATCGAAGGCATCGGCCCGCGCTATTGCCCGTCGATCGAAGACAAGATCCATCGCTTCGCCGACAAGGAAAGCCATCAGGTGTTCATCGAGCCGGAAGGCCTGACCACCCATGAGCTTTACCCGAACGGGATTTCGACCTCGCTGCCATTCGACGTGCAGTTGCAGATCGTGCGTTCGATCCGTGGCATGGAAAACGCCCATATCGTGCGGCCGGGTTACGCCATCGAGTACGACTACTTCGATCCGCGCGACCTGAAGTACAGCCTGGAAACCAAGGTCATCGGCGGTCTGTTCTTCGCTGGCCAGATCAACGGCACCACAGGCTATGAAGAAGCTGGCGCACAAGGTCTGCTTGCCGGCACCAACGCCGCGCTGCGTGCGCAGGGCAAGGACAGCTGGTGCCCGCGTCGCGACGAAGCCTACATCGGCGTACTGGTCGACGACCTGATCACCCTGGGCACCCAGGAGCCGTACCGGATGTTCACATCCCGTGCCGAATACCGTCTGATCCTGCGTGAAGACAACGCCGACCTGCGCCTGACCGAAAAAGGTCGCGAGCTGGGTCTGGTCGATGACGCACGTTGGGCAGCCTTCTGCGCCAAGCGTGAAGGGATCGAGCGCGAGGAGCAGCGCCTGAAATCCACCTGGATCCGTCCGGGTACCGAGCAGGGCGATGCGGTGTCCGCGCATTTCGGCACGCCGCTGACCCACGAATACAATCTGCTCAATCTGCTGAGCCGTCCGGAAGTGGACTACGCCAACCTGATCGCGCTGACCGGAGAGGGATCGATCGATCCACAGGTCGCCGAGCAGGTCGAGATCAAGACCAAGTACGCCGGTTACATCGACCGTCAACAGGATGAGATCGCCCGCCTGCGTGCCAGCGAAAACATCAAGCTGCCGGACGACATCGACTACAGTGCGATCTCCGGTCTGTCGAAAGAGATTCAGGGCAAGCTGGGGACAACTCGCCCGGAAACCCTGGGGCAGGCCTCGCGCATTCCGGGTGTGACCCCCGCAGCGATTTCCCTGTTGATGATTCATTTGAAAAAACGCGGCGCGGGCCGTCAGTTGGAGCAAAGCGCTTGAGTTCTATGGTCACCCCGCAACACGCAGAAGAACTGACCCTCGGTGCCCGCGAGCTGGGCATCGACCTGAGCGAGACCCAGCACAGCCGGTTGCTGGCTTACCTCGCACTGCTGATCAAATGGAACAAGGCCTACAACCTGACCGCCGTGCGCGATCCGGATGAAATGGTCTCGCGTCATCTGCTCGACAGCCTGAGCGTCGTGCCGTTCATCGATGGCGAACGGCAACTGGATGTTGGCAGCGGCGGCGGCATGCCCGGCATTCCGCTGGCGATCATGTTTCCACAGCTGAAAGTCACGTTGCTGGACAGCAACGGCAAGAAGACCCGTTTTCTTACCCAGGTCAAACTCGAGCTCAAACTCGACAACCTGGAAGTTATCCACAGTCGTGCCGAAGCGTATCAACCCGAGTTGCCGTTTACCGGGATCATCTCCCGTGCCTTCAGCAGTCTGGAAGACTTCACCCAGTGGACTCGTCACATGGGCGATGAGCGGACACGCTGGCTGGCAATGAAAGGTCTGCATCCTGCAGACGAACTGGTAGCATTGCCCGCAGATTTTCATCTGGAAAGCGCGCAAGCCTTGGCCGTACCCGGTTGCCAAGGCCAACGGCATCTGCTGATACTGCGCCGCACGGCATGACAGGGAACACACGCAAGAATGGCTAAGGTATTCGCGATCGCGAACCAAAAAGGTGGTGTGGGTAAAACCACCACCTGCATCAACCTCGCAGCATCGCTGGTCGCCACCAAGCGACGGGTGCTGCTGATCGACCTCGATCCACAAGGCAACGCCACCATGGGTAGCGGTGTGGATAAGCATGGGCTGGAGCATTCGGTCTACGACCTGCTGATCGGCGAATGCGATCTGAATCAGGCCATGCACTTTTCCGAGCACGGCGGTTATCAACTGCTGCCGGCTAACCGCGACCTGACCGCGGCGGAAGTGGTCCTGCTGGAAATGCAGATGAAAGAAGCGCGCCTGCGTACTGCGCTGGCGCCGATTCGCGAGAACTACGATTACATCCTGATCGACTGTCCGCCGTCGCTGTCGATGCTGACCCTCAACGCCCTGGTTGCCGCCGACGGTGTGATTATCCCCATGCAGTGCGAATACTACGCACTGGAAGGTCTGAGCGACCTTGTGGATAACATTAAGCGCATCGGCGAGCTGCTCAACCCTGAGCTCAAGATCGAAGGTCTGCTGCGCACCATGTACGACCCGCGTCTGAGCCTGATCAACGATGTTTCGGCGCAGCTCAAGGAACACTTCGGCGATCAGCTGTATGACACCGTGATCCCGCGCAACATCCGTCTGGCCGAAGCACCGAGCTTCGGCATGCCGGCGCTGGCCTACGACAAATCCTCCCGCGGTGCCCTGGCCTACCTGACCCTGGCCGGCGAGATGGTCCGTCGCCAGCGTCGCGTCGCCCGCGCTGCAGCCCAGCCCACTTAAGGAAGCCCCATGGCCGTCAAGAAACGAGGACTCGGACGTGGGCTGGACGCACTGCTGAGCAGCCCCACCGTCGCCGCACTGGAAGAGCAGGCCGTTCAGGCCGACCAGCGCGAACTGCAACACCTGCCGCTGGACCTGATCCAGCGCGGCAAATACCAGCCTCGCCGGGACATGGACCCGCAGGCACTGGAAGAGCTGGCCAATTCGATCAAGGCCCAGGGTGTGATGCAGCCGATCGTGGTGCGCCCGATCGCTGACAATCGCTACGAGATCATCGCCGGCGAACGTCGCTGGCGCGCCAGCCAGCAGGCCGGCGTCGAGACCATCCCGGCGATGGTCCGCGATGTACCGGACGAAGCCGCCATTGCCATGGCGCTGATCGAGAACATCCAGCGTGAAGACCTCAACCCCATCGAAGAGGCCATCGCTCTGCAGCGTCTGCAGAACGAATTCCAGCTGACCCAGCAGCAGGTCGCCGAGGCTGTGGGCAAGTCGCGTGTCAGCGTGGCCAACCTGCTGCGCCTGATCGCGCTGCCTGATGTGATCAAGACCATGCTGTCCCATGGCGATCTGGAAATGGGCCACGCCCGTGCATTGCTCGGATTGCCTGAAGAGCAACAGATTGAAGGGGCGCGACATGTTGTCGCACGCGGTCTGACCGTGCGCCAGACTGAAGCACTGGTTCGCCAGTGGCTCAGTGGCAAACCGGAGGCTGCGGCACCGGTCAAGGCCGACCCGGATATCACCCGTCTGGAACAGCGTCTGGCCGAGCGGCTGGGCTCTGCCGTGCAGATCCGCCACGGTCAGAAGGGTAAAGGCCAGTTGGTGATCCGTTACAACTCGCTCGACGAGTTGCAAGGGGTCCTCGCCCACATCCGTTGAAACATATGCGCTGTAGCGTGTAGTCGGAAATCACTACCCGGCAGTTGAATAGGGGCTGAACCGCCCCTATACTCTGCGCGCATTTTGTCGGCACAAAGTATGCCAAGTTATTGATTTTGGCCGCCGGCGCACGAGGAGCCCAATGTGATGGAAACACGCACGCCAAACCGCTTGCCGTTCCATCGCCTGGCGGTTTTTCCGGTTTTGTTGGCTCAACTGATTTTCCTGCTACTGGCAGCGGTGACGCTTTGGCAGTGGCATGGTGTCGTAGCTGGATATTCCGGTCTTTGCGGAGGCCTGATAGCGTGGCTGCCCAATTTGTACTTTGCCCATAAGGCGTTCCGGTTTTCCGGGGCCCGGGCCGCTCAAGCCATCGTTCGGTCGTTCTACGCCGGCGAGGCGGGCAAACTGATTTTTACGGCAGTGCTTTTCGCACTGACCTTTGCAGGCGTGAAACCGCTGGCTCCGCTGGCGGTTTTCGGCGTGTTCATGCTGACCCAATTGGTCAGCTGGTTCGCACCCCTGCTGATGAAAACAAGACTTTCGAGACCTTAGGGCGTTTGAGGGAAACATGGCAGAGCAGACAGCTTCGGGCTATATCCAGCACCACTTGCAGAACTTGACCTTCGGTCATTTGCCTGACGGCACTTGGGGCTTCGCGCATTCCGCGGCCGAAGCAAAGGAAATGGGCTTTTGGGCTTTCCACCTCGACACACTCGGTTGGTCGGTGGCGCTGGGCCTGATTTTCGTCCTGTTTTTCCGTATGGCCGCCAAAAAAGCGACTTCCGGTCAGCCGGGCGCCCTGCAGAACTTCGTTGAAGTGCTGGTCGAATTCGTCGACGGCAGCGTCAAGGACAGCTTCCATGGCCGCAGCGCCGTGATCGCTCCACTGGCACTGACCATCTTCGCCTGGGTCTTCCTGATGAACGCCGTCGACCTGATTCCGGTCGACTGGATTCCTCAACTGGCCGTCATGATCACCGGTGACCACCACATCCCGTTCCGCGCCGTGTCGACCACCGACCCGAACGCTACGCTGGGCATGGCGCTGTCGGTCTTCGCTCTGATCATCTTCTACAGCATCAAGATCAAAGGCATTGGCGGCTTCCTGGGCGAACTGACCCTGCATCCGTTCAGCAGCAAGAACATTGCTGTCCAGGTGCTGTTGATTCCTGTGAACTTCCTGCTTGAATTCGTGACGCTGGTCGCCAAACCGATTTCTCTGGCGCTGCGTCTGTTCGGCAACATGTACGCCGGTGAACTGGTGTTCATCCTGATCGCGGTCATGTTCGGCAGCGGTCTGCTCTGGCTCAGCGGCCTGGGCGTGGTGTTGCAGTGGGCGTGGGCCGTGTTCCACATCCTGATCATCACCCTGCAAGCGTTCATCTTCATGATGCTGACCATCGTCTACCTGTCGATGGCTCACGAAGATAACCATTAAGACCCGCTTCGCGAGTCTTGTGATCCCCTCGCTGCGGTGAGGGGGTGCCCGCAAGGGCTTGATGTAACAAACGATTTTGCTTTACCGCTTTAATCTAAGAAAACCTAACCAATACGACGTAAAAGTCGGGAGGAAAGATGGAAACTGTAGTTGGTCTAACTGCTATCGCTGTTGCACTGCTGATCGGCCTGGGCGCACTGGGTACTGCAATCGGTTTCGGCCTGCTGGGCGGTAAGTTCCTGGAAGGCGCTGCGCGTCAACCAGAAATGGTTCCAATGCTGCAAGTCAAGATGTTCATCGTGGCTGGTCTGCTCGACGCCGTAACCATGATCGGTGTTGGTATCGCTCTGTTCTTCACTTTTGCGAACCCCTTCGTTGGTCAACTCGCTGGCTGATCGCTCGAATTTTCGAGTTGATTGGTGTGATGGACAACGAACGAGCGAGGTGTTGGCGTGAACATTAATGCAACCCTGATTGGCCAGTCCGTTGCGTTCTTCATCTTTGTGCTGTTCTGCATGAAGTTCGTGTGGCCTCCGGTCATCGCGGCTTTGCACGAACGTCAGAAGAAGATCGCGGATGGACTGGACGCTGCCACCCGTGCAGCTCGCGACCTGGAGCTGGCCCAAGATAAAGTGGGTCAGCAACTGCGCGAAGCGAAAGCCCAGGCAGCTGAAATCATCGAGCAAGCCAAGAAGCGCGGTACCCAGATTGTCGACGAAGCCCGTGAACAGGCTCGCGTCGATGCTGACCGCATCAAGGCACAGGCTCAGGCCGAGATCGAGCAGGAACTGAACGGCGTCAAAGACGCGCTGCGCGCCCAACTGGGCAGCCTGGCGGTCAACGGTGCCGAGAAGATCCTGGGTGCCACAATCGATCAAAACGCGCACGCGGAGCTGGTTGATAAACTGGCTGCAGAAATTTAAGCGAGGGCGATCATGGCAGAACTGACCACGTTGGCCCGACCTTACGCTAAGGCAGCCTTCGAGCATGCCCAGGCCCACCAGCAGCTGGCCAATTGGTCAGCCATGCTCGGCCTGGCTGCTGCGGTGTCGCAGGACGACACCATGCAGCGCCTGCTCAAGGCCCCGCGACTGACGAGCGCAGACAAGGCCGCCACTTTCATTGAAGTGTGCGGCGACAAGTTCGATGCCAAGGCACAGAATTTCATCCACGTCGTTGCTGAAAACGACCGTCTCCAGCTTCTGCCGGAGATCTCCGAACTGTTCGAGCTGTACAAGGCCGAGCAGGAAAAATCGGTAGATGTGGATGTCACCAGTGCTTTTGCATTGAACCAAGAACAGCAAGACAAACTCGCCAAGGTTCTCAGTGCACGGCTCGGCCGGGAAGTGCGCCTGCACGCTGCGGAGGATGCTGCCCTGATAGGTGGTGTCATCATCCGCGCCGGCGACCTGGTTATCGATGGCTCAGTTCGCGGCAAACTCGCGCAGCTGGCCGAAGCATTGAAATCTTGAGTTTGAAGGGGCAGCAGAGCAATGCAGCAACTCAATCCTTCCGAAATTAGTGAAATCATCAAGGGCCGCATCGAGAAACTCGATGTGTCCTCTCAAGCCCGTAACGAAGGCACCGTTGTCAGCGTGTCTGACGGTATCGTGCGGATTCACGGTCTGGCCGACGCTATGTACGGCGAAATGATCGAGTTCCCGGGCGGCGTCTACGGTATGGCACTGAACCTGGAGCAAGACTCCGTTGGTGCGGTGGTACTGGGCGCTTACACCACTCTGGCTGAAGGCATGAGTGCCAAGTGCACCGGCCGCATCCTGGAAGTTCCGGTTGGTAAGGAACTGCTGGGCCGCGTGGTCGACGCACTGGGTAACCCAGTCGACGGTAAAGGTCCGCTGAACAACACCGAGACCGATGCGGTCGAGAAAGTTGCTCCAGGCGTGATCTGGCGTAAGTCGGTAGACCAGCCTGTACAGACTGGCTACAAGGCTGTCGATGCCATGATCCCTGTCGGCCGTGGCCAGCGTGAGCTGATCATCGGTGACCGTCAGATCGGTAAGACCGCTCTGGCGATCGACGCGATCATCAACCAGAAAGACAGCGGTATTTTCTGCGTCTACGTCGCTGTTGGTCAGAAGCAATCGACCATCGCCAACGTGGTTCGCAAGCTGGAAGAAAACGGCGCCCTGGCCAACACCATCATCGTGGCTGCCAGTGCTTCCGAATCGCCTGCCCTGCAATTCCTGGCGCCATACGCCGGTTGCACCATGGGCGAATTCTTCCGCGACCGCGGTGAAGACGCGCTGATCGTTTATGACGATCTGTCCAAGCAGGCTGTGGCTTACCGCCAGATCTCCCTGCTGCTGCGTCGTCCACCAGGACGTGAAGCTTACCCAG
>NZ_JBIVCU010000020.1:0-119705 GCF_044746785.1 Pseudomonas sp. NPDC090208
TCTAACTCGTTGATACTCAAGGAGTTTTCCGTTCCGTCTGCGCCGGAAGTGGGGCGAATTATAGAGACATCCGCTGGCGCGTCAAGCACTTATTTCATAAATTTGTCATATCGGTCAGAAACAACGAAAAAGGCGCCCCTCATGGGGCGCCCTTCTCTATTACGTCTTACAGGCTAGGGAACGCGAACTGCGACGCCTCATGGCTGGCACGCTGCGGCCAGCGCTGGGTGATGGCCTTGCGGCGGGTGTAGAAACGCACACCGTCCGGGCCATAGGCATGCAGGTCGCCGAACAGCGAACGCTTCCAGCCGCCGAAGCTGTGGTACGCCACTGGCACCGGCAACGGCACGTTGACGCCAACCATACCGACTTCGATCTCGTCGCAGAACAACCGCGCCGCTTCACCATCACGGGTGAAGATGCAGGTGCCGTTGCCGTATTCGTGATCGTTGATCAATTGCATGGCCTGCTCAAGGCTGTTCACGCGGACGATGCACAGCACCGGGCCAAAGATCTCTTCTTTATAGATACGCATCTCCGGGGTCACCTGATCGAACAGGCAGCCACCCAGGAAGAAACCGTCTTCATGGCCTGCCACGGTCAGGCCGCGGCCATCGACCACCAGCTTTGCGCCGGAAGACACACCGTCTTCTATATAGCCACTGACCTTGTCACGATGTTGACCGGTCACCAGCGGCCCCATGTCCAGACCGCACGAGGTGCCTGCACCGATTTTCAGCGCCTTGATCTGTGGTATCAGTTTGGCCACCAGGGCATCCGCAACCTGATCACCGACACACACGGCGACCGAGATTGCCATGCAGCGCTCGCCACAGGAACCATACGCCGCGCCCATCAGTGCGCTGACTGCGTTATCCAGATCGGCATCCGGCATCAACACCGCATGGTTCTTGGCACCGCCCAATGCCTGGACGCGCTTGCCGCGTGCCGTGGCCTCCTTATAGATGTACTCGGCAATCGGCGTGGAGCCGACAAAGCTCAGCGCCTTGACTTCCGGCGCTTCGATCAAGGCATCTACCGCAGCCTTGTCGCCATGCACGACGTTGAGAACGCCTTTCGGCAAACCGGCTTCATGCAGCAGTTGCGCGATGAACAGCGTCGAGCTCGGGTCGCGCTCGGACGGTTTGAGGATGAAGCAGTTGCCGCAAGCGATCGCCAGCGGATACATCCACAGCGGCACCATGGCCGGGAAGTTGAACGGGGTGATACCGGCCACGACACCCAGCGGCTGGAAGTCAGACCATGCATCGATGTTCGGACCGACGTTACGGCTGTATTCGCCCTTGAGGATTTCCGGAGCCGCGCTGGCGTATTCGACGTTCTCGATACCGCGCTTCAGTTCACCGGCCGCATCCTCCAGAGTCTTGCCGTGTTCTTCGCTGATCAGTTGTGCGATACGCGCCTCGTTTTGCTCAAGCAATTGCTTGAAGCGGAACATGACCTGGGCGCGTTTGGCCGGTGGCGTATTGCGCCAGGCCGGGAATGCAGCCTTGGCGGAATCGATGGCCTGTTGCACGGTTTCACGGCTGGCCAGCGCAACCTTGCGGGTGGCCTGACCGGTGGAGGGGTTGAAGACATCGGCAGTGCGGCCGTTGCCGTCGACCAGTTCGCCGTGAATCAGGTGCTGAATGATGCTCATGGGGTAACTCCAAAAAAAGGGTGTCCGCAGGCGCAACCGCAGTTGCGCCTGTTGTCAGGAAAACAGGGATCAGTCGATCTGGTTCAGCGCTTCGCCTACCGCGTCGAACATGCGGTCAAGGTCCTGCGGCTTACTGTTGAAGGTTGGCCCGAACTGCAGGGTGTCGCCGCCGAAGCGCACATAGAAGCCGGCTTGCCACAGCTTCATGGCCGCCTCGAACGGACGCACGATCGCGTCACCATCACGGGCAGCGATCTGGATCGCGCCGGCCAGGCCGTAGTTGCGGATGTCGATGACGTTCTTGCTGCCCTTGAGGCCATGCAGGGAGTTTTCGAAATGCGGCGCGGTTTCCGCCACTTGTTGCACCAGGTTTTCCCGCTTGAGGATATCCAGTGCAGCCAGACCCGCCGCACAAGCAACCGGGTGGGCCGAGTAGGTATAACCGTGGGGGAATTCCACGGCATATTCAGGCGTCGGCTGATTCATGAATGTCTGGTAGATCTCGCTGCTGGCGATCACTGCGCCCATCGGAATCGCGCCGTTGGTGACCTGCTTGGCGATGCACATCAGGTCCGGGGTGACACCGAAGCTGTCAGCGCCGAACATCGAGCCGGTACGACCGAAACCGGTGATCACTTCGTCGAAGATCAGCAGAATGTTGTGCTGATCGCAGATCTCGCGCAGACGTTTCAGGTATCCCTGCGGTGGCACGATCACGCCGGCGGAACCGGCCATGGGTTCAACGATGACGGCAGCGATGTTCGAGGCATCGTGCAACTCGATCAGCTTGAGCATTTCATCGGCCAGGGCGATGCCGCCCTGCTCCGGCATGCCACGGGAGTAGGCGTTGCTGGCCAGCAGGGTGTGTGGCAGATGGTCGACATCCATCAGTTGACCGAACATTTTGCGGTTGCCGTTGACGCCACCCAGGCTGGTGCCGGCGATGTTCACGCCGTGGTAGCCACGGGCACGGCCAATCAGTTTGGTCTTGGTGGCCTGGCCTTTCAGGCGCCAGTAGGCACGGACCATCTTCACGGCGGTGTCGGCGCACTCGGAGCCGGAGTCGGTATAGAAGACGTGATTCAGATTGCCCGGCGTCAGCTCGGTGATTTTTTCCGCCAGTTGGAACGACAGCGGATGACCAAACTGGAAAGCCGGCGAGTAGTCGAGGGTGCCCAGCTGTTTAGCCACCGCTTCCTGAATTTCCTTGCGGGTATGACCGGCGCCGCAGGTCCACAGACCCGACAGGCCGTCATAGATCTTGCGCCCCTTGTCGTCGGTCAGATAGCTCCCCTCCGCGGCAACGATCAACCGTGGATCGCGCTGAAAGTTGCGGTTGGCGGTGTACGGCATCCAGTGCGCGTCCAGCTTGAGCTGGCTGGCCAGGGACATATCGGACGACTCGGGCATATTCATTGGAATTAACCTCACAAGGGTGTGGGTGGCCTGTCTTCACTCGCCCGCAATGAGGGTCACGAAGCAGGACCGGGTTGCAGCTAAATTGCCACGGGCATAAAGTCGGGAAAATCCTGCTTTTATGATCTTCAGTTAGGCCAGCACTAAACTATGAGCACTCGCCGTTCCGATCCGTTGGCGCAAGTCAGCGACTTTGATATCCGTCTGCTGCGAATCTTCCGAAGCGTAGTCGAGTCGGGCGGCTTTTCGGCCGCCGAAAGCGCGCTGGGCATTGGCCGTTCGGCCATCAGCCAGCAGATGAGTGATCTGGAGCAACGCTTGGGTTTGCGGCTGTGCCAACGGGGCCGCGCCGGTTTTTCTCTGACGGAGGAAGGCCGCGAGGTCTATCAGTCGTCGCTGCAGCTTTTAAGTGCGCTGGAGAGTTTTCGTACGGAAGTGAACGGGTTGCACCGCCATCTGCGTGGCGAGCTGAATATCGGTCTGACCGACAACCTGGTCACGCTGCCGCACATGCGGATTACTCACGCGCTTTCGCAATTGAAGGAGCGCGGCCCGGACGTGCATATCAATATCCGCATGATCGCCCCCACCGAAGTCGAACAGGGCGTGCTCGACGGCAGCCTGCATGTGGGTGTGGTGCCGCAGGCCAGCGCCTTGTCAGGGCTGGAATACCAGCCGCTCTACGATGAGCGTTCACTGCTGTACTGCGCGGTCGGGCATCCGCTGTTTTACGTTGACGACCTGCAACTGGACGACAGACGCCTGGCCGATCAGGAAGCCATCGCTCCGACCTTCCGCCTGCCCGCAGAGATTCAGGCGCACTATCAATCCCTGCGTTGCACCGCCAGCGCATCGGACCGCGAAGGCATGGCGTTTCTGATTCTGACCGGGCGCTACATCGGCTATCTGCCCGATCACTACGCCACGTTCTGGGTCCAGCAGGGTCGGCTGCGTGCACTGAAGCCGCAGACCCGCTTCTACGATCTGAGCCTGGTGACCGTGACCCGCAAAGGCCGACGCCCGCATCTGGTGCTGGAGAGCTTTCTGGAGAGTCTGGCGGCGACACGATGAACCCATTTGCGCAGCCAATGCTTGTCGGATCGTCACGGGTGCGTTATCTGTTCACCCCGTCGCACCCAATGATCCGTCTGGAACCGCACATGACCCTTGAAGTCCCTGCTCACAGCGCCAGCGCCACCAAACCGGCGAGCCGTATTCGCCAGAAGAACGAAGAAGCGATCATGAAAGCAGCCGAGGACGAGTTCGCCCGTCACGGCTTCAAAGGCACCAGCATGAACACCATCGCGCAGAATGCCGGGCTGCCGAAAGCCAACCTGCATTACTACTTCACCAACAAGCTGGGTCTGTACGTCGCGGTGTTGAGCAACATCATCGAGCTGTGGGACAGCACCTTCAACAACCTAAAGGTCGAGGACGATCCGGCCGAAGCACTGACTCGTTACATCCGCGCCAAGATGGAGTTCTCCCGGCGCCAACCGCAGGCTTCGCGGATCTTTGCCATGGAGATCATCAGCGGCGGCGAATGCCTGAACGAATATTTCAGCCAGGACTACCGCCTGTGGTTCCAGGGTCGTGCCTCGGTGTTTCAGGCCTGGATCGATGCCGGCAAGATGGACCCCGTCGACCCGGTGCATCTGATTTTCCTGCTGTGGGGCAGCACGCAGCATTACGCCGACTTCGCCACACAGATCTGCCAGGTCACCGGGCGCACACGCCTGACCAAACAGGATATGGAAGCGGCCGGCGACAATTTGATCCGAATCATCCTCAAGGGCTGCGGGCTGACGCCAGCGCTCTGAACCTGTCAGCGCTGCACCGGAATTCACCATGCCTTCTACCCTCACCGGCTTCTGCGAGTTTCGCGAAGAAATTCGCAAGAGCCGCTTCATCACCTTCGCCGCGCCCATCCACAGCCCGGCCGATGCCCAGGCGTTCATCGAGCAGTACAGCGATCTGGATGCTACCCACAATTGCTGGGCGTGGAAACTGGGCGCGCAGTACCGCAGCAACGACGATGGCGAACCGGGAGGCACGGCGGGCCGGCCGATTCTGGCGGCCATCGAGGCGCAGGATTTCGACCAGGTCGTGGTGCTCGTCATCCGCTGGTACGGCGGCATTCAGTTGGGCACTGGCGGCCTGGCCCGCGCCTACGGGGGTGGCGCCAACAAATGCCTGCAACAGGCCGAACGTTTGCCGCTGATCAAACGGGTGCCTCTGCACTTCGATTGCACCTTCAGCGAACTGGCCCTGGTGAAACTGCGCGTGGCCGAGCTGAACGGTTTGATCGAGCAGGAAAACTTCACCGCCAATGGCGTCGAACTCGGCATCGCGCTGGGCCCCGAGCAGATCGAAACACTGCAACGCCAACTCTCCGATATCAGTCGCGGACGCATCGTCCTGCAACGCCCCGACCACGACTGAACCGCCCTGTTTTGGGCAACTCGCCAAAGCTGCGTTTTGCCCACATCTACTGTGCATCTGCCTGTGGACAAGCTGAGCACATACCGCCGCAGGCCTTGATTCTCATGGCATCCAGACCGATGAGCATTTTTTGATCAATCCGTTTGCACAGGGTAGAAAACTACCGAAAATCAGCAAGTTAGCAGGCCTTATCGCGAGTCGCTTTTACCCCGTCAACGCTTATTCCGGTGATTTTCGCTTGCGCACATTAACTGTGGAACAACCTGTGGATAACACGTGCAAGCCTGCCCGCAGCGCCGGGGATAACTGGCCTGCGTCGATTTGGTTATTTTTTGTACAGGTTTATTGACCCAGATTGACGCGGTGCATGAATGAGTCGCCCTGATGTGGTGCCCAGAACACACCTTGTAGGAGCGCGGCTTGTCCCGCGACCTGCCGGAAGCCGGCAGCAAACGCCGACGACTATGCATTCCTGACACACCGCATTCACAGGTTTTACGACGACTTCGTCGCCGGTCGCGGGACAAGCCGCGCTCCTACAGATCATCACTTCGACTTGTTCATGACAAAACCTGACCACATGGCCAAGAAATTGCTAATGGCTGTAGCGATCACTTTGCCACCGAGCCTGTCATGTCCAATCCGACCACTCATGCGCGCCTGCAATTGCGCCATATCAGCAAACGATACCCGGGGTGTCTGGCCAACGATGCCATCGACCTGAGCATCCAGCCGGGGGAAATTCATGCGTTGCTCGGCGAGAACGGCGCGGGCAAAAGTACCCTGATGAAGATCATCTACGGCGTGGTGCAACCCGACGCCGGGCAGATCGTCTGGCAGGGGCAACCGCTGACCATGCGCAACCCGGCCCAGGCCCGCGAGTTGGGGATCGGCATGGTGTTCCAGCACTTTTCGCTGTTCGAGACCCTGACCGTGGCGCAAAACATTGCCCTGGCCATGGGCGCCAGCGCCGGTACCCCAAAGCAACTGGAGCCGAAGATCCGCGAAGTGTCGCAGCGTTACGGCATGGCGGTGGAACCGCAGCGACTGGTCCATAGCCTGTCGATTGGCGAGCGGCAGAAAGTCGAGATCATTCGCTGTCTGATGCAGGACATTCGCTTGCTGATCCTCGATGAGCCGACCTCGGTGCTGACGCCGCAGGAAGCCGATGACCTGTTCGTCACCCTGCGCCGCCTGGCTGCCGAGGGTTGCAGCATTCTGTTCATCAGCCACAAGCTCGGCGAAGTACGCGCGCTCTGCCACAGCGCCACGGTGTTGCGCGGTGGCCGGGTCTCCGGCCATTGCGTGCCAGCCCGGTGCAGCGACCTGGAACTGGCGCGGCTGATGGTCGGCGACGCCGAAGGCCTGGTCGCGCACTACCCGAAGGCCGCAGGCAGCACGCCGTTTCTGCAAATCGACTCCCTCAGTTGGCACAACCCCGACCCGTTTGGCTGTTCGCTGGCCGATGTCGCGTTGCAGGTGCGCAGCGGTGAAATCTTCGGCATCGCCGGCGTGGCCGGCAACGGTCAGGACGAATTGCTGGCCCTGCTCAGCGGCGAACAAATCCTGAGCAAAGCGGACGCCGAACGCATCCGTTTCTCCGGTGAATCTGTCGCCCACCTGCGCCCGGATGCACGGCGCCAGCGCGGTCTGGCCTTCGTCCCTGCCGAACGCCTGGGTCATGGCGCCGTGCCGGACATGAGCCTGGCCGACAACGCCCTGCTCACCGCCTTCCAGCACGGGCTTGTGGATAAAGGGTTGATTCGCCGCAGCAAGGTTCAGGCTCTGGCACAGCGCATCATCGAGCGCTTTGCGGTGAAGACGCCTGACGCGCAGACCGCTGCCCGTAGCCTGTCGGGCGGCAACCTGCAGAAATTCATTCTGGGCCGGGAAATTCTGCAAAACCCGAAGCTGTTGATTGCCGCGCACCCGACCTGGGGTGTCGATGTCGGTGCGGCGGCGGCCATTCACCGCGCCCTGATTGCCTTGCGCGATGCTGGCGCGGCGATTCTGGTGATCTCCGAAGACCTCGACGAGCTGTTCCAGATCAGTGACCGACTGGCCGCGCTGTGTGCCGGTCGCCTGTCGACACCAGTGGCGACCGCGCAAACCAGCCAGGTCGAGATCGGCGGCTGGATGGCCGGGCAATTTCCGCCAGTCCCCGCCTCCTCCTTTCAACCCGACACCGCGCCGCGCGCCTGACGGAGATTCCGATGTTGCTTTCCCTCGAACCGCGCGGCCAACAGTCGCGCACCATGTTGTGGTGTTCTCCGTTGCTGGCGGCGGTACTGACGCTGCTGGCGGGCTCGTTGCTCTTTATTGCGCTGGGCCTTGACCCGCTGCTGACCTTGCACACCCTGCTGATCGCCCCGGTCAGCGATCTGTACGGGGTTTCGGAATTGCTGGTGAAAACCCTGCCGATCCTGCTCTGTGCGCTGGGTCTGGCGGTGGTCTATCAGGCACGCATCTGGAATATCGGCGCCGAAGGCCAGTTGCTGATCGGCGCGCTGGCCGGCAGTGCCGTGGCGGTGAATGTCATCGACGTGGAAAGCCGCTGGGCGCTGGCGCTGATTCTGCTGGTCGGCGTAATGGCCGGCGCAGCCTGGGCCGGACTGACCGCCTGGCTGCGCACGCATTTCAACGCCAACGAAATCCTCACCAGCATCATGCTCAATTACATTGCGCTGAACCTGCTGCTGTATTTCGTGCACGGCCCGCTGAAGGATCCGGCCGGGATGAATTTCCCCGAGTCGGCGATGTTCGGCGATGCCAGTCGCCTGCCGCTGCTGATGGAGGATGGCCGCGTGCATGCCGGGGTGTATTTCGCCCTGCTGGCACTGGCCGCGGTGTGGGTGCTGTTGCAGCGAAGCTTTGTCGGCTTTCAGATCAAGGTGCTGGGCCTGGACAAGCGCGCCGCCGGTTTTGTCGGCTTTCGTGAAAAGCGTCTGGTCTGGCTGGCATTGCTGATCAGCGGCGGACTGGCCGGGCTGGCCGGGGTCTGTGAGGTGACCGGCCCGATCGGCCAGTTGGTGCCGCAGGTGTCGCCCGGTTACGGCTATGCAGCCATCACTGTGGCGTTTCTCGGTCGTCTGAATCCCCTCGGCATTCTGTTTTCCAGCCTGTTGATGGCGCTGCTGTATCTGGGCGGCGAAAGCGCGCAGATGACCCTCAACCTGCCGCAAGCCATCACGCAATTGTTTCAAGGCATGATGCTGTTCTTCCTGCTCGCCTGCGATGTGCTGATTCTCTACCGCCCGCGCCTGTCGGTGCGCTGGGCCCGCCGCCAGATGGCCGCTGTGCCGGGAGCCGTGTGATGGATATCGATCTGTTGAGTAACATTTTTTTTGCCACGGTGCGCTGCGGCACGCCTTTGTTGCTGGTGGCACTGGGTGAGCTGGTCTGCGAGAAGAGCGGCGTGCTCAATCTGGGTCAGGAAGGGATGATGCTGTTCGGCGCGGTGATCGGTTTCATCGTCGCCTTCAGCACCGGCAATCTGTGGCTCGGCGTACTGCTGGCGATGCTCGCCGGAATGCTGCTGTCGGCGCTGTTCGCGTTGGTGGCGCTGGTGTTCAACGCCAACCAGGTGGCGACCGGGCTGGCTTTGACGATTTTCGGTGTCGGCCTGTCGACCTTCGTCGGTGCCGCCTGGGTCGGCAAGCCGCTGTCGGGTTTCGAGCCACTGGTGATTCCGTATCTGAGCGAGATCCCGCTGATCGGCCGCATGCTCTTCGCCCAGGACATTCTGGTTTACCTGTCCTTCGTGCTGTTCGCGGTGGTGGCCTGGGCACTGTTAAAAAGCCGTGTCGGTTTGATCATCCAGGCCGTGGGCGAAAACCCCAACGCGGCCAGCGCCATGGGCTTGCCGGTGCTGCGGGTGCGTACCCTGGCGGTGTTGTTCGGTGGCGCCATGGCCGGGTTGGCTGGCGCCTATCTGTCGCTGGCCTATACGCCGATGTGGGCGGAAAACATGAGCGCCGGTCGCGGCTGGATCGCCCTCGCGCTGGTGGTGTTCGCCAGTTGGCGGGTGTGGCGACTGCTGCTGGGGGCGTATCTGTTCGGCTTCGCCAGCATTCTGTATCTGGTAGCCCAAGGCGTGGGGCTGGCGATTCCGTCGAACCTGCTGGCAATGTTGCCCTACGTTGCCACCATCGTGGTGCTGGTGCTGTTGTCCCGCGATGCGCTGCGCACACGCCTGTACGCGCCGGTGTCGCTGGGGCAACCGTGGCAATCCGGGCATTGAAACGCTTTAGGGTTTAACCTTGGCAGTCTGTCCGGCTGGCGGAAAAAAGCAAATGATTGCCGCCCGCCGGGGTCCATCTTGCAGAGGCTGCACCCGTTCAGTTTTCAGGAGCCATTTCTATGCCTACTCAAAAAACCGCGCTGATCATCGGCGCCTCCCGGGGTCTGGGCCTCGGGCTGGTCAAACAGCTGACTGCAAAAGGCTGGGAGGTCACGGCCACGGTGCGCGACCCGTTGCATGCCGACGATCTGAAGGCAGTACCCGGCGTGCATCTCCAGACGCTGGAGATGGACGATCAATCGTCGCTCGAAGTGCTGACCCACAACCTCAAGGGGCAGATTTTCGACCTGTTGTTCGTCAACGCCGGGGTCATGGGCCCGCTGCATCCGAACCCGACCGACGCCACTGCTGGTGAGTTGGGCCAGTTGTTCCTGACCAACGCGGTGGCGCCGATCCGTCTGGCCAAACGCTTCGTGCAACAGATCCGTCCGGAGACCGGCGTCATCGCCTTCATGAGCTCGGTGCTGGGCAGCGTGACCATGCCCGACGCGCCGGAGATGGCGCTGTACAAGGCCAGCAAGGCAGCGCTGAACTCGATGACCAACACCTTCGTCACTCAGTTGGGCGACAACAAACCCACGGTGCTGTCGATGCACCCAGGCTGGGTGCGCACGGCCATGGGCGGCGAAGGCGCCGACATCGACGTGGACACCAGCGTGCGCGGCATGGTCGAGCAGCTGGAGCGTTTTGCCGGTCAGGGCGGGCATCACTTCGTCAACTACAAGGGTGAGACGATTCCGTGGTGAACCACTACCTGTAATAGATGAAACATCTGTGGGAGGGAGCCCTGCTCGCGAAGGCGTCGTGTCAGTCAGCGCTATGTTGTCTGACTTGACGCCTTCGCGAGCAGGGCTCCCTCCCACGGCCTTCGGCCAGAAGCAAGCAAGAGCCAAAGCCAGAAGGCCACAGCCAGCGCAACACTGCACACTCACTTACAGGTGAGGCGCCCCCTGAAGCATCGCGAAACTTGATCAACCCGGCGACATCCTTCTAAACTCGCCCCCCTCGCTTCGCGGCACACTCACTGCCGCAGCGACCCTGGATCAGCAGACAGGGCAACACTGAGCTGGCGACCTGAACCCATTTTTCAGAGGAGCCGGCACATGCCCGCGATCCGTATCTGGTTGAAAAATCCCCTTGCCGTGTTTACCGCCAACGACCTCGATGCCCGGGGTGGTCTGGTGATCGAGAACGGCGTGATCGTCGAACTGCTCGCCGCCGGGCAGTCGCCTGCGCAACCCTGCGATCAAGTGTTCGATGCCCGCGAGCATGTGCTGTTGCCGGGGCTGATCAACACTCACCATCACTTCTATCAGACCCTCACTCGCGCCTGGGCGCCGGTGGTCAACCAGCCGCTGTTTCCCTGGCTGAAAACCCTGTACCCGGTCTGGGCCAGGCTGACCCCGGAAAAACTGGCGCTGGCCAGCAAGGTCGCGCTGGCCGAACTGCTGCTGTCCGGTTGCACCACGGCGGCGGACCATCACTACCTGTTCCCGGACGGTCTGGAACAGGCCATCGACGTGCAGGTCGAAAGCGTTCGCGAACTGGGCATGCGCGCCATGCTCACCCGAGGCTCGATGAGCCTCGGCGAGGCCGACGGTGGCCTGCCGCCGCAACAGACCGTGCAGCAGGGCCAAGTGATTCTGGAAGACAGCCAGCGCCTGATCGATAGCTATCACCAGCGCGGCGACGGCGCGCAGATCCAGATCGCCCTGGCGCCCTGCTCGCCATTCTCGGTGACCACGGAAATCATGGCTGAGAGCGCGGCGCTGGCGGAAAAACTCGACGTACGCCTGCACACGCATCTGGCCGAGACCCTCGATGAAGAGGATTTCTGCCTGCAACGTTTCGGCCTGCGCACCGTGGATTATCTGGACAGCGTCGGCTGGCTCGGCCCGCGTACCTGGCTGGCCCACGGCATTCATTTCAACGAAGAGGAAATCGCCCGCCTCGGCCAGGCCGGCACCGGCGTTTGTCACTGCCCGAGTTCAAACATGCGCCTGGCCTCCGGCATCTGTCCGACCCTGGAGCTGACCGCCGCCGGCGCGCCGGTCGGGCTGGGCGTCGATGGTTCGGCGTCCAACGATGCCTCGAACATGATTCTGGAAGCGAAGCAGGCGCTGTATCTGCAGCGGCTGCGCTATGGCGCCGAGAAGATCACCCCGGAACTGGCACTGGGTTGGGCGACGCAGGGCTCGGCGAAACTGTTGGGGCGCAACGATATCGGTGAGCTGGCCGTGGGCAAGCAGGCCGACCTGGCGTTGTTCAAGCTGGACGAGCTGCGCTTCTCCGGTAGCCATGATCCGTTGTCGGCATTGTTGCTGTGCGGTGCCGACCGCGCTGACCGGGTGATGATCGGCGGTCATTGGCGGGTGATCGACGGGCAGGTGGAAGGGCTGGATGTGCGCGGGTTGATTGCCGATCACCGGCAGGCGGCTGCGGCGTTGATTCGCGGATAAGGCCCCTGTAGGAGCGCGCTTGCACGCGATGGCAATCGGTCAGACACCATTTTTGGTAACCGGACGAACGCAATCGCGGGCAAGCGCGCTCCTACAAGGGTCCGGACCAATCAATCATGGCGTGTCGCTACAACCCCAGTAGGGACAACATCACAAAGGTCGCGAACAGCACGAAGTGGGTCATGCCTTCGATGGCGTTGGTTTCGCCGTCGTTGAGATTGATCGCGCTCACCAGCAAAGTGACGAAGATCATCACCGTCTGCACCGGGGTCATCGCCATCTGGAATGGCTGGCCTGTGTAGAGCGCCATGGCTTCCATCACCGGCACGGTCAGGATCACCGTCGACAGCGAGGCGCCCAAGGCCACGTTGACCACCGACTGCATGCGATTGGCCAACGCCGCACGCAAGGCGGTGAGAATTTCCGGTGCAGCGGAAATGGCCGCCACCAGAATCGCCGTCATCACCGGCGGCGCGCCGCTGCCTTCCAGCCCCAGATCCACGGCCTTGGACATCACCTCGGCCAGCGCACCGATCACGATCACGCCAAAAATCAGCGTGCCGATGGACAGCGGCAGGTTGACCGGTTCGCTGGTTTCTTCCGGCTGTTCCTTGCGGCGCTTCTTGTCCGGGTAGCTGTAACTGAAGAAGTAGCTGTGCGGCCCGACCTGCATGCGCAGGAACAGCCCGTACAACAGAATCATCGCGCCGATGGTGAACGCCGAATACACCTTCCATTTCGATTCGGGGATGAACTCGGGCACCACCATCGACACCGCCATGGCCGTGAGGATCATCACGCTGTAGGAGCGCGCCGAATCATCGTTGTAGGACTGCTCGCCATGTTTGAGCCCGCCCATCAGCGCCGCCAGGCCGAGGATGCCGTTGATGTCGAGCATCACTGCGGAATAGATGGTGTCGCGCACCAGCGTCGGCGAGGGTTCGTTGCTCATCATGATGGCGAGGATGACCACTTCCACCAGCACCGCCGACAGGGTCAGGATCATGGTGCCGTAGGGGTCGCCGACCTTTTCCGCAAGCAATTCGGCATGGTGGGCCACGCGCATCGAGGCGCAGATGATGAACACCACCAGGGCAATCCCGGCCAGCAGCGCGACGCTGTGGCCGTGGCCCAGCAGCACGTGCTCCAGCGGATAGGCGACGCAGGCCGCGATCACCGCCAGCAACAGAAACTTTTCTTGCCCGAGAATCCTGCCCATGGCGGCTGTTCCGTCAACGTCCGAGTGCTTGAGAGTGCGGGTTGTAAATAAAGGTTTCAAGACAGACCCCCACACACCTCCAGTGGGAGCCACGCATGCACCGCTTCACTGCGTTTTGGCGCCATCACGCACCGTGGGAGAACACGGCCAATCACGATCGGTCTTCGCCGCTGTGGAAAAACCGCTTACCTGTCCAGTTGGTCAATTTTTTGCATCGAGCCCGACGCCCCGCCCCGATGGCCCGGCCCATAACACCAAAGGAGCTCGACCTGCATGCTTTCCCCTCTTCATTCGCGTCGCCCGTTGAAAAAACTGCTGTGCGCCATGGCCGCCGTTGTCGGTCTGGGTTCGAGTCTGATCGCGGCGGCGGATCCGCTGAAAGTCGGCTTCGTCTACATCGGCCCGATCGGCGACCACGGCTGGACCTACCAGCATGAGCAAGGGCGTCAGGCCATGGAAAAGGCGCTGGGCGACAAGGTCACCACCAGCTTCGTCGAGAACGTGCCCGAAGGCGCGGATGCCGAGCGGGTGATCCGCAACATGGCCAAGGGCGGCTACGATCTGGTGTTCAGCACCTCGTTCGGCTACATGAACCCGACGCTGAAAGTCGCCAAGCAATTCCCCAAGGTGACCTTCGAGCACGCGACCGGCTACAAGCAGGACAAGAACATGGGCACCTATCTGGCCCGCACTTATGAAGGCCGCTATGTCGGTGGTTTCCTCGCGGCGAAGATGACCAAGACGAAAAAAGTCGGGTATGTCGCCTCGTTCCCGATTCCGGAAGTGCTGCGCGACATCAACGCGATCCAGTTGGCCCTGAACAAATACAACCCCGGCACCGAAATCAAGGTGGTGTGGGTCAACTCCTGGTTCGATCCAGGCAAGGAAGCTGATGCCGCCAACGCGCTGATCGATCAGGGCGCCGACGTGATCTTCCAGCACACCGACAGCCCGGCGCCGATCCAGGCCGCCGAGCGGCGCGGTGTGTATGCCGTCGGCTACGCCTCGGACATGGCGCATTTTGGTCCCAAGGCGGTGCTGACCTCCATCGTCAACAACTGGGGCCCGCATTACATCCAGACCACCCAGGCGGTCATCGACGGCACCTGGAAATCGCAGGATTACTGGGGCGGCCTGAAAGAAGGCACAGTCGAGCTGCCGATCAGCGATCTGGTGCCGGCAGATGTGAAGGGAGAAGCGCAGACGATCATCGCCGACATCGAAAGCGGCGCCTTCCACCCGTTCACCGGCCCGATCAAGGACCAGACCGGCGCGGTGAAAATCCCGGCTGGCAGCATTGCCAGCAATGCCGAACTGGCGTCGATGAACTATTACGTTGAAGGCGTGAAGGCGGAATTGCCGAAGTAAACGCCTCGGGCCCGGCTCACCCCGGACCCCTCGAACAACACAATCCCCGTGGGAGGGAGCTCTGCTCGCGATGGTGTCAGACCGGTCAATACGTTGTGGACTGCACGACCGCCATCGCGAGCAGAGCTCCCTCCCACAGGTCATCTGCCCGGTTCACCAACGAGGTGTCCGGAAGATGTCTGTAGACGTTTAATCACATGGAGTCTTCATGAACCCGCTTCCCGTCATCGACATCTCCCCGCTCTACGCCGACGACACTCAGGCCTGGCACGACGTCGCCCGGCAGATCGACAGTGCATGCCGCGAGTGGGGTTTCTTCTATATCAAGGGCCACCCGATCAGCGCCGAACGCATCGAGCAGGTGATCGGCCAGGCCCGGGAGTTTTTCGCCCGGCCTCTGGCGGAAAAACTCAAGATCGACATCACCCAAAGCCAGCATCACCGCGGCTATGGCGCCATTGCCACCGAACAGCTCGACCCGGCCCTGCCCAGCGACCTCAAGGAAACCTTCGACATGGGCCTGCATTTACCGGCGGACCATCCTGAGGTGCTGGCCGGCAAGCCTCTGCGCGGGCCCAATCGCCATCCCGATCAGCCCGGCTGGGAAAGCCTGATGGAGCAGCACTACCGCGACATGCAGAAACTGGCGTTGACGCTGTTGCGGGCGATGACCCCGGCGCTGGGCGTGGCGCTGGACTTTTTCGACCGGCGCTTCGAGCAGCCGGTCAGCGTGCTGCGGGTGATCCACTATCCGCCGCGCCACACCGCCACCAGTGAACAGCAGCAAGGCGCTGGCGCCCACACCGACTACGGCTGCGTGACGCTGCTGTATCAGGATGCGGCGGGTGGTCTGCAAGTCCGTGACGTGCGTGGACAATGGGTCGATGCACCGCCGATTGCCGACACCTTCGTGGTCAACCTTGGCGACATGATGGCGCGCTGGAGCAACGACCGTTACGTCTCGACGCCGCACCGGGTGATCAGCCCGCTGGGCGTGGATCGCTACTCGATGCCATTCTTTGCCGAGCCGCATCCGGACACACCGGTCGAATGCTTGCCCGGCTGCCAGGATGAAACCCATCCACCGCTGTATCCACCGACCACCTGCGCCGAGTTTCTGCTGTCGCGTTTTGCCGATACTTACGCCTACAGAAGGGAACTGGAAGGCAGTGTCTGAACCGTCCGGTCAGGTTTTTACCCAGTTCGCCATCATGACTCTGTAGAATGCCGCCCATTGCACCTGATGAGAAAAGCCCATGTACGACTGGTTGAACGCCCTGCCCAAGGCAGAATTGCACCTGCACCTGGAGGGCTCGCTGGAGCCGGAACTGCTGTTCGCTCTGGCTGAGCGCAACAAGATCGCCCTGCCCTGGGCCGACGTCGAAACCCTGCGCAAGGCCTACGCCTTCAACAACCTGCAGGAGTTTCTCGACCTCTATTACCAAGGCGCGGACGTGCTGCGTCACGAGCAGGACTTCTACGACCTGACCTGGGCTTACCTGCAACGCTGCAAGGCGCAGAACGTGATTCACACTGAACCGTTCTTCGACCCGCAGACCCACACCGACCGTGGTGTTCCGTTCGAGGTGGTGCTGGATGGCATCACCCGCGCGCTGAAGGACGGCAAGGAGCAACTGGGTGTCAGCAGTGGCCTGATCCTCAGCTTCCTGCGCCACCTCAGCGAAGAGGAAGCGGAAAAGACCCTGGACATGGCGCTGCCGTTCCGCGACGCCTTTGTTGCCGTCGGCCTGGACAGCTCGGAAATGGGCCACCCGCCGAGCAAGTTCAAGCGCGTGTTCGACCGTGCCCGTGGCGAAGGCTTCCTGACCGTCGCCCACGCTGGTGAAGAAGGCCCGCCGGAGTACATCTGGGAAGCACTGGACCTGCTGAAGATCCAGCGGATCGACCACGGCGTGCGCGCCATTGAAGACGAACGGCTGATGCAGCGCATCATCGACGAGCAGATCCCGCTGACGGTCTGCCCGCTGTCCAACACCAAGCTGTGCGTGTTCGATCACATGAGCCAGCACAACATCCTCGACATGCTCGAACGTGGCGTGAAGGTTACGGTGAACTCCGATGACCCAGCGTATTTCGGCGGTTATGTCACGGAGAACTTCCATGCGCTGCATACCCATCTGGGCATGACCCAGGATCAGGCAAAGCGCCTGGCGCAGAACAGCCTGGATGCGCGGTTGGTGAAGCCGTAAAGCGGAGTCGCTGACGCGTCGTTCCCGCGGGAAGGAGCTCTGCTCGCGGTAGCGGCCTCGCACAAGGCACAAAAAACTGTGGGAGCGAATTCATTCGCGAGACGGTGGCCCAGGCGACACATCGGTGTCGACCGGACTGGCCTCTCGCGAATGAATTCGCTCCCACACTGTTTGCCGGACTCGTTTACGCCGCGGCGGCAATCTTTTCGATTTCACGCTGACCGTTGGACGACACTTGCAACGTGCAGGCCTCTTCGGTGGCACGCAGCCAGCCCAGTTGCATGAACAATTGCAGCAACCCCGCCCCCAGTGCGCCGCCCAGATGCGGGCTGCACTCACCGGCACAGGCACAGACGGTTTCCCGCTGCCGATGGGCCAGCGCCGGAATGAAAATGCCGCGCTCGGCGAACCGGGAAATGCCGACGCTGGTGACTTCCAGACGCTGCTCGAACTGTTCGATCCAACCCGCACCCAGCATGCGCTGATACAACTCGGTGGCCATTTCACCGCCCAAGTGATCGGCACACACCCGCGCCCGGCGCAAAGGCAGAGGCGGCAGCGGCTGCGCCATGCTGCGGCTGACCACTTCGGCACTGATCATCGACGCGCTGGCCAGCGCCTGCACTGCCGCACCGACTTCCGGCGCCGCCATGCGGAAGAAGCGTTTGCGCCCGCGCACTTCCTGTCGCAGCAAGCCCCCGGAAGCCAGCCGCGCCAGATGTGCGCCCGCCGATGAGGTCGACAGACCCACCTGGAGCCCCAATTCGTCGGCCGCTCGCGAAGTACCATCCAGCAACGCCCACATCATCGCACTGCGTTTGGGATCGGCCAGCAACGCAGCGATCTGACTGATGCAAGGTGCATGTTCCATGTCTTCACTCCCTGTTGAACATATGTCTTTCGCAATCGCCCGGCGTGGTGTCGCAGCCCACGGAGAAATCCGCCCGCTGACAAAGCGACGCTCCCGGTCAGCGGATACAAGCGTCGACACGCGATGTGGAATAATTGGATCCATTTTTAGGGCGTCTAGTATAAGCCCTGCCCTTCGTCAAAAAATCACGCTCTCCGGCGCAACTGTCGAGACTTGTAGGAACGGAAAGCAAAAAGTGCCCGAGAGTCCAGCAAGCGCCGACACCCCAAGCACGTTCGATGACCATAAGAAAACGCTCAAAAACAAGCCTTTTAGCGTTATCTACAAAACTTGCGTGAGGAATACGAAGAATGTTCCTACGCGCCGAATTCCAAAAACCTTCATGAAAAAAAGCGCGTAGAACGGCGAACTTTTGCCCGACGAGATAAATGTTACAGATCCATCCACGTATCGAGCGCAGTCCGTATGTAAGGAACATCTGTTGACCCAGTAGCAAGAAACCGCACAGTCGGCCTTGTTTTCTACTGGATAAACAGTTCTGCCGGCGTCGTCCGGAGACGGACGCCGTCAGATTCAGATACGCACATCCTGATGCGGCACCTGCGCGTCGCGCTTCTTCTGCGCCTGACGCGTGATCAGCGCGAGGCTGACCGCCAGCACGCCACACAGGGTGATCACCGTTGCCATCGGCACCGCCGTGCCATCGTGCAACACACCCACCAATGCAGCCGCACCGGCCGCGACACTGAACTGCAGGAAACCGAGCATTGCCGAGGCACTGCCGGCGCGCTTGCCCTGCCCGGTCATGGCACAGGCCGAAGCGTTGGGAATGATGCAACCCAAGCTGGCGATGTACACAAACAGCGGAATCAGCAACGGCCACAGTTTCTCGGTGTGCAACGAAGCGATGCCGAGCAGGATCAGCGCCGCACTCACATAGACCCACACCGCACGCGACAGCATCCAGCCCGGACCGAAACGCCCGACCAGACGCGCATTGACCTGCCCCACCAGAATGAAGCCCGCAGCGTTGGTGCCGAACAGCCAGCCGTAATGCTCGGCCGGTACCCCGTAGAGTTTGATGAACACGAACGGCGAACCGGCGATGTAGGAGAACATCCCGGCGATGGCGATGCCGCCGGTCAGCGCATGGCCCAAGTAAATGCGGTCACTCAACAGCCCGCGATAGGCGCTCAGCGCACCGGATAATGGCGGACGCGGATGTCCGGCCGGCATGCTTTCCGGCAATCCCCAGGCCACGGCAGCAGCAGTGAGTGCGCTGAACAGCGTCAGGCAGAGGAAGATGCTCTGCCAGCCGGAGACATTCACCAGCAAGCCACCGAGCATCGGCGCGAGAATCGGCGCCAGCCCCATGACCAGCATCAGTTGCGAGAACACCTTGGCCGATTCCACCGGCGAGCACTTGTCGCTGACGATTGCCCGCGACAGCACCATACCGGCACAGCCCCCAAGCGCCTGAACGAAGCGCGCGGCGATCAGCCATTCCAGATTCGGCGCCAGCGCGCAGGCCAGCGATGCGAGGGTGAACAACCCGACACCGAACAGCAGTGGAAGGCGACGGCCGAAACGGTCGGCAATCGGCCCGTACAGAAGTTGGCCGAGACTCAGGCCGAGGAAATAAGACGCCAGGGTCAACTGAACATGTTTTTCGTCAGTGCCGAAAGCCTGGGCAATGGCCGGAAAGCCCGGCAGATAAAAGTCGATGGCCAAAGGGCCGAAGGCGCTGAGCGCGCCAAGAATCAGGATCGTTCTGAGGTTCATCAATCTTCCTAAACGGGGGTTCGCGCAACGACACAGTTTAACAACCCTGAATCTTCTCAGACCGTCCACAGAAAAATGATTGAAAGTTTTTTCAGAATTCCCTGTCCGCCGGGCGGACGGCGGGAACTTTTCGCGCAGCACCGGGCATCGGCTAATGGTTTTCTCACGGCGCTTTTACAAATCCCTCACCAATCCGCTTCTAGACTTTGGCTATAAGTGTCGAGGAAACGGAAATGAACACGCGTTGGGTTGTGCTGTGGTGTCTTGTGGTTGTCGCCGGATGTCAGTCTACCCATGACCAGTTATTGGCCGAAGGATATCCGCCGGCATTTGCCGATGGTTTTCAGGATGGTTGCGGTAGCGGGCGGCAGTCCGTGGACGCGATGAAAGGGCAATACAAGAAGGATGTGCCGCGTTATCTGCGCGACACGATTTACGCGCAGGGCTGGAGCGATGGCTTCCGACAGTGCCAGGCGCAGCTGGAAAACCGCAATGTGCAGGATCAGGGCCGCGACAGCATCTGGAATGACCGCGATCGCGCCTGGGAGCAACAGAAAACCCAGGATGCCGCCAAGGCCTATCGTTCTCACTGATCCGACAGGTCGCCTGTGGACATCTGCGACGCCAGACGGCGTGCCAACATGGCTCGACCTTCATGAGCCATCAACAGGGAGCACGCCATGAGCCGGGCCTTCGTCAACGAGGACCACGCCGCCGCCCAGGCCAGCCAGCCGGTGGAACGGCAGATCAGCGCCCAGCCCAATTACGTCACCGCCAGCGGCCTTGCGCAGTTGCAGGCTCAGGTCGCGACGTTGCAGGCGCAGCACAGTGAACAGGCCGTCCGTGGCGAGGCGGCCGACAAGCAGCGCCTGGCCGACATCGACCGCGACCTGCGCTACTTCAATCAACGGCTGCTCAGCGCCCAGGTGGTGACACCGGCGATCTCCACTGAAAAAGTGCAGATCGGCAGTTGGGTGACCTTTGCTGATGCCGAGAACACCCAGCAGCGCGTGCAACTGGTCGGCGAAGATCAGGCCGATGCCGCCAGCGGCCTGATCAACTGGGCCTCACCGCTGGGCCGTGCTCTGCTCGGTGCAACGGTCGGCGATGAAGTGACCTGGCAGCGCCCGGCGGGGGATCAGGTGATCGAAGTGGTGTTGATCGAGGCAGATGCCTGAATGCCGCATCCCCGTAGGAGCGCGCTTGCCCGCGATAGCGACATCTCCGCCAATGCCGAGGTATCGGACCTGACGCCATCGCGAGCAGAGCTCCCTCCCACAGGATTTGTGGTGCCCGATGCATTCGGCGCAACACATACCCCGTAGCAGTCCGGCTTGCCGGCGATAGCGTCGTGTCAGTCGATCCTGTTGTGGCTGGGCTGACGCCTTCGCGAGCAGGGCTTCCTCCCACAAAGTTCGTGGTGATCGACATGTTGGGGGCGCCCCCGTAGGAGCTGGGTTGCCCGCGAAGGTGTTGGGTCAGGCAACCTTGCAGCGTCTGAGCGGAAGCATTCGCGGGCAAGCCACGCTCCCACGGGGGTACGTTTTTGTGGGAGGTGTCAGACACATCCGATACGACACACACCCATCCAAACAAAAAACGGAGCCCGAAGGCTCCGTTTTTTCGACACTCGCCCGAATCAGGCCAGTTTCTTGTGACGCACGCGGTGCGGCTGGGCAGCGGCTTCGCCCAGGCGTTTCTTGCGGTCGGCTTCGTACTCGGTGTAGTTGCCTTCGAAGAACACCGCCTGCGAATCGTCTTCGTAGGCCAGGATGTGGGTCGCCACGCGGTCCAGGAACCAGCGATCGTGGGAAATCACGATGGCGGCGCCCGGGAAGTCCAGCAGGGCTTCTTCCAGGGAACGCAGGGTTTCGACGTCGAGGTCGTTGGACGGTTCGTCGAGCAGCAGGACGTTGCCGCCCTCTTTCAGGGTCAGAGCCAGGTGCAGACGACCGCGTTCACCACCGGACAGGTCCTTGACGAACTTCTGCTGGTCGCCGCCCTTGAAGTTGAAGCGGCCGACGTAAGTGCGCGACGGGATTTCGTAATTGCCGATCTTGATCAGGTCGGAACCGTCGGAAATCTGTGCGAACACGGTCTTGCTGCCATCCAGGTCTTCGCGGCTCTGGTCGACGCACGCCAGTTGCACGGTTTCACCGACCTCGATGCTGCCCGAATCCGGCTGTTCCTTGCCCATCAGCATGCGGAACAGGGTCGACTTACCGGCACCGTTACCGCCGATCACGCCGACGATGGCGCCTTTCGGCATGGAGAACGACAGGTTGTCGATCAGCACGCGATCGCCGTAACCCTTGGTAACGTTCTTGAACTCGATGACCTTGTCGCCCAGGCGCGGACCGGCCGGGATGTAGATCTCGTTGGTCTCGCTGCGCTTCTGGAATTCCTGCGACTGCATTTCTTCGAAGCGTTGCAGACGGGCCTTGGATTTAGACTGGCGAGCCTTGGCGCCTTTGCGCACCCACTCCAGTTCTTCCTTCATGGCCTTTTCATGGGCCGACTGCTGCTTGGATTCCTGGGCCAGACGGTCGGATTTGGCTTCCAGCCAGCCAGAGTAGTTGCCTTCGTACGGAATGCCCGCGCCGCGGTCGAGTTCCAGAATCCAGCCGGCGACGTTGTCGAGGAAGTAACGGTCGTGCGTGATCGCAACCACGGTGCCCGGGAAGTCGTGCAGGAAGTGCTCCAGCCAGGCGACGGAATCGGCGTCCAGGTGGTTGGTCGGTTCGTCGAGCAGCAGCATGTCCGGCGCGGACAGCAGCAGACGGCACAGGGCCACGCGGCGTTTTTCACCACCGGACAGGTGCTCGACCTTGGCGTCCCACGCTGGCAGGCGCAGGGCATCGGCGGCGACTTCCAGTTGGCGCTCCAGGTTGTGACCGTCGCTGGCCTGCAGGATCGCTTCCAGCTTGGCCTGCTCGGCAGCCAGCTTGTCGAAGTCTGCATCCGGCTCGGCGTAAGCGGCGTAGACCTCGTCCAGACGCGCCTGGGCGTCCTTGATCACGCTGACGGCTTCCTCGACCACTTCACGGACCGTCTTGCTCGGGTCCAGCTGTGGTTCCTGCGGCAGGTAGCCGACATTCAGCTCTGGCATCGGACGCGCTTCACCGTCGAACTCGGTGTCGACGCCGGCCATGATTTTCAGCAGTGTGGATTTACCCGAGCCGTTGAGGCCCAGCACACCGATCTTGGCGCCCGGGAAGAACGACAGGGAGATGTTTTTCAGGATTTCCCGCTTCGGCGGAACAACTTTGCTCAGCCGATGCATGGTGAAGACGTATTGAGCCATGGAGTGAAACCTGGGGTCTGGATAATAAATGTGAAGAACGCGAGCTTAGTGCTCCGTCGCAAAAATAGCTTTTATTTATCTTCGCAACTTGCCGTCGGGCAGTTCCGCGCCTTGAATTGATGAAACGCGGCTGCAACAGCGTCGATAAACTTCCGAGTACCGGTCATCAAGCTGGAGCAATGTTTGCAAGGCCGTATCAGGCTTGCAGAAATCGGGCACCTCGCGCGTGGCGCAAAACTACCCGAATGCAGTCGACAGGGCAAACGGTGCGGGCCAATGGGGCTGGCACTTAGCCACAAGTCAGGGCATGCTAGCCGCCCCTCGGGGCGTCGAGCGTAGTAGTGCAACTTGCACAGGCTGATTCAGTCCAGCAGTCAGGATCAAAGTTTGTCCACACCAACACCCGTTACTCCCCTGCGCACATCGAAGCGCTCGGCCACTCTGCCGTTTCGGGGCTCGCTGAAAGGCGCGCTGGCGGTACTGGTGTTGCTGATGCTCATGTTGCTGCTGTGGCAACTGGTCGAACAGTTTCAGCAGACGCAGGAGCGCCAGCACCAGCGCAGCGTCGATTACAGCATTCAGCTGGCGGATCGTCTCAGCCTGAATATGGCGCTCAACGCCCAGGTCGCGCTCAATCAGCTGGACGACAACAAAGGCAACCGCACCATTGCCCAGAAAGCCTCGCTGCTCGAAAGCCTGCGTCAGTCGATGCCAGGGCTGCGCAGCGTGGCCTGGCTCGACAGCGACGGAGATATCACCGCAGACAGCGCGGCGGACAGCAAGGACGCCGACTTTTTGACTCAGCTGCACCCGACCATTCAGGGCCGCACCTACTATTACGCCGACGCGCCCGACGGTTCGCTGTTTTACCTGTTCGTCCGCCAGCCGGGCGGTGACAGTGACCGTTACTGGGTCATCCGCCAGGGCCCGCAGGCACTCAAGGCGCTGACCCGGCAAAGCAGCGATCAGGATTATCAGCCGGTCTGGCAACTGGAAAACCGTAGCAACCATCGGGTGATCTACCGCGGCGAGACCGACGGTGCCACACCGGGCGAAAGCAATCTGCAGACCGTCCTGCTGGAGCCTCTGACCAACAGCGACTGGCAACTGCGCGGGCAATTCGACGCCAACAAGGCTCGTCAGGTGCTGATCACGCCGCTGATCTGCAAATCACTGGTCGCCCTGCTCTGCTCCATCGTGCCGCTGCTGGCGCTACGCAGCCTGCGTCGCCGGCAGTTGCAGTTGCGCGAAAGCCGCCGCCGTTACAAGGACATCTTCGAGGGCACCGGCGTGGCCCTGTGCGTGCTCGACCTGTCCGGCCTGCCCGACTATCTCAAGCACCTGCAACTGCACAGCAGCGACGAACTGCGTCAGCGCCTGAGCCAGCACCCGGATCAGCTCAAGGGCCTGCTGCATCAGTTGCGCATCAGCGAAGTCAATCAGGTGGCCGCGCAGTTGCTGCGCGCAGAGTCGGCCGAACAGGTCTGGGAGCAACTGATCCGGGGTTGCCCACGTTCGAAACAGGGTATCGGCGTGCAGTTGATCTGTGCCGTGCTCGACGATCAGCGCCAGCTGGAACTGGAAATCCTCCTGCCCGATGCCGAAGGCAATGATCAGCACCTGTGGCTGGTGGTTCGCCTGCCCGAGCAGCCGCGGGACTTCAATTCGGTGATCCTCAACATCAACGACATCACCAACCGCAAACAGACCGAGCTGGCGCTGCTGGAACGCGAGCGCTTCTGGTCGGACGTGGTGCGCACCGTGCCGGACCACCTGTATGTGCAGGATGTCATCAGCCGACGCATGATCTACAGCAACCATCACCTAGGCCAGACGCTGGGCTACGGCAAGGACGAATTGCAGGAGATGGGCGAGCGCTTCTGGGAAGTCCTGCTGCACCCCGACGATGCCCCGGCCTATGAACAACTGCGTCAGACCCGCAGCGAAGACAGTCGCAGCGAGCTGATCGAAACCCAGCTACGCTTCCGTGATTGCCAGCAGCGCTGGCGGCGCTTCGATATCCGCGAACAGGCGCTGGCCCAGGACAAGACCGGCCGGATCACCCGCATCATCGGCGTGGCCAAAGACATCACCGAACAGATCGAGGCCAGCCAGTCCCTGCGCGACAGCGAGCAGCGCTACCGCATGCTGGCCGAAAGCATCAGCGACGTGATCTTCTCCACCGACAACCGGCTCACGCCCAACTATGTCAGCCCTTCGGTCAACAGCGTGCTCGGCTACAGCGCCGAGTGGATTCTGCAGAACGGCTGGAACACCATCATCGCCAACCCGCTGCAACTGGCCTCGTTGCATGCCCTGCTCAACCGGGTCGGCAAGGCACTGGGCAAACCGGAGGCCATGGCGACGCTGCGCAGCGAGGTGACCACCGAACTGTTTCTGTTCGACTGCCTGCGTGCCGACGGGCGCAAGATTCCGGTAGAGCTGCGCCTGGTGCTGGTGTGGGACGATGCCGGTAACTTCGAAGGCATCCTCGGCGTCGGCCGCGACATCAGCCAGCAACGCCGCGCGGAAAAAGACCTGCGCATGGCGGCCACGGTGTTCGAGCACTCCACCTCGGCGATCCTGATCACCGACCCGGCTGGTTATATCGTCCAGGCCAACGACGCCTTCAGCCGGGTCAGCGGTTATGAGGTCGCGCAGGTCCTCGATCAACTGCCGATGATGCTGACCGTCGAAGACCAGCAGGAAGCGCAGCTGGGCTACATCCTCAAGCAATTGCACCAGCGCGGCAGCTGGGAAGGCGAGTTGTGGCTGAAACGCCGGGACGGCGAACATTACCCTGCCTGGGTCGGTATTACCGCCGTGTTCGACGACGAAGGCGACCTCGCCAGTTATGTCTGTTTCTTCAGCGACATCAGTGAGCGCAAGGCCAGCGAACAGCGCATTCACCGTCTGGCCTACTACGACGCCCTGACCCACCTGCCCAACCGCACACTGTTCCAGGATCGCCTGCACACCGCCCTGCAGCATGCAGAACGGCAGAATGCCTGGGTGGTGCTGATGTTCCTCGACCTGGACCGCTTCAAGCCGATCAACGACTCCTTGGGCCACGCCGCCGGCGACCGCATGCTCAAGGAAATGGCCCTGCGCCTGCTCGAATGCGTGGCCGAAGACGACACCGTGGCGCGCATGGGCGGCGACGAATTCACCCTGCTGTTGCAGCCGGGCGCCACGCAACAGGCGGCGCTGACCCGGGCGATCCATGTCGCCGAGCAGATTCTCGCCAGCCTGGTGAAGCCGTTTGTGCTGGAAGGTCGCGAGTTTTTCGTCACCGCCAGTATCGGCATCGCCCTCAGCCCGCAGGACGGCCACGAGCTGAGCCAGCTGATGAAGAACGCCGACACGGCGATGTACCACGCCAAGGAGCGTGGCAAGAACAACTTCCAGTTCTATCAGGCGGACATGAACGCCAGCGCCCTGGAGCGCCTGGAGCTGGAAAGCGACCTGCGCCACGCCCTGGAGCAGGAGGAGTTCACCCTGTATTACCAGCCGCAGTTCAGCGGCGACGGCAAGCGCCTGACCGGCACCGAAGCGCTGCTGCGCTGGCGCCATCCACGCCGTGGCCTGGTGCCGCCGGGCGACTTCATTCCGGTGCTCGAAGAACTGGGGCTGGTGGTCGAGGTCGGCGAGTGGGTGCTCAAGGAAGCCTGCCGTCAGTTACGCGAATGGCACCTGGCCAAGGTTCGCGTGCCGAAAGTCTCGGTCAACATCTCGGCGCGGCAGTTCTCCGATGGTCAGTTGGGCATGCGCATCGCCAATATCCTCAAGGAAACCGGCCTGCCGCCGGCGTGCCTGGAGCTGGAACTGACCGAAAGTATCCTGATGCGCGAAGTCAGCGAGGCCATGCAGATCCTCGACAGCCTCAAGCGCCTGGGCCTGAGCATTGCGGTCGACGACTTCGGCACCGGTTATTCGTCGCTCAACTACCTGAAGCAATTCCCCATCGATGTGCTGAAGATCGACCGCACCTTCGTCGACGGCCTGCCGTCGGGCGAACAGGACGCACAGATCGCCCGCGCCATCATCGCGATGGCCCACAGCCTCAACCTGGCGGTGATCGCCGAGGGCGTGGAAACCCACGAGCAACTGGAGTTCCTGCGTGAACACGGCTGCGACGAGGTGCAGGGTTACCTGTTCGGGCGGCCGATGCCGGCGCAGCGCTTTGAAGCGCAGTTCAGCAATGACGCCCTGTTCATGATTGATTGAATGCCCCGTGTAGGAGCGCGCTTGCCCTGCGACCGCATGTAGGAGCTGGCTCGTCCTGCGACCGCGTGTAGGAGCTGGCTTGTCCTGCGACCGGCTGCGAAGCAGTCGTAAATCCATTCTCACTGGCCGTAACTGACACACCGCGTGCGCAGGTTCTACGACGACTGCGTCGCCGGTCGCAGGGCAAGCCAGCTCCTACATGCGCTCGCAGGACACGCCAGCGCCTACAGGTTCGCGGAAGCTGCAGCCCGCTCATCAGCGACATGATCCGCTTTCATATGCCAGATAAAAGCCGATGGGGTAGAATGCCCCCCTTTTCAACTGCCCGATCCCCGAGGACCGCCATGTTCAGCCGTAATTTGACTATCGCCAAGTACGACTCCGACCTGTTTGCCGCTATGAAACAAGAAGCCAAGCGCCAGGAAGAGCACATCGAGCTGATCGCCTCGGAAAACTACACCAGCCCGGCCGTCATGGAAGCCCAGGGCTCGGTTCTGACCAACAAGTACGCCGAAGGTTATCCGGGCAAGCGTTACTACGGCGGCTGCGAATACGTCGACATCGTCGAGCAACTGGCCATCGACCGCGCCAAGCAACTGTTCGGCGCCGACTACGCCAACGTCCAGCCGCACGCCGGTTCTCAGGCCAACAGCGCCGTCTACCTGGCCCTGCTGAACGCCGGTGACACCATTCTGGGCATGAGCCTGGCCCACGGCGGTCACCTGACCCACGGCGCCAGCGTTTCCTCGTCCGGCAAGCTGTACAACGCCGTTCAGTACGGCATCGACGGCAACGGCCTGATCGACTACGACGAAGTCGAGCGTCTGGCGGTCGAGCACAAGCCAAAAATGATCGTTGCCGGTTTCTCGGCCTACTCGCAGGTGCTGGACTTCCCACGCTTCCGCGCCATCGCTGACAAGGTCGGTGCCTACCTGTTCGTCGACATGGCCCACGTTGCCGGTCTGGTTGCTGCCGGTGTCTACCCGAACCCGATCCCGTTCGCCGACGTCGTCACCACCACTACCCACAAGACCCTGCGCGGTCCACGTGGCGGCCTGATCCTGGCCCGTGCCAACGCCGACATCGAGAAGAAGCTGAACTCCGCCGTATTCCCGGGCGGCCAGGGCGGCCCGCTGGAGCACATCATTGCCGCCAAGGCGATCTGCTTCAAGGAAGCGCTGCAGCCTGAGTTCAAGGAATACCAACAGCAAGTAGTGAAGAATGCCAAGGCCATGGCCGCCGTGTTCATCGAGCGTGGTTTCGACGTGGTCTCCGGCGGCACCGAGAACCACCTGTTCCTGCTGTCGCTGATCAAGCAGGACATCTCCGGTAAAGACGCTGACGCCGCTCTGGGTCGCGCCTTCATCACCGTGAACAAGAACTCCGTGCCGAACGACCCACGTTCGCCGTTCGTCACTTCCGGCCTGCGCTTCGGTACTCCGGCCGTGACCACTCGTGGCTTCAAGGAAACCGAGTGCAAGGAACTGGCTGGCTGGATCTGCGACATCCTGGCCGACCTGAACAACGAAGCGGTGATCGACGCCGTTCGCGAGAAGGTCAAGGCCATCTGCGCCAAGCTGCCGGTTTACGGCGCCTGATAGCAGTGTGCTGATGTGAAAAAGCCCGGCTCTTGAGCCGGGCTTTTTTGTACAGGATGTCCCGTCCTGTAGGAGTGAGCTTGCTCGCGATGCACTCGTTCAGGCACCACTGCGGTGACTGATAGATCACATCGCGAGCAAGCTCACTCCTACAGTTCAGGCTGCCCTACTCCGCCGCTACCCTGGCAAACCCTTCCCGAATCTTCTCCTCCGGCAGATCATCGGCGATGAACACGATCACGCTCTCGCGCTGCTCGCCTTCAGCCCATTCCACGTCGAAATCGAAGCCGTACAGCTTCAGCACGCCCTGAAACACCAGCTTGCGGTCCTCGCCAGCGATGTTCAGCACGCCCTTGTAGCGCAACAGTTGCTTGCCGTGGTCTTCCAGCAGTTCATTCATGAACTCGCTGAGTTTGTCGATATCCAGCGCCTTGTCGCTGCGCAGCACCAGACTGCTGATCCGGTCGATGCCACGGCCAGCCGGTGCGACCGGGCGCAGGCTCAGGCCGCCCGCTTCGGCATTGAGGTTGAAGCCGCGCACATCGAGCAATTCGGCCAGGTCGATCTTGCCGTGCTCGACCACGCGCACAGGCGCGCGGCGGTTGATGCGGGTCAGACGCTCGCTCAAGGCGTTGAAGGTCGCTTCGTCCACCAGATCGGTCTTGCTCACCAGCAGGCGGTCGGCGAAGCCGATCTGGGCCTGGGCGATGGTCTGTTGCAAGTGGGTATCAGCGTGGGCGACATCGACCAGGGTGATGATGCCGTCGAGGATGTAACGGTCGCGCAGCTCTTCATCGATGAAAAAGGTCTGTGCCACCGGTGCCGGGTCGGCCAGACCGGTGCATTCGATCACCAGCCGGTCGAAGGCGATCTCGCCGTTGTCCACGCGCTCCAGCAAGAGCAGCAGCGCGCGGGTCAGGTCGGTGTGGATGGTACAACACACGCAACCGTTGGACAGGGTCATCACCTGCACCGGCTCGTCGCCGAGCAACTGGGTGTCGACCCCGGCATCACTGAATTCGTTTTCGATCACGGCGATTTTCAGGCCGTGCTCTTCCTTGAGCAGGTGACGCAGCAACGTGGTCTTGCCCGCGCCGAGGAAACCGCTCAGCACAGTGACGGGAATTGGATTGAGCAAACAGAAATCTCCCATGCGCAAAAAGAACTGTAGGAGTGAGCTTGCTCGCGATCCGCCAGACCAGACACCCCTTTGGTGACTGATCCAACACATCGCGAGCAAGCTCACTCCTACAAGGGACCTGCCGGATTATGGCAAGCCTATCGAATCAACAACACTTCGGCCCACCCTTGCCGCCGTAACGTGCGTCCTGGCGTTCGCGGAAGAACGCCTCGTAGGACATCACCGGCTTGTCCGGGTGTTTGCTCTGCATATGCTCGACATAGTTGTCGTAGTCGGGCATGCCCACCATCAGGCGCGCGGCCTGACCGAGGTATTTACCCAGTCGACTCAGGTCATTGAACATACACGGCTCCTCGCCTCACAGCACACTCAGTTGGTTTTCGGGAATGCCTGGAATGGCGCTTCCTTGTCGCTGCGTTCTTTCTTAGTCCAGGCCGCGCGACCGACCTTGATCGCGTAGAACAGAATACTCAGCACCACGAACAGGAACAGCGCGGTCAACGCCGCGTTGGTATACGCGTTGAAGATCACGTGCTGCATCTGATCGACGGTCTTGGCCGGGGCCAGGATCTGACCGGCATCAGCTGCGGCGCTGTATTTCTTCGCCAGCGCGAGGAAGCCAACCGCCGGGCTCGGGTCGAACAGCTTGATGAAACCGGCAGACACGGTGCAGATCAGCAGCCACGCCGCCGGCAGGATGGTGACCCAGGCGTACTGCTGGCGTTTCATTTTGATCAGCACGACCGTCGCCAGCATCAGCGCGATACCGGCCAGCATCTGGTTGGAGATGCCGAACAGCGGCCACAGGGTGTTGATGCCGCCCAACGGGTCGATCACGCCTTGGTACAGCAGGTAACCCCACAGCGCCACGCAACCACCGGTGCCGATGGCGTTGGCGGTCCAGGATTCAGTGCGTTTCAGAGATGGCACAAAGCTGCCCAGCAGGTCCTGCAGCATGAAACGACCGGCACGGGTACCGGCGTCAACCGCAGTCAGGATGAACAGCGCTTCAAACAAGATCGCGAAGTGGTACCAGAACGCCATGGTGTCCTGACCAGGGAATGCCTGATGCAGGATCTGCGCAATACCGACCGCCAGGGTCGGCGCGCCACCGGCACGGGCCAGTACGGTGTTCTCGCCAATTTCCTTGGCGACGGCGGTCAACTGATCAGGCGTGATCATGAAGCCCCAACTGCTGACCATTTGCGCCACGGCGTTGACGTCACCGCCGACGATGGCGGCCGGGCTGTTCATGGCGAAATAGATACCCGGTTCGATGACCGAAGCCGCGACCATCGCCATGATGGCAACGAACGATTCCATCAGCATGCCGCCGTAACCGATGTAACGGGCGTTGACCTCGTTATCCAGCAGCTTCGGTGTGGTGCCCGAAGAAATCAGCGCATGGAAGCCGGACACCGCACCACAGGCGATGGTGATGAACAGGAACGGGAACAGGGTGCCCTTCCACACCGGGCCGGAGCCATCGGTGAACTGGGTCAGGGCCGGCATTTTCAGCTCGGGCGCAAGAATCAGGATGCCGATCGCCAGCGCGACGATGGTGCCGATCTTCAGGAAGGTCGACAGGTAATCGCGCGGTGCCAGCACCAGCCACACCGGCAGCATGGCAGCGACAAAACCGTAACCGACCAGCATCCAGGTGATCTGCACGCCGGTGAACGTGAACATCGGCGCCCATGCAGGGCTGGCCGCCACCTGACCGCCGACCCAGATCGACAGCAGCAACAGGACCACACCGATCACGGAAATCTCACCGATGCGACCCGGGCGGATAAAGCGCATGTACACGCCCATGAACATCGCGATCGGGATCGTCGCCATCACGGTGAACATGCCCCACGGGCTTTCGGCCAAGGCCTTGACCACGATCAGCGCCAGCACCGCGAGGATGATGATCATGATCAGGAAGCAACCGAACAGCGCGATGGTGCCGGGGATGCGGCCCATTTCTTCGCGAACCATGTCGCCCAGCGAACGGCCGTTTCGGCGGGTGGAGAGGAACAGGATCATGAAGTCCTGCACCGCACCGGCCAGCACCACGCCGGCGATCAGCCATAGCGTGCCGGGCAGATAGCCCATTTGCGCAGCCAATACCGGGCCGACCAGCGGGCCTGCGCCAGCGATGGCAGCGAAGTGGTGGCCGAAAAGAATGTGTTTGTTGGTGGGGACGTAATCCAGACCGTCGTTGTTCAGCACCGCAGGGGTGGCGCGGTTCGGGTCGAGTTGCATGACCGAACTGGCAATGAACAGGCTGTAATAACGGTAGGCAACCAGATAAATGGCGACGGCGGCGACGACAATCCAGAGGGCGTTGATGGCTTCACCACGACGCAATGCAACCACGCCAAGGGAAAAGGCCCCGAGAATCGCCACAACCAGCCAGGGCACGTGGCGCAGCAGACTATTATTGCTTTTCATTTTTTTGTTTCCAGCAGAGTGGACTTGTTTGAAACAGCCCACAGAGTTTAGCGCCGGCACAGCGAAAGGCCACCCCAACGATGGTCTAGCGCGGGAATTGACCTATAGTCAACGCAGCCAAGGAGAAGCTGCCCATGACCGATTCCCATGAAGAGCGTCGGCGTTTCAAACGTATATCTTTCGACGCCAAGACCGAGCTGACCCAGGGCCCGAAAAGCTGGCCCGTTCATCTGATAGACCTGTCACTCAAAGGTCTGCTGATCGAAAAACCGCAGCCCTGGCTGGGCGATCCTGACCAGCCCTTCACCGTCGACATTCATCTGAATGTCGATATCGAAGTCAGAATGGAAGTGCGCCTGACCCACGATGACCACAATCATCTGGGCTTTGTCTGCGAGCACATCGGCCTGGAGTCGGTGACCCATTTGCGCCGGGTGATGGAGCTGAACCTGGCCGATCCCAGGGAGCTGGAGCGGGAATTGGGGGCGTTGATCGAGGTGTGAGTGACGGCACTCAAACCACTGTGGGAGCGAATTCATTCGCGAGAGGCCAGTACATCCGATGCATTTCTGCCGGATGTACCGCCGCATCGCGAATGAATTCGCTCCCACAGGTCATTCATTCGTGTTCGACAGCGGTCACTCGAACAACGCATCCAGCGCCTGATCCAGTCGGGTCACGGCGATCACCGTCAGGCCCGGCGGCGGCTCTTTCGGTGCGTTGCCTTTGGGCACGATGGCGCGTTTGAAGCCGTGCTTGGCCGCTTCTTTCAGGCGCTCTTGACCGCTCGGCACCGGCCGCACTTCGCCAGACAGCCCCACTTCCCCGAACACCAGCAGATCACCCGGCAGCGCACGGTTGCGCAGGCTGGACATGACCGCCGCCATCAACGCCAGGTCGGACGCGGTTTCCAGCACCTTGACCCCACCCACCACGTTGAGGAACACGTCCTGATCGTGGGTCGGAATGCCACCATGGCGGTGCAACACCGCCAGCAGCATCGCCAGGCGGTTCTGGTCCAGACCCAGCGTCACCCGGCGCGGGTTGGACAAGTGGCTATCGTCGACCAGTGCCTGCACTTCCACCAGCATGGGCCGGGTGCCTTCCCACGTCGCCATGACCACACTGCCAGCGACTTCTTCCTGCGCACGGGTCAGAAAGATCGCTGACGGGTTGGAGACCTCTTTCAGGCCTTTGTCGGTCATGCCGAACACGCCCAGTTCGTTGACCGCACCGAAACGGTTTTTCACCGCCCGCAGCAGGCGCAGACGACCGTCGGACTCGCCTTCGAAATACAGCACGGTGTCGACCATGTGTTCGAGTACGCGCGGACCGGCCAATGCGCCCTCCTTGGTCACGTGGCCGACCAGGAAGATCGCCGTGCCGCTCTGTTTGGCGTAGCGCACCAGCAGCGCCGCGCTCTCGCGGACCTGCGACACGCCGCCCGGTGCCGATTGCAGGTTCTCGGTGAAGATGGTCTGGATCGAGTCGATCACCATGACCTTGGGCTGTTCGACCCGCGCCGTGGCAATGATGGTTTCGATGCAGGTTTCGGTCATCACCCGCAGCTTGTCCTGGGGCAGGCCCAGACGCCGGGCGCGCATGGCCACCTGCTGTTGCGATTCCTCGCCGGTCACGTACAGCGCCGACATGCTGCTGGCGATGGCGCACAAGGTCTGCAGCAGAATCGTCGATTTGCCGATGCCGGGATCGCCGCCGATCAGCACCACCGAGCCATCCACCAGGCCACCGCCGAGCACGCGGTCCAGTTCGTTGGAATGGGTGGAAAAGCGCGGGATCTCTTCGATGCTGACTTCGGCCAGCGTCTTGATCTGCGCCTGCTGCCCGGCCCAGCCGCCACGGCCGGTGGGCGCCGCTGCGCCGCCGCTTTCGATCATGGTTTCGGTCAGGGTGTTCCAGGCGCCGCATTCGCCGCACTGCCCGGCCCACTTGGGAAAGGTCGCGCCGCACTCGGTGCAGCCATACATGCGTTTGGCCTTGGCCATGACATCCCCCCGCTGGAAAAAGCGGCAATCATACCGCAAGGCTCAAACGCCCGTGCGCTCGGGCGTCCTGTGCAACGTTTTTGCCCGATCGGATAAAACTAACCGGCGCGTGGCCGGTCGATTTCAGGGATTGCGCGCGATGCGTGTAGCTGACTTACACTGCATCGGACACCCTCATCTGTAACAAAGGAATACACCATGAGCGTACTAAGCGAGTTCAAAGCCTTTGCCGTCAAAGGAAATGTGGTCGACATGGCCGTCGGTATCATCATTGGCGCGGCATTCGGCAAGATCGTTTCGTCGTTCGTCGGCGATGTAATCATGCCGCCCCTGGGGCTGCTGATCGGCGGCGTGGACTTCAGTGATCTGGCGGTCACCCTGAGAGCCGCAGAGGGTACGGCGCCGGCTGTGGTGCTGGCGTATGGCAAGTTCATTCAGACCGTCATCGACTTCCTGATCGTGGCCTTCGCCATCTTCATGGGCGTCAAGGCGATCAACAGGCTGAAACGCGAAGAGGCCGTGGCACCAACCGTTCCACCGGTGCCGACCCCGCAGGAAACCCTGCTGACCGAAATCCGTGACCTGCTCAAGGAGCAGAACAACAAACCCGCCGCGCCGATGCCGGTGAATCCTGATCGGCTGGTTTGAATCCCTCTGCCAGCAATCCGGGCAGATGACTCTGTGGGAGGGAGCCCTGCTCGCGAAGGCTGCGTGTCAGTCGAAATCGATTTGGCTGACCCAACGCTTTCGCGAGCAGGGCTCTCTCCCACGACCTTCGGCCAGAATCAAACGCAACGACGCCGCGTATCTGCTTTACCAGTAATTCTCCACCGCTATCTGCCCCGGCTTGCGGGTCAGGGCCAAGCGCATGTCGCGGGTCTTGAACAGGGCCCGGGTGTCTTCGATCATCTGCGGGTTGCCGCAGATCATCACCCGTGAATGCTCGGGCGTCAGCTCGACACCGGCCGCTTTTTCCAGCTCGCCGTTTTCGATCAACGTGGTGATGCGCCCGCTCAGTGCCCCCGGATGCTGCTCGCGGGTGACCGTGGCGATGAACTGGAACTTGTGCGCGTATTCCGCCAGATAGTCGCGCTGCGTCAGTTCAGCGATCAGTTGCTGGTACGCCAGTTCTGCGGCCTCGCGCACGCTGTACACCAGAATGATGCGCTCGAATTTTTCCCAGACTTCAAAGTCCTGCAGGATCGACAGGAACGGCGCCACGCCCGTGCCGGTGGATAACATCCACAGATCGCGACCATCGTTGAAACGGTCCAGGGTCAGATACCCCGTGGCCTGCTTTTCCACCATCAGCGTGTCGCCGACCCGCAGGCCGCTCAGCTCGCTGGTGAACTCCCCCCCTGGCACGACAATGGAGAAGAACTCCAGAAACTCGTCGTAAGGCGACGACACCACCGAGTACGCCCGCCACACCGTGCTGCCATCGGCCTTGGTCACGCCCAGCCGGACGAACTGCCCGGCGCGGAAGCGAAAGCCCGCATCACGGGTGGTACGCAGGGTGAACAGGCTCGGGGTCAGCGGCGTAACCTCCAGCAATGTCTGGCGGGTGAATTTTTCAGCACTGGCGGTCATGGGGCGCTCCTGGCTCCTGTCGCACGAATCGAGGGGTCGTCAGTGTCCCGCAAACCGACAGTTATAAACACCGGGGATTTGTAGTGTTATCCCGGAACAAGGCCCGATTCGGCCTCTCAGCACGTTTAGAGCATTTTGCTATTGGCTCCGTCGCGGCAAAACAGGCCACTGTCTATGGCCTTTTCTAAGCGTCTGATAAGCATCGGACTTTCAAAACAGTAGGCGCTTTGCGCCTGTTTCCGCTCGTCAGCATCGCCGCGCTCGTGCAGTTTGAGCGAGGCATTTTTCCCTAGACTTCAATCAAAACCGCAGTAAAAACCCGACAGCCATGGAGGCTGGTAATGGACACTCCGACCCTGGGCAGTTTGCCCACTCTGAGCGCGGATGCGCTCGCCTATAAAGGACTGACCGTACGGGAAGTGGAAGTGCTGAAATGGTCCGCCGAGGGCAAGACCGCCGCCGAAGTGGCGATGATTCTCGACCTGAAACTGCGCACCGTGAACTTCCACATCGGCAGCGCCATCCGCAAGATCGGTGTGACCAACAAGATTTCCGCCGTGGTCCAGGCGGCGCGACAAGGCGTGTTCTGACGTTATTGAACGCAGGACAGGCGTCGGCAAAATTCCGAAACGCATCTGCTGGAAAAACACGTAAAATCGCCGCTTTCGTGTGTCCGTTCGTTCGGCCACTTGTGCGATACCCGCCGTCTACGATTGGAAGTTGCCTGCTCATGCCCCTGCTCACCACGCCTTTCGCCCAGCTCGATCTGATTCGCCAGCCAGAGCAGTCGGACGAAACCCTGCAGGCATTCGATGCCGCCGACGAGTACCTGCTCAACCACGTTGCCGAGCACGGCCTGACCCTGCAGACCCGGGTGCTGGTGCTCAACGACAGCTTCGGTGCGCTGGCGGCAAGCCTGGCGCCCCACGCAGCAGTGTTCAGCAGTACTGACTCTTTCCTTTCAGTGCAGGCGTTGCAGAAAAACCTCACACGCAACGGCCAGGCCTACGACGCCGTACCGGTGATTCCCGCCAGCGAGCCGCTGCAAGGCCCCTTCGACTGGGTGCTGATCCGCGTGCCCAAGACCCTCGCACTGCTGGAAGAGCAACTGATTCGTTTGCAGGACCAACTGGCGCCCGGCGCTCGGGTGGTGGCAGCAGGCATGATCAAGCACCTGCCACGTTCGGCAGGCGAGTTGATGGAAGACTACATCGGCCCGGTGCAGGCGTCGCTGGCGGTCAAGAAAGCCCGGCTGCTGTTCTGCACACCGGAAGCGAAAGACTACCAACCCTCTCCTTTCCCGACCCGTTATACCCTCGACCAGCCGAAGATCGAGTTGATCAACCACGCCAACGTATTCTGCCGCGACGGGCTGGACATCGGCACCCGGGCATTTCTTCCGCACCTGCCGAAGAATCTGGGCTCGGCGCGGGTGGCCGATCTGGGTTGCGGCAACGGTGTACTGGCCATTGCCAGCGCTCTGAACAACCCCGACGCGCACTACACCCTGGTCGACGAGTCGTACATGGCGGTGCAGTCGGCTCGGGAAAACTGGCAACTGGCGCTGGGTGACCGCCCGGTGACTCTGCGTGCGGCAGATGGCCTCGATGGTCAGGAAGAGGATTCGCTGGACGTGGTGCTGTGCAACCCGCCCTTCCACCAGCAGCAGGTGGTTGGCGACTTCCTGGCCTGGCGCATGTTCCAGCAGGCCCGTGCGGCACTGGTGACCGGCGGCGCGCTGTACATCGTCGGCAACCGCCACCTGGGTTATCACACCAAACTGGCGCGCCTGTTCCGTGGCGTCGAGCAGGTGGCGGCAACGCCGAAGTTCGTGATTCTCAAAGCCCGCAAGTAGATCAGCCTGACGGCACCGCACCCTGAATAACTGTAGGAGTGAGCTTGCTCGCGATTGCGGTGTACCAGCAAAAAATTTCGGTACAGATAGATTGCAATCGCGAGCAAGCTCACTCCTACAGGGTTAGGAACCACACCTGAAAATCATCACTCAGTGGGTCTTCATCCCCGCCGCCGTCATGAACATGCGCAGCAGGCTCGCGACGATAAACAGGGCAAACACGCTGCCGGCCCAGATGATCACCAGCCAGCCGATGCGCTGCCACAGCGGCTTTTTCTGCGCACTGTCTTCATCGTGATAAGAGTCTTTACCGGACATCATCGAATCCTCGCCTCCTGAAAGCCGGCCCCGATATGAACTCGGGGCCGATGCCGACTAGTGATAACCGTCTTCGTGGGTGACTTTGCCGCGGAACACGTAGTAGCTCCAGAAGGTGTACCCGAGAATGAACGGAATGATGAACAGCGTGCCCACCAGAATGAAGCCCTGGCTCTGCGGTGGCGACGCCGCATCCCAGATCGAGATCGACGGCGGGATGATGTTCGGCCACAGGCTGATGCCCAGCCCGCTGTAGCCGAGGAACACCAGCACCAGCGTCAGCAGGAACGGCGTGTAGTTGGCGTTGCGCTCGATGGCCTTGAAGAAGAAGTACAGGGTCACCAGCACCAGCCCCGGCACTGGCATGAACCAGAACAGGTTGGGGATGCTGAACCAGCGGTCGGCGATTTCATGATGGGCCAGCGGCGTCCACAGGCTGACCCCGGCCATCACCGCCAGGGTAGCGAGTGCCAGTGGCCGCGCCAGATCGTGCATCGCCTTCTGCAGGCCACCTTCGGTTTTCATGATCAGCCAGGTGCAGCCGAGCAGCGCATAGGCGGCGATCAAGGCCACACCGCAGAACAGCGAGAACGGTGTCAGCCAGTCCAGCCCGCCACCGGCGTAGGCCCGGTTGACCACCGGGATGCCGTCGATGAAAGCCCCCAGCGCCACGCCCTGAAAGAACGTCGCCACGATCGAGCCGCCGATGAACGCCTTGTCCCACAGGTGCCGCTTGGCATCGGTGGCCTTGAAGCGGAACTCGAAAGCCACGCCACGGAAGATCAGGCCGATCAGCATGAAAATCAGCGGCAGGTACAACGCTTCGAGAATCACCGAGTAAGCCAGTGGGAACGCCCCGAACAGCGCGGCGCCCCCCAGCACCAGCCAGGTTTCGTTGCCGTCCCAGACCGGTGCCACGGTGTTCATCATCACATCGCGGTCGGTCTTGCCCTTGATGAAAGGAAAGAGAATGCCGATGCCGAGGTCAAAACCGTCCATGACCACGTACATCATCAAGCCGAAGATAATGATCACGGCCCAGATCAGTGAAAGATCGACGCCCATGCTCAGTTACCCCCACGCAGGCTGGTTTCGGTTTTATCTTCGCTGGCCTCGTCATCGGCAGCGGAGAGCGGACGGGCCGGTGTGCGTTTCTGCCCCGGGCCGCCATGTGGCGTGTCCTCGCCTTCGTGGGTCTTCGGCCCTTTGCGCACCAGGCGCATCATGTAGCCGAAACCGGCACCGAACAGCGAGAAGTACACCACCACGAACAGCACCAGCGTCAGGGTCATCTGACTGACACTGTGGTTGGACGACGCATCGGCAGTGCGCAGCAGGCCGTAGACCACCCACGGCTGACGGCCGATTTCAGTGGTGAACCAGCCGGCCAGCAAGGCGATCAAGCCCGACGGCCCCATGCACATCACCAGATAGAGGAACGCGCGGTTGCTGTACAGCCCGCCGCGCCAGCGCAGCCAGGCACTCCACAGGCCGACGGCGATCATCAGCATGCCCAGGCCGGCCATGACGCGGAACGACCAGAACACGATGGAGGAGTTGGGACGGTCCTCAGGCGGGAACGACTTCAGCGCCGGGATCTGCTTTTCCAGGCTGTGGGTCAGGATCAGGCTGCCCAGGTAAGGCACCTCGATCGCAAACTTGGTCTTCTCTTCCTTCATGTCCGGCCAGCCGAACAGGATCAACGGGGTCGGTTCGTTGCCGACGTTTTCCCAGTGCCCTTCGATGGCGGCGATTTTCGCCGGCTGATGCTCCAGAGTGTTCAACCCGTGGGCATCACCCACCACGGCCTGGATCGGGGCGACGATCAGCGCCATCCACATGGCCATCGACAGCATGCGGCGGATCGCCGGATTGTCGCGACCGCGCAGCAAATGCCAGGCCGCCGACGCGCCGACGAAGAAGGCCGTGGCGATGAACGCGGCAATCGCCATGTGCATCAAGCGGTAGGGGAACGACGGGTTGAAGATCACCGCCAGCCAGTCCACCGGAATCACTCGCCCGTCGACGATTTCGTAGCCTTGCGGCGTCTGCATCCAGCTGTTGGAGGCCAGAATCCAGAACGTCGAGATCAGGGTGCCGACCGCAACCATGACCGTGGCGAAGTAGTGCAGGCCACGGCCCACACGGTTCCAGCCAAACAGCATGACGCCGAGGAAGCCTGCTTCGAGGAAGAATGCCGTCAGCACCTCGTACGTCAGCAAAGGCCCGGTGATCGCACCGGCAAAGTCGGAGAAACGGCTCCAGTTGGTGCCGAACTCGTAGGCCATGACCAACCCGGAAACCACCCCCATGCCGAAGTTCACGGCAAAGATCTTCGACCAGAAGTGGTACAGGTCACGGTAGGTGTTGTCGTGGGTTTTCAGCCACAGGCCTTCGAGCACGGCAAGAAAGCTCGCCAGGCCGATGGTGATGGCCGGGAACAGGATGTGGAATGAAACGGTGAACGCAAACTGGATTCGGGCGAGATCAAGTGCCTCTAAACCGAACATAGGTCTTCCTCTATCAGGTGATACCGGCGGCTTCAGACCCGGGGCCTTCAGCGTCTGCCCCTCCACGGAGTATTGAGTACGACTGGGTGCAATTGTTCTTTTTGGTTTCGCGCTCAGGTTCGCGACGCGGGCGTTGTGTCAAGTCGCCTGGTCAGGCAAGGCCGTGAATGGCGTTGATGCAGGTCAACCGACGTTGAAAGAGTAGTCCCATTTCGGCACATGCTCCGCGTGGTTGTTTGTCGCGTGGCGAGTTGTCTCACCCATTGATGCAGAGCAGTTGCGGCGGGAACGGAGCAGATGAACGCGATAGGCCTGTAGGAGCTGGCTTGTCCTGCGACCGGCTGCGAAGCAGTCGTAAAACCGGTGCTCGCGTTTTGCCTGTCACACCGCATTTAGCGGATTTACGACTGCTGCGCAGCCGGTCGCAGGACAAGCCAGCTCCTACAGGGGGGTGCAGGAGTGCCGGCGCCTATAGAGGAACTCGCAAAAATGCCTGAATCGCGTTCAGCATCCGCTGATACAGCGCATCCACTTCCGGGACCTGGCCTTTGCCGCGCAGGCAGCCATGGACCAGCCCCAGGCCCGGATCGAACTCGGTCGGTACACCGGCTTCGCGCAAGGCCCGTTCGTAACACACCCCGTCGTCACGCAGCGGATCGAACTCGGCCACCGCGATGAACGCCGGGGCCAGATGGCGAAAATCCTTGGCGTTGAGGGGCATGGCGTAAGGAGAACGCTCGCCTTCGGGCAGGTACAACTGCCGATAAAAGCCGAGGTCGGCGGTGCTCAGCAACGGTGCGTCGGCGCATTCGCTGCGCGATGGCAAATCGTCGGCGCCGCCGAGGCCGGGATACAGCAGCACCTGACCCAACGGCTGGCGCTCGCGGCCATCGCGCAAGGCCAAACACACTGCCGCAGCCAGATTGCCACCGGCACTGTCACCGGCGATCACCACCCGGCGCGGGTCGATATCCAGGCGCAGGGCCTGCGCCTGCAAGGCCCGCCACACGGCCAGGCAATCGTTGAAACCGGCCGGGAACGGGTGTTCCGGTGCCAGCCGGTAGTCGACGGCGATGACCATCGCATTGAGGTCGCTGGCCATGGCCGCCGTGATGAAATCATGGGAATGCAGATCGCCCACCACCCAGCCGCCGCCATGCAGGTACAGCACGCACGGTGCCGGTTCTTCGACGGAAAGGTTATGCGGACGGTAGAGCCGCACCGGCACATCGGCGAGGGTGAAATCCTTGGCGCCGAGCCCGGCAGGCCGCGCCGGGGTAAAGGCTTCGCACATGCGCGAGTAGGATTGGCGCTGGGCGTCGATCTCCAGCGAATCGACAGAGAAACTCAGGGTGTTGGCAACGAACGCCGCCATTTCGGGGGACAGGGGGTAGGACAAACCAGAGCTCCATCATGCGTGATCCAGCCGCTGCTCCTGCGACTGACAAACAACCCTTTGTGGAACACGGTCCAGTGGGAGGGAGCCCTGCTTGCGAAGGCGTCAGTCCAGGCACTCATGCAGTGTCTGACAGAAAGCGTTCGCGAGCAGGGCTCCCTCCCACAGATTCCACGGTGTCAGGCTTTACTTGTTCACCGCCACCTGCACGGCGCTCGCGGCATCCTTGCCGTCAAACGTGGTCACGCCATCGAGCCAGCGCTTCATGTCTTCCGGGTGATCCTTGAGCCACTGTTTGGCGACGTCGTTCGGCGCCTTGCGGTCCATGATCGGCACCATCATCTGGCTTTCCTGGGCCGCGGTGAACTTCAGGTTGCTCATCAGCTTGTTGACGTTCGGGCAACGGGTCGCGTAATCCGGCGCGGTGACCACGGACACGGTCGCGGCGCCTTCGCCCGGGCCGAACACGTCTTCGCTGCCGGTCAGGTAATCGATCTTCATGTTGATGTTCATCGGATGCGGGGTCCAGCCGACGAAGACCACCCATTCCTTGCGCTTGATCGCCCGCTGTACGGCGGCAAGCATGCCGGCCTCACCCGACTCCACCAACTGGAAACCGCCCAGACCGAACTGATTCTTGTCGATCATGCCCTTGATATTGGCGTTGGCGCCGGTGCCCGGCTCGATGCCGTAGATCTTGCCGCCCAGCTTGTCCTTGAATTTGGCGATGTCGCCGAAGGTTTTCAGGCCGCCGGCCGCCACGTAGTCAGGCACCGCCAGGGTCGCCTGGGCGTCGCTCATGCTCGGGGCATCGAAGACCTTGACCTGGTTGGCCGCGACAAACGGTGCGATGTTCTTGTCCATCGCCGGCTTCCAGTAGCCGAGGAACACGTCCAGGCGGTCATCACGCAGGCCGCCGAAGACGATCTGCTGCGCGGCGCTGGTCTGTTTGACGTCGTAACCCATGTTCTGCAGCAGTACTTCGGCGACCGCGCTGGTGGCGATCACGTCGGTCCAGTTCACAACACCCATCCGCACGCTCTGGCATTTGGCGGGTTCGGCCGCCATCAAGGCGGTACTGCTCAGCATCAACACACCGCAACTGATATGACGGATAAATCTGTTCATACGTGCTCCTCGGGTCGGCTCGTTATTTTAGTCAGCTCTTTTCGGCAGTTTCTTAAGGCTTTGAAGACCCACGACAATGCATTGCTGCCGCGTTGATGCAAATTACGCAGCAGCCTCGCGAACAAAACGCACCAGCGCGACCTGTGTTTGCACTGGAGCGACATTGGTAAAAGTAGCCTGTTGACATCATGCCCTGCACAACCTCCCTGTAGGAGCTGGCTTGCCCTGCGACCGGCTGCGCAGCAGTCGTAAATCCGGCAAACGTGGTGTGTCAGAACTGCATAGTCGTCAGGGTTTACGACGACTGCGTCGCCGGTCGCAGGGCAAGCCAGCTCCTACAAGGGATTGGCGGTGGCGGCAGGGGCAATCCAGACAAATTTCAGCCACCGACCAGCACCCGCCCCCATTCTCCGGCGCTGCTGGTATGATGCGCGGCTTTTTTCGACTGGCAGAATTTGTGCACGCCTTTTTGCAGGCTGTTTCGACAGGCTGTGCTTTTCTCTATTAGTCGATTTCAACTCACGGCGCCGGGCGCCCAAGGAAGCCACACATGCTGGAGCGGCTGTTTCAACTCAAGGCACATAACACCAATGTGCGCACCGAAATCCTGGCCGGCGTCACGACGTTCCTGGCCATGGCCTACATCCTGTTCGTCAACCCGAGCATCCTCGGCGAGACCGGCATGGACAAGGGCGCCATTTTCGTCGCCACCTGCCTGGCTGCGGCCATCGGCTCGACGGTCATGGGCCTGATCGCCAACTACCCGATCGCCCTCGCTCCGGGCATGGGCCTGAACGCCTTCTTCACCTACACCGTGGTCCTGCACATGGGCCACACCTGGCAAGTCGCGCTGGGTGCGGTGTTCATCTCGGCGGTGATGTTCTTCCTGCTGTCGATCTTCCGCATCCGCGAATGGATCATCAATAGCATCCCGCTGCCGCTGCGTTCGGCGATTGCCGCCGGTATCGGCCTGTTCCTGGCGCTGATCGCCCTGCACAACGCCGGCATCGTGGTCAGCAACCCGGCGACCATGGTCGGCCTGGGCGATCTGGCACAACCGGCACCGATTCTCGCGACCCTCGGTTTCGCCCTGATCGTGGCCCTGGAGGCCCTGAAAGTGCGCGGCGCGGTGCTGATCGGCATCCTCGCGGTGACCATCGTCTCCATCGTGCTCGGCTTCTCGCCATTTGGTGGCGTGGTGTCGATGCCGCCTTCGCTGGCGCCGACCTTCCTGCAACTGGACATTCCGGGCGCACTGAACATCGGTCTGGTCAGCGTGATCTTCTCCTTCCTGTTCGTTGACCTGTTCGACAACTCCGGCACCCTGATCGGCGTCGCCAAGCGCGCTGGCCTGATGGGCAAGGACGGCCACATGCCGAAAATGGGCCGTGCGCTGGTCGCCGACAGCACCGCCGCCATGGCCGGTTCGCTGCTGGGCACCTCGACCACCACCAGTTACATCGAATCGGCAGCGGGTGTCAGCGCCGGCGGCCGCACCGGCCTGACCGCCATCGTGGTCGCCGTGCTGTTCCTGCTGGCGCTGTTCTTCGCACCGCTGGCCGGCAGCGTCCCGGCATTCGCCACCGCCCCTGCCCTGCTGTTCGTGGCTGTATTGATGACCTCGGGTCTGGCCGAAATCAACTGGGACGACATCACTGAAGCCGCTCCGGTGGTGATCACCGCGCTGGCGATGCCGTTCACCTATTCCATCGCCAACGGCATCGCCTTCGGCTTCATTTCCTGGACCGTGATCAAGCTGCTGTCCGGCCGTGGCCGTGAGCTGAATTCGGCACTGGTGGTGTTGTCGATCCTGTTCGTGATCAAGCTGGGCTTCTACCCATGAGTTCTACGTTCGACCCTGCGAGCTACGATCAGCAGCTCGCCGACAAGACCGCGCGCCTGCGTGAACTGCTGGCGCCGTTCGACGCCCCGGAACCGCAGGTGTTCGACTCGCCGCGCGAGCACTATCGCCTGCGCGCCGAATTCCGCCTGTGGCGCGAAGACGGCCAGCGTCACTACGCGATGTTTGCGCCAGGCGACAAGTACACGCCGATCCTGATCAACGACTTCCCCATCGCCAGCCAGCAGATCAATACGCTGATGCCGCTGCTGCGGGATCGCTGGCAGGCCAGTCAGGTGCTCAACCACAAGCTGTTCCAGGTGGACTTTCTGACCACCCTGGCCGGCGACGGCATGATCACTCTGTGCTATCACCGCCCGCTGGACGATGCCTGGCAACAGGAAGCCGAGCAACTGGCGGCGGACCTCAAGGTCAGCGTGATCGGTCGCTCCAAGGGTCAGCGTCTGGTGGTCGGTCGCGATTACGTGACCGAAGAGCTGGAAGTCGCTGGCCGCACCTTCAGCTATCGCCAGCCGGAAGGCGCGTTCACCCAGCCCAACGGCACGGTGAACCAAAAGATGCTGAGCTGGGCGTTCGAAGCACTGGGCGAACGTGAAGACGATCTGCTGGAGCTGTATTGTGGCAACGGCAACTTCACCCTGCCGCTGGCGACCCGCGTGCGCAAGGTGCTGGCGACCGAGATCAGCAAGACCTCGGTCAATGCCGCACTGAGCAATCTGGCCGACAACGCTGTGGATAACGTCACGCTGGTGCGCCTGTCCGCTGAAGAGCTGACCGAAGCGCTGAATGACGTGCGTCCGTTCCGTCGTCTGGCCGGCGTCGACCTGAAGAGCTACGACTTCGGCAGCGTCTTCGTCGACCCGCCTCGCGCCGGCATGGACCCGGACACCTGCGAGCTGACCCGGCGTTTCGAGCGCATTCTGTACATCTCCTGCAACCCGGAAACCCTGGCCGCCAACATCGCCCAGTTGCACGACACCCATCGGGTCGAGCGCTGCGCGCTGTTCGATCAGTTTCCGTATACGCACCATATGGAATCCGGGGTGTTGCTGGTTCGCCGCTAGCTAGCACCACATCCCTGTAGGAGTGAGCTTGCTCGCGATGACAATCCGTCTGTGCCTGATGAGGCGACTGACATGACGCCATCGCGAGCAAGCTCACTCCTACAAACGGTGGCGTTTTTGGAATCGCTGTCGCCGGCAAGCCGTACTGCTACGGGCTCGCTCTTCCCCTTTTTTCGCACCATCCATCATTAAATTTCTGACAGTAACAGGCATATACCTGCGTGGCGGTGTATAACAGTCGGCCGTCTTTCGCTTCGATGGATGTCCTGCCTTGAGTTCCGAATCGCCCGCGTCATCGTCCGAATCCGCCTCTGAAAGCATCATTCGGCAACCCGGTTTCTTCGCCTTTCTGACTGCCCGCCTCGCCGCAGTGTTCGCCATGCAGATTCAGGCCGTGGTTGTGGCCTGGCAGGTCTACGACATGACCCGCGACCCGATCTCGCTGGCGTACGTGGGCCTGGCCCAGTTCATCCCGATGCTGTTGCTGCTGATGCCAGCCGGCGATCTGATCGACCGCTACGACCGCAAGTTGATCCTGACCATCAGTTGGCTGGTCCAAGGCAGCTGCAGCCTGGCGCTGATGCTGTTTTCCATCACCCACCATCAGGACACCCGCCTGATCTACGCCGCCCTGGCCCTGTTCGGCTGCGCCCGCGCCTTCACTGGCCCGGCGCTGCAAAGCCTGCTGCCGCAAGTGGTGCCACGGGAAAAACTGGCCTCGGCGATTGCCACCAACAGCATGATCATGCGCATCGCCACCATCGCCGGCCCGCTGGTCGGCGGCGGCCTGTATGCACTGGGCGGCGGTGGCCTGACCTACACGGTGTGCATGGCCAGCTTCATCGCCGGCGTGTTGCTGCTGACCCGCGTGCCGGTGCTGTACGCCGGGAAAAAACAGATTCTCGAATCTACCGCCTGGAAGCGCTTCACCGCGGGTATCGCGTTCATTCGCTCGCGGCCGATCATCCTCGGCACCATCTCGCTGGACCTGTTCGCCGTGCTGCTGGGCGGCGTGGTGGCGCTGCTGCCGATCTACGCCCACGAAGTGCTGCACCTGGGTCCGCAAGGCCTGGGCGCGCTGCGCAGTGCGATGAGCCTGGGTGAGGTCAGTACCGGCCTGTATCTGGCGGCGCGCCCGTTCGATCGGCATGTCGGTCTGGTGATGTTCATTGCCGTGGCGATCTTTGGTCTGGCGAATCTGGTGTTCGCCCTGTCGACGCTGTTCTGGCTGTCGTTGCTGGCGCTGATGATTGCCGGTGCGGCGGACATGGTCAGTGTCTATATCCGTTCGACGCTGGTGCAGTTCTCCACCCCGGACGAAATGCGCGGGCGGGTCAACGCGGTGAACATGCTGTTCATCGGCTCCTCCAACGAGCTGGGCGAATTCCGAGCTGGCAGCAGCGCCGCGCTGTTTGGTGCAGTGCCGGCGGCGGTGATCGGTGGGCTGTGTACGCTGGGCGTGGTGGGCACCTGGATGGTGGGTTTCAAGGCCCTGCGTCAGGTGAACCATTTTGCCGAGGCTTCGCCGGAGAAAGTGTAACCCCGCCCTCTCGAACACCACGGATTGTAGGAGTGAGCTTGCTCGCGATAGCGGTATTTCTGTGCCTGATGTGGCGACTGACACACCGCCATCGCGAGCAAGCTCACTCCTACAAGGTCCTGTGCATTGACCTGTAGCAGCACGGCTACAACGATTTCACCTGCCCGATCCCGACTGGCCGCTCTCCCTCGCCAATGCCGTTCTCCAGCGGCGCTCCAAACACATCCAGGCTGATCCGGAAACGGTCGCCGGGGCGGGTCTTCACACCGTCGGCGAACGACAGGGTCGCGGTGCCGAAGTAGTGAATGTGTACATCTCCCGGCCGCAAAAACTGCGCGTACTTGAAGTGGTGATATTCAAGGTTGGCGAGGCTGTGGCACATGTTGTCTTCGCCGCTGAGGAATTCCTTCTCCCAGATCACTTCACCATCGCGAACGATGCGGCTCATGCCGGACAGGTGGCGCGGTAGCTCGCCCACGCGCAACTCGGGGCCATAGGCGCAGAAACGCAGCTTGGAATGGGCCAGGTACAGGTAATTGCGCCGCTCCATGACGTGGTCGGAAAACTCGTTGCCCAGGGCATAACCCAAGCGATACGGCTGGCCGTCGTCGCCGATCACGTACAGACCGGTCAGCTCGGGTTCTTCACCGGCATCTTCGGCAAACGGCGGCACCGGGAAATCCGCGCCTGGCCGGACGACGATGCTGCCGTCGCCCTTGTAGAACCATTCCGGCTGCGCACCGACCTGCCCTGCCGCTGGCTTGCCGCCTTCGATGCCCCATTTGAAGATCTTCATGGTGTCGGTCATGCCGGCTTCGACCGCGCCGTCATGCTGGTGCATCTTGTCCCGCGCCGAGGCGCTGCCCAGGTGGGTCAGGCCGGTGCCGCTGATCAGACAGTGGGCCGGGTCTTCGTGGTCCAGGGGTGGCAGGACCTGGCCGTTTTGCAGCAATGCTGCGTAATCCGGGCCGGCGTCGCTGCCCCGACTCTCAGCTTCGGCCTGCAGGCTGCGCTGGTTGCGGATGGCGGCGAGGGCCAGTTCGCGGGTGCTGGTGGTGTTGCGGATGACGCTGACCTGCGCGCCATCGACGACGCCGACCTGGCGTTGTCCGTGGCTGTTTTCGAATTGGATCAGGCGCATTGTTTGTCTCCAGAGTCCGGTCTTTCAAAACACATAGGACTGACCTGTGGGTGAACCTGTGGGAGCGGGGCTCCCTCCCACGGATGAGTGTCGAGTGCGCCACCGTGTTCCGGCAGCACCGCCCTCCTGCCTTCATCACTCGATGATGTTGAACTCGCTCAGGTATTCATCGGAGATTTCCAGGCCCAGGCCCGGTTTGTTGTCGTCCAGCTGGATGTAGCCGTTGACCGGCTGCGGCTCGCCCTTGAACACGTAGTAGAACAGCTCGTTGCCGACTTCGACGTCGAACACCGGGAAGAACTCGGCCATCGGCGAGGCGGTGGTGGACATGGTCAGGTGGTAGTTGTGCATCTGCCCGGCGTGGGGGATGACCGGCACCGACCAGGCTTCGGCCATGGCGTTGATCTTGCGCGCCGCGGTGATGCCGCCAACGCGGTTGGTGTCGTACTGGATCACGTCGACGGCGCGGCGTTCGAGCATGTCCTTGAAGCCGTAGGAGGTGAATTCGTGCTCGCCGCCGGAGATCGGCATGATGCCCATCTTCTTCAGCTCGATGTAGCCTTCCAGGTCGTCGGCGATCACCGGTTCCTCCAGCCAGCGCGGCTCGAACTCGGCCAGTTTCGGCAGCATGCGGCGGGCGTATTCCAGGGTCCAGCCCATGTAGCACTCCAGCATGATGTCGACGTCAGGGCCGGCCAGCTCACGCAGCGCGCGCACCTGCTCGATGTTGCGGCGCATGCCCGCCGGGCCGTCTTTCGGGCCGTAGCCGAAGCGCATCTTCATGGCGGTGAAGCCCTGGCTCAGATAGCCCTGGGCTTCTTCGAGGAACAGGTCGAGGTTGTCGTTGGCGTACAGTTTCGAGGCGTAGGTCCAGATCTTCTCTTTGGTGCGCCCGCCGAGCAGCTTGAACACCGGCTTGTTCACCGCCTTGCCCATGATGTCCCAGATAGCGATGTCGATGGCCGAGATCGCCGCCATGCCGATGCCCTTGCGGCCCCAGGCGTGGCTCTGGCGGTACATTTTCTGCCAGATGTATTCGTTGTCGAACGGGTCTTCACCGATGGCGATCGGCGCCAGATAGGTGTCGATGATTTCCTTGGCGACACGTGGCGCCAGGGCGCAGTTGCCGATGCCGACGATGCCGTTGTCGGTCTCGACTTCCACCACCAGCCAGCCGTGGAAACGGAAGGAGCCCATGGCATCGCCGCGCTCGAAGAGGATGTCGCTGGCGTTGGTGCAGAAATGCGCCTGTGGCGGAACGACCTTGCCTTTCCATTCGAAGACGCGGGTACGGATTGCCTTGATTTTCATGAGTACGGTTCCTTGCTATCTACTTCGGGATGGGAGTTCAGCCGGCCTGCACGGAGGTCAGCCCAGTGGAAGAAGTCGGGGTGTCATGCAGCTTCAAGCGGGCGATCAGGATGGCGCCGAGAATGCCGACCGCCGCGAGGGCGAACATGCCTGCACGCGGGTCGCCGAAACCGGCTTCCATGATGGTTTTCAGGTTCGGCGCAACGAAGCCGCCGAGGTTGCCGAGGGAGTTGATCAGGGCAATCCCGCCAGCAGCCGCAGCACCGCTCAGGTAGTTGGTGGGGATGGTCCAGAACAGCGGCTGCACCGAGACGAAACCCGCTGCGGCGAAGCAGAACGCGATCACCACCGGCACCATGCTCGTGCCCAGTGCCGAGGCAGCGATGCCCAGCGCAGCCATGGTCAACATGCACACCGCGAGGCGGCGATGCTGGCCGGTGCGGTCGGCGTAACGGGTGATCAGGCGAGTGACGATCAGCGCGCAGATCCACGGGATCGCCGTGATCAGGCCGACGTTGAGGCCGACATGACCGTCGAGCAGCCCGGCGATCCGGGTCGGCAGGTAGAACACCACGCCGTAGACACTCATCTGAATCGTGAAATACGCCACGCAGAAACGCAGCACACGACCGTTGCGCAGCGCGCTGAGGAAGCCGTGGGGGCTGGCGGTTTTCCGGGCGTCTTCTTCAGCCAGCGCCGTACCCAGCGCCTGCTTTTCTTCATCGCTCAACCAGCGGGCCTGAGCCGGGCGGTTGACCAGATAGAAATAGGCGGCGATGCCTACCGCCGAGGCCATCAGGCCTTCGACCACGAACAGCCATTGCCAGTTGGTCAGGCCGAATACGCCATGAAAATCCAGCAGCCAGCCCGACAGCGGGCTACCGAGCACCAGCGCCAGCGGCAGGCCGAAGTAGAACAGGCCCAGCGCCTGACCACGGCTTTTCGACGGGAACCAGTAGGTGAGGTAGAGGATGATGCCGGGGAAGAAACCGGCTTCAGCCACGCCCAGCAGGAAGCGCAGGACGTAAAAGGTCTGGGCGTTGTGGGCGAACATCATCGCCGCCGAGACCAGCCCCCAGGTGACCATGATCCGGCACAGCCAGACCTTGGCGCCGAGCTTGTGCAGCATGTAGTTGCTCGGCACTTCGAAGAAGGCATAGCCGATGAAGAAGATGCTCGCACCGAAGGCGAACGCGGCATCGCCCAGGCCGGTGTCTGCGGCCAGCGCGGCCTTGGCAAAGCCGACGTTGGAGCGGTCGATGAAGGCCAGGATGTACATCAGGATCAGGAAGGGCAGCAGGCGTAGCCGGCTTTTGGCGATAGCCCGGTCAAGGGCCTGAGCAGAAACAGAAGCTGTCATCTGTGTGTTCCTCGATGCCAGTGATCCCGCAGGCGCGGGGCCGGCCTTTTTTGTAATTGTTTTTCGACCCGCCAGGCCCGAGACCAGAGGCTTGGAGCAGCGCGTCGTTGGGAGGAATTTAGCCAGCGGGAACAGGGCTCGGCTAATCACTTATGCGTATCCAGTGATAGCTACAGGTGATCGGTGGAAAGCAGGACTTGCGCGTGTGGTTATAGGAGTGACTGGCCCTTGAATTTGCATTTGCCCTTGTGGGAGGGAGCTCTGCTCGCGAAAGCGTCAGTCCAGACAATGTGATGTCGACTGCACCACCGCCATCGCGAGCAGAGCTCCCTCCCACAGGATTGTGCGGTGGCCCCGGAATCGTGATCGGTCTGCAATGGAGTCACGGCGATTGAGGCCAAAAAAACCGCAAACCGGGCGTGAATGCGGTTTGCGGTCAAGGGGTGCTGCGTGGGAGGTGCTGCTGGAGGGTGCCCTGTGGGAGCGAATTCATTCTGGGCGGCATTCCGACGAAAAATGCCCCAGCCGACAGAGAGGTGCCGGATGTACTACCGCATCGCGAATGAATTCGCTCCCACAAAAAGCCTCAGTTGAATCCGTACAGCGAGTGCCCCCTCAGACGTTGCTCTGGCCCATGCGGCAGGCGATCTCGAACGCCTGGCGGATGGCGCCGACGTTGGCCTTGCCCTGGCCGGCGATGTCGAACGCGGTGCCGTGGGCCGGGGTGGTGATCGGGATTGGCAGGCCGCCCTGCACCGTCACGCCACGGGAAAAGCCCATCAGCTTGATCGCGATCTGGCCCTGGTCGTGGTACATGGTCACCACCGCGTCGAAGGCGCTGGCATCGCCCTGCACTTTCAGGAAAATCGTGTCACCCGGGTACGGCCCGTCGGCGTTGATGCCCTGAGCCTGCGCGGCTTTCACCGCCGGGCCGATGATGTCCAGTTCCTCGCGGCCGAACGAGCCGTTGTCACCGTTGTGCGGATTCAGCCCACACACACCGATGCGCGGCGATTTCAGGCCGTTGCGCTTGAGCGCCGTGTCGATCAGGCGGATCGCCTCGATCACTCGCTCCTGACTGAGCATGCCCGGCACCGCCGACAGCGCCACGTGGGAAGTCACGCGAGAGGTCCACAGGTTGTCCAGCACGTTGAATTCGCAGAACGGCCCGTCGAAGCCAAGCAGCTCGGCGAACCAGTGCAGCTCGTCGTTGTGGGCCATGCCGGCCATGTGCAGCGAGGTCTTGTTCAGCGGCCCGAACAACACGGCGTTGGTGGTTTTCGCCGCAGTTAGTTGCAGAGCGATTTTCAGGGTGTCGAGGCTGTAGCGACCGCCGATGGCGCTGGCTTCGCTGCGCGGGAATTCGCCCACGGCGTCGCCGCGAAAGTTGTAGAACAGCGGCGTGTCGTCGCTGAAGTCCAGCTGTTCCAGCGAATTGATCGGCCGATACGGAAACGCCAGCCCGGCGATGTCCATGCCCCGGCGCATTTCCGCCTCGTCGGCGATCAGCAGCACCTCGGCCTGACTGCGCACTTTCTCGTCGCTGAGCAAACGGGCGATCAGTTCCGGGCCGATGCCCGCCGGGTCACCGAGTACCATCGCGATTCGGGTTTTGTTCATGCCTGACTCCTCATCTGTTCCCGCCGTGGACGGGCCACGGCGCACGGCTCGCAACGGTAGATGCGCTGCGCGTTGCTGTAGAAAAGACGCTCCTGATCGGCACGCGGCAGATCACGAACGATGTGTTTGAAACCGCTGTAAATGTCGTCGAACGAGCCGCACAGGCTGTCGACCGGAAAATTGCTGGCGAACATCGCCCGCTCGCAGCCGAACATGGCGATGATCTCGCTGACGATCCAGGCGTTGTCCTCGGCGCGCCAAGGCTTGCCACGCTGGCCGAGGCCGGAAATTTTCACCATCACGTTGGGCTGTTCGGCCAGTTTCGCCATCGCCCGGTGCCAGCCGGCCAGGCCTTGTTCGCTGCGGTCCGACGGCAAGCCGGCATGGTTGAGAATCAGCGTGGTGTCGGGGAAATCCCGCGCCAGCCGCTCGGCTTCCGGCAGGTTCCACCACGGCGTCTGCAGGTCGAAACGCAGGCCCAGGTCGTGCAGGGTGGCGTAACTGCGCCGCCAGTGTTCATCGCTCATCAAGGTGCGTTTGTCGCCCACTTGCTCAGGCGACTCCGGGCCACCCGGCTTGTGCCGCACACTGCGCACGCTGGCGAACAGCGCCTGTTCGGCAAGCACGGCGATGGCGTCCGGGTGGTCGAGCCAGGCCTGGGCGACCACGGCATTGGGCACGCCGTAACGGGCGGCGATCTGTTCGATGAAACGGGTTTCGCCAATCGGGTCACTCGGGTCCCACTCGGTTTCCACGTACACGGTCTGCACCACATTGTGCTCGCCGGCATCGGCGAAGTACTCCGGTGGCAAGTAGCGCCGCTTGATCGCCGAGTAGTCACCGTAGCGAAACGGAATGTTCACGCCTTCTGCCAGCCATGGGTGGTAATTGGTCTGCGGGTCCCAGAAATGGTGGTGGGCGTCGATGATCGGGCCTGAATACAGTTCAGCCATGACTCACCTCACGCTGGCCATCCAGACCGATCAGCAAGGTTGCCAGCACGAACAGCGCCGCGCACAGGGCGAAGAAGCCCAGCACCGCACCGAAGCCGCCGAAGAATTGCAGGATCACCCCGACCAGAATCGGCACGAAGATGCCGCCGATGCTGCCCGCCAGGTTCATCACCCCGCCGACCAGGCCGACACGGGCCGGTGCCGCCAGCAGCGCCGGGAAGCTCCAGTACAGGCTGCCCCACATCAAGAAAAACGCGGTCATCGCCAGCAGCGCGACAGCGGCAATCGGGTCACTCAGTTGCGGCAACAGCAGCAAAGCGCCGAGGGCGATCACGCCGGAGAACGTCAACAGACCCTTGACCGCCACGCCACGGCGCACGCCTTTGCGGATCAGGCCATCACAGAGAAAGCCACCGGTCAACGAACCGAGCGAACCGCAGATGAAGATCACGAACGTGGCAAAGCCGATGCCCTTGATGTCGAAGCCACGGGCCTGGGCCAGGTAGCTCGGCCCCCAGGTCAGCAGACCGAAATACACCATGGCCCAGGTCGAACGACCGATCATCAGGCCGACCAGCGAGCGCAGGGCGATGCCCAGCCCTTTGACCTTGCCGCGGGCTGCCTCGGCGGCCGGGGTTTCACGGCCAGCGTTGATTTTCTCAAGCTCCGCCTCGTTGACTTGCGGATGCACCGACGGATCGTCACGCAGATAACGCCACGACACCCAGCCCAGCAGCAGCGTTGCCACACCGGCGATGACAAACGCCATGCGCCACGAGTCCAGCGAGACGATCAGGTACGCGATGATCAGGCCGCCCAGCGCCACGCCCAGCGGGCTGCCGCTGTCCATCATCACCGCACCGCGACTGCGCTCGCTCGGCGCCAGCCACAGCGAGATCAACTTGCCGCCAGATGGAAACAGCGGCGCCTCCGCGGCACCGAGGAACATCCGGGCAAACAGCAGCGAAGCACCACCGGTCGCAAACCCGGCCAGCACCTGAAACGTGCCCCACAAACCGGTCGACCAGGTGATCACGCGGCGCGGTCCGAAGCGGTCGATCATCCAGCCACCGGGGATCTGCAACAGCGCGTAGGCCCAGAAGAAACTGCTGAGAATCAGCCCCTGCATCGCCGGCGACAGCGTGAATTCCTTGGCGATGGTGGGCATGGCGATGGACAGCGAAACCCGGTCGATCAGGTTGACCATGGTCAGCACGAAAATGATTGCAAAGATGCGCCAGCGCACACTGCTGGCCTTGACCGCGATAGCGGCGCGGGTCGGGGAAGGGGCAAAGGTTTCGCCTGTCGCGGACAGGGGCACATCGGCGCTGCTGCGAGCCATGGGTGCGTACCTCGGTGTTGTTGTTTTTATTGTTGACGGCCTCGAACGAGAACGTCGGTCGTGGGTCAACTATCGGGGCCTTACCGATAACCGTCTAATCAAAGCTGGAAATACGGTGATAGCCGCAGGATATAGCACGCGGTGGATAGCGTGATCGCTGCGACAGGTCTTGCCGTTTGAATCACCCGCCGTATTCCACAGCGGAATATGCCCATGACAAACCCGACTTTTATTTATGCCGGTCAATCCCGTAGCGTGCAGTGACCTTGCATATGGAGATCATCCCGTGAAACCCCGCCGCCCACGCCTGTACGTCGATGCGCAATTCTGCAGCCCTTACGCCATGTCCGTCTTTGTGGTGCTGCGCGAGAAAGGCATCGAGTTCGACCTGATGACCCTGGACCTGGACCGCTCGGAAAACCTGAGCGACGACTACGCCAGCCTTTCCCTGACCCAGCGGGTGCCGACCTTCGCCGAGGACGACGACTTCGCTTTGTCCGAATCGTCAGCGATCACCGAGTATCTGGAAGACAACTTCCCGGAAAACCCGGTCTACCCACGGGATCTGCACCTGCACGCCAAAGCCCGGCAGGTCCAGGCCTGGCTGCGCAGTGACCTGCTGCCGATCCGTGACGAGCGCTCCACCCATGTGGTGTTTTATGGCCGCCATGCAGGACCTCTGTCCGCCGCCGGTCAACAGGCTGTCCGCAAGCTGATCGACGCCGCACACCATCTGCTGGCCGACGGCAGGGAATACCTGTTTGGCGAATGGTCGATTGCCGACGTCGACCTTGCGGTGATGCTCAATCGCCTGATCCTGAACGGCGATGACGTACCTGCCGATCTGGTGGCTTATACCCAGCGCCAATGGCAACGTCCTTCGGTGCAGGCGTGGGTGCAAATGGAACGGCCTGCGCTTTGAATCGGGTCAACGGGACGACTCCCTGACGCTTTTTGTGGGAGCGAATTCATTCGCGATGCGGCATTTCAGGCCACTGATCTGGGTCGGTCGAAATGACAATCGCGAATGAATTCGCTCCCACAGGTCCATCATTCCACGTGCGTATACTGCCGCGCCAACCACTCCCCCCGCGTCAATTCCCAGATTTCCTTGTCCAGTTCCCCGCTGACGAAATGCCCCGTCCGCACGCCGATCAAGCGCATGCCTTCGCGCTCTGAAACCCGCCGTGATGCGAGGTTGTCGATGGCCTTGGGCACTTGCATCACCGGGCGTTGCAGGGTTTCGAACCAGTAAACGTTGATGAACTCGCAGGCTTCGCGCATGTAGCCGTTGCCCTGCCACTGTGGCGCCAGCCAGAAACCACGGTTGTTGCCGGGTTCGTCGTAGAGGCTGATGCTGCCGATGGCGCGACCATCGTCATTCAGACGAATCATCCAGTGCCATTCGCGGCCCTCGGCCACGGCTGGCAGGGCGTGGTCGCGCACATAGGCCAGTGCGCCATCGTCCGGATACGGCCACGGCACGCGGCTGTCGAGGTAGCGCACCACGTCCCAGTGCGGAAACAGTTGCTGGATCGCCGATGCGTCTTCGAGCTGCAAAGGCGTGAGGGTGAGACGGCGGGTGGTGAAGGTGGGGATGGCAGTGCTGTCCATGGCGTGAATCCTTTTCGGGTCATACAGGTAATACGAAACGGCACGGCGGAGTTTAACGGCACTTTGATCTCACCTGCGCACTTGCAGACATTGTCCCTAAAACAGAATCAGTGAGTTCGTTTTTTGCCGGATTGTTGGCCAATCGATGCTTCCCTAAAGTACACCTCATGCCGCAGCCAATGAGCACAACGCCAAGGCCGGCGCCGATTTCAAACACTTACTCTCTCAGTTAAAAGGAATGCACCGATGACTACTTACAAGCGCCTGGACAAGAACGACGCCGTACTGCTGCTGGTTGACCACCAGACTGGCCTGATCTCGCTGGTACAGGATTTCTCGCCCAACGAGTTCAAGAACAACGTGCTGGCCCTGGCCGATTGCGGCAAGTTCTTCGGTCTGCCCACCATCCTGACCACCAGCTTCGAACAGGGCCCGAACGGTCCGCTGGTGCCGGAACTGAAAGAGATGTTCCCCGATGCGCCGTACATCGCTCGCCCTGGCCAGATCAACGCCTGGGATAACGAAGACTTCGTCAAGGCGATCAAGGCCACCGGCCGCAAGCAACTGATCATCGCCGGCGTCGTCACCGACGTCTGCGTGACCTTCCCGACCCTGAGCGCACTGGAAGAAGGTTTCGATGTGTTCGTGGTGACCGATGCGTCCGGCACCTTCAACGAAGGCGTCCAGCAAGCCGCGTGGAACCGCATGTCTGCCGCCGGTGCGCAACTGGTGAACTGGTTCGCCGTGGCCTGCGAGCTGCACCGCGACTGGCGCAACGACATCGAAGGTCTGGGTAACCTGCTGTCGCAGCGTATCCCCAACTACCGCAACCTGATGAACAGCTACTCGGCGCTGGCCGGCAAGAAGTGATCGACCCACGGGGCAGGCATTCAGCCCGCCCCTCACCTTCCCCTGATGACCGGACAGGCCCTGACTTCAGCGGCCTGTTTTCGGCGTTTCAGATCAATTCAATACCGCTGAATCCTTTCGAATAAAGCAGAAATGCCAAAATAGATGGCCATTTGCCCTCAAGCTGAACCGTTTCAAGTCGATAGGGCAATAGTCATATATATGAATAGGCCCGCACGCATGAATCTGCGCAACCTCAATATCGCCCCCCGCTCACTGATCTGTTTTGGCTTTTTTGCTCTGCTGATTTCCGCTGTCGGGTTGTTTGCACTGGTGCAGACCTCGAACCTGAAAGAAGCCCGCGAAACCTTGCAAGACAACGTGCTGCCCACACTTCAGGCCGTTGACCGGATCAAGGCCGACCTGTTGACCATTCGTCTGGGCAATACCAGTCTGCGAGCCGCGCAGGATGACGAAAGCGTGAACCGCGCACGCCAGCGTGTCGATCAGGGTCGCAGCGATCTGCAGGCCGATGTCCGCAGGCTCAAACCCTTGCTGCTCACAGAGGCGGGGCTGGCGGCCTATCAGAGCATGGAAGGCAATCTGACGAGCTACCTCGCCGTGCACACGCGCTTTTTGGAGGCGGTGGCGAAAAAACAGGACGACGTCGCAAACCGTATGGCAGCAGGCGACGGCGAGCAGACGGTGGCAGCCGATGCGCTGGCCAAAAGCATTGCAGCGGTCGCAAAACTGGCCGAGTTGAAGATGAAAGAGTCCGATACTGCAGCGGACAAGAGCGAAGCCCAGGCGCGTTACGTGATCATCGCGGCGATTCTGATCGCCCTGATCGCCACCCTGCTGCTGGCCACCCTGTTCACCCGCAGCCTGATGGCACCGATCAACAAGGCCCTGGCCGTGGCGCAACAGATTGCCGCCAACGATCTGGGCAAGCCGATCATTGTCGACGGCAAGGACGAGCCAGGCCGTCTGCTGCAGGCGTTGTCGGTGATGCAGCAAAACTTGCGCAGTACCCTTTCCGAACTGTCCCATTCGTCGAACCAACTGGCTTCGACCTCCGAAGAAATGACCGCTGTGACCGAGGACTCCCTGCGCGGTATCCAGCGGCAGAACGACGAGATCAATCAGGCCGCCACGGCTATCAATCAGATGAGCGCCGCCGTGGAAGAAGTCGCACGTAATGCCGCGCACGCCTCGGAAGCGGCGCGCAACTCCACGCAATCCGCGGAAAACGGCAGCCGCCGGGTCGATGAAACCGTGCAGGTGATTAACGAACTGCACGCGACCGTCGGCACCACGGCGGTCGAGATCGACGGTCTGGCCTCTGAGGTGCAGAACATCAGCGGTGTGCTGGATGTGATCCGCGGTATCGCCGATCAGACCAACCTGCTGGCGCTGAACGCGGCCATCGAAGCAGCCCGTGCGGGCGAAGCCGGGCGCGGGTTTGCGGTGGTGGCGGACGAGGTTCGCGCGCTGGCACACCGTACTCAGCAGTCGACGGCGGAGATCGAGAAAATGATCGGGTCGATTCAGGCCGGCGCCAGCAAGGCGGTCACGGCGATGGGGCACAGCAGCGAGCAGGCCCGCGCCAGTCTTGATGTGGCCGAGGCGGCCGGCCGTGCGCTGGCGGAGATTTCGGCGGCGATCGTGCAGATCAATGAGCGTAACGTCAGCATTGCCTCGGCGACCGAGGAGCAGGCGCAGGTGGCCCGTGAGGTGGACCGCAATCTGACCAGCATTCGTGATTTGTCGGTGCAGACATCGGCCGGCGCCGACCAGACCTCCGCCGCCAGCGCCGAGTTGTCGCAGTTGGCGGTGGGGTTGAATCAACTGGTGTTGAATTTCAAGATGTGAGGAAGGCTGCTGACGCAGCCTGATTTCGCCTCACGGCGAGTTACGCGGATCCTTGTAGGAGCTGGCTTGCCCTGCGACCGGCGACGAAGTCGTCGTAAATCCTGTGCACGCGTTGTGTCTGATGGATTGCTGATCTGCTAACGCAGCCCTGTTTCGCCTGACGGCGAGTTACGCGGATTTTTGTAGGAGCTGGCTTGTCCTGCGAGCGGCGACGAAGTCGTCGTAAAACCTGTGTCCTTTGCGTGTCTGATACTCCGCTGAGTCTGCTAACGCAGCCCTGTTTCGCCTGGCGGCGAGTTACTTGGAAAAGCCCCAAGTAACCAAGGGCTCTTATCCCCGCCATACGGTGCCTCGCCCAGGCTCGGCATGCCCTCACTCCGGCAATGCTCCGTGGGCACGCCGCGAATGGGCCATCCATGGCCCAACGCGGCTCTCGCGGCATCCATGCCGCTCGGCGCCACTGCGCATCGCCTGCGTTCGGCCTTCTGGAACGGGGCCCCAACATCAAAATCAAAAGCTCGCCGAGGCGACCGACCGGTCGGCCTGACTCTGGATGAACGTGTGCTGTCTTGCGGCCCACGGATATCTGTAGGAGCGGGCTTGCCCGCGAATGCGTCAGGGCATTCAACAATGAGCTGTCAGGTCTGACGCCTTCGCGACCCTCGTCACCTCGGATCTCTCCCACAGGGATCTGTCGCTGTTCTGCAGAATCCGTTTCCGTACCAATCCCCCGCGAACACCACAAATCTCGTGGGAGGGAGCCCTGCTCGCGAAGACGCCCTCAAGGTCAATGACGCTGGCAAGCCGGACTGCTACAGCACGGCGAAACAACAGTCCACTGTGGGAGCGAATTCATTCGCGATGTCCGACCAGCCGACACAAAACCTTGATCAGAAACACCGCTTCGCGAATGAATTCGCTCCCACAGGATTTGTGCAGTGCCCGGCAAATCTCACCACACCGCGATATGCGAATCCGCTCTCGGTTCCGTGCCGCCGCAGAGCACGCCGCTGTCGGGGTCTCGGACGATGATTTGTCCTCGGCCGTATTCGATCGGGTCGCAGGCGATCTGTACGTCGTGTCCCCTGTGTTTCAGCGCGGCGGCGAGGTCTTGTGGAGCGCTCTGTTCGATGCCGACTTTCTTGCCGCCCATCCACTGCCAGCGCGGGGCGTCCAGGGCGGCCTGCGGGTTGAGGTCGAAGTCGATCAGGTTCATCACCATTTGCACATGCCCCTGCGGTTGCATGTAGCCGCCCATGACGCCAAACGGGCCGACCGGCTTGCCGGCTTTGCTGATGAAGCCGGGGATGATGGTGTGGAAGGTTTTCTTGCCAGCAGCCAGGGCGTTGGCGTGTTGCGGGTCGAGGCTGAATTCCTGGCCGCGGTTCTGCAATGCGATGCCACTGTCGGGCACCACTACGCCGGAACCGAAGCCGTGGTAGTTGCTCTGGATGAACGACACCATGTTGCCTTCGGCATCCGCCGTGGCGATGTACACCGTGCCGCTGGCCTTGGGGTCGCCAGGCTGAGGGGCGATGGCCGTGTCGCCGATCAGCGCACGACGCTGCCCGGCGTAGGACTCGCTGAGCAGGTCGTTGACCGCGACGCGCATGTGTTCAGGGTCGGTGATGTGATGCAGGCCGTCGCTGTAGGCCAGTTTCATCGCTTCGATCTGTCGATGCCAGGTCTGCAGGCTGTCGCGTTGATCGAAGTCGAAGCCTTGCAGGATCTGCAGGGTCATCAGCGCCACCAGCCCCTGACCGCTGGGCGGGATTTCCCAGATGTCATAGCCGCGATAATCGAGCCTGATCGGGTCGACCCAACGGGCCTGATACTGCTGCAAGTCGGCCAGCCGCAGGTAACCGCCATCGGCGCGGGATTGCCGGTCGATGCGCTGGGCGATGTTGCCGCGGTAGAAGCTTTCACAGCCGGTGTCGGCCAGTTCGCTCAGGGTGCGCGCTTGCGCCGGGTTGCGGAACAACTCTCCGGCGCGCGGCACGCGGCCATCGATGAGGAAGGTGTCGAACCACGCTTGCAGCGCCGGCTGACGATGTTCGGAAAAGTCGTTGAACGCGCTCTGCCATTGTTGAGCAACGATGGGCGACAGCGGAAAGCCTTCTGTAGCCAGGCTGATCGCCGGTTGCAGCAGCTCAGCGAACGGCAGGCGTCCGAAGCGTTTGGACAAGGCCGCCCAGGCCGCCGGACAGCCCGGAACCGTCACCGGGGTCCAGCCGTACAACGGCATTTCGCTGTGGCCCGCGGCCTTGACCGCGTCGATGTTTAACGCCGCCGGCGCATGGCCGCTGGCGTCCAGACCGTGCAACAGGCCTTTGACCCACACCAGCGCGAAGGCATCGCCGCCGATGCCGCAGCCGGTCGGCTCGACCACGGTCAAGGCAGCCGCCGTGGCAATCGCGGCGTCGATGGCGTTGCCGCCCCGGCGCATGATCTCGATGCCGGCTTCGGCGGCCAGCGGTTGCGATGCCGCCACCATGCCACGGCGGGCAAACACACTCTGCCGCCGCGAGGCGTAGGGATAACGATGGGCGGAGAACTTCAGCATGGGGCAACCTCCGGCAGGACACGGCTGAGAAAGGCGCGGGTGCGTGGATGAACGGGTGTGTTGAAGATCTGTTCGGGCGGCCCTTCCTCGATCAGTTCGCCCTGATCGAGCACCACCACGCGGTCGGCGACTTCGCGGGCGAAGCCCATTTCGTGAGTCACCACGACCATGGTCATGCCCTGCTCGGCCAGTTGCTTCATCACCTGCAAGACTTCACCGACCGTCTCGGGATCGAGCGCGCTGGTGGGTTCGTCGAAGAGCATCGCCTGGGGCTTCATCGCCAGCGCACGGGCAATCGCCACGCGCTGTTGCTGACCGCCGGACAGCATCGACGGGTAATGATCGGCCTTGTCGGCCAACCCCACTTGCTTGAGCAGGGCGCGGGCCTGTTCGGTGGCGACGGCCTTGTCCACGCCCAGCACCTGAATCGGCGCCTCGATGATGTTTTGCAGGGCGGTCATGTGCGGGAACAGGTTGAAGCGCTGGAAAACCATGCCGATGTCTCGGCGTTGCCGAGCGATGTTGCGTTCGCTGTCACGCACCAGCGTGCCGTCGCTGCGCTCGCGGTAGCCCATGGGCTGGCCGTTGACCCGGATGCGCCCGCCCTGGATGTCTTCCAGCAGGTTGATGCAGCGAATGAAGGTGGTCTTGCCGGAACCGGAGGCGCCGATCAGCACCACCACTTCGCCCCGCTTCACTTGCAGGGAGATGCCCTTGAGGATCTGCAAGTCGCCGAACGACTTGTGGATATCCAGAGCTTCGATCACCAGATCCTTGCCTGGGTTGTGCATCTCAACGCCCCCTCAGAAATTTGCCGGTGTAGCTGCCGAACAACCGCTTCGAAGCACTGACCGTGGGCCGTTCCGACTGGCCGAAACGACGCTCCAGCCAGCTCTGGAAAAAGCCCCAGAGGGTGGTCAGGAACAGGAAATAAATCGCCACCACCAGATACAGCTCGAACACGCGGAAGGTCGCCGAGGTGATCATCTGCGTGCTCAACAACAGCTCCTGCACGCCGATGACGCTCACCAGCGTGGTGTTCTTGAGCATGACGTTGAATTCGTTGCCCAGCGGCGGAACGATGATGCGAAAGGCCTGTGGCAGCACGATGCGCTTCATCAACTTGCCAAAGGTCATGCCCAGCGAACGCCCGGCCTCGTACTGGCCCTTGTCCACCGAACCGATACCGGCACGGATGATCTCTGCCATGTAGGCGCCTTCGTTGAGGCCCAGGGCGATGATCGCCGCCTGGATATTGCCCGGTAGCACGAACCAGCCCAGGTCCAGGTCCTCGAAACGAAATATCCCTCCGGCCGCCAGCGCCGTGTACAGAAACACGATCTGCACCAGCAACGGCGTGCCGCGCATGAGCCAGACGTAGAAGCGCACGGGATATTGCAGCAGCGGCTTGCTCGACAGGCGCATCAGCGCCGCGATCAGCCCCAGCACGCAACCGAGGGTCATCGACAGCACGGCGATCACGCAGGTCAGCCAGAGCGCGTACAGGTACACGTCACTGGGCTGCAGCAGGTACTGCCAGAACACCTCCCACTTGAAATTCATCGCACCGCTCCTCAGTCGAGCTTGTCGCTTTCGACATGCCACTTGGCAAGCAACTGGCTATAGCTGCCATCACTGCGCATGTCGGCGATGACCTGCTGCACGGCGGCGGACAGTTGCGGATCGTTCTTGCGGATGCCGATGCCGGTGAGGATGCGGCTGAACGCGGGCACGCCTTCCTGGAACAACTCCGGCGCCATCGCCGAGTAGTAACCGGCGGTTTCCACGGTGGTGCCATAGACGTCGACCTGGCTGATGCGCAGGGCCTGGAAGGCATCGGTGTCGGTGTTGTAGACCACCAGTTTCATCGGCGGCTTGCCGGCCTTGGTCAGCTTGTCGTTCTCGGCGTCGAGCAGGGTCTTGATGGTCGAGCCATTGAGCACCGCGACCTTGAGCCCGGACAGGTCATCCAGCGTCTTGATGCCTTTGGGGTTGCCCTTGGGCACCACCACCGACTGGCTGGAATACATGTAGTTGACGATGTCGATCACTTCGCGCCGCTCGGGCTTGTCGAACAGTTGATCGACGATCAGGTCGCACTGGCTGGCCAGCAGCGCCGGCACCAGCCCGGAGAACGGAATGACTTTCCAGGCGACCTGTTTGCCTCCCAGACGTTTGGCGATCTCCAGGCCCAGATCGATGGCCAGCCCCGTCGGCTTCTGCGCGGCATCGAACGACACCAGCGGCGGCGAATCCATGCCCGAGCAATAGGTGAGCTTGTCGACGGTCTTGAGGCGATCGGGCACCGTCGGTGCGGCCGACGCGAGCGTCGAGAACAGGGTCAGTGAAACTGCGGCGACAAGCGAACACGTGGGGCGCATGGTGATACTCCGTTTGCTGATGTGAGGTGGGGCAGCATTCAAGGAGACGCTTGGAACGCCCCGCCTGCCGGGGCGCGTTTCTTATTGTTCGGATTGCAGGAACTGGGTCAGCGCAGGCAGCGTTCCTTCGATGTGATCGCGGATCACCCGCTCGGCCAGCGCACCGTCATGGGTGCGCAGGGCGATCAGGATCTGTTCGTGTTCTTCTCGGCCACTGAGCGGCTTGTCGCCGTGCTCAAGCCACAGGCGCATGGGTGCTTCGATCAGCGAGTAGAGGGCGGTGATCTGCTTCACCAGCCGCGGACGCTCGCTGAGGCTGCACAGGTATTCATGAAATGCCCGATGACGCAGCACCCACTGCGCGGTGTCGTCGCGACAGTCTTCCATGTCTTCGAGCAGGCGTTCGAGCATGGTCATGTGCCGATCGGTGACCTTGCCGGCCGCCACTCGCACCGCCAGGCCTTCCAGGGCGCTGCGCATCTCGAAGACTTCGGTCATCTCCTCGATGTTCAAGCCGCTGACCACCGCCCCGCGATTGGGCCGCAAGATCACCAGCCCCTGGGCATCCAGGCGGCGGAAGGCTTCACGCACGGGCATGCGGCTGGTGCCGATTTCGGAGGCGATGTCTTCGGCGATCAACCGGTCGCCCTTGCGGTAGCGACCACTGCAAATGGCGGCCAGCAAAAAGTTGTAGGCCTCTTCTTCGGCGGTCATGGGTTGGCGCTCTGCGTAACCGGGAATGCTGTGCATAAAGCTCACTGAATTAATGTATCCAATTATCCATGTAGCCAAAAAAGCACATTACGGGCCAGTTTTGCCTGGCGGTAAATTTCCTTAACAAAAAGAAAAACTTAGGTTGAACTCGCTGCGAATGGTCGGGATCGACCGAGGGATAAAGGGTGTTACGTAATGAAGCATGTGGGGACTTTGCACCCTGAAATGGGGCACCTCCTTGCTTTTCACCGACGTGTAGGAGTGAGCTTGCTCGCGATAGCGTCGTGTCAGAACCCACCCGCCACAGGCAAACCGCAATCGCGAGCAAGCTCACTCCTACAACGATGGTATTGCTGCAGCTATAACCCCAGGCTATCGGTGTATGTGATGTTTTGAGTGGACGCGGCATAGCATCTTTCCCACACTCGGGGCATGGCTGTCCTACATGACGGCTGCTCATAACAAATACAAAAAAGAGGATCACCATGCCCATCGCCTCCTTCCGACGCGCATCCCGTCTGCTGCTCGGCTGCACCCTGATGTGCGCGACAGCCCTTCCCACACTGGCCCTGGCCGCCTGGCAGCCCGACAAGAACGTCGAGATCGTCGTGGCCGGCGGTCCTGGTGGCGGCACCGATCAGCTGGGCCGGTTGATCCAGTCGATCATCAGCACGCACAAGCTGCTGGACGTGAACACCGTGGTCCTCAACAAGGGCGGCGGCAACGGCGCCGAAGCCTTTCTCGACATGAAGGTCTCCAAGGGCGATGCCGACAAGCTGGTGATCGCCACCAACAACATCTATTTGTTACCGCTGGTTTCCAAACTCGGCTACGAATGGCAGGAACTGACCCCGGTGGCGGCGGTGGCCGAGGACGACTTCATCCTCTGGACCTACAAGGACGCGCCGTGGAAAGACGCCAAGGGCTTCTACGAGGCGGTCAAGGCCGACCCGTCCAGCCTGCGCATGGGCGGCAGCCAGTCCAAGGACGTCGACCAGACCCTGACCCTGCTGCTGAACCAGACCAACAACACCAAGCTGGTCTACATCCCGTTCAAGAGCGGCAGCGAGGCCGCCACGCAACTGGCCGGCAAACACATCGCCGCCAACGTCAACAACCCCGCCGAAAGCATCAGCCAGTGGCGCGGTGATCAGGTGCAGCCGCTGTGCGTGTTCAGCAAGGACCGCATGGGTTATACCGACAAGATCGCCGGCGACAAATCCTGGGCCGACGTACCGACCTGCCATGAAGCCGGCCTCGGAATCGATCAATACCGCTTCCCGCGCACCGTGTTCATGCCGGGCAATGTCAGCGCCGAGCAGCGGGCGTTCTACACCGAGCTGATGCGCAAGGTGTCCGAGACGCCTGAGTTCAAGGCCTATGTGAAGCAGAACGCGCTGGTGCCGACCTTCCTCGAAGGCGAGCAACTGACCGCCTACATCGAAAAAGACACCGCCCGGGTGACCCCGGTGTTCAAGGAAGCCGGCTGGCTGCGCAACTGACCTGCCCTGCCGCCGCGCGCCCGTGATCACGGGCAGCGGCGGTCATTCGCTGGAGGTGTTTGATGTCCAATTCTTCTCATTCGACCTCACTGGTCGGCACCCGCTGGGTGGAACTGGGCCTGGCCCTGTTCACCCTGGTGCTCGGCGCGGTGGTGATGTTCGGCAGCGTCGAGCAAGGCATCGGCTGGGGTGATGCCGGTCCCGAGCCGGGCTATTTCCCGTTCTACATCGGCCTGCTGCTGGCCAGCGCCAGCGCCGCCAACGGCGTGCTGACGCTGATTCGCTGGAAACCGCTGAGCGTGAGTTTCGTCAGTCGCGGCGAGTTTCGTCAGGTGCTCTCGGTGTTCATCCCGATTGCCCTGTTCGTCTGCGCCATGCCGTTCACCGGTATCTACCTGGCCTCGGCGGTGTTCATCGCCTGGTTCATGTGGCGCGACAAGGTCCGCGCCAAACCCTACGGCCTGCTGATGATCGGCTCGGTGTCGCTGGGCACGGTGCTCGCCAGCTACCTGATTTTCGCCCTGTGGTTCAAGGTGCCGCTGGATGCCGGCCCTGTCGGAGATCTGATCGCCATGGCCGGGAGATCGCTGAAATGAGTGAATTCGATTCTCTGCTGCAAGGCATGAACCTGATCCTCACCCCTGGCCACATCGGCCTGATGGTGGTCGGCGTGCTGCTGGGCATTCTGGTCGGCGTGCTGCCCGGTCTGGGCGCGCCCAACGGCGTGGCGCTGCTGCTGCCGATCACCTTCACCATGTCGCCGGTGTCGGCGATCATCCTGCTGTCGTGCATGTACTGGGGGGCGCTGTTCGGCGGGTCGATCACTTCGATTCTGTTCAACATTCCCGGCGAGCCGTCGTCGGTGGCGACCACCTTCGACGGTTACCCGATGGCCCGTGAAGGCCGCGCCGCCGAAGCCCTGACCGCCGCCTTCAGTTCGGCGCTGATCGGCGCGCTGGCCGGGGTGATGCTGCTGACGTTCCTGTCCACGCGCATCGCCGAATTCGCCATGACCTTCAGTTCGCCGGAGTTTTTCGCGGTGTACCTGCTGGCCTTCTGCACCTTTATCGGCATGAGCAAGAACCCGCCGCTGAAGACCGTGGTGGCGATGATGATCGGCTTCGCCATGGCTGCGGTCGGCATGGACACCGTGTCCGGCAACCTGCGCCTGACCTTCGACCAGCCGCTGTTGATGACCGGCATCAGTTTCGAGGTGGCGGTGATCGGTCTGTTCGGTATCGGCGAGATTCTCTGCACCGTCGAGGAAGGCCTGGTGTTCCGTGGCGAGCATGCGCGCATCACGCCGATGGTGATTCTGCGCACCTGGGCGAAACTGCCGCGCTACTGGTTCACCATCCTGCGCAGCACCCTCGTCGGTTGCTGGATGGGCGTCACGCCCGGCGGCCCGACAGCGGCGTCGTTCATGAGCTACAGCATCGCGCGCAAATTCTCGAAAAACCGCGACAACTTCGGCAAGGGTGAAGTGGAAGGCGTGATCGCGCCAGAAACCGCCGACCACGCTGCCGGCACCAGCGCCCTGCTGCCGATGCTGACCTTGGGCATTCCCGGTTCGGCCACGGCGGCGGTGATGCTCGGCGGTTTGATGATCTGGGGCCTGCACCCCGGCCCGACGCTGTTCGCCGAGCAACACGACTTCGTCTGGGGCCTGATCGCCAGCATGTACCTGGGCAACGTGGTCAGCCTGCTGGTGGTGCTGGCGACCGTGCCGCTGTTCGCCTCGATCCTGCGCATCCCGTTCTCGATCATCGCGCCGATCATCATCATGGTCTGCGCCATCGGTGCCTATTCGGTACACAACTCGATGTTCGACGTGCTGCTGATGCTCGGCTTCGGTGCGCTGGGTTATCTGTTCAAGAAACTCGGCTACCCGATTGCGCCGTTGATTCTGGCGGCAGTGCTGGGTGACAAGGCCGAAGACGCGTTCCGTCAGTCGATGCTGTTTTCCAACGGCGAGCTGGGCATTTTCTGGTCCAACCCGCTGGTCGGCAGCCTGACCACGGCGGCCTTGCTGATGCTGTTCTGGCCGATGATCAGCGGTGGCATCAGAGCCGCCTTCGGCTGGCGCAATCGCCATGCAATCAAGGCAAAAACCCTGTGATGGCAGGCAATGCTGGAAATGCCCTGCAGTTCTTGGCAGGCTCGCCCGATCCTTTCGTGCGAGCCAGTTCCATGACCCGAATCCCTGATGCCAGTGTTATCCACAGCCGCCTGCGTCTGCGCCAGTTGCGGCTGATGCTGGCGCTGCAGGAATTCGGCTCGCTGCGCCGGGCTGCCGACCACATCGGCATGACCCAGCCGGCGGCGACCAAGATGCTGCATGAAGCCGAGGATCTGCTCGGCGTCGAGCTGTTCGAGCGCTTGCCCCGTGGCATGCGCGCGACGCCGTTCGGCGACACGGTGATCTATTACGCGCGCATGGTGTTCGCCGAGTTGAGCGGCATGCGTGAAGAACTGGTGGCGCTGGAGTCGGGCAATCTGGGGCGGGTCGCGGTGGGAGCGATTCCGGCGCTGTCTTCCGGCCTGCTGACGCGCACCATCGCCAACCTGAAGAAAAGCCACCCGCGCCTGTCCATGAGCATTCAGGTCGACACCAGCGACGTGCTGGTCCAGGCGCTGTTGCAGGACCAGCTCGACGTGGTGCTGGGGCGGATTCCGGGCGGTGCCCGCGCCGAGGAGCTGGAGTTCGACAGCCTCGGCGAAGAAGCGCTGTGCGTGATCGCCGGTGCGCACAATCCGCTGGTACACGCCAAAGACCTGAGCTGGGCCACCCTGCAGAACGAAACCTGGGTGCTGCAACAGCATCCGAGCCCGATGCGCGCGATCATCAATCAGGTGTTCCACAACGCCCGGGTCGACATTCCCAACAGCATCGTCGAAACCACCTCGATCATGACCCTGCTGTCGCTGGTACAGCAGACCGACATGCTCGGCGTAACCCCGCTCTCCGTGGTCGAAGACTACGCCGGCCGCGACCTGCTGGCCGTGCTGCCGATCCACTTCGAAGCCCGCCTGCCCCCGTACGGCCTGATCACCCGCCGCCACCGCATCCAGTCCTCGGCGATGCAGGCGTTCATTGATTCGGTGAAGGCTGAGCAGGGTCATTTGCGCGGTTGATCCTGGATGCCAGACCGATAAATGACCGTGGGAGGGAGCCCTGCTCGCGAAAGCGTCAGTTCAGACAGCACTGTGTTGATTGAAACTCCGCATTCGCGAGCAGAGCTCCCTCCCACAAGGGTTCTGTGGGGCATCAAGCAAACCGGCAGGCTCGCGTAGACACTCAACTCCCACAGGGATCTGCGCTTCCGCCACCTGGCAGGCAGAACGACCCGCCGCCCTCGCCGTCTACACTTCCTGAACGATCAAACGAGGATTGCACCATGCTCTGGAAAAAAGGACGTCGCAGTGACAACGTCGTCGACGCGCGCGACGACACCGGGGGCGGGGGTGGTTTTCGGATCGGCGGCAAGGGTCTGGGGCTTGGCGGGATCGTGGTCATCGTCGCTTTCGGCCTGTTGACCGGCCAGGACCCGATGCAGATTCTCGGACAGATCGCCGGGCAGATGGGGCAACAGCAGGCCACCACGGTCAATCCCCAGGCGCGCAAGGCGCCGCCGGCCAACGACGAGCAGGCGGATTTCGTGCGGGCGATCCTCGGTGACACCGAAGACACCTGGCGGCAGATCTTCCAGCAGGGCGGCCGCCAGTATCAGGACCCGAAACTCATCCTGTTCCGTGGCCAGGTGCAGTCGGCCTGCGGCTTTGCCTCGTCAGCCAGCGGCCCGTTCTATTGCCCCGGCGATCAGCGCGTGTACCTGGACATGGCGTTCTTTCAGGAGATGACCCAGCGCTTCCACGCCGCAGGGGATTTCGCTCAGGCTTACGTGATTGCCCATGAAGTTGGCCATCATGTGCAGACCTTGCTAGGTGTTTCAGCTAAAGTTGACGCCGCTCGCAAGCGTGGCATGCGCATGGAAGGCGACAACGGTCTGCTGGTGCGTCAGGAATTGCAGGCAGACTGTCTGGCCGGGGTCTGGGCCTTTAACGCACAAAAGCGTTTGAACTGGCTCGAACCCGGTGATATTGAAGAGGCGCTCAACGCCGCCAATGCCATCGGCGATGACCGCTTGCAGCAACAAAGCCAGGGCCGTGTCGTGCCGGACTCGTTCACCCACGGGACTTCTGCCCAGCGGGTGCGCTGGTTCAAGGCCGGTTTTGCCCAGGGACAAATCAACCAGTGCGATACGTTCGCCGCCAAGAGCCTCTGATCACATGATGAAACCGCTTTCGATCCTGTTGTTGGGCACCCTGATGAGCGTTACCGCTCATGCTGCGGATCAGGCGGTCAAATCCATCAGCCCCGACCGGCTGCTGATCAACGGATCGTCCCAGGCCACCCTGGGCCTGAGCCAGAGCTGGGTACGCCCGAGCCCGCAGATTCAGCGGGTGGTCATCGTGTTCCACGGCCGTCTGCGCAATGCCCAGACCTACCTGCGCAGCGTCGAGCGCGCCGCCAACCAGTCCAAGCAACGGCCGAAAACGCTGCTGATCGCGCCGCAGTTCCTCGATGAGAAGGACATTACCGCGCATCACCTGCCAGAAAGCGTGCTGCGTTGGCATCGCAATGACTGGATGGCCGGCGACAAGTCGCTGGGCGCCAAGCCGATCAGCTCGTTCGTGGTCATCGACCATATCCTCAAGCGTCTTTCCGACAGCAAGCTGTTCCCCAACCTCAAGGAAATCGTGATTGCCGGTCATTCCGGCGGCGCGCAGGTGGTGCAGCGCTACGCGATGATCGGCGGCAAGGAAGACGCGCTGCTGAAGAAGGAAGGCATCAAGCTGCGGTACGTGATCGCCAACCCGTCGTCGTATGCCTATTTCGATGCGACCCGCCCGCTGCCAGTGGACGCCGCGACCTGCCCGACCTTCGACACCTGGAAATACGGCCTGAACAAGCTGCCGGCCTATGCGGGCAACGAAAAGCCGGCCGATCTGGAAGCGGCGTATGTGAAACGTGATGTCACGTATCTGCTGGGCGAACTGGACACCGACCCGAACCACCCGGCGCTGGACAAGGATTGCGGTGCCGAGGCGCAAGGTGCGAACCGTCTGGCGCGTGGCAAGAACTACTTCGACTACCTGAACAAGCGCCACCCGGAAGGCTTGAACCAGCGTCTGGTCGAGGTGAAAAACGTCGGCCACAACGGCGACGGCATGTTCACCTCTCCCGAGGGGCAGGCGGCGTTGTTCAAGACCAACTGAAAGAAACCGGGTGGGAGCGAATTCATTCGCGAAGCGGTGTCACAGGCGACAGATCCATGTCGGCCGGACTGTCCTCTCGCGAATGAATTTGCTCCCGCAGCTGATCGGCGCTGATGCAAGACTCCGCCGTTTCTGGCGGAAGGCCGTAGGAGCCGGCTTGCTGGCGAATGCGGAGTGTCAGTCAGCATCATCGTCACTGACATACCGCGTTCGCCAGCAAGCCGGCTCCCACAGGTTTGTGGTGTCACATACATCTCGGCCCGACACCTGCCAAGCGCGCTCCTACAGGGTCAGCATTCTGTGCAGCGCCACACAATCATCCGCATGCCAGTCGGTCAACTCCGGCCAGGGATTCTCGCCCGGCAGGTTGACCAGTACCGTGTGCGTCCCCGCCGCGCGGCCGCAGGCCAGGTCGAAACGGTAATCGCCGACCATCACCATCTGCGCCGGCTCGACACTCCACGCTTTTGCCAGCTTGAGCAAACCGCCCGGGTCCGGCTTGGGCGGTGCTTCGTCGCGGCCGAGCACATCTTCGACCGCAAAGCAGTCAGCGATGCCGATGGCTTCCAGGGTGACATGGGCCAGTTCGCGGGCGTTGCGGGTCAGGATGCCGAGGCGATAACCGCGCCCTGCCAGCTCGCGCACCAGCTCCACCGCTCCGGCAGCGGCTTTCGACGCCAGCGCCAGTTCGCGCTCGTGCTCCAGCAGCCAGGCGTGCTTGGCGGCGGCGATGTCCGCAGGCAGCGCGGCCAGGTGGTGAAGGATGTCGTCCTCCGGCGGAATATCCAGTGCGCGTTTGATCGCCGGAAAATCATGCACGGCCACGGTCAGTGTGCCGTCCATGTCGAACACCCAGTGACGCAGTTGCGCCAGACTCATGCCCAGTCCTTGCGGTGACGAATCAGGCCTTCCTGGCTGACCGACGCCACCAGTTGTCCGGCGCGGTTGTACACGCTGCCACGGGAGAAACCACGGGAATTGCCGGCCCACGGGCTGTCCATCGCGTACAGCAGCCAGTCATCGGCGCGCAGGTTGCCGTGGAACCACAGCGAATGATCGAGGCTGGCGATCTGCATGTCCTTCTGCCAGACCGTCTTGCCGTGGGGCAGCAGCGAGGTGGTCAGCAGATTGAAGTCCGAGGCGTAGGCCATCATGTATTTGTGCAGCGCCGGGATGTCCGGCAGCGTGCCGTCGGCACGGAACCACACGTACTTCACCGGATCGGTCGGCTTGGGGTTGTACGGATCGGACTCGGTGACCGGACGGAATTCAATGGGCTTCGGGCACAGCAACTTGTCCTTCATGTGCGCCGGAATCAGGTGCTCGCGCTGGCGCATCAATTCAAGCTCGGACGGCAGGTTGTCCGGGCCGACGACTTGAGGCATCTGGCTCTGGTGCTCGAACCCTTCTTCGTCGTACTGGAACGACAGACTGCAGGTGAAGATCGGGTGGCCCTTCTGGATCGCCATGACCCGACGGGTGCTGAAGCTGCCACCGTCACGCACGCGGTCGACCTGATACACCACCGGCAACTGCGCATCGCCAGGGCGCAGGAAATAACCATGCAGCGAATGCACATGGCGTTCGTCCTCGACGGTCTTGCTCGCCGCCGACAGCGACTGGCCCAACACCTGACCGCCGAACAGCTGGCGGAAGCCCAGGTCCTGGCTGCGGCCACGGAACAGGTTTTCTTCGATCGGCTCCAGGCTCAACAGCGACACCAGATCATCCAGCACATGGCTCATTCGGGGGTTCCTCGCACACGGTCATCACACGCTTGTCCGGCCATGGGCGCCAATCAACGGCGCACAGGGCGTTTGGACGAAATGATACAGGTGTTTGTAGTCCGATTCCTGCGCGAATCACAGGGTGGCGAGCCACTGCTGGCGGTTGATCCGGTACAGCACGTGGGGTTTGAGCGGGTGATCGTCCGGCAGATTGGGGTGGGCGAAGTCATCGCCCGGGTCGTTCTGCATGCCAATGGCCTGCATGACTTTCTGTGATGGCAGGTTGCTGGTCGCCGTGAACGAGACGATCTGCTCCAGCTCGACATGCTCGAACCCGCAGCCGAGCACCGTCCACGCCGCTTCGCTGGCATAGCCCAGGCCCCAGTGCTCCCGCGCCAGCCGCCAGCCGATTTCCACCGCTGGGGTAAACGGCGCGTCGAAACCCACCACGTTCAGCCCGGTGAAACCGATGAACTCGCCGCTGTCCTTGCGCTCCAGCGCCCACAGCCCGAAGCCGTATTCGGCGAAATGCCCGCGAATCCGGCCAATCATCTTGGCGCTTTCCAGCCGGCTCATGGTCTGCGGGAAGTAACGCATCACCTGTGGATCGGCACACATCTGCGCGAAGGCCGGCAAATCATCATCCCGCCACTGACGCATCAACAAGCGCGCGCTGTTGAGCTCAAGTATCGGCTCCATCAAACCTCTCCTGCCCCGCACTCCAGATTGCCCGCCAGCCTGTCGACACGCCGCCCGGCAAATGGCTGGGCGCTGATCGTCATAACTGGCAAGATTCCCCATCGAACCCGACGCGTATGCCCCATGTCTCTGCCGCTTATCTACCACGAAGATTACAGTCCGGCGTTTCCGCCCGACCATCGTTTCCCGATGGACAAGTTCCGTCTGTTGCATGACCACCTTATCGACAGCGGCCTGACCACGGATGCTCAATTGTTTCGTCCGCAAATCTGCCCGGACGACATTCTGGCCCTGGCCCATGACCCGGCGTACATCCGCCGCTACATGGACGGTGACCTGTCCCGCGAGGACCAGCGCCGCCTGGGCCTGCCCTGGAGCGAAGACCTGGCGCGGCGCACCGTGCGTGCCGTGGGCGGCTCGTTGCTGACCGCCGAAAAAGCACTGCAACACGGCCTGGCCTGCCATCTGGCCGGCGGCACGCACCACGCCCACTATGATTACCCGGCCGGTTTCTGCATCTTCAACGACCTGGCGATCATCAGCCATTACCTGTTGCAGAGCGGCCGCGTCGGCCGGGTGTTGATCTTCGACTGCGACGTACACCAGGGCGACGGCACCGCACGGATTCTCGAACACACCGACGACGCCATCACCGTCTCGCTGCACTGCGAAAAGAACTTCCCGGCGCGCAAGGCTCGCAGTGACTGGGACATTCCGCTACCCATGGGCATGGGCGACGCCGATTACCTGAAAGTAGTCGATGACACGCTCAATTACCTGCTGCCGCTGTATTCACCCGACATCGTGCTGTACGACGCCGGGGTCGACGTACACAAGGATGATGCCCTGGGTTATCTGCAACTGACCGACGACGGCGTGGCCCGCCGCGATGAGGCGGTGATGCGTCACTGTCTGGGCCGCGACATCCCGGTGATGGGCGTGATCGGCGGCGGCTACAGCAAAGACCGCGAAGCCCTGGCGCGACGCCACGGGATCCTGCATCACAGCGCGCACAGGGTGTGGCAGGCGTTGGGGTTGTAACGCACTCTTCGCGAGCAAGCTCGCTCCCACAGGTCATGCATCCGCCAATGATGTGTTGCCTGAGCTGGCGCTTTCGCGAGCAGGGCTCCCTCCCACAGGGTATGTATGCAAAATCTGTAGGAGTGAGCTTGCTCGCGATGCGATTGCCCCATCGCTACGATGTTGACTGACACACCGCCATCGCGAGCAAGCTCACTCCTACAGAATCTGTGCAACCAATACAGGCCGTAGGAGCGCGCTTGCCCGCGATGTCGGCATGTCGTGAACACAGTTTTTGGTAATCATCCGGTTCGGGGTAATCCCTCGATTTCCCGTGGGAGGGATCCGAGGTTACGAGGGTCGCGAAGGCGGTTTGTCTGGCACACCGCAATCACGGGCAAGTCACGCTCCCACCTGGATTGCAGTCCTCCAGTTACTCACATCCGCTGTGGAGCGGCCTGTGGATAACCTGAGTGCAAGGCCGCCAAGCCCATATTCCCTGCGGCCTGGCGCTGGCTGTACGTTTTTTGCTCAAAAGTTTTCCACAGCCCGCTCGTTTGTCATGCACCTCGGGTAGAATGCGCGGCCCACTCGCTTGAACCGCTACTTGCCATGACTTCACACAACCTCCCTCGCGCACAAACAGTCGCCATCGTCGGCGGGGGGCCGGCCGGGTTGATGGCCGCCGAAGTGTTGAGCCAGGCCGGTTTCAAGGTGGACCTGTACGACGCCATGCCTTCAGTGGGGCGCAAGTTTCTGCTGGCCGGCGTCGGCGGCATGAACATCACCCACTCCGAGGCCTATCCGGCGTTTCTGTCGCGTTACGCCGAACGCGCGCCGATGATCGCTCCGCTGCTGCGCAGTTTCGGCGCCGAGGCCCTGTGCGAATGGATTCACGGCCTGGGCATCCAGACCTTCGTCGGCAGCTCGGGCCGGGTGTTTCCCACCGACATGAAAGCCGCGCCACTCTTGCGGGCCTGGCTCAAGCGCCTGCGCGACGGCGGCGTAGTTATCCACACCCGTCATCGCTGGCTGGGCTGGAACGCTGACGGCAGCCTGCGCATTGCCGGTCCCGACGGTGAACAGGCGATCACGCCCTCGGCCACCCTCCTCGCCCTGGGCGGCGCCAGTTGGGCGCGACTGGGTTCGGACGGCGCCTGGCTGCCGCTGCTGGAGCAGCGCGGCGTGCAAGTAGCCCCTCTGCAAGCCGCTAACTGTGGATTCGAAGTCACGGCCTGGAGCGAACTGCTGCGGGAAAAATTCGCCGGCGCGCCGCTGAAGAACGTCGCCATCGGCCTGCAAGGCCAGACGCTGCGTCTGGGTGAATGCGTCATCACCCAAACCGGCATCGAAGGCAGCCTGATTTACGCGCTGTCGGCACAGATTCGCGAGGCGATCAACCGGCACGCTTCAGCGACGGTGGAGATCGATCTGTTGCCGGGCAAGGCCATCGCCGATGTCGAGAAGGCGCTGCGCAAGCCTCGCGGCTCACGGTCGATGGCCAAGCATCTGCACAGCCAGTTGGGTATCGACGGGGTCAAGGCGGCGTTGTTGCGCGAATTGACCGGCCGTGAGGTGTTCGACGATCCGACGCTGCTGGCCGGCGCAATCAAGGGCCTGCCGCTGACGCTGGTCAGACCCCGGCCGCTGGACGAGGCGATCAGCACCGCCGGTGGTGTGACCTTCGAAGCCATGAACGAGCAGTTGATGCTGACTTCGATGCCCGGCGTGTTCTGCGCCGGTGAAATGCTTGATTGGGAAGCCCCGACCGGTGGCTATCTGCTCACCGCCTGTTTCGCCAGCGGCCGCGCGGCGGGCTTGGGCATGGTCCAGTGGTTGCAGCGATAACCCCGTAGCAGCATGGCTACGAATCAAGCGGCCTTGCTCGACTCCATTGCCGGCACTGCATCGGTTTTATCCACAACCTGTCTGACCGTGGGTGCCCGGTCGGCAATCCGCCTGCCCAGCTCGAAACCTTTCACCTCGACGAACCGGTGTACCACGGCCGCAAGCGCCACCGCCGCGCCAGTCACCGCGACCACCAGCAGGTTGTTGCCCAACATCGAGCCCGTGTCGATAAAGCGTTGCGGGCCGATCATTGGCGCCAGCGGCAGGCCGGTGAATTTCTGCGCGACGATGAACAGCGTCGACAGGCAGAACAGCAGCGCCGCGTGGGTCATGTAGATCGAGTAGGACAGCTTGCCCAGCAGCATGAACACGCTGCTGCGGAGCAACGCCGACACCAGCCCGCCCTCGAATGCGAACAGCAGCACCAGCACACAGAAGACCAGGCTGCCGATGGCGTAGCGGTTGTCGAAATCGTTCATCACGATCCAGTACACGACGTACATCATCGAACACTCCAGCACCGTCATCAGCCACGGCACCGGAATGAAACGCCCACGGATCGCCAGATACACCAGATAGGTGATGCAGCCGGCAAAGAAGCACGACACCCCGTGCATCGCCCCTGCCACCAGTGGCCCGTTGCCGGAGAAGATCAGGGAAAAGGCCAACAATGACAATGCGGCGAACATCAGAAAGCGGTTGCGCGGGGACAACAGGCACAGCCCGCCGAACAGCAGATAGAGGTAGAACTCGATGCTGACGGTCCACGTCGGGTAGTTGAACGACAGACTCTCGGTGAAATCGCTCCAGGCCTGCACCAGAAACAGGTTGGGCAGGATCTCTCTGGGCGCGAACAGCCCGGTGAACGGCACATTGTTCAGATAGAAGCCCTTGCGGTAGGCAATCCAGCGCACGGTCTCGAACAGGAGGAACAGCGCAAGCATCAACAGGTGCAGCGGATAGATCCGGAAGAAGCGCGAGATGACGAAGGTTCTGAGCTTGAAGTCCGGCGTCGTGCCCCAACTATGGGCGAGGACGAAGCCGCTGAGGACGAAGAAGAAATTCAGCAGCACTTCATCGCGGCGGAAGAAAGGCAGTTCGACAAACGAGCCGACGACATGCAGATGGAAGAACACGACCAGCACCGCACAAACGCCCCGGAAACTGTCGAGAGTGCTGAATCGCTGAGCAGGTTTCATAACGCAACTTCCGTACTGGTCTATGAAAACGCCCTTGTCGGCGAAAAACGGCGCCCGTACACGTTATGGGGTTCAGCCGCTCCTCGACAGTTGAAATATTTCATCCCTGATACAAGCGACAGCGGGAAAGTTGGCGCCAGCGTTTGACGTTTGTCACCGCCCGGTGACATAGAAAGTGATCGGTCGAAACTCCACGGCTGCCGGGGTGCGACAACAAGGTCGCACGCTCCGGCAATGCTCATTGCCTATTCGCGGCGCGAGCGTTCAGCAACTGTCGGGCAGAGTCGGCGATCATCACCACGCCACCCGCCAGCATCAGCACGTCCTTGAGCACCAGCCGGCCACCACCAGACAGGTAGGGGAAGCCGAAATTGGCGTCACCCAGATTGCCCACCCAGGCTTCGGGCGTGGTGATCAGGAACGACAGCGTCACGACTGGCGTAAGAAACGCGAGGATCGAGCCGACCATGCCCAACCGCCTGGAGAAGGCGTACGACAGCACCAGCAGACCGATCAGGATTTCCACAGCGCCCAGGCCGTCGGAGAAACCGTAGGTGTTGTTGCTGACCTGCCATTCACGTTTTACCGGGTCCAGCTGGCCTTCGTGGGTCAGGTGTTCCTTGTATTCATGCGGATGGTTGTAGAAGAACGACATCACCGGGCTGTTGGCAACGAACGGCGTGATGCTGTCGGCTTCATAGGGCACGAATTTCAGCGCGCCGATCCAGATGAAAATGATGGCAACGCCCAGACGGATAAGGTGGATGCCGAGTTTGTCGAGACGGGAAGCCTTTTGCAGCAAGGCGTTGATGGTAAGCATGGCGTTGAGCCCTCTGTATGAATCAGTGGGCTCAGGTTAAGGATTCGCCGTTTTCGGTTTGCGTGAGATCCGCTCAAGGTTTTGCGTGATCGTCTCAATCGGCTGATTCAGGACGCTTGATTGATATGCCAGGCAGAAACCAGTTGTGGGAGGGAGCCCTGCTCGCGAAAGCGGTGTGTCAGCCAGCACGAAAGTCTCTGGACGGACGCCTTCGCGAGCAGGGCTCCCTCCCACAGGATTTGCGTAGCGGACAAATTCGGTGCATCAGTCCGTACTATCGATATCAGTAATGTTCGCTAGCAACACTATCAAGTTCTTAATATTCCACCCCGGCGTGAAACTAGCTCCATACCAAGTCACAACCCCTGACGAATCTGGAGCACACACCATGAAAACCAACAAACTGATCCTCGGCCTGGCCTTCTCCGTACTGGCAACCAGCGCGTTCGCACTGCCTGCTATCGATGCCAGCAAACACGTCGCTGAAAACGGTTCTGCCCATACCCACATCCACCGCGTTGCCGCTGATGGTGCTGACCACGTAGGTGCAAACCGTGTTGCCGCTGACGGTGCTGACCATGTAGGTGCAAACCGTGTTGCCGCTGACGGTGCTGACCATGTAGGTGCAAACCGTGTTGCTGCTGACGGTGCTGACCATGTAGGTGCAAACCGTGTTGCTGCTGACGGTGCTGACCATGTAGGTGCCAACCGCGTTGCCGCTGACGGTGCTGACCATGTAGGTGCAAACCGCGTTGCCGCTGACGGTGCTGACCATGTAGGTGCCAACCGTGTTGCCGAAAACGGTTCCGACCACACTGCCCTGGGCCGTCTGGCGGCTGATGGTGCCGACCACGTAGGTGCCAACCGCGTTGCCGAAAACGGTTCCGACCACACTGCTCTGGGTCGTCTGGCTGCTGACGGTGCCGACCATGTGGGTGCAAACCGCCTGAGCTGATCCGCTGTTCGTTCCTTCCCAGCCCGGCTCATGCCGGGCTTGATTGTTTCTGGACCCCGATTTTTCCCGCAGACGCCCGCTCTACAGCGCTTTTCCCGCCCCCTGCGACAACGAGCCGCCGCCGTTTTTCAGTCATTTCTTTCAGATTTTTCGGATTCCGCCGATGCACTCGTACATTTGAGTGTTTCGCTGGCCAATAACAACTCTCCAGCTGACGACACGAAACTCAACATTCTGGAGAATTGTGATGAACGGCTGGTTCGCCAATATCAGCGTCAACGTCAAGCTCGCCCTCGGTTTTGGCGTTGTACTTGTATTCACTGCCTTGCTTGCACTGACCGGCTGGACCAGCCTGGGCAGCCTCACCTATCGCAGCGAACGGGTTGCCGATATTTCCAAACTGACCAACAAACTGACTGACCTGCGCATCACCCGCCTGCAATACATGCTCAGTAATGGCGACGAAACGGTCGCGCAGAACGTGCAGACCGCCCTCGACGGCTTCAAGGCCCAGCAGCAACAGCTGCAAAGCGCCTTCAGCAACCCACTGAACATCCCGCCGATCAAGGCGCTGGGTGAGCAGATCGCTGCCTACCAGACCTCGCTGAACAAGATGCGCGACGGCTACCGCACCAGCGCCAAGGTGCGCGCCGACATGGGTGTCGACGCTGTGAAGGCCGCCGAGCTGATCGCCGCCATCAACGATGACGTGATGAAACTGGAGCCGAGCGACGAGCGTCGCTTCAACCAGTACCAGACCATCATCAAGGCCAAGGAAGACGTGATGCTGGTGCGCTACGAAGTGCGCGGCTACACCGGCAACGTCACCGCCAAGACCGAAGAGGCCGCCACGCGCCAGCTGTCCGCCGCCATCAGCGGCCTGGAGCAGCTCAATGCCACCTTCGGCGGCACTCAGGCCGAACGCCTGAAGCAACTGGAAGCCTCGCTGATCGGCTATCGCGGCTCGGTACAGGGCTTCAAGGCGGCCAACGACAACATCAACGCCGCCCGCGCCGAGATGACTGACGAACAGGCAGTCATTACCAAACTGACCCAGCAGTTGATCGATATCCAGACCTCCCTGGCCGAGGGCGATACCGCTCAGGCCCGCACCCTGCAGATCGTTGGCACCCTGCTGGCGCTGATCTTCGGGACCCTGGCGGCGCTGATCATCACCCGTCAGATCACTCGCCCGCTGCAAGAAACCCTGACCGTGGTCGACCGCATCGCTTCCGGCGACCTGACCCACGACCTGGTCGTCACCCGCCGCGACGAACTCGGCGTGCTGCAAAGCGGCATCCAGCGCATGGGCACGACCCTGCGCGAGCTGATCGGCGGCATCCGTGACAGCGTGACCCAGATCGCCAGCGCTGCCGAAGAACTGTCGGCCGTGACCGAGCAGACCAGCGCCGGGGTCAACAGCCAGAAAGTCGAAACCGATCAGGTAGCGACCGCCATGCACGAAATGTCGGCCACCGTTCACGAAGTCGCACGCAACGCCGAACAGGCGTCGGTGGCGGCCTCGGCAGCCGATCTGGAAGCCCGCGACGGCGACAAGGTGGTCGGCGAAGCGATTGCCCAGATCGAAAAACTGGCCAGCGAAGTGATCCGTTCCACCGACGCCATGAGCGTGCTGGAGCAGGAAAGCGACAAGATCGGCAAAGTCATGGACGTGATCAAGGCCGTTGCCGAGCAGACCAACCTGCTGGCCCTCAACGCCGCCATCGAAGCGGCGCGCGCCGGTGAAGCCGGTCGTGGTTTTGCGGTGGTCGCCGATGAAGTGCGCGGCCTGGCCCAGCGTACCCAGCAATCGACCGAAGAAATCGAAGGCCTGGTGGCCGCATTGCAGGCCGGCACCCGTCAGGTGTCGGACATCATGCTCGGCAGCCGTAACCTGACCGACAGCAGCGTCGAGCTGACCCGCAAGGCCGGCACCTCGCTGGAAAGCATCACCCACACGGTGTCGAACATCCAGGCCATGAACCAGCAGATCGCCGCCGCTGCCGAACAGCAAAGCTCGGTAGCCGAGGAAATCAGCCGCAGCATCCTCAACGTGCGCGACGTCTCCGAACAGACCGCCGCCGCCAGCGAAGAAACCGCCGCTTCCAGCGTCGAACTGGCACGCCTGGGCAACCAGCTGCAGATGATGGTCAGCCACTTCCGCGTGTAACACATAAAAAAGCGGCGCCGGATTTGAGTCCGGCGCCGCTTTTTAACAATATGAATGGATAAAAGCCGCCGACTAAGATGATCCGCAGCGGCCTTTCTAACGATTTTGAGGATAAAACGCCGATTTCTAACAAAAATAAAGCGGCGTTAAGTGTTTTGAAGGCTCAATTCGACAGCTGATTGGCAAACTGCCCCACCGCGCTGACCACACGCTGCGCGCCGTCCTGAATTTCGACGATCACCGATCCCGCCTGTCCGGCCAGTTCCAGGCCCTGTTGCGCCTGCTGCTTGCCGCTGATGATGACGTTGACCGCCTGTTCGGCCAGCTGCTGGTTCTGCTGCACCACGCCGACGATTTCTTCGGTGGCCTTGCTGGTGCGCGAGGCCAGTTGCCGGACTTCGTCGGCGACCACGGCAAAGCCGCGCCCCTGTTCACCGGCGCGGGCCGCTTCGATGGCCGCGTTGAGCGCCAGCAGGTTGGTCTGGTCGGCGATGCTGCTGATGCTCTGGATGATCGAGCCGATCAGTTGCGATTGCTTGTCCAGCGCCGCGATGCGCTCGGCGGCCTGTTCCATGTGCCGAGCCAGTTCGTGCATGACTTCGACGGTTTCCTGCACCACCGAGGCGCCTTTCTGCGCGCTGCCATCGGTCTGCTGCGAGGTACTGAAGGCGATGTTGGCCGCTTCGGCCACGGCCATTTCGCGATTGACCTGCTCGGTGATCACGGTGGCGAACTTGACCACTTTGTACAGCCGGTCATGGGCGTCGGTGATCGGGTTGTACGAGGCTTCAAGCCAGACCGCACGGCCGTGGCTGTCGATACGGCGGAAGCGCTCGGCGATGAATTCGCCACGGCGCAGCTTGTCCCAGAACGCCGCATATTCGGGGGAGTTGGCGTCCTGTGGGTCACAGAACATGCGGTGGTGCTGGCCCTGAATCTGCGCCAGTGTGTAGCCCATGGCGCCGAGAAAGCGCTGGTTGGCGGTGATCACTTCGCCCTTGAGGTTGAATTCGATCACTGCGGTCGAGCGCTGCAGGGCTTCGATCAGGTTTTCGTGCTCGCGGGAGCTTTCGATGGTGCGGGTCAGGTCGCTGGAATGCACGGTGAAGTACTTCACCACACCGCTGCTGTCGCGCACCGGTTGCAGGATCGAACGCAGCCAGGCTTCCTGGCCGTTGCCGCGCAGCAACCGCAAGGCGCCGCACAGGTGTTCGCCACGGCTGATGGCCGATTTCATGCGGTGATAGAAATCCTGATTGCGCACGTAGGCCGGCACCATCTCGTCGATGCTACGCCCCACCAGGTCGGCGTTGCGGTACAGCATGTCCTTCTCGAACAGGTTGTTGACCGACTCGATGCGCCCTTGCGGGTCCAGTCGCATGGCCAGCATTTCGCTGTCCAGGCTGTCCCTCACCTGCTGCAGCGACGACAGCTCTTCACGCAGGGTCGAGAGCTCTTGCTTCAAACGTTTATTGAACATGGCAGTACGAACTTCCAGGCAGATGAGGGAACTCTTCATCAACATCGGCGCGGCCGCGAATTTCTTGAGATGGCCTTTTGCTTTTAATGCCTGCACGACTGAACCTGTAGGGCGGATCGGCGTCTGTGAGTCTGCGCGGGCAAGAAAGGGATTTACTCATCACACAATTGCCACATACTGCCCGCGCTGTTTCTTTTCGTCAGATCCATTTTCATTGTCAGGCTTATCGTCATGAAAAAATTCCTGCCTTATCTGCTGAGTGCCGCCATCACCTTCATTCCTGCGGCTTTTACCCATGCCGCCACGGCCTCCGCTCCCGTCCCGCTGATCGTGCTCAGTTCCGGCGGCATCATGGGCGCCTTCCAGGCAATCACCCCCGATTACGAACAACATGCCAACGTACGCCTGCAGGCCGAAGTGGCGCCGTCGATGGGCGCGACGCCGCAGGCGATTCCCAACCGTCTGGCGCGCAAGGAACCGGCCGACGTGGTGCTGATGGTCGGCAGCGCGCTGGACCGGCTGATCAAGGACGGTCAGGTCGACCCGAAAACCCGCGTCGATCTGGGCAAGTCGTACATTGCCATGGCGGTGAAGCACGGTGCACCGCACCCGGACATCAGCACCATGGAAGCCTTCAAGCAGACCCTGCTGGACGCCAAGAGCATCGCCTACTCCGACAGCGCCAGCGGCGTGTACCTGTCGCGCGTGCTGTTCAACCAGATGCACATCGCCGACCGCATCCAGAGCAAAAGCCGCATGATCCCGGCCACCCCGGTCGGCGAAATCGTCGCCCGGGGCGAAGCGGAAATCGGCTTTCAACAGTTGAGCGAGCTGAAACCGGTGGAAGGCATCGACATCATCGGCCTGATCCCCGATCAGGCACAGCAAATGACCCTGTATTCGGCGGGCGTGGTCATCCAGAGCAAACACCCGGAACAGGCGCGCCAGTTTCTGGAATTCATGAGCTCATCAGCGGCCGCCCCGGCGATCAAGGCCAGCGGCCTGGACCCGATTGCCAAGTGATGAGGGTGAATGCGCCCATCGGTTGACCCTACGGATATGCGGTGTTGCCCCAGTGCCCGGCACACCGATGAACTGTGGGAGGGAGCCCTGCTCGCGAATACGATTGATCAGGCAATGCAGCTGGGTCTGAACGGACGCTTTCGCGAGCAGGGCTCCCTCCCACAGAACGCGATACACACCATATCCGTTCAGCCACAGATCCCGTAGGAGCGCGCCCAATCAGATCGTCACACCGCCAGTTCGATCAACTCCCCGCGCACGTCAAGCCCGTCGATGTGCAGCATGCCCACGGTGATCGGCAGTTTGAAACGACGCGGGCCGGCGCTGCCGGGGTTGATGTAGAGCACGCCGTGGCGGGTCTGTTGCAAGGGCTTGTGCGAATGGCCGGTGACCACCACGCCGACATCACTCGGCAGTATCTCCGGCACGTCGGCGAGGATGTGGTTGACGTAGATCGCCAGCGCACCGACCCGCAGCACTGCCTCATACGGCACGTCCGCGGCCCAGCTGTCATCGCTGTCGTTGTTGCCGCGCACCACCGTCAGCGGGGCGATGGCGCGCAGGGCGTCGAGAATCTCCGGCTTGCCGATGTCGCCGGCGTGAATCAGTTGATCGCAGCCTTGCAAGGCTGCCAGCGCCTGGGGGCGCAGCAGGCCGTGGGTGTCTGAGATCAGCCCGATCTTCATGCTCAGCGTCCTGCCGGAACCGCATCGGCCTGGCGGGCCTGCACGCGCTTCATGCTGATCATCGCCAGCAGCGCCACCACCGCGACCAGCGAAGCGAAGAACTCACCCACCGGTTGCAGACCGAACGCCCGAACGCTGAAACCGACCGCCACCACCGGCAGCGAAATCGAGATGTACAGCACGACGAAATAGGCGGAAGTCACCGCGGCTTTCTGATCCGGTGGACTGCTCGCCGTCACCGCGCCCATGGCGGCGCGCAGGATCATGCCCTGCCCGGCCCCCGCCAGCAGCCCGGCCATGATCAACAGCACCAGTTGCGCCGTGGCGATGCTCAGCCCCAGGCAGATCATCCCGGCAATCAGCCCGACGCAACCCAGCGTCATGTGCAGGTGTGGCGGCAAGTGACGCAACAGCGCCTGGCCGCAGATCGACGCGATGAAGAACAGACCGATCACCGCGCCTATCAGCAGCCCGCCGTGGATCTGCATGATGTGAATCAGCACCGACGGCACCATGCTGGTGAACAGCCCGGCGACGCTGAAACCGGCCAGCCCGGCAATGGACGCCGGAATGAACACACTGCGCACCGAGGCCGGCACCGAAGGTTTCTGAATGCGCAATTGCAGGTTGGCCGGCCGAACCACCGTTTCACGGATCATCGCCACCCCCAACCCGGCCAGCAACAGCAGCGCCAGGTGTACGTAGAACACCAGATGCACCGGGTCCGGCAAATACTGCGACGTGAAACCGGCCAGCGGCGGCCCCATCCCCAGACCCAGCATGTTGGCGGCGGTCGCCACCAGCGTCGCGTTCTTCCAGCCTTTGGGCGCCAGCTCGATCACCGCCACGGTCGCGGTGCCGGTCATGATGCCGGCGGAAAACCCGGAAAACACCCGCCCGATCATCAGCCCGCCAATCGAATCGGTGAACAGGAAAATCAGTGCGCTAAGCGCCCCCATCAACAACCCGGCCAGCAGCAACGGCTTGCGCCCCAGTTGATCGGACCAACTGCCGACCGCCAGCAACGCCGAAATCACTCCGGCGGCATAGATGGAAAAAATGATCGTCAGCCAGCTGGAATCGAAGCCCAAATGCTGTTGGTAGATCGCGTACAGCGGGGTCGGCAACGTGGTGCCGAGCATGGCGATCAGCAACGCACAGGCGGCGATGAAGAAATCGCGGGTAGAAGAGGCAGACATGGTGGCTCCACAACAAAAAATACACAGGGCGTCGGCAGGGCTTCACCGCCGACGCTTGAGGCCCCTCGGGGCGATTGTCATTTCTGACAGGTTACAGAACTGGATTTCAGGCGCAATCTGATGCTCTCTCACCGGCAAGGAGCCTAGTGATGAAAAGCCAGACCACAACAGGCATGGCAAGCGCTGCCATGCTGGTCGCCGCACTGCTGACGGGAATTTTGCAGGCGCCGGCCGAAGCTCAGGATGTACAGGGCAATACCGCCCAGGGCATGCGCAATGATGGTGGTGATGAAATCCTTCTGCAAGGTTTTCACTGGAACGCCAGCCGTTCGAAACCGGACAGCTGGTACAAGGTTCTCAACGACAAGGCCGCCGAGATCGGTCGAGATGGTTTCACCGCCGTCTGGATGCCGGTGCCATGGCGCGATACGTCGCAGTGGCGTGACGCAGCCAGCGGTAATTCAGGCGGCGGCGAAGGTTACTTCTGGCAGTCATTCGACAAGAACACCGCCTACGGCAGCGAAGCCGAGCTCAAGCAGGCGGTCACGGCGCTGCATCAGGCGCAGGTCAAGGTCATCTACGACGTCGTGCCCAACCATATGGATCGTGCCCATATGGACCCGGCACTCGCGCCCGTATTGGGTGACCGCAACAGCTGGCGCGACGGCTGTGCTCAGTGCGACGACGGCGAGCCGTTCATGGGCGGCGATGCCGATCTCAATACCTCACGCCCGGAAGTCGCGGACCTTTTCGCTCAGGAGTTTGCCAGGCTGCGTGATCAGTACGGTGCCGACGGTTTGCGCTTCGATTTCGTCAAAGGCTACGCCGCACCGACCGTCGACGCCTGGATGAAGGCGTTCGGTAACTCGCACTTTTGCGTGGGCGAACTGTGGCAGGCCCCCAACGAATACCCCGCCAATGACTGGCGCCACAACGCAAGCTGGCAGGACGCTCTCAAGGCCTGGTCGGACAAGTCGCATTGTACGGTGTTCGATTTCGCCCTGAAGGAACGCCTGCAGAACGGCCGCATCGCCGACTGGCGCAATGGCCTGAACGGCAACCCGGACCCGGCCTGGCGAGCGATCGCCGTGACCTTTGTCGACAACCACGACACCGGTTACTCACCGGGCGCGGGCAACGGCCAGCATCACTGGGCATTGCCCGAGGAGCTGCGAGACAAGGCATACGCCTACATCCTCACCACGCCGGGCACGCCCACGGTGTACTGGCCGGACATGTACGACTGGCCACGAGGCGCATTGATTCGCCAATTGATCGCCATTCGCAAGGCCGCCGACATCCGCGCCGACTCTCCGGTACGCTTCCTCGACAAGTACTCCGGGCTGGTCGCAGAGACCACCGGCAGCGTTCAAACCCTGATGCTCGCACTCGACTCCGATCTGCCGAACGCTGACGTACCGAGCGGCTTTACATCGGTGCTGACTGCTGAGAACGGCAAGATTCGCATCTGGCGCGGTACACGCGACCCTAATCTGGTCAGGGTTCACTTGCTGTGCGCCGACGGTTACACACAGATGGGTCAGAGCGTGTATGCGGTGGGTTCCGGCAATGAGCTGGGTAACTGGAATCCGGCCAGCGCAGTGCGCCTGGAGGACGCCAGTCAGTACCCGCTCTGGCAGGGTGTGGTCTGGCTGAAGAAGAACAGCAGCTACGAGTGGAAATGCATTGTGCGTGACGAAAAAGACCCTGCTCAGATTCGCTGGCAAGAACGTGCGAACAACGTTCTGGTCGCTCAACCGGAGCTGAGCAGCGCCGGTTCCTTCTAAGGCGTCAGGTCGGGGGGCAAACCGCCGCACGATGGCGGATTTGCCTGCCCGCTCGCCCCTCCTGCCGTGCTAGCCTTGGCCCTCAGCAACGACCGTGTTTCAAGGCCACCCGAAGTCCATGAGCAAGAAGACGCCTGTCACCATTTCCGACATTGCCCGCCGGGTGAACATGACGCCGGTCACGGTGTCCCGCGCGTTGAACAAGCCTGATCTGGTCAAGCCAGCCACCTTGGCGCGCATCCTCGAAGTGGCGCAGGAGCTGGACTACGTGCCGAACGCGTTCGCTCGCAGTCTCAAGCGCAGTGAGAGCCTGATCATCGGCGTGATCACCGCCTCCGTGGACAACCCGTTCTACAGCGAAATGATCAAGGCGATTTCCCGCGAAGCGAAGAAACACGGCTACACCATCATGCTGGTGGACACCGACGGTTCCGAGGAGCTGGAGCGCAAGGCGGTGGACACCCTGCTCAGTTATCGCGTGGCGGGGATCGTGCTGTCGCCGGTGTCGGACGAACCGGCCTATCAGCCGGCGTACCTCAGCCGTCTGAGCAACGGCGACATCCCCGTGGTGCAACTGGACCGCGCGCTGCACGACAGTCCGTTCAGCCATGTGGTGCTGGACAACTACCACAGCGGCCTGAAGGGCGCGCGTTATCTGCTCGCGCAGAACCCGGACCTGCAACGCCTGCTGGTACTGACCGGGCCGGCGCATTCGCGGATTTCCGAGGAGCGTCTGAAGGGCGTGAAGGCGGCGCTGGCGGAAAGCGGCAAGCCGGTGCAGCTGGATGTGTTCGCCGGGGATTACACTCTGGAGCCGTCGTACCAAAGCACCCTTGCCTACCTCAACGAGCAGCCGGTGCCGGACGCGATTTTCGGTTTCAACCAGTTGATCACCCTGGGGGCCATGCGCGCCCTGCGCGACCGTGGCATCGCCCACGACAGCCTGCCGATCTGCGGCATCGACCGCCTGCCCTTCGCCGATATCTTCGGCATTCCCATCGCCTGTATCGCCCACGATGCTTCGCTGGCTGGCAGCAGTGCAGTGACATTGCTGCTGGAGCGGATTCAGGATCGCTACGTGCCGAAGGCCAGGGTGGTGATTGTCGGGGAGTTGGAGAACGGCGCCGGAAAGTAGGTCCTGACCGGCAATGTGGCGGCGTACCGAAACCCGTCTGGCAACCTGAATCCCGTGGGAGGGAGCCCTGCTCGCGAAAGCGTCGGTTCAGTCAACCTTGCATCGACTGACCTACCGTCTTCGCGAGCAGGGCTCCCTCCCACAGGTCATGTGCCTGATAAACAATCCGCTTGCCAGGACAAAAGCGTCAAATGGCCGCATCCCCCCGTTAGCGGCTGGTGCATTCGCAACCGGATCTGTGGGAGCGAATTCATTCGCGAAAGATGGATCAGGCGACAAGGATGCGTTGCCCGAAAAAACCTCTCGCGAATGAATTCGCTCCCACAATGGACCCCACCGCATTCGTCAGCAAGCCGGCTCCCACAATGGACGAATCCGGTCGTTATCGGCTGGTGTAACCACCATCAATCGGCAAGGCCACGCCGCTGATCATCGACGCCACATCGCTCAGCAAAAACAGGATCGGTCCCGCGACTTCCGCGGTTTCGGCAAACCGCCCGAGGGGGATCGCCGCCAGTGCCGGGTCGCGTTTGCTCGGTTCGCTCCAGGCCATTTGCGCCATGGGCGTGAGGGTAACGGTGGGGTTGACGCTGTTGACGCGAATCCCGTGTTTGCCCCATTCGCCACACTGCACGCGGGTCATCGCATCCATCGCGCCTTTCGAGGCGCAATAGCTCAGGTGATCGTCCAGCGCCACCAGTGAGGCCTGGCTCGACACGTTGACGATGCTGCCTTTGACCTGCGCACCAATCATCGCCTTCGCCACGCTGCCGGCAACCATCGCCGCCGCACGTACGTTGACGGCCATCACCTGATCCAGCGCCGCCGCACTGACTTCGGTGGCCGCTTCCAGAATGGAAATCCCGGCGCAGTTGACCAGCCCGTGCATCACCGGCAACTCGGCGAGCACGGCGGCCAACTGTCGGTGATCCGACATTTCCACCGGCAACACCCGGCAGCCCAGCGCGGCCAGTTCATCCAGCGCCACCGGGTCGCGACCCATGGCGTACACCTCGGCGCCGCTGTCGAGCAACTGGCGGGTGACTTCCCGGCCAATGCCGCTGCTGGCCCCGGTGACCAGCACGCGCTGGCCACTGAAATCGAATCGGGCAGTGTTCACATTCAGGCTCCCTGCAGGCGGTGCATGATCGGTTTCAGCGCCGGGTACAGCGCCACGTAATCGGCAAACAGACGCGTGTAGCGCTCGACGTTTTCAGCCTGAGGTTCGGCGCGACGCTCCAGCTGGACCCAGCCCTTGTGTACCTGCGCTTCGTCCACCAGTCCCACGGCATGGGCCGCCAGCAACGCCGCGCCGAGGGCCGCTTCGACCTCCTGGACGATGGTGTAGACCGGGTAATTGGTGACGTCGGCGATGATCTGCATCCACAGGTCCGAATGGCTGGCACCGCCGACCACGATCAGTTGCGGGTCGAGCGATTGCGCGCCTTTGGTGCCGGCCTCGATGTTGTGCCGCAGGGCAAACGTGACACCCTCCAGCACCGCGCGGTACAGGTGGACGCGGCTGTGATAGAGGTTGAGGCCGACGAAACTGCCGCTGGCCTTGGCGTCCCACACCGGGCTGCGTTCGCCCATCAGATACGGCAGAAACAGCACGCCGTCGCTGCCGGCTGGAATCTGTGTCGCCGCGCGTTCGAGAATGGCGTGGCTGTCTTCGCCGCTGTCACGGCCCTGCTGTTCTTCGGCCTGACAGAACTGCTCGCGAAACCAACTGACCGAAGCACCGGCGGTGATCGCGCCGCCGAAGATGTACAGGTCGTTCAGACCATTGAAGACGTGGGGAAAACTCACCAGGCCGTGGCGTGCATCGACCTGCTGATTGAGGTAGCCCCAGCACATGCTGGTGCCGATCATGGCGACGTGGTTGCCGGCCTGGGTCACGCCCGCCGCGAAGGTCGCCATGGCTGCATCGACGCCACCGCCGAGCAGCGGAATGCCGGCGCTCAGGCCCAGCCGTTCGGCCCAGTCCTCACGCAGACCGCCGACCACTTCGCCGGACTGCACCAGCCGCTGCGGCATCATCGATTGCGGAATGCCGAGGGCGTCGAGCATCTCGCCCGACCAGTTGCGCGCGGCCACGTCGTAGACCCCGCCGATGTTGCCGGCGGAGCTGTGATCCACGGCGATTTCGCCGGTCAGGCAGTAGTTGATGTAGCTGTTGGGCGGCAGCAGGTAGCGGGTGTCGGCCCAGACCTGCGGTTGCCTGTCCTTGAGCCAGAGCATCTTGGTGAAGCCGTAGTAGCTGTCCACCGAGTTGCCGGTGATGCGGTAGAGCCGGTCAAGATCGACGTTGCGGTTGACCCACTCCACTTGTTCTTCGGCCCGGCGATCCATCCAGATCAGGCACGGGTACAAGGGTTTGATCTGCGCATCCACGGCAATGCCGGAGCCACCGTAGAGGCTGCTGACGCACAGGGATTTGACGCTGTCTGCGGGCACGCCGCTTTTGCGCATGCAGGCGGCGATGCAGGTTTCCACGGCGTCGAGCCACACCTGCGGCCATTGCTCGGCCCAGCGCGGTTTTGGCGTGTCGACTTTGTAGCCGTGGCTGTGTTGCGCGACGATGCGGCCGTGGGCATCGACCAGCAACGCCTTGGTGCTCTGGGTGCCGATGTCGACCCCGATGACGTATTCCATCTTCACGCACTCTCTTGTTATGGGGTGTACCGCCGAATCAACGGCGCTCATGCCGACGCCTTCGCGGATGAATCCGCTCCCACAGGGGGATTACGTTCCTCCTGTGGGAGCCGGCTTGCTGGCGAACGCTTCAGTTCAGGCAACCTTGCAGCGCCTGTCCCACCGCCTTCGCCAGCAAGCCGGCTCCCACGCCCTTCGGGCAGAAGCGATCTTTAGCCATTTACCGGATAAATCCGCTCCCACAGGGGGATTATGTTTCTCCTGTGGGAGCCGGCTTGCTGGCGAATGCTTCAGATCAGGCAACCTTGCAGTGCCTGTCCCACCGCCTTCGCCAGCAAGCCGGCTCCACGCCCTTCGGGCAGAAGCGATCTTTAGCCATTTACTGGCTTGAGCAGCACCTTGATCGAACGGGTCGAGTTCGCCAGTTCAAACGCTTCGGCGAAGTCGTCCAGGCCGAAGTCGTGGGTGACGATGCCTTCGGAGGTCACCAGGCCGCGTTCAAACAGGTCGATGGCGATCGGGTAGCAGTACGGGCCCAGGTGAGCGCCGCGCACGTCCAGTTCCTTGCGGTCGCCGATGATCGACCAGTCGGCGCTGGTTTCGGCGCCGAACACGCTGAACTCGACGAAGCGGCCCAGTTTGCGGATCAGGTCCAGACCCTGGGTCACGCCGACCGGCACGCCGGTGGTTTCGATGTACACGTCGCAGCCATAGCCGTCGGTGAGGCCGTTGATGATCTCTTTGGCGTTGTCGCGGCTCGGGTTGATGACCACGTCGGCGCCGAATTTCTTCGCCAGTTCCAGGCGCTCGTCGACCATGTCGATGACCACCAGTTTCTTCGGCGTTTTCAGCGCCGCGACCTGGACCATGCACAGACCCAGGGTGCCAGCGCCGGCGATCACCAGCACGTCGTCGAGCTGCACGTCACCGCGATTGACGGTGTGGATCGAGCAGGCCATCGGCTCGATCAGCGCCGAGTCTTCCAGCGAAACGGATTCGGGAATCTTGTGCACGATGGCGGTTTTCGGGATGCGCATGTACTGCGCCATACCGCCTTCGGCGACGTCTTTCTGGAAGCCGAAAATGTTGTGCACTTCGCACATCCAGTACTTGCCGGACTTGCAGAATTTGCACTTCTCGCACGGCACGATCTGCTCGGCGATGACCTTGTCACCGACCTTGACCCCGAAGTGTTCCTCGGCGCCTTCGCCGATGGAATCCACGCAACCGAAGAACTCGTGACCCGGCACCACCGGGGCCTTGACCCACGGGCTTTCCCCGCCCCAGAACATCGCCGCGCCCGAATGGCATTTGCAGTCGCTGGCGCAGATGCCGCAGGCGCCGATGCGGATCACCAGCTCATTGGCACGGGCCACGGGTTTGCTGATGCGCTCCAGACGGTAGTCCTTCGGCGCGTGGCAGACGACGGCTTGCATGGTGTTTGTTGTGTTTTGTTCCATGTCGGTTCACCTGTTGAGGATGTTTGGATAACGGCTGAAATCGCCAATATTGGTTCGAGATCATCGGTACCTGACCGGACGCCATCGCGAGCAAGCTCACTCCTACAGGCGACGCACTCGTTGTAGGAGTGAGCTTGCTCGCGATGGCGTCGTATCAGTCACCGCCCAAATTATTTATGCCGCTGCCGGCTGATGAAAATCGCCAGCAAAATGATTGCCCCCTTGATCACGCTCTGCACATAAGGCGAAACGCCGAGCATGTTCAAACCGTTGTTGAGCACGCCCAGCAGCATGGCGCCCACCAGGGTGCCGATGATCACGCCGCGACCGCCGGCAATCGACGCGCCGCCGAGTACCACCGCCGCAATCGCATCCAGTTCGAAGCCGACGCCGGCATTCGGCTGTCCGCTCATCAAACGCGAAGACAACACCAGCCCGGCAATCGCAGCCGTCAGGCCGCTGATCGAGTACACCAGCAGTTTGAAGCGCGAGGCGCGCACACCGGACAGGCGCACGGCCTCTTCGTTGCCGCCGATAGCGTAGACGTAGCGGCCGACGCGGGTGTGCTGCAACAGCACCCAGGCCAGGAAGTAGGTCAGCAACATGATCAGGATCGGCACCTGAATGCCGAACAGCGTGCCGCGACCGAACCAGGCGAACCACTCGGGCATGCCGGAAATCGGGTAGCCGTCGGTGTACATCAGGCCCAGTCCACGAGCGATGCCCATGGTCGCCAGGGTGACGATGATCGGCGGCATTTTCAGGTAGGCGACGAAGATGCCGTTGCCGACGCCAAAGCCCACGCCAATCAGCAGACCGATGAGAATCGCGATGGGCGCCGGTACGCCCGCCACCATCAACCCGGTGGTCAAGGTGCCGGACAAGGCCATCACCGGGCCCACCGAAAGATCGATGCCGCCGGTGAGAATCACGCAGGTCATGCCCACCGCGATGATCGCGTTGATCGACACCTGCCGGGCGATGTTTTCCAGGTTGGCGGCAGTGAGGAACTTGTCGCTGGCGAAGATCATGAAGATCGTCACCACTACCAGGCCAACGAAGGGGTAGAACGCCGGCGAGCGGATCATCTGCGCGACATTGAGCTTCAGACGGCCGGGTTGCGCCGTCATGGTTTTAATGGAGGTGTTCACTGTTCAGACTCCCGGTGGCATGGCGCATCACTTCTTGCGGGTTGATGTCGCTGGCCTGCAGCACGTTGACGATGGCGCCCTTGTTGAAGACGGCCACGCGATCGCACATGCCGATGATTTCCGGCAGTTCCGAGGAGATCATGATGATCGCGAAGCCTTGTTCGGTGAGTTTGCGCATCAGGTTGTAGATCTCCGCCTTGGCGCCGACGTCGATGCCACGGGTCGGCTCGTCGAAGATCAGGATGTCGCAGTGATGGTTGATCCAGCGCGCGATTACCACTTTCTGCTGGTTGCCGCCGCTGAGGTTGAGCACCCGGCTTTCACAGGTCGGTGCCTTGATCGACAACTGCCGCATCAGTTCGGCGGTGGTGCTGTGTTCCTTGCTGCGGTCGATCAGTCGGGCCGCGCCTTCGTACTTGCCGAGGTTGTTCAGCGAGATGTTCTCGCGAATGCTGAAATCGACGATCAGCCCTTCGCTCTTGCGGCTCTCGGGCAACAGGCCAATGCCGTTGGCCAGCGCATGGGCCGGGTCGCTGAGGTTGACCGGCTGGCCGCGCAGCAGCACGTCCTTGCTGACCACCGGCAAGGCGCCGATCACGCCCAGCGCCAGCTCGGTGCGACCGGAACCGACCAGCCCGGCAAAACCGAGAATCTCGCCCTTGTGCAGGTTGAAGCTGTTGTGCGGACCGTTGCGGGTCAGCTGGATGTCGCGCACCTGCAACACCACTTCGCCCGGCGCACGGTCTGGCTTGGGTGGGAAGCTGGCTTCCAGACGCCGGCCGACCATCATCTCCACCAGGGTGTCGATGTCGCTGTCGGCCACGGTCAGCGCACCGACGTTGGCGCCATCGCGCAGCACACTGATGCGGTCGCAGACCTGGAAGATCTCTTCCAGGTGATGGGAAATGAAGATCACCGCCACGCCCTGGCTTTTCAGCTCGCGCATGATGTCGAACAGCAGATCGGCTTCCGACGGCGTCAGGGTCGCGGTGGGTTCGTCGAGGATCAACAGACGCGCTTCCAGGGCCAGCGCCTTGGCGATCTCGACGAATTGTTGTTCGGCCACACTCAGGTGCTGTACCGAACAATCCAGATTGATGCTCACGCCCAGTCGTTTGAACAGGGCGATGGCTTTTTCGCGCATGTCTTTCTTGCGCAGCAGACCGAGGCCGTTGACCAGTTCATGGCCGAGGAAAATGTTCTCCACGGCGTTCAGGTACGGGATCAGGCTGAATTCCTGAAAAACGATACCGACGCCAGCAGCGATGGCTTCGTTGTACGTCGCGAAATGCTGCTCGGCACCGTCGATGCGGATGCTGCCTTGATCCTGATGTTCGACCCCGGCAAGGATCTTCATCAGGGTCGATTTGCCCGCGCCGTTTTCACCCAGCAGCGCGTGAATCTCGCCGCGCTCGACCGACAGGTTGATCGACTTGAGCGCCTGCACGCCGGGGTAGCTTTTACAGATGTTTTCCAATTGCAGAAGGCAGCTCATGGGCACCTCGTCAAACCGCAATGCGCGTGAATCCGTGCCGCTCGCCGGACAGCCAGGCCATCAGGCGAGCAACAACGTGTCCGTCACCAGGTGAAGGTTTTGGCCTTGGCCTGATCCACCAGCAGAATGTCGACCGGAACGGTCGCCGGGACTTGCGAGCCCCACTTCTTGGCCAGTGCCAGGCCCAGGGCCAGACGTACCTGATCGCGCGGGTATTGCGCCGAGGTGGCGATGAACTTGCTGTTCGGTTTCTGGATTTCCTTCACCGCATCCGGCGCGCCGTCGACGCTGGTCAGCTTGACGTCCATGCCGCTGGATTCGATGGCGGCCAGAGCCCCCAGCGAGCCATTGTCGTTGACGCTGAACAGGCCCTTGAGGTTGGGCTGCGCCTGCAGCATGTTTTCGGTCACGCTGAGCGCCTGATCACGCTCCTGCTTGCCGTTCTGGATGCTGACGATCTTCACGTCCGGGTATTTGCCCAGCGCTTCCTTGCAGCCGCGCACGCGCTCAAGGATCGGCACCACGGCGATGCCGTCGAGAATGCCGACATCGCCCTTGCCGCCGATGTTTTTCGCCAGGTAATCGCAGGCCTGCACGCCGGCGTCGAAGTTCTTCGAGCCGACGAAAGCGTCCAGCGGGCCGTTGGCCTGAGCATCCACCGCGACCACCACCACACCCTTGTCATGGGCCTGTTTCACGGCGGACTGCACACCCACCGAGTCGGTCGGGTTGATGATCAGCACGTCGATGCCCTTCTGCAGCATGTCTTCGATGTCGCTGATCTGCTTGGACACGTCATGGCGCGCGTCGGTGACCAGCAGGGTCGCACCAATGCTGGTGGAGGCGTCCTGCAGGGCGTCCTTCATGGTCACGAAATACGGGTTGTTGATTTCCTGGAACGAGGCACCGATTTTCAGCGGAGCGGGCTTGGCCGCGTCGGTGGCCTGAACCGAGACACTGCCTGCACAGGCGACAGCCACGGCAAGCGAGCAGAGAACGGTGGAAAAGCCTTTCTTGAGGCGAGTTGTCATGGCGAAAAATCCCGTTGTTTTTATTGTTAAAGCGGAAATGTCATCGTTAACATTTTGGAAATTAGCAGAGAAAAATGGCGTTCGCAACAGGTGGCTGATGGGTTTCATCGAGCGCCTGGGTGGCATTTCCAGCACCGATCTTCTGTGGGAGGGAGCCCTGCTCGCGAAAACGGTGGGCCAGCCTGAATCTCAGTAGCAGAAAGGACGCTATCGCAAGCAGGGCTCCCTCCCACAGAGTTCATTGCAGCCGACACATCGAGTCTATTTTGAAATATCGTTATGTAATTCAGTTATTTTCATAAACAGGCCACATAAACAGCCCTTCTATACTTAGGACAAATGGTGATTAGACAGCCACGCATTTATATCTTTACGATCTGAGCCACAACAACCTAAACAGGAGTTCAGGACATGGCGATTCAGATCAACCCCGTGGCAGGACGCATCGGTGCCGAGTTGAGCGGCATCAAGCTCTCTGGTGATATCTCCGCACAAGACTTCGATGCCGTTCATCAGGCCCTGCTCAAACACAAGGTGCTGTTCTTCCGTAACCAGTTCCTCACCGACGAGGAACATGAAAGCTTCTCCCGCCGTTTCGGCGACCAGGTGCCGCATCCGACCGTGCGTTCGGCGGACAAGAGCACGGCGATCCTGAACCTCGACTCAAAAGAAACCCGCGCCAACTCCTGGCACACCGACGTCACCTTCGTCGCCAACTACCCGAAGATCTCCATCCTGCGTGGCGTGGTCATTCCGCCCTACGGCGGCGACACCGTATGGGCCAACACCGCAGCCGCCTATGCCGATCTGCCAGAGCCGCTCAAAGCCCTCGCCGACAACCTGCGCGCCCTGCACACCAACCTGTATGACTACGCCGCGCCAAAAGACACCGGCGAAGACGGCCTCAAGCGCTACCGCGAGCAGTTCACCGCCGAAGTCTATGAAACCGAACACCCGCTGGTGCGCGTGCATCCGGAAACCGGCGAGCGCAGCCTGATCCTCGGCCACTTCGTGAAGCAGATTCTCGGCGTCAGCAGCAACGACTCCAAACAGCTGATCCGCCTGTTCCACGACCGCATCACCCAAATCGACAACACCGTGCGCTGGCGCTGGAGCGAAGGCGACGTGGTGATCTGGGACAACCGCGCCACGCAGCACATCGCTATCAACGATTACGGCCAGGCTCAGCGCATCGTTCGCCGCACCACGGTGGCCGGTGACATTCCGGTCGGTGTCGATGGCCGTTCCAGCCAGGCGATCAAACCGACGCCCGAAACCCTCTCCCCTGCCACTGAAGCCGACAAGAAACACCTGGCGGCCTGATCCCATTTTTTTCAAAGGAAGAACTCTCATGGCAAAGGCCAAGCGACCATCTGTATTCAGCAAAACGAGCGTAGCTACCGCACTGGCGGCGCTGCTGATGATGCCCTTGGCCGAAGCCGACGTGCTGCGCGTAGGTGTCGCCAGCGCGGGCGGCGGCGATCCAGTGACGTTCAGCGGATCGTCGCTGGGCATCGTGCGCAATCAGCAGTTGCTGGAAAAAGCCTTTGAAGGCACCGGCACCGAGATTCAGTGGTTCTTCTTCAAGGGCGCCGGCCCGGCGGTGAACGAAGCGCTGTCAAACCAGCAACTGGACTTCGCCTATCAGGGCGACCTGCCAGCGGTGGTCGGCCGTTCCAACGGCCTGGACACCAAACTGCTGGCCGCCATCGGTGTGCGCTCCAACGTCTACATCGCGGTGCCCAAGGGCTCCGACATCAAGACCATCGAAGACCTGAAAGGCAAAAAGGTCGCGCTGTTCCGTGGCACCAACGCGCAGCTGGTGGCGATCAATCTGCTGGCCGAGCACGGTCTGGCCGAGCGTGATCTGAAAGTGATCAATCTGGACAACGGCAGCACTCAGGCCGCGCTGGCGTCCAAGGGTGTGGATGCCGCGTTCGGCGGTCGCGAGCTGTTCAAACTGCGCGATCAAGGGTTGGTCGACATCATTTTCGACAACCCGGAAAACGACGTGCGCTACACCCGCCAGTGCGCGCTGGTGGTGCGCGGCGCTTACGAAAAGGAACACCCGGAGCAGGTACAGAAAGTGGTCGACACGCTGGTCAACGCGGCCAAGTGGACATCGGAAGACGGCAACCGCAGCGCCGTGTTGAACGAGTGGTCCAAGACCAACGAACCACTGGCCTCGCTCGAAGCCGACTTCGGCCACCTGGCGCTGCGTGACAGTGCCTCGCCGCTGGTGGATGAGTTCGTGCGCTCGCGCTATCAGGCGGTGGCCGATCAGGCCAAGGAGGAAAAGCTGATCCGGCGTCCGGTCAGCATCGACGGCTGGTTTGAAACCAAGTACCTGAACAACGCGCTCAAGTCCCAGGGACTGGAGCAGTTCTGGACCGCCTACGGCGCCAACGGCAAGGCACCGGCAGGCAATGCCACCGCCTCCGCAAAGCCGCTCAACAACGGAGGCTGAAGCCATGAGCAAAGCCACCGCCACGGTACTTGCGCCACAGCAGGCACCGGCGAAGAAACTGGCGCCGGTCGAGCGCCTGCCCAACTTCCCGACCCGCCCGGCACGCCGCGTAGCGGTCAAACATCGCAACCGCGATGGCTGGCCGTCACGGATTCTGAACCGCAGCCTGCCCTGGCTGTTGCCCGCCGCGCTGCTGGGGCTGTGGTATCTGGGCAGCGAACGCGGCTGGCTGTCGGATCAGGTGCTGCCACCACCGGCCTACGTCTACCAGACCCTGACCGAGCTGTTCAGCAGCGGCGACCTGTGGCTCAACGCATCGGCCAGTCTGACCCGGGTGCTCGTGGGTTTTCTGATCGGTTCGGGGCTGGGGATCTTTCTCGGCCTGATCATGGGTCTGTCGAAAACCGTCGAGGATTACCTGCTGCCCAGTTTCAATGCGCTGGTGCAGATTCCGGTGCTGGGCTGGATGCCCTTCGCCCTGCTGCTGTTCGGCATCGGCGAGCCGCTGAAGTACATGCTGATCGCCCACGCCGCGCTGGTGCCGGTGACCCTGTGCACCTTGCAGGCGTTCCATCAGGTGCCCAAGCGCCTGCTGGAAGTCGGCCAGGCCTACGGTTTCAGCCGGCGCCAGATCGTTACCGATATTGTGCTGCCGTCTGCGGTGGCGCCGATCTTCACCGGTCTGCGTCTGGGCTTTACCAAGTCGTGGCTGTCGCTGGTGGTGGTCGAGTTGCTCGCTTCCAGTGAAGGGCTGGGTTACCTGATCGCTTACGGTCGCCAGTTGTTCCAGCTCGATCTGGTGATGGCGGCGGTGGTGGTGGTCGGTGCGGTCGGCCTGTTGATCGACCGCAGTTTTGAATACATCGAAAGGCGCCTGAACAAGGGTCGCGCGGTCACTCCGGGGAGGCTGGCATGAGCACACTCGCCGTTCCTCGCATCGCTGCGAAACGCCGTTACCGTGGCTGGGTGGTGCCGATTGTCGCTGTCGCCGTCTGGTGGCTGGCGTGTCATCAGGGCTGGAGCACCTCGGGCCTGCTGGTGTCACCGCAGAAGGTGGCCGTCACTGCGTGGGATCAACTGTCGTCCGGGCAATTCTGGCGGGCGATTTCCTCCAGCCTGGCGCGGGATCTCAGTGGCTTTTTCATCGGCACTTTTCTCGGCCTGATCCTTGGTTGCCTGCTGGGTTTTTCCCGGCTGTTCGAACGCCTGGTCGGCCCGAGTTTCAACACCTTCAAACAGATTTCGCTGTTCGCCTGGATTCCGCTGATTTCCGTGTGGTTCGGCCTCGGTGATGCGGCCAAGGTGGTGTTTCTGTCGCTGGCGGCGCTGGTGCCGGTGGTGGTCAACACCTGCGACGGCCTGCGCAGCGTTTCGCCGGCGCTGCTGGAGGTCGCGAAGGTCTACGGCTTCACCCGCCGCCAGACCATTCTCGGGGTGATGCTGCCCGCTGCCCTGCCCTCGATCTTCACCGGGATCTACCTGGCGCTGGTCTATTCGTGGCTGGCGACCATCGGCGCGGAATACCTGCTGGTGTCCGGCGCCGGTATCGGCAACACGCTGATCGATGGCAGCGAACATTTCATGATGGATCTGGTGCTGTTCGGCATGGTCATCATCGGTCTGGTCGGCTGGGCGCTGAATGTGTTGGCCCGGCAACTGGAGCGCCATCTGCAACGCCGTTACGGCATCACGCCTCGCTAACCCATTTCGCCCAAGGAGTCGCCCCATGGCCGCCACTCACGCATTTTCGAGGGACTCGGTTCCGGCACAGCAGGGCAACGGCCTGCGTCTGGAGAACATCAACAAATACTTTTCCGGCAATGGCGACGGCACGCAATTGCAGGTGCTGGACAACGTGCAGCTGGACATCGCGCCCGGTGAGTTCATCACCATCGTCGGCGCCAGCGGTTGCGGCAAGTCGACCCTGCTGCGCTTGATTCTGGGGCTGGACGAGGATTTCGACGGCCGCATCCTGCTTGATGAAAAGCCGATTCAAGGCACGGGGCTCGAGCGCGGCATCGTGTTTCAGGATCACCGGCTGTTTCCCTGGCTGACGGTGGAACAGAACGTCGCCGTGGGCCTGAAAAACGCGCCGCTGACGCCTGCGCAGAAACGCGACACGGTGCGTGAGCATATCCAGTTGGTGGGGCTGCAGGACTTTACCGAGTCTTACCCGCATCAGATTTCCGGCGGCATGGCGCAGCGCGTGGCGATTGCCCGCGGCCTGGTCAATCGCCCCAGCGTGCTGCTGCTCGACGAACCGTTCGGCGCCCTCGACGCACTGACCCGCACGCGTCTGCAACGAGAGCTGCAACACATCTGGCAGCAGGAAAAGATCACCATGGTTCATGTCACCCATGACGTCGACGAGGCGGTGTATCTGGGTGATCGCGTGGTGGTGATGCAGCCACATCCGGGGCGCATCCGCCGCATCGTCGACATCGACCTGCCCCGCCCGCGCAACCGCAGCGACGCCCGCTTCATCGCCCTGCGTGATGATGTGTTGAGTGACTTTGCCGAGGTGTCGTGAGCCACGGGCCGAACAGGAGCGCGCCCGCCATGTGTGGTGTCAGGCGATATCGTGTTGTCTGTCGTACCGTAATCGCGGGCAAGCGCGCTCCTACAGATGTCGTCTTTGATTCTGCCGAAGGCCTGTAGGAGTGAGCTTGCTCGCGATGCGTCGTGTCAGGCGATATCGTGTTGTCTGTCGTACCGTAATCGCGAGCAAGCTCACTCCTACAAGGGGCGGTGCGGGTCGATGTTTTGATTCTGCCGAAGGCGTAGGAGCGCGCTTGCCCGCGATTTGCGTCATCACCCGGTTTCCTGTGGGAGGGATCCGAGGTTACGAGGGTCGCGAAGGCGTCGGGGCAGGCAATGCGTTGGTGTCTGATATAACGCCGTCGCGAGCAGGGCTCCCTCCCACAGGTATCGCGTGCATCCAGCACGTTCGGCGAACCCCGCTACCACCGTCATCGCGAGCAAGCTCACTCCCACGATCCGCGGCGGGGAAACTTTCAGGGGCCTGGCATCAGCCTTCGTGCAATGACACCTGATTACGTCCGTTTTTCTTCGACGCATACAGCGCCTGGTCGGCCCATTCGATCAGGGTCTTGTGTTCGCTCAGCGGGGTGTTCATGTCGGCGACGCCGAGGCTGATGGTGCAGCGGATCGTTTCGCCTTCATGCTGGATTTCCTGCGCTTCGACCGCCACCCGCAGGCGTTCGGCGAACATGCCGCCACCGTATTTGTCGGTGTCCGGCAGGAGCACGGCATATTCCTCGCCGCCGTAACGCCCGGCGATGTCGGAGTCGCGAATGTGCTCGCGAATCACGTCGGCCACGCGCTGGATCACCTTGTCGCCACACTGGTGGCCGTAGGTGTCGTTGACCCGCTTGAAGTGATCGATGTCGAACATTACCAGCGCCGCCGTGGTGCCGTAGCGCAGGTGCCGCGCATATTCCAGACGCAGGGCTTCTTCCCAGTGTCCGCGGTTGTACAGGCCGGTCAGGCGGTCGGTGCTGGAGAGCTTTTGCAGTTCACGGTTGGCGGCTTGCAATTGCTGCCGGTTGGTCGCCACGTCAGTGACGTCGTAGATCACCAGACACACATGGGTGACTTCGCCGCTGGTAGAGCGCAGCGGGAACATCGTGGTGTTCTGATACATGAAATCTTCCTGCCCGGTGATCGGCTGGTAGCTCTTGAACTTCACCAGATACGGCCGTTGTTCCCAGATGGTGAACGCCGGCGTGCCCAAGGTGATGACGCTGTCGATCTTCTTTTCCAGCCAGCCACGGTTGACCTCCGGGAACAGCTCGAAGAACGAGCGGTTGGCCGCCTCGTAGGGCAGCACGCCGGAGCGGTTTTCCATGAAGGTGTTCCACACCTGTACCCGATACTGTTGATCCAGCACCACCACGCCGACGTCGATGCTCTGGGTGATGGTCAACAGCCAATGCAGCTCTTTGATGTCGATACGGTCGTTCATGAATCAGCTCATCAGGTAGGCGAGTTTGCGCGACAGCCGCTCTACCGAATCTTCGGTGAACAACATCAACAGGTCGAAGTGAATGCTGTGGCCTTCCAGGCTGTAACTGATCTCCACAGCCAGGGTTTTCTTCCAGCGCTGCTGGTTGATGCGGATCAGTTCGTCAATGCCGCTGTGCTCGCCGAGTACTTGCGGATGGCCTTGGGAAAACTCGATGTCGAGTTGCTCGGCGATCCCGCTCAGGCAGGCGCCGATCAGGATCGACGACAGGTCCAGCAGCATCTCCATGTCGGAATATTCCGGGTCGGTGATGCGCATCAGCTGCGCCATGTCGGCGATTTCCGAATCGTGAAACAGCAGCAGCGCCTCACCGGCAATGCCGCCGCCGATATAGCCCTGGCACACCGCCGTCAGCCGGTCGCTGGCCTGGGCATCGGCCAGCGCCATGTGCAACTCGCCGACTTCGAGAATGTTGACATTGGGCACCGGCAACTGCACGAACACCCCCAGCACCCGCGCCAGCAAGGCGGCAGCACGGCCCATGGCAACGTTGACGGTTTCGCGGAAGGCGTCCTGAAAGCTGATGCTGGCCTGCGCCGCCTTGGGCACCACAATCGGCGCCTTGGCCGGATCACCGAGCAAGCCGAGGCGTTCCAGCGTCTGCTGCAGTTCGATGGGGTCTGCCGGCTTCTTCAGAAACGCCAGCGCGCCCATTTCCAGAGTGCGGCGCACGGCCTCTTCCTGGACGTCACCGGAGACGACGATGACTTTGGCGTCGAGGTTTTCCTCACGCATGGCGGCCAGCGCCTGATACCCGTCCATATCGGGCATGGTCAGGTCGAGCAGGACCACCTGGCCCAATCCTTGGCGAATCGCTTCCAGGCCTTCATGGCCATTGGTGGCGGTGGTCACCGACACACCCCAATCGGATGGCAGGGCCCTGATCAACTGTTTGCGCGCCATATTGGAGTCATCGCAAATCAGCAGGGGAATCGTGGGCATCGCTTTCAATCTCACTACTAAAGAGTTTCAGGCCGGGCCCGGAATATCTGCGTAATCAGTTAATTGCAAAATACGAACCCGCCATTCTGCCAGCGAATTCTTTCAATCTCGTATCAATGAAAGTGGGTGGATTCTTCACCCTTTCAGGAATGGGCTGCGTGGTATGCAATATTTGTGCTCAGCATTTAATAACTCAACACTTGAGAAAAAAGGGACGCTAGTTTTATGGCGTCAATATTTTTATAGCGAACAAACGCACAAAGACTGCGCAGCAATACTCAAGTATGAGGTACCTGTACCCACGTATCAGGCCGTTGTATTCAGGTACAAGTGAGTCCGCTGCGCATCTGAATTAATGTCTGTATCGCTTCAATGATTCAGATCAATGCTCAGCGACTTGCGAGGAAGATCGTCATGAACAGCCATAAAAGAGTGCAACCCGGCTACGCCCTGTCGCCGGGCGTGAACCATTACGGTGCTTATACCGCCTCGCGAGCCAGCGAACGCATTGAGCTGATCGGCCTGTTGCAGCAGTACCTGACCACCACGCAGGAGTTGCAGCAATACGCGCAAAGCCTTGAGCTGCGCCTGCGCAACGTCAGTTTCGTCGATGTGCGCCAGCTGTTTCACCGCATCGGCGAGAGTGCCGGACAATGCGCGGCGTTTCTCGATGAGCGCCTCCATGACCTCGGCGCATCGACCATCGCCCGGCAAACGGCGATCCCCCACGGGCATGCACCGGACAACTGGCATCAGCTCAGTTTTGCCACCTGCATTCAACACATCGGCACACGCACGCAGACACTCGCGCTATTTGCCAGCCATATCAAAAGTTACATGGATCGCGCCGTCATCAACGGCGATTACAACAGCCTGCATGTGATGACCGACTGCGTTTATCAGCTCTCGCAGTTGATAGCCTTGATCCAGATCCATATTCCGCTGGATGCAGCGGACGAACTCGATTCGCCTTTCCAGCCACATATCGCCTGACCGTCCTGGTCAGGCAGACCCTTTCCGCTTTTAAAAGTAACGTCATGATCTTTCGAGACTTTTCATAAAGACTCGCAGGAAAATAACGCCGCGCGCCGCTTACCGGTCTCTTTACAGACAGTTCACATTGAACTTGCACATGCCTTGCGCACTTCACCGCCTGCCGACGGCAAAGTACCGATATGAAGGCGGGATCAGATCAATGTCGATTCAAGACAGTCGATCAATGTCTGCGCCTGAAAAGGCTTGGCGAGAAAGCAGACGGCACTGCCCGTCATGGCCCGCTTGCGCACGGCCTCTTCAGGAAAGGCGGTAATGAAAATCGTGGGAATGTGCACGCCCTGCCGGGACAGGTGCTCGTGCAGTTCGACGCCACTCATGTTGGGCATCTGTACGTCGGTGATCAGGCAGGCGGCGTCGGCGAAGTCGGCAGAACCGAGGAAGTCCTCGGCAGAGGCAAAGGCACGGACGGGAAAACCCAGGGAACGAACGAGGCTGTCGATACTGGCACGGACCGCGTTGTCGTCGTCGACTACCGCGATCATTGGGGGGCTGGACAAACGGAATACCTTTGCTTGCAGAAGGAAGGGCGCGCCATGCGCGCAACGACAGGCTGTACGTTACCGAGCCCCTGCAAGCCCGAGAAGTATACGGGTGTATGACCGGAGGCAATTGGCGACGGACGGGGATTTTCTGACCATGTTGACAACATTCCACACCCCTTCTCAGACCCAACGTTCGGCCATGAACGACGATTCGAGATGGGCCTGCATGAAATCGTCGAAGGCAGCCACCGACAGCGGCCGGGCGTAGTGATAGCCCTGCACTTCATCACAGCCGCGCAGGATCAGCGCATCGAGCGTGTCGGCATCCTCCACCCCTTCGGCGATGACTTTCATCTCGAAACTGTGGCCCAGGGTGATCACCGCCTGCACGATGGCGGCGTCCTGTGGATTGTTGAGCAGGCCACGGACAAACGACTGGTCGATCTTCAGTTTGTCGACGGCAAAGCGTTTCAGATAGGCCATGCTCGAATAGCCGGTACCGAAATCGTCGATGGACATGCGCACGCCGAGGGCCTTGAGACCGTCGATGGTTTCCGCCACCCGTTCGGAGTGTTCGATCAGGATCGACTCGGTCAATTCCAGCTCCAGCAGATGCGGCTTGAGCCCGCTGTCATGCAGGGCACGACGGACGTCCTGAACCAGGCTGCCCTGACGGAATTGCACGGCTGAACAGTTCATCGCCACGGTCAGTTCGCCAAAGCCCGCCGCCTGCCAGGCCACCGCTTGCTGACAGACCTTGTTCAGCAGCCAGCGACTGATGGGCACGATCAGGCCGCTGGTTTCCGCCACGGGAATGAACTCGGCGGGACTGATCGGCCCCTGCCCCGGGTGATTCCAGCGCAGCAGCGCCTCGGCGCCGATCACCCGCCCACTGCCCAGCTCGATCTGCGGCTGGTAATGAATGTTCAGCTCGCGCTGCACGAAGGCCTGGCGCAGCTCGGTCTGGATGTTCAGCAAGCGCAATTCGCGGGCGCCCATGGTCGCTTCGTAAAACACCCAGGTGTGCCGGCCGTTGCGCTTGGCCTGGGCCAGCGCCGTGTCAGCGGCCTTGAGCAACGAGCCGAAATCGTGGCCGTCGGCGGGATACACCGCGATACCCACCGACGCCGAGATCGACAGCGCATAGCCGGCCAGTTCCAGAGGCTGCTGGAGCATTTGCAGCATGCTCGCCACCAGTGCCGCCAGCCGCTCCGGTTCGCCCTCCTCCACCAGCACCAGAAACTCGTCGCCGCTGAGCCGCGCCACCGTGTCCACGGTCGGCTTCAACGCCAGCAGACGCTGAGCCAGACGTTGCAGGATCGCGTCGCCGGCGACATGGCCGAGAGAGTCGTTGAGGGTCTTGAAGTGGTCGACGTCGAAATACAGCAGCGCCAACCGCTGCCCTCGCCCGCATTGGTTGATCGCCTGATTGACCCGCTCCAGCAGATAGCGGCGATTGGGCAGCCCCGTCAGCTCATCGTGATAGGCACTGTGGCGCAGCTCCGCCACCACCTGCTGGCGGCGGACACGGTTGGCCTGCAAGCGCAGGGTCAGGCCGACGATCAGCAGATACAGCACGCCGCAGGCCAGCGACGCGGCGATCACCGTGTATTTCCAGGGCAGCAGGTAGTCCTGCTGAGCCAAACCGATCACCAGCACCAGCGGGAAGTCGCCGACCCGCTTGAAACCGTACAGGCGCTTGACCTCGTCGACCCGCGAATGGGTCAGCACGGTGCCCTCCTGCACGCCGCTGTCCAGTTGCCGGTCAACTCCGTCGGCGCGCTGGCCGTAAGGCTGGGCAGGCGCTGCCGGTACGCGCAGGACGGCTTCGGCATGGTCGAGCTGGCGCAGGGTGATCACGCCATGGGGCCCGACGTCCACCTGGCTGAAACTGGCGAGAATCGGCGTGAGCGGCTGGCTGCCGACGATCCAGCCCAGATGGCGCTGCTGGCCGTCGAAAATCGGTACCGCCATGTACAGCTGCTCACGGGCCGAGTCGTGCCCCAGCACGGTCAACAGGGTTGTGGTGTCAGCGACATTCAGCTTGCCCAGGCGGTTGCGGAACTGCTGTTGATCGGCGCTGGGCGTGTACGCCTGACCATCGGAATCGAACAGAAATCCGCCATCGGCCGTCAGCACATCGAAATGCCCCAATGCCGGAAAGCGCCGCACCAGCGCCCGTAACTGCCATGGCTGCACCAGCGGCGTCGTGCTGCTGCGCAGGAGATCTTCGTCCATGCGCAGGGCAACGCCCTGAAGGTTGGTCTGGGTGTCGTGCAGCAGGCTGTTGAGGCGTGCTTCGAGAATACGGTTGAGGTTGCCGACATCGGCGGCGGCCTGATGGCGTGCCTGCTGGAACAGGAAACCGAGCAAGGTGCCCAGCAGAATCACGATCGCCAACGCCAGACCGATCCACAGCCACAATTGCAGGCGGGCAACTCTGGTTACGCGGGACGGCTGTTCAGTCTCGTGCTGCGACAGGCAGCTGTCAGGCTGGGTATCGCCGACTTCCATCACAAGCATGTGTCACTCTCCCGGGGCGCGTGGCGCACAGACCCCGAAACTGACGTTCAGGACTCCCGGGAAATTAACATCGACGGAGCATGATTCCGATTAGCCATCAGCGTGGCCGATTCATACTCGGGTATAGCGTGACGCGACGATGATCAGGCCTGCGCCAGCGCCTCGGACATTTTCACCAGGTCGGCAAACGTTTTGGCCTGCATCTTTTTCATGGCATGGCCCCGGTGGATCTTCACGGTGATTTCACTGAGGCCCATTTCGGCAGCGATCTGCTTGTTCATCAGGCCGGTGACGGCAAAGGCCATGACTTCCTGTTCGCGAGCCGTAAGCGTGCGGTAGCGGGCCTCCAGTTCGGCGGCGGCCTTGCCCGACTCGCGGCGCTTGCTGTCTTGCTGCAAGGCCAGAGCTACAGCGTCGAGCAGGTCCTGTTCGCGGAACGGTTTGACCAGAAAATCCAGCGCGCCGGCTTTCATTGCCTTGACCGACATGGCGATGTCACCGTGACCGCTGACGAACACGATAGGCATCGACACTTTCAACTCGCCCAAGCGCACCTGAAAATCCAGGCCGCTCTCGCCTTGCAGGCGCACATCGAGGATCAGGCAGGCCGGCACATCGTCGAACGGATGGCGGAGAAATTCGGCGCCAGAGGCGTAGGTGAACACCCGCATGCCCACCGACCGCAGCAAGCTGTCGAGCCCGGCGCGAATCGCCGGATCGTCGTCGACGACGAACACCACAGGACTGTTGTCGGTGACCGTCATGCCGACACCTGCGGCTGCGCGGGCAGCGAAAAACTCAGTGCGGCGCCATGGCCCAGTTCACTCTCTGCCCAGATACGGCCGCCATGGGCGTCGATGATCGAGCGACAAATCGACAGGCCCATGCCCATCCCCTCCGGTTTGGTGGTGAAAAAAGGATTGAACAGGCTTGGCAGGTTTTGCGCGGAAATCCCCGGGCCGCTGTCCTGAACCCGCAGGAACACATCACCGCCCGGCGCATGCCCGAGGCTGACGGACAGGTTGCGGGGCTTGCCATGCATGCCGGACATCGCCTGCAACGCGTTCATCAGCAGGTTGATGATGACCTGCTGCAACTGCACCCGATCGCCCTTGACCCACAGTGGCTCGTCGTCCGGCGGCAATTCCAGGTTGACCCGGTGTCGCAGGATCTCCCGGCGAGTCAGCGCCACGGACTCCTGCACTACTTCCTGAAAATCGATCTGCACATGTTTGGGATCGGTCTTGCGCGACAGCCCGCGAATTCGCCGGATCACTTCGCTGGCCCGGTGCGCCTCGCTCTTGATGCGCTCGATGGCGCTGCGCACTTCACCCAGATCCGGCTGCTCGCGGTTGAGCCAGCGCAAGCCCGCCTCGGCATTGGTGGTCACGGCGGCCAGTGGCTGATTGACCTCATGGGCAATCGACGCCGCCATCTCGCCCAGGGTGGTGACCCGGGTCACGTGGGCCAGTTGGCTCTGCGAACGCAGCAGCGCTTCTTCGGCGTTCTTCGCTGCGGTGACGTCCATTAGCGCACCGATGTATTCGCAGCCGCCTGCGGCATCGGGGACCTGCCGGGCCAGCATGCGCACGTGTTTGCAGGCGCCGTCGGCCATCAGCAGTCGGAATTCGGTCTCCATGTTGGCGTGACGGGCATAGGCCTGTTCGATCAGCGCCTTGAGGCCATCGGTGTCTTCCGGATGGGTGCGGCTGATCATGTATTCGAGGGTGGGCTGCAGTTGTTCGTCGAACTGGAAAATGCGACGGGCTTCGTCAGACCAGTACATCTGCGCGCTGGGCATTTTCAGACCGATACTGCCCGTCAGGCTCAGCCGTTGAGCGCCAGACAGAAACGCCTCGCTGCGATGCAGCAGTCGCACCTGTTCTTCCAGAGCATCGCGGGAGGCTTTGTTTTTCATCGCCAGGAATGCGGTGATGGCAATGGCCGACAGGCTGACCAGACAGCGGGCAAAGGGCGGAAGCTCCCAGCCGGTGCCGTGGGACAGCAGAAACGCCATCAGCGTCAGCAGCCCGCACCCACACGACACCAGTGCCACGCCACGGCGGGAGAACAGATCGCCGGACATGAGAATGACCACCACGTACATCACCGCGATGGCCACATCCAGGGTGCTGAGCCAGTCGATCAGGAAGATGATCAGGGTCAGCAGTACGGCGCCCGAGCGCAGCGCCCACACGCTGGGCGGCACTTCGGCCCGGGGCGCTGCCGGCAAGGCAGCAGAGACAGTATTCATTGCGACGGCTTTGCCTTGTTCTAGGTCATTGGAATGGCAGCACAAGTCAACTGCGGGCGATGCACACCCGCCAGAACAACCTCGTTCGGCCGGACAGCGAACGGGTTCAAGATAGTATTTTTTATATCGAAGGGTTGCCCATGGGACAAACGTATCGAACCGGACACAAATATACGCAGGATTTTTCCGGCAAGACAGGCTAAGGCGGCGACAACGGCGGGATCTTGAGCGTATGTGCTACAAACTGTGTCGATGTTCCAGACAGAACAAACCCCGACGCAAGCGCCAGGGTTTGTAATGGCCACATCCGTATGGCCTTCGCATGAACCTTCAATCGACCAACCAACAGCCTCCCTGGCCGTCGATCGTCCGTTCTATCGGTTCTGTCGAAACTGATTACTCTGCTTTCAGGCCGTCAGCCGAGACGGCTTTCACGCCTTTGATTTTCTTGGTGATATCGACAGCCATCTTCTTCTGCGACGTGGTCACAGCGACAGTCGACGACAGGGAAACCACGCCTTTGTTGGTTTCAACCTTGATGTCGGAGCCTGGAATGCCTTTTTCGGTCATCAAATCGGATTTGACCTTGGTGGTGATCCAGGTATCAGAAGTGGCTTCCTTGGCTTTGGCAACTTCACCTGCAGCGACCTGCATTGGCGCTTGAGTCGTAGAGGTTTCGGCCATGGCTACGTTAGCCATGGTCAGCGTCAGGGCAGTGGCGGTAGCAGCAGCGATAGCGAACTTCTTCATACGAGTAACTCCTGTTTTTCTCAGAATCTGCACTCACCGTGTGAGTTGCAGGGTTACTGGTATATCGCAAGCGCTGTGCCAACCTTTGACTTGAGAATTTTTTCTTTTAAATCAATAGGTTATGAATTTATGGATCCGTCCTGATCGTGCAGATTGCCCGGAATGAAAAAGTTCCGCATGCAAGATGCATGTTCTGTGTGGGCGTTGCGGGCTAACTTGTTAATTACATTGGGATTATTCATCAGGGGCCACCTCTCTCCGACGCCTTGCCTCGTACCTGTAGGAGCTGGCTTGTCCTGCGAGCGGCGGGGAACCCGTCGTAGACCCTGACGACTATGCGTGCCTGACACACCGCGTTTACCGGGTTTACGACGACTTCGTCGCCGCTCGCAGGACAAGCCAGCTCCTACAGGGGGGTGTGGTGTGTCAGGAATTCTTGCGGGGCGCAGCGCTCACATTCCAGCAGGCAAAAAAAAGAGCCCCGAAGGGCTCTTTTTTCAACAGTGCTAACGCGAGGGCTTAAACGCCCGACGCCTTGGCAGCTGCCACGTCTTTGATCGACAGTTTGATACGGCCGCGGTTGTCCACGTCCAGTACCAGTACTTCGACTTCCTGACCTTCTTTCAGCACGTCGGTGACTTTCTCGACGCGAGCATCGCTCAGCATGGAGATGTGCACCAGACCGTCCTTGCCAGGCAGGATGTTGACGAAAGCACCGAAGTCAACGATGCGCTCGACCTTGCCCAGGTAGATCTTGCCGATCTCGGCTTCCGCGGTGATGCTCAGCACGCGCTGACGCGCAGCCTCTGCAGCTTCCTTGGTTTCGCCGAAAATCTTGATCGAGCCGTCGTCTTCGATGTCGATCGAAGCCTTGGTCTCTTCGCAGATCGCACGGATGGTCGCGCCGCCTTTACCGATGACGTCACGGATCTTGTCGGTGTCGATCTTCATCGAGATCATGGTCGGAGCGTTGGCCGACAGCTCGGAACGCGACTGACCGATGACGTTGTTCATCTGGCCGAGGATGTTCAGGCGAGCTTCCAGGGCCTGGCCCAGGGCGATCTCCATGATTTCTTCGGTGATGCCCTTGATCTTGATGTCCATCTGCAGCGCGGTCACACCCTTGGCGGTACCGGCTACTTTGAAGTCCATGTCGCCCAGGTGGTCTTCGTCACCGAGGATGTCGGTCAGAACGGCGAACTTCTCGCCCTCCTTGACCAGACCCATGGCGATACCGGCAACCGGCGCCTTCATCGGTACACCGGCGTCCATCAGAGCCAGCGAAGCACCGCAGACCGAAGCCATGGAGCTGGAACCGTTGGATTCGGTGATTTCCGATACGACACGGATGGTGTACGGGAATTCGTCGGCGGCTGGCAGCATGGCCTGAACCGAACGACGGGCCAGACGGCCGTGACCGATCTCACGACGACCAGCGCCGCCCATGCGACCACACTCGCCCACCGAGAACGGAGGGAAGTTGTAGTGCAGCATGAAGGGGTCTTTCTTCTCGCCTTCGAGGGTGTCCAGCAGCTGTGCATCACGGGCGGTGCCCAGGGTCGCAACGACCAGTGCCTGGGTTTCACCACGGGTGAACAGGGACGAACCGTGGGTCTTCGGCAGAACACCGACCTCGATGTTCAGCGGACGTACGGTGCGGTTGTCGCGGCCGTCGATACGTGGCTTGCCGTTGACGATGTTTTCGCGAACGGTGCGATATTCGATCTCGCCGAAAGCGGCTTTGACTTCGGAAGCCGACGGGCTGCCTTCTTCAACGGCCAGCTTGGCAACGACCTGATCCTTCAGCTCGCCCAGGCGAGCGTAACGGTCGGCCTTGACGGTGATGGTGTAGGCCTCGGAGATGGCAGCGCCGAACTCGGAGCGGATGGCACCCAGCAGTGCGGTGGCTTCTGCCTGAGGAGCCCAGGTCCAGGTTGGCTTGGCGGCTTCGGCAGCCAGTTCCTTGACCGCCTTGATCACGGCCTGGAACTCGTCGTGGGCGAACAGCACGGCGCCCAGCATCTGGTCTTCGGTCAGTTCTTTGGCTTCCGATTCAACCATCAGTACCGCTTCTTCGGTACCGGCAACGACCATGTCCAGGCTCGAAGCTTTCAGTTGTTCGTAAGTCGGGTTCAGCAGGTAGCCGGTGCTTTCGTGGAATGCCACGCGAGCGGCGCCGATCGGGCCGTCGAACGGAATGCCGGAGATGGCCAGGGCAGCCGAGGTACCGATCATCGAAGCGATGTCCGGATCGGTCTTCTTGCTGGTGGAAACCACGGTGCAGACAACCTGCACTTCGTTCATGAAGCCTTCTGGAAACAGTGGGCGGATCGGACGGTCGATCAGACGCGAAGTCAGTGTTTCTTTTTCGGAAGGACGGCCTTCACGCTTGAAGAAACCGCCAGGGATCTTGCCGGCAGCGTAGGTTTTTTCCTGGTAGTGAACGGACAGCGGGAAGAAGCCTTTGCTGGCGTCGGCTTGCTTGGCGCCAACCACGGTCACCAGCACGGTGACGTCGTCGTCAACGGTGACCAATACCGCACCAGAAGCCTGACGGGCGATACGGCCTGTCTCCAGGGTTACGGTCGATTGACCGAATTGAAACTTCTTGATTACCGGGTTCACGGTTTCCTACCTTCTTTGTGGCTCTTGGGGGAACTGGTTTCTTGCGAATTCTTGGGTGTCGGCGGGAATCGGACCCAACCGTCACACCAGATAAAACTAGAGGCTGGGAGCCCGCCCGCCCACCGGCAAAATACCTGCGGAACGTGACGAACAACCAACCTCTAACTGCGGCGTTATTAGCGACGCAGACCCAGACGACCGATCAGGGCGCTGTAACGGGTAACGTCCTTACCTTTCAGGTAGTCCAGCAGCTTGCGACGCTGGTTTACCATGCGGATCAGACCACGACGGGAGTGGTGGTCCTTACCGTTGGCCTTGAAGTGGCCTTGCAGCTTGTTGATGTTGGCGGTCAGCAGTGCAACTTGCACTTCTGGCGAACCAGTATCACCGGCAGCTTGCTGGTAGTCGGTTACGATCTGAGCTTTTTCTTCAACGCTGAGTGCCATGTGGGCATTCCTTTTTTCGGGAAACCGCTCCGAAGAGACAGTTTCAACAGGCCGAGGGCAAACCCTCGTATTAAAAAGAAGAGGCGTGACCGTGCCTGTTGACAGCCACCCTCGTACCGCCGTGTCAGGATATCCCGACCCGACGGGTTCGGTCACTCTGACCGAATCAGTCGACGCGGCGCAATACGCCCGTCTTCACTCACTTCACCAATCCCGATGAAGCGTCCTTCATGATCCTGTACCCGCACCATGCCGAACTGCGGTGCATCCGGTGCCCTGACAGGCTGACCGTGCAACCAGTAGAACGCACTGTGCTCGGAAAACTTCAGCAGAGGCCAGTCCTGCAGGCCGCTGTCCGATGGCATCAGGAAGCGGTCGATCGCTTCGTTGCCACCTTCGGCGTGCACTGCTTCAAGCTCTTCGAGCGTGACGGTCTGGGCCAGCGTGAAGGGGCCGGCCTGGGTACGGCGCAGTTCTGCGACGTAAGCACCACAACCGAGCCGCTCACCGATATCCTCCACCAGGGTACGAATATAGGTGCCTTTGCTGCAGCCGACAGACAGACGCGCGGTCTCGCCTTCGCATGCCAGTAATTCCAGGCGCGCAATAGTAACAGAACGCGCCTCGCGCTCCACCACTTCCCCTGCCCGAGCCAGCTTGTACAGCGGCTGACCGTCACGCTTGAGGGCGGAGTACATCGGCGGTATCTGGCTGATTTGCCCACGAAATTCCGGCAGCACCGCGTCGATATCGGCGCGACCAACGGTCACCGGACGGGTCTGCAAAACCTCGCCTTCGGCGTCTGCGGTGGTGGTGGTCTTGCCCAACTGCATCAGGGTTTCATAACCCTTGTCGGAATCGAGCAGGTACTGGGAGAACTTGGTCGCCTCGCCAAAGCACAGCGGCAACACGCCGGTGGCCAGCGGATCGAGGCTGCCGGTGTGGCCGGCCTTCTCCGCGTTGAGCAGCCAGCGAACTTTCTGCAGCGCGGCGTTGGAGGTGAAGCCCAGCGGCTTGTCGAGCAGGATGATGCCGCTGACGTTACGGCGGATACGCTTGACCTGAGCCACCCGGTTACTCCTTCGACCCGTCGGTTGGCGTGTGCTGGCTGTCTTCGGCCACGGCACGCTCGATCAGCGCCGACAAGTGCGCACCACGGGAGACGCTTTCATCGTAATGGAAGTGCAGTTGCGGAACGCTGCGCAGCTTCATTTCGCGGCCCAGTTGCATGCGCAGGAAGCCTGCGGCGGCATTGAGCACCTTGAGCGACTGAGCGATGTCTTCGGCACCGTCCTGGCCCATCACGGTGATGAACACCTTGGCATGGCCGACATCGCGGGTGACGTCGACGGCGGTGATGGTGACCAGACCGACACGCGGGTCCTTGATTTCACGACGGATCAGTTGCGACAGCTCGCGCTGCATCTGATCGCCGATACGTTGGGTACGGCTGTATTCTTTTGCCATGTCTTGTTACCTGTACTGACCCGCGCCAAAAGCCGCAGGGTCTGAAAGCGGCAAACGCCCGGCCTGGCAGAAGCCGGACCGGGCGTTGCGTTGAGAGTCCATGACACCCGCTGGGCATTTGCATGCGACGACTGTCATGACTCCTGGAGCTCGCGAGTTAGAGGCTGCGAGCCACTTCGACCTTCTCGAACACTTCGATCTTGTCGCCGACCTTGACGTCGTTGTAGCTCTTCACGCCGATACCGCATTCCATGCCGGCACGCACTTCGGAAGCGTCATCCTTGAAGCGGCGCAGGGACTCCAGCTCGCCTTCGAAGATAACGATGTCTTCACGCAGTACGCGGATCGGACGGTTACGGTGCACGACACCTTCGATGACCATGCAACCGGCGATCGCACCGAACTTCGGCGAGCGGAACACGTCACGAACTTCGGCGATGCCGAGGATGTTCTCGCGAACGTCACTGCCGAGCATACCGGTGAGCGCCTTCTTGACGTCCTCGATGATGTCGTAGATGACGTTGTAGTAACGCATGTCCAGACCTTCCTGCTCGACGATCTTGCGCGCGCCGGCATCGGCACGCACGTTGAAGCCGAACAGTACAGCGTTGGAAGCCAGCGCCAGGTTGGCGTCGCTTTCGGTGATACCACCGACGCCGCCGCCCACTACACGCACTTGTACTTCGTCGTTGCCCAGGCCGTTCAGAGCGCCCTGCAAAGCTTCCAGAGAACCACGGACGTCGGATTTGAGGACGATGTTGAGCGTCTTCTTCTCTTCCTGACCCATGCTCTCGAAGATGTTTTCCAGCTTGCCGGCGTGAGCACGGGCCAGCTTGACCTCGCGGAACTTGCCTTGACGGAACAGCGCAACTTCACGGGCTTTCTTCTCGTCAGCCACCACGCTCATTTCGTCACCGGCGTCCGGCGTACCGTCCAGACCGAGGATCTCGACCGGGATGGCCGGACCGGCTTCCTTGATCGGCTTGCCGTTCTCGTCGAGCATGGCGCGAACGCGGCCATAGTTCGAACCGACCAGCACCATGTCGCCCTGACGCAGCGTACCGTCCTGAACCAGAACGGTGGCCACCGGACCACGGCCCTTGTCCAGACGCGATTCGACCACGACACCGCGACCCGGCGCCGAAGGAGTTGCCTTCAGTTCCAGAACTTCGGCTTGCAGCAGGACCGCTTCGAGCAGTTCGTCGACGCCGGTACCCATTTTCGCGGAGACCGGTACGAACGGGCTGTCGCCACCCCACTCTTCCGGATTCACACCGTGGGCTGCCAGCTCGCTCTTGATGCGATCCAGATCAGCGCCCGGCTTGTCGATCTTGTTCACGGCAACGACCAGCGGCACACCGGCGGCCTGTGCGTGCTGCACGGCTTCGATGGTCTGCGGCATCACGCCGTCATCGGCAGCGACAACCAGGATGACGATGTCGGTGGCCTTGGCACCACGGGCACGCATTGCGGTAAACGCGGCGTGACCCGGGGTGTCGAGGAAGGTCACCATGCCACGCTCGGTTTCAACGTGGTATGCACCGATGTGCTGGGTGATGCCGCCGGCTTCGCCTGCAGCAACCTTGGCACGACGGATGTAATCGAGCAGCGAGGTCTTGCCATGGTCAACGTGACCCATGACGGTCACGACCGGAGCACGCGGAACCGTCTCGCCTTCGAACTTCAGCGATTCAGCCAGGGAGTCTTCCAGGGCGGTGTCGCTGACCAGGGTCACTTTGTGGCCCAGTTCTTCGGCAACCAGTTGGGCAGTTTCCTGATCCAGAACCTGGTTGATGGTCGCTGGGGTGCCCAGCTTGAACATGAACTTGATGATCTCGGCAGCCTTGACCGACATTTGCTGAGCAAGGTCGGCCACGGTGATGGTTTCACCAATCTTCACTTCACGGATGACCGGACCGGTCGGGTTCTGGAAACCGTGAGCGTTGCGTTTCTTCGGCTTGGCCTTGCCACCGCCGCGACCACCACGACGGAAGCCATCGCTTTCTTCGTCGGTGGTACGTGGAGCGGAACGTGGGGCCGGAGCCTTTTCCTTGACCGAAGCACGATGCGGCGCGTTCTTGCGCTGCTCGCCATCACCGCTGCCACGACGGCTGGTGTCGTCGTTGCGGGTTCTGTCCGGACGGCGTGGTTCGTCTTTCTTGCGATCGGCAACCGGTGCCGGCGCCACGGCGTCGACCACAGGCTCGTCAACGACGACAGGAGCCGGTGCTGGTTCAGACACTGCCGCTTCCACGGCAGGTGCCGGAGCAGGTGCAGGCTGACGACGCGCTTCTTCTTCGGCGCGCTGACGAGCTTCTTCTTCAGCCTTTTGACGGGCGGCATTTTCTACCGCGCGGCGTTCTTCTTGCTCGCGCTTGCGCTCGGCCTCGATTTCCTCGGGGCTGCGCTGAACGAAAACTTTCTTCTTGCGTACTTCAACGCTGATGCTTTTGCTACCCGCAACACGCAGGGTGCTGGTGGTCTTGCGCTGCAAAGTGATCTTGCGCGGCTCTTCCGCCTTGGCCTTGTGACCGCTTTTCAGGTGGGTCAGCAGGGCTTGCTTTTCGTTATCGGTCACAACTTGCTCGGCGGCGGTGTGCGGCAGACCTGCCTCACGCATCTGCTGTAGCAGGCGCTCTACCGGTGTATCGACCGTCTTGGCCAGTTCTTTCACCGTGACTTGCGTCATGCACTTCTCTCCTCAGGCCGCATTTACTTACTCGAACCAATGGGCTCGGGCGGCCATGATCAACTTGCCGGCACGATCGTCGTCGATGCCGTCGATGTCGAGCAGGTCGTCAATAGACTGCTCGGCCAGGTCTTCGCGGGTAATTACGCCTCGCTCCGCCAGTTCCCTCGCCAGAGCCTTGTGGGGGCCGGGGGGCGGGGGGGGGGGGGCGGG
>NZ_JBIVCU010000021.1:0-119474 GCF_044746785.1 Pseudomonas sp. NPDC090208
GTGCTCAAAAGGCACCGCTGCTCATCAGCTGCCATCCACCCCTCTCACCTCTGACATTACCTCAGCTAAAGACACAAGCTCTGCTCGCGATGGCGATGGGGCTGTTGGCACGGCATTGTCTGAACTGACCCCATCGCGGGCAAGCGCGCTCCTACGACCGCAGGCCAGAATCAAAAACGCGGGATTCTCGGGTGAAACTTGAGCTTAACCACACAAATGCAGTGCAAACGCCGCTATCAGCACCAGAGTCACCCCACTGACCTGCAGGCCGCTCAAGCGCTCTTTGAAGAACAGATAGCCCAACACTGCTGCAATGCCTCCCGATAACGTGCTGATGATCGTGACTACAGACACCGACCCCATCATCGCGCCATAGGAAAATGCCGAGAAACCACCCAGATTCAGCAGGCTTGCCGCAATCAGCGTCATACCGGCTCGGGCAGGTGGCAGTTTCATGCCTTCCTTGATCTGGAAAACCATAGTGGAAAGCACGATGAGTCCGACCAGATAACCCAGCCAGAGCATGATCACCGGTCCAAGTGCCGGCAAGGTGTAGCGCCCCTGCACCCAGAAGCTTGAGCCATACAACAGTGCCGCCATCAATGCGTACACGACGGCTCGACCGTTGTGGCGCTTGACGTTTCCATCTTCGGCTCTTGAAAGGCTCGACAGCACGACGCCCAGAACACATACGCCGATCAACAATAACTGAACGGAAGATATCCGCTCACCGCTGCCCCATGACAACAGCGTTGTGAAGACCCCGTAAGACGTAACCAATGGCGCAACGATAGAAGCTTTGCCCAGCGCAAAGGCCTTGGATAGTGCCAATGCACCGCTCACCGTAAACAGCGACGCCAGCACACCCAGCCACCAGACAGGCCACGGGACCAAAAGCGATCCGCGGATAAAAGCCGGGTAGCAAAGCAGCAGTACGCACATGATCAGAAATCCCAGCCCCTGACCGAAATACACCGCCCGCTTGACTCCGACCGCGCGAGCGTTCACTCCGACCAGAAAATCTGTTCCACCCCAAAACAATGCCGCCATCAGCCCCAACGCCACATCCATGTCTTACATCCCTACCCCAAACTGCGGTCTTGAAATGTAGAGGAGTTGAGATCACACCGGAAGCTGAACACAGCACTCCGTCCAGGATTACAGCAATCCACTCGCAAAAGAGCTGCAAGCAGTCCGGCTTGCCGGCGAGTTTGGTGTGTCAGGCAGACCGCTTTCGCGACCCTCGTGACCTCGGATCCCTCCCACAGGTTTTGCAGGGGCTCTGCAGATTGTGTTGCCAAGACCAAATCCGACAACCACCAAACATCCGTGGGAGGGAGCCCTGCTCGCGAAAGCGTCAATCCGGACAATGCGCTGTCGTCTGCCCCACCGCCATCGCGAGCAGGGCTCCCTCCCACGGCCTGTGGCCAGAAGCAAAAACAGCGGTGTCTACGGATCCGTAGCAGCCCGGCTTGCCGGCGGTGGCGATCTCGCGGACGCCTTCGCGGGCAAGCCCGCTCCCACAGGGCATTTGTATGTCGCCGGCTGTTGATCTGGCTTTTGATCTTGGGGCCCCGTTCCAGAAGGCCGAACGCAGGCGATGTGGAATGGGCCTAGCGACAGGATGTCGCGAGAGCTGCGTGGCCCATGGATGGCCCATTCGCGGCGGGCCCACGGAGCATTGCCGGAGTGCGGGCGTGCCGAGCCTAGGCGAGGCACCGTATGGCGGGGATAAGAGCCTTTGGCTGTTCTTGAAACAGAGAGGGGGGCTTTTCCAAGTAACTCGCCGTGAGGCGAAACAGGGTTGCGTCAGCAGACCAGCAATCCGCTAGACACACCGAGTGCACAGGATTTACGACGACTTCGGTCGGACGCGACCCCGGCGCGCTCGCAGGGCAAGCCAGCTCCTACAAGGGGAACGCGTTCATCCAGACACAGACCCGAAGCCGTCGCGCAAGCGCACAACGACACGTCACATCATTTACGACTGGCGATGATGTACACCGCATGAATGATCCCCGGGAAATAACCCAACAGCGTCAGCAGAATATTCAGCCAGAAAGCGCCGCCGAAACCGACTTGCAGGAACACGCCCAAGGGTGGCAACAGAATGGCGACAAGGATGCGGATGAAGTCCATGGGTGAGGCTCCTGATGGAAAGATGGCCGTCAAGGCCAGACATCCAATCGACCCTGGCCGATTTCAGGGGTTCCGTAACAGACATCATCAGGCCATTACCGACCAGCAAAAAAAATCGCCCCGCACCAAGGGGGTCGGTGCAGGGCGAAGCGTAAATAACGCAAGACGGTATCAGGGCAAAGCAAAAACGGGGTTACGCCATCAGCCCCCTCGGCGCGAGTTCACGTTGTGGTCGCGAAATGCCAGAGGCGCGGGCGGGTTGTGGCGACGCCGGAAGCTGTACGCAACCGGGCAGATCTTCAATCGGCGAGATGCAGGCCTGACCGCGCGCCAACAGCGCCGAACTGCGTGGGCTGCGGTTGGAGTGGTCGCCCAGCACGACGATATCGGCATTCACGCCGTAGCTGTCTTCACACAGCAGACGGCCGTTCTGACTGAACGCGCCACGGGCTTCGTTGAGCACCAGCAGGATGTTCAGGGCACGGCAGAGTTTTTCCACGCCTAGCATGTAGGCCTGGGACGCCGGGCTGACCACGGCGCCACGCTGGATCGGCTCCAGCACCACCAGCACGGTGCGTGAATCAACTGCGGCTTCCAGCGCCGCCAGGTCGTTGAACGGCACGCGGCAGAAGTCGGTCGCCATCGATTCGAGCAGTCCATCGAAACGGCCGCCGCTGGCCACCACGACGCCGCAGGCGCCATGACGATGAACCTGGCCCCATTGCCGCGCCAGGCTCATGGCCCCGGTGAATGCCCCGTGTTCATCAACGAAAAAGCCACCCTGATCACTGCCGGTGCGTTCGCACAGGCGCTGCAAGGGCGACAACAAGGTGCCGTGATCGGCAACAGGGGCGTCGTCGGTCGCGCTGCGCAGCAGTTTCAACAGGTTCATGGGCGCATCTCCCACAACGACAGAAGCAGATCCAGGCAGTGCTTATTGATATCGCCGATCCATCCTTGATACGGATTTTTCGCTTTACCTATGCAAACACTACCGACATGGACACTGTTCATTGCGCTGTATGACCCTGTAACCCTTGTGAGTTGGGGGTAGACTATGTCTCGTCGGACAAAACAGCCATTTCGATTTTCCAGCCATTTCGATAAGAAACACTTATGGATTTCCGCCAACTGCGTTATTTCGTCGCGGTCTATGAAGAAGGCCATGTAGGACGCGCTGCCGAGCGCCTTTCGCTGTCGCAACCGGCGTTGTCGCAGCAGATCCGTCTGTTGGAACACAGCCTCGATGTCACCCTGTTCGAGCGCAGCAGTAAGCGCCTGCTGCCGACCCTCGCCGCCCACACGCTGTACAACCATGCCGTGCCGCTGCTTGAGGGGATGCAACGGGCGCGCGACGCCTTGCGCAACTTCAAGGGGCAATCGCAACGCACCCTCGCCATCGGCGTGCTGCAGACGGTGCATTCCAGCATGGTCCCGCAGATGCTCGACCGGGTGCACAAAGCCCAGCCGCATCTGGTGGTGCAGATCTACGAACTGAGCGGGATGGAAATCGAACGGCGCTTGCTCAATGGCTCGCTGGACGTCGGCATCAGTTATCTACCGCCGCGCCAGCCAGGCCTGCACGGCGTGCTGCTGTACGAAGATGAACTGAAGCTGGTCATCCACAAGAGCCACCCGTTGCGGGAATTCAAAAAAGTCTCGATGAGTCAGGCCGCTGAACTGCCGATGCTGTTGCTGGGTGAGGAATACCAGGTGCGGCAGATCTGGCAGAACCAGTTGAGCAACCTCGGTCGACGCCCCCACGTTCAGGCCGAGCTGAACAACATGGCGGGGATTCTCGACAGCCTCGCCCACACCAGGCTAGCGACGGTGCTACCAGGTCGCGCGCAGGATCTTCAGGACGGGAATGAGGATTTGCTCTGGAAGCCGCTGAGCGAGCCGCGTGTGCCGCTGCAAGTGGGGCTGGTCTATCGCGATGCGCAGCGACAGCAGGCCACTTTGGAGTTGCTGCGTTCGGTGCTGGATGAGGTGGTCAATCCGCAGGCGGCGCTGCCGGGCGAGTTGCAGGATCGGAAATAAAAAGCGCCCATAAAAGAAAACCCCGCCGAAGCGAGGTTTTCCAGACTGTTTCCCTTTTGACTTCCCTTTCGCCCCACCTCCCTGGCAGGCATTCCTTACGTGTCCCTGTTGTCTGTTTGCGCATCCTGCGCGACGTCCATGCAGCTAGATTAATCTTGGATCCATTAACGCGATAGAGGCGAAATGTCGGCACGTCGTGTAAGCAAATGCTTACACGACCGATTCAGCTCAAAATTGCGTTGCGTCCAGCAAATACAGGGACTCGCTGCCCGCCTTGACCGACGCCGCAAGGGAATGAATCCGCGGTAGCAGACGTGCGAAGTAGAAACGTGCCGTACCCAGTTTACTGGCGTAGAAATCCTCCTGCGATTCCTTGCCCAGTGCCGCTTTCGCCATCTTCGCCCACAGGTAGGCATACGCGGTGTAACCGAATACGTGCAGGTATTCGACGGAGGCAGCACCGATTTCGTTCGGGTTGCTGCGAGCGCGATCCAGCACCCACTCCGTCAGTTCGTCCAGTGACGTCAGCGCGGCACTCAGCGGCTTGGTGAACTCAGCCAGTGCGCCGTCGTTCGCGGCGATGAACTCACGCACTTCCTCGGAGAAGATTCGGTAGAACGCACCGCCGCTGGCAACCACCTTGCGCCCCATCAGGTCCAGCGCCTGGATGCCGTTGGTGCCTTCGTAGATCTGGGTGATGCGCACGTCACGCACCAGTTGTTCCTGACCCCACTCGCGAATGTAGCCATGGCCGCCGAAAATCTGCTGGCCGTGCACCGTGGTTTCCAGGCCCATGTCGGTGAGAAACGCCTTGGCTACCGGGGTCAGCAGCGCTACCAGCGCATCGGCACGCTCACGTACTTGGGCGTCTTCGCTGTATTTGGCGGTGTCCAGTTGCATCGCCACGTAGGTGGAAAAGGCGCGGCCGCCTTCGTTCAGCGCTTTCATGGTCAGCAGCATGCGCCGCACGTCCGGGTGAACGATGATCGGGTCGGCGATGGTGTCTTTCGACTGCGCACCGGTCGGCGCACGGCTTTGCAGGCGTTCACGGGCGTACTCGATGGCGTTCTGATAAGAGCGTTCGCCGGAAGCCAGGCCCTGAATGCCGACGCCCAGACGCTCGTAGTTCATCATGGTGAACATCGCCGCCAGGCCCTTATTCGGCTCACCAACCAGATAGCCTTCGGCCTGATCGAAGTTCATCACGCAGGTGGCCGAGGCCTGAATGCCCATCTTGTGCTCGATAGAGCCGCAGGACACGGTGTTGCGCGCGCCCAGGCTGCCGTCGTCGTTGACCAGGAATTTCGGCACCAGGAACAGCGAAATGCCTTTCGGCCCCGCCGGGGCATCCGGCAGTTTGGCCAGCACCAGGTGAATGATGTTCTCGGTCAGGTCGTGTTCGCCGCCGGTAATGAAAATCTTGGTGCCACTGATCTTGTAGGACCCGTCGACCTGCGGCTCGGCCTTGGTGCGGATGATCCCCAGGTCAGTGCCGGCGTGGGCTTCCGTCAGGCACATGGAACCGGCCCAGATACCGGCGTACATGTTCGGCAGATACGTCGCCTTCAGCGCTTCGCTGGCGTGGGCATTGATCGACACACAGGCACCGGCTGTCAGCATCGGATACAGGCCGAAAGCCAGACTTGAGGAGTTGACCATTTCCTCGACCTGGGCCGACACCGCCTTGGGCATGCCCATGCCGCCGAACTCAGGGTTGCCGCCCACGCCCACCCAGCCACCTTCGGCGTAGGTCTTGTAGGCCTGGACGAAACCGGCCGGCGTGGTCACCACAGTGTCTTTCCAGTGGCAGCCTTCTTCGTCGGCAGCCCGGCTCAGCGGCGCCACGGACTTGCCGTTGACCTTGCCGGCCTCTTCAAGGATGGCGTCGACCGTGTCGGCGTCCACCGTCTCCGCCAGCTCGGGCAACCCGGCCCAGGCGGCAGGGGCTTCGAACACTTCGTTGAGGACGAAACGCATATCGCGCACAGGTGCTTTGTACTCAGCCATGGCAAACCTCGCAAACGGCAGCAGATAACCCGGAAAAGGAACGCCGCATCCAATTTGCGGCGCGATGTGTCAATGAACCCGAGTGTACAGGAACACCATTTGTGACACATAGGGTCAAGGCGTGACCATGCAGACACATTAAGTCACAAGCGACAGCCAGGCAGAACAAGGCCTTCAGACAGTTCTGAAGGCCTCGTTGGGACAGGAATTGAAGGTTAGATCAGCTGGCGGCTGCCATGCGTACGGCCCCGCGCTTGGCGGTCTGGCCGTAGGCGATCACGCAGTTGCGCCCGGCGCCCTTGGCGGCGTACAACGCCTGGTCGGCGGCCTTGAGCACTTCTTCCGGGTTGCGGTGCTCGGGCTGACGCTCGGCGACGCCGATACTGATGGTCACCGACACCGTGGAAGCCTGGGAAGCGGCACGGCGCTGACGCCCCTGCTGGTCGTCCTGCGGGCGGTTTTCCTGATTGCGCAGGTGGATCGGGTAATTGGCGATGACCTCGCGAATCACCTCCAGATGCGGCATGCACTCTTCGAGGGTCTTGGCGGCGAACACGATGGCGAACTCCTCACCGCCGTAGCGATAGGCGCGGCCACCGCCGTTGGTGATCTTCGACAGCTTGCTGGCCACCAGACGCAGCACCTGGTCACCGACATCGTGGCCGTGGGTGTCGTTGAATTTCTTGAAGTGGTCGACATCAGTCATCGCCAGCACGTAGTTGCGCCCCAGCCGCTGCATGCGCTCGTTGAGCGCGCGGCGCCCAGGCAGACCGGTCAGCTCGTCACGGAAAGCCATTTGATAGGCTTCATGGGCGACGCCTGCAGCAATCATCAGCATCACCTGGCTGCACATGATGTTCAGGGTGAACGGCAGGATGAAGGTTTTCGGCAAGGCCCAGAACAGGCCGAGCAGACCCACCAGTTGCGCGGCGTGCAGCGGACGCGGCTTGCGCAGGTACTGGGTGATCAGCACCGCGAAGGCAATCAGGAAGGTCGCGTAAGACAGCTGGATCAGGCTCATCCATTCGCCGTGCAGCGCCGGCCAGCGGATGTCCGCCAGCCACGCCAGCAGTTCCACCGGAAAGCTCTGTTCCATGCCCAGCGCCACACTGCCCACGGCCACCAGCACCGCGAGCCGCGCCACCATGTCCTGAAACAGGTGCGTGCGCTCTTCCCAGGCCGCAAACAGGCCATACATCACCGGTAACAGCAGGCAACACAGGTGGAACACCACGGCGGCGTCTTCACGCACTTTGCCGTTATCACGGTAGAAGTCGGTCTGGGTGTCGAGCAGAAAATAGGCGATGTACACCGTGACCATCAGAAACAGTTCGCGCTGGCGTTTGTAGACGCCGCAATAGGCGCCACCCAGCAGCAGAACCAACGTTGGCAGCACGTTGAACAGCGAGGTGAAGAATACGTTGAGGTCCTTTACATACGCAGCCGCGAGCCCGGCGAAGAACAACGCCAGGGACGGTAAAAAATGGCTGAGTCGTGCAGCGGAAGGGCGCAGCAAGAGGAAGATCTCCTACCCGGATGAAGCGAGTTCAAATCAAATGGCATTGTGCCTTTATCGGCCGCGTAACAGATTTGATGAGTGAAAAATGTGAGATAGGTCACTGTTTTTGTGCCCTTCGCCCCTGTAGGAGCCGGGCTTGTCCAGCGACCTGGCGCGAAGCGGCAGTAAGCCCTGAGCACGCGGCGTGCCTTACAGACAGGGTCTGCCAGACTTTACGACGGGTTCCCCGCCGGTCGCGGGACAAGCCCGGCTCCTACAAAGGAAAATTGTGTGTTGCCCATAAAAAAACCGCCGGCCCCGTAAAGGGCAGGCGGTTTTCAGTGCAGCGCTCAGGTGACTCAGTGAGTCAGGCCGAAGTGCTCTTCGTTCATGTCCATCAGGTTGCTCGCGCCCGACAGCATGGCCGCAACGTGAGTGCGGGTGCGCGGCAGGATGCGCTGGAAGTAGAAGCGCGCGGTCTGCAACTTGGCGGTGTAGAAGGCTTCTTCGCTGGTGCCGGCAGCCAGTTTTTCGGCAGCGACACGGGCCATATCGGCCCAGAAGTAGGCCAGGCAGGCGTAGCCGGAGAACATCAGGTAATCCACCGAAGCGGCACCGACTTCTTCACGGTCCTTCATGGCGGCCATGCCCACTTTCATGGTCAGCTCGCCCCATTCCTTGTTCAACGCCGCCAGCGGAGCGACGAACTCGCTGACCGCTTCGTTGCCTTCCTGCGCCTGGCAGAACTTGTGAACGATCTTGGTGAAGCCCTTCAGCGCTTCGCCCTGGGTCATCAAGACTTTACGGCCCAGCAGGTCGAGGGCCTGAACGCCAGTGGTACCTTCGTACAGCATGGAGATGCGGCTGTCGCGAACGTTCTGCTCCATGCCCCACTCGGAAATGAAGCCGTGGCCGCCGTAGATCTGCACGCCGTGGTTGGCCGACTCGAAACCGACTTCGGTCATGAACGCCTTGGCGATCGGGGTCATGAACGCCAGCAGGCCATCCGCCTGTTTCTTGGCTTCGGCGTCGTCGCTGTATTTGACGATGTCGACCTGCTTGGCAGTGAAGTACACCATCGCGCGGTTACCTTCGGCGAAGGCCTTCATGGTCAGCAGCATGCGACGCACGTCCGGGTGGACGATGATCGGGTCAGCGGCTTTTTCCGGGGCTTTCGGGCCGGTCAGGGAACGCATCTGCAGACGCTCGCGAGCGTATTTCAGACCACCCTGGAAGCCGATTTCGGCGTGGGCCAGACCTTGCAGCGCGGTGCCCAGACGTGCGGTGTTCATGAAGGTGAACATGCAGTTCAGGCCTTTGTTCGGCGGGCCGATCAGGTAGCCGGTGGCACCGTCGAAGTTCATCACGCAGGTGGCGTTGCCGTGGATGCCCATCTTGTGTTCGATGGAACCGCAGCTCACCGCGTTGCGCTCACCGACGCCGCCTTCGGCATTCGGCAGGAACTTCGGCACGATGAACAGCGAAATGCCTTTGGTGCCAGCCGGGGCATCAGGCAGGCGGGCCAGCACGATGTGGACGATGTTGTCGGCCATGTCGTGTTCGCCAGCCGAAATGAAGATCTTGGTGCCGGAGACTTTGTAGGAACCGTCGGCCTGTGGTTCGGCCTTGGTGCGCAACATGCCCAGGTCGGTGCCGCAATGCGGTTCGGTCAGGCACATGGTGCCGGTCCATTCGCCGGACACCAGCTTGGTCAGATAAGCCTCTTGCTGCTCGGGGGTACCGTGCTCGGAGATGGTGTTCATTGCGCCATGGGACAGGCCTGGGTACATGCCCCACGACCAGTTGGCTTCGCCGACCATTTCGCTGACCGCCAGACCCAGCGACTCAGGCAGGCCCTGACCGCCGTGCGCAACGTCATGGGCCAGGCTTGGCCAGCCGCCTTCGACGAACTGCTTGTAGGCTTCCTTGAAGCCGGTCGGGGTTTTCACGCCGGACTCGCTCCAGGTGCAGCCTTCGGTGTCACCCACACGGTTCAGCGGTGCCAGTACCTGCTCACAGAACTTGGCGCCCTCTTCGAGAATGGCGTCGACCATGTCAGGCGTGGCGTCCTGGCAGTCTGGCAGACTCTGATAGTGCGCTTCGTAGCCGAGCAGTTCGTCACGAACGAAGCGAATATCACGCAAGGGGGCCTTGTAGTCAGGCATAGCGATAAACCTCTGCTGATGAATCCTTGAATGGAATGACCCTGCGGTCACTGTCGGGGCGCACCCCTTGCCACCGGTGTTGTTGTCTGTCCGGCGATCAAACACGTGTTTGAAACATACGTTTACGCCCCGCGTGTTGTCAAGGGTGCGTCACGAACCTTTCATCATCGACAACGTGAATGCCGCGCAGGCCAAGCCCCGCAGCGCAGGCAACGGCTGAGCTGACAGCGTTGAGTCTAGTTGAGCGAGACGACAAAACAGCCGCAGAAAGGCCGCGATTCGGTCGGCTGATAGGGCGTTATTCAGGAGGGGAGCACAGCAGATTTCGACGTGCGCCGAAGCGCACGTGAAGGGGGAAACAATCAGGCGTAGGTGTCGATCAGCGTGCCGAGCATTTCGTCGCTGGCTTTTTCGACTTTGACGCCGGCCTGCACCTGAGCCTTGCCTTCGGCCATCTCGACCACGTTGGTGGCGAGGTCCGAACGGTCAGGGCGTTCGACCGAACGCAGACGCTCAAGCTGGAAATCGGAAGACTGGCTGCGACCGGACACTTCGGTTGCCGGGCTGGCCAGCTGCGTAGCTGCCTGATCGACACGATCCTGGCCGACCTGAATGGCACTCAGGCCCGGATACAGCGTGTTGCTCAGTGAGATTTGCATGACCACATTCCTCTGTTCATAAAACGAACAGCCGCCATTGAAACAGACACGACGGGAAAACGCCCGTCAAAAACCATAATGGCACAAGGCCTTCCAATAGAGAGGCCCGAGCGACTGCCAGAGATTGACCATACGCCTTTCAGTCTGACGTCGCCGCAGTCGGTGGCCGGAAGTGTGCGGTGGCGCACATCTGAAAGCTGCTCTGGTACATGAACTGTAGGAGTGAGCTTGCTCGCGATGCCTTTCCGTCAGCCACAGACGTGATGGCTGATACACCGCCATCGCGAGCAAGCTCACTCCTACGAAGTCGCAATCGCGGGCAAGCGCGCTCCTACAGGGCGGGCAAAGGCTCCGTAGCAGCATGGCTTGCCAGCGGCGACAATCCCGAAGGCGCGACCGCCGGCAAGCCAGACGGCTACAGAAAGAGCGCCGCCGTCAGTCCAGCAACTCCAGGTGCAGATGCTCGGCCACCATCTCGGCGGTGGCTTTCTTCATGTGCGGCACGCGGCCCAGACACGGTGCCGGCAGCCGTTCGGCGAGAGTGGCGAGGTTTTCTTCCAGACGCGCAGTCTTCGGGTCGATGACGTTGGCGACCCAGCCGGCCAGTTGCAGACCATCATTGGCAATCGCTTCAGCCGACAGCAGCGCATGGCTGATGCAGCCCAGGCGCACGCCCACCACCAGAATCACCGGCAGCTTGAGGGCAATCGCCAAATCCGACAGATTGGCCTGATCGGCCAGCGGCACGCGCCAGCCACCTGCGCCTTCGATCAGAGTGAAGTCGGCCTGTTTGGCGAGGATGTGCTGCATCGGCGCGAGCAGAGAATTCACGGTCAGCGCGACACCCGCCTCGCGCGCCGCCAGATGCGGGGCGATGGCCGGCTCGAACGCGACCGGGTTGACCTCGTTGTAGGTCAGCGGAATCGAACACTCGGCGCGCAGCGCGACCGCATCGGGATTGCGCAAGCCCTTGGGTTTGACGTCGCAGCCCGACGCCACCGGCTTGCCCGCAGCGGTACTCAGTCCGGATTGTCGCGCCGCATACAGCAGCCCTGTGGCAATGGTGGTCTTGCCCACATCGGTGTCGGTTCCCGCGATGAAATACGCAGCACTCATCTTGGCGACCATCCGTTCAGATATTTCAAACTATTGCCCACTCAACTATAGCCCCCGTCAGAACTTTGGCTGTTTGACGGTTCATTAATTAAACATTCGCCGGTTTTTCCAGCACCGCATAGACCACTTGATAGGTCGCTGGCAGGCCGTTTTCCTGGCGGAACCCTTCATAAGCCTCGATCAACGCCTGAATCCGAGCACGGCCGGTCAGGCCGCCCGGACGCCCCGGATTGATGTTGTGCGCGCCGAGTGCCTTGAGTTCATGGGTCAGGCTGCGCACGTCCGGGTAATGCAACACATGGGGCAGCACGTCGAGGCTGCGCACCTGCAGGCCGCTGGCGGCGCACAGTTGCTGATAATCGGCAAACTCGCGGAAGCGGTTGACGTGAACCATGCCGTCCACCGCCTGCCAGCTGTCGCGCAGCTCATAGAGCGTGCCGACGCACAGGCTGGCGAACGCGAACACGCCACCCGGTTGCAGCACCCGCCCGGCCTCGGCCAGCACGGCCGAGAAATCCGAGCACCACTGCACGGCAAGGCTGGAAAACATCAGATCGACGCTGGCATCACGCAGCGGCAGATTTTCCGCATCGCCGGCCACGTAATGGCTCGCGCCGCCCAGCGGACGGGCGTGGCGCAACATGCCTTCGGCGATGTCCAGCGCCAGCCCTTCACTGCCGACAAAACGTTCGGCCAATGCCCGGCTGAAATAACCGGTGCCGCTGCCCAGATCGAGCCAGCGCGCAGGCGTCAGTGTGGTCGGCAGACGCGACAGCAGCTCGCTGCCGACCGCACGCTGCAAGTCGGCGACGCTGTCGTAGCTGGCCGCCGCCTTGGAGAAAGAGGCTGCCACCTGACGCTTGTCAGGCAGATGGCCCTGGGGAGTTGCCTGTTGCTGTTTCACGGCCTTCAGCACCGCACAGTGGGAAAGATCAGTCATCACCGGACTCATGTAGAAACGCCTGGACCGCCGCCGCGACACCGTGGGGGTTTTCCAGGATGAACGCATGGCTGGCCTGTTCGATCACGCCGACTTCGATATCGGGCAGCAGATTGAGCAGATCCGCCGACGCTTCTGCGGGCACCAGCGCATCGAGGCCACCAAACAGATGCAGTTGCGGACCGCGATACGCCTGCAGCGCCGAGCGGGTGTCCATCTGTTCCAGCAACTTCAGGCCTTCGATCAGGCCACTGCTGGTGCCATGGGGCGCGCCGGCCTTGAGCTGGCGCGACAGCGCACGCGGCTCTTCGGCGCCCTGCACGCAAAGCAGGCTGAAACGCTTGAGGGTGGTGTCGGGGTCGGCCTTGCAACCGGCGATAAAAGCGTCGAAATCGGTTTGTGCCATTGCGTTCGGCCACTGGCTGCGAGCGACGAAGCAGACGTTGCTGGCAAAGGTAGCCAGACCACAGCAGCGCTCGCCCCGGCGTGCGGCCAGTTCGGCGGCGAGCATGCCACCCAGCGACCAGCCACCCAGCCAGGCGTTGTCCGGCAAGGTCGCGTCGAGCTCGTCGAGCCAGTCGTCGAGGTTGTCGTTGTCCAGGTCCGGCAGCGGTTCGATCTCGACCCGCAGGTGTTCGTCCAGCCCGCGCAACGCAGCGGCCAGCGGCTCCAGCGGAGAAACGCCCAGGCCCCAGCCCGGCAACAGGATCAAACGGTCACGCATGCTCCGACTCCTCGCCCAGCTGTGGATAACACTGCTCCAGAGCTTCCAACAATAGCTGCACCTGGGCCTCGCTGTGGGCGGCGGACAGGGTCACACGCAGACGCGCACTGCCGGCCGGAACGGTCGGCGGACGAATCGCCGTGACCATCAACCCGCGCTCTCGCAGCATCTGCGACAGGCGCAAGGCGCGGTCACTGCTGCCGATGAGGATCGGCTGGATCGGCGTGAAGCTGTCCATCAACTCAAGGCCCAGGGCCTCGGCACCGCTACGGAACTGCTTGATCAGACTCGCCAGATGCTCGCGACGCCAGTGTTCGCGGCGCAGCAATTCCAGACTTTTCAGGGTGGCGCAGGCCAGCGCAGGTGGCTGGCTGGTGGTGTAGATATACGGGCGGGCGAACTGGATCAGGGTTTCGATCAGTTCTTCACTACCAGCGACAAAGGCGCCCGCCGTGCCGAACGACTTGCCCAACGTGCCGATCAGCACCGGCACGTCCTCCATGCTCAGCCCGAAATGCTCGACGATGCCGGCACCGTTGGCGCCCAACGGGCCGAAGCCATGGGCGTCGTCGACCATCATCCAGGCACCGTTGGCTTTCGCCACACTCGCCAGGGTCGGCAGGTCGGCGATATCGCCGTCCATGCTGAACACGCCGTCGGTGACCACCAGCGTATCGCCCACCGATTTTTCCAGGCGGCTGCGCAGGCTATCCGGGTCGTTGTGCAGATAACGGGAAAAACGCGCACCGCTCAGCAGACCGGCGTCCAGCAACGACGCGTGGTTGAGCCGGTCTTCAAGCACCGTGTCACCCTGCCCGACCAACGCCGTGACCGTGCCGAGGTTGGCCATGTAGCCATTGGAAAACAGCAGCGCACGCGGGCGGCCGGTGAACTCGGCCAACGCTTCTTCCAGTTCGTGGTGCGGCGTGCTGTGGCCGATCACCAGATGCGACGCACCGCCACCGACACCCCAACGCTCGGCGCCGGTTTTACACGCGGCGATGACCTCGGGGTGATTGGCCAGACCCATGTAGTCGTTGTTGCAGAACGCCAGCAACGGCTTGCCGTCGACTACCACTTCGGGGCCTTGCGGGCTTTGCAGCAGCGGACGCTGGCGATAGAGATGTTCGGCGCGACGGGCAGCGAGACGTGCGCTCAGATCGAAAGACATGCAGGCCTCGGATCAGATGCAGTAAGCATTTCCCTGTAGGAGTGAGCTTGCTCGCGATTGATATCTGTCTGTCACACATAAGGTGACTGACACACCTCAATCGCGAGCAAGCTCACTCCTACAGTTACTGTGCATGCCACATGTTGAGTGTCAGGCGGGGAAATCAGACCGCCGCGTCGTAGAACATCTCGCTGCTCTTCTGCTCGACCAGTGCCTGCTCGATGGCGGCCTGGTGAACTTCGTCGGAGTGTTCTTCACGGGCTTCCGGCTGGATGCCCAGACGCGAGAACAGCTGCATGTCCTTGTCGGCCTGCGGGTTGGCGGTGGTCAGCAGTTTCTCGCCGTAGAAGATCGAGTTGGCGCCGGCGAAGAACGCCAGGGCCTGCATCTGATCGTTCATGGCTTCACGGCCAGCGGACAGGCGCACGTGGGATTTCGGCATCAGGATGCGCGCCACGGCCAGCATGCGGATGAAATCGAACGGATCGACGTCTTCGGCATTCGCCAGCGGCGTGCCAGCCACTTTCACCAGCATGTTGATCGGCACCGACTCCGGATGCTCCGGCAGGTTGGCCAACTGGATCAGCAGGTTGGCGCGGTCGTCCAGCGACTCGCCCATGCCGAGGATGCCGCCGGAGCAAATCTTCATGCCGGCATCACGCACGTAAGCCAGAGTCTGCAGACGCTCACTGTAGGTGCGGGTGGTGATGATACTGGTGTAGAAATCCGGCGAGGTGTCGAGGTTGTGGTTGTAGTAGTCCAGGCCGGCATCAGCCAGTGCCTTGGTCTGATCCATGTCCAGGCGACCGAGGGTCATGCAGGTTTCCAGGCCCAGCGCTTTCACGCCTTTGACCATCTCCAGCACGTACGGCATGTCTTTGGCCGACGGGTGTTTCCACGCCGCGCCCATGCAGAAACGGGTCGAACCGATAGCCTTGGCGCGGGCGGCCTCTTCCAGCACCTGCTGGACCTGCATCAGCTTTTCTTTTTCCAGACCGGTGTTGTAGTGGCCGGACTGCGGGCAGTACTTGCAGTCTTCCGGGCAGGCGCCGGTCTTGATCGACAGCAACGTGGAGACCTGAACGCGGTTGGCGTCGAAATGAGCACGATGCACGGTTTGCGCCTGAAACAGCAGGTCATTGAAGGGCTGTTCAAACAGCGCCTTGACCTCGGCTAAGGTCCAGTCGTGACGCAAAGTGGCATTGATGCTGGCGCTCATAAGCGGCTCCTTGGTGTTTTCTTGGCAAGTGCCCGGGCAGTTCGCTCATCGGCAGAACCGCAAAGTCCACAGGCACTACACGGATGTTCGGCATAGTTAAGGAAGAGGCATGCGCTGTCAACCACACAACGAAGCTCAGGTTTACATCTGGTTAAAAAACATACAAAACTGTTTGCTGTGCGATGAACAGACCGATTCACCCACCCCGATCTGCACGCCCTGCGAGAGCGAATTGCCGTGGCTGATGGACTGCTGCGAACACTGCGCCCTGCCCTTGCCGATGTCCGGCCTGACCTGCGCGCACTGCACTCGCCAGCCTCCGGCGTTCAACGAGGTGGTCGTACCGTGGCTTTACGACTTCCCCATCGACGCGCTGGTCACACGCTTCAAACATCAGGGCAAATGGCCGCTGGGGCGCTTGCTCGGCGAATTGCTGGGGCAGCATCTGCAGGATCGCTTTGAGCAGGGGCTACCACGCCCCGATATATTGATTCCGGTGCCACTGGCGCGGCAGAGAATGCGCCAGCGCGGTTACAACCAGGCGGCGATGCTCGCCCACTGGCTTGGCGAGCAATTGCAGTTGCCGGTGCAGGAACGCGCCGTGCAACGGCTCAAGAACACTCCGGCCCAACAGGGCCTCAACGCCAAGGCGCGCAAACGCAACCTGCGCGACGCCTTCGCTGTCGTTCAACCCGAGGCGATAGAGGGCCGGCATATCGCCCTGATTGACGACGTGCTCACCACCGGCGCCACCGCCGATGCACTGGCCCGGTTGTTGATAAACGCGGGAGCACGCAAGGTCGACGTCTATTGCCTGGCGCGCACGCCGAAGCCGGGAGGGTGAATTCGCAATCAACTGTAGGAGCGTGGCTTGTCCCGCGACCGGCTGCGAAGCAGTCGTAAAGTCATCGAATGCAGTCTGTCTGATGTACCGTGTTTGGCGGTTTTACGACGGGTTCCCCGCCGGTCGCGGGACAAGCCACGCTCCTACAGGGACGTTGCGGCTCCGCATCACCTTTGCTTTTTGGCTTACACTCCGCCCCCAAGTCCACTGATCAAAAACTGTCCGACATGTCCCTACCGCCGTCCCTTACTCAGCACATGGTTCGCCGTCCCCACCGCATTGCGCTGTTGCAGCATATTGCCGAACAGGGCTCGATCACCCGCGCGGCAAAAAGCGCGGGCCTGAGCTACAAGGCGGCGTGGGATGCCATCGACGAATTGAACAACCTGGCGCAGAAACCACTGGTCGAGCGCAGCGTTGGCGGCCGTGGCGGCGGCGGCGCGCGGTTGTCGGAAGAAGGCGAACGGGTGTTGCGTCTGTACCAGCGCTTGCAGGCGCTACAAACGCAACTGCTGGAAACCCCGGAAGAATCCAGCGATCTGGCCCTGCTCAGCCGCCTGATGCTGCGCACCAGCGCGCGCAACCAATTGCATGGTCAGGTCGCCAGCATCATGCCGTTTGGGCGCAACGACATGATCGGTCTGCAACTGGCCGGCGGTCTGTCCATCGAGGCACAAATCACTCACGACAGCACCCAGCGCCTGGAGCTGGAGCCAGGCACAGACGTGTTTGCGCTGATCAAGGCGAGCTGGCTGGAATTGCTGCCCCCCGACCAGCCCGCAACAACTGGACACAATTGCCTCAGCGGAAAAATCGAGGAAATTCTCGACGCCGACGACGGCCCGAGCGAGGTCAGAATCGGCCTGCCAAGCCGTCAGACCCTGTGCGCCCTGGCCGAGCAGGATCAGCTCAAAGCCTTGAAACTCAAGGTCGGCAGCGACGTTAAAGTGCAGTTCGCGCCGTCCTACGTGTTGATCGGCACACCGTTGTAACCACACGCGAGCGGGTGTTGCGAGACGTTTCCGGAGTCATCCTGCGGACACAATAGCGTCATCCACGCTGAATAAGGTTTTCTGCCAAAACCGCAGGAAGCCCGTGATGAAACCATTAGAAGAACATCAGCCCACCGACCTCGAAACGCTTGTATCGCACAGCGAGGTGGGCCTGACCCGCCGTGGCTTTATCAGCGCTGGCGCCCTGTGTGGCGCGGCCATGTTTCTGGGTGGCAACTTGCTCAGCCGTAGCGTCATGGCCGCCAGCGTCAGCGCTGGCAACGCCACGCTGATCGGCTTCGACAGCATCCCTGCCGCCACCGCCGACAGCATCAGCCTGCCGCCTGGCTACAAGGCCTCGGTGCTTATCAGTTGGGGCCAGCCGCTGCACGCTGGCGGCCCGGCTTTCGACCCCAGCGGCAAAGGCACAGCCAAGGCGCAGGAACTGCAGTTCGGCGACAACAACGACGGCATGAGCCTGTTCACCTTCCCCGGTGACAACCCCGACAACGCCAGTCGCGCACTGATGGCGATCAACAACGAATACACCAACTACCGCTACCTGTTCGATCACGGCAAAGACCCGCAGTCCGCCGCCGACGTACACAAGGCCCAAGCCAGCGAAGGCGTGTCGGTCATCGAAGTGAAGCGCGAAGGCGGCCAGTGGCGTTTCGTGCAGGGCTCCAAATACAACCGGCGCATCCACGGCAACACGCCGATTCGCCTGAGCGGCCCGGCAGCCGGCCATGACTGGCTGAAAACCGCCGCCGACAGCAGCGGCAAGCAAGTGCTCGGCACCTTTCAGAACTGCGCCAACGGCAAGACGCCATGGGGCACCTACCTGACCTGCGAAGAGAACTTCACCGACTGTTTCGGCAGCAGCGATCCGGCGGCGAAGTTCGACGCTGCGACCAAACGCTACGGCGTGGTCGCCACCAGCAAGGAAGTGAACTGGCACCTGCATGACCCGCGCTTCGACGTGGCGAAGAATCCGAACGAATTCAACCGCCATGGCTGGGTGGTGGAAATCGATCCGTTCGACCCGAAATCGACCCCGATCAAACGCACGGCGCTGGGCCGCTTCAAACATGAAAACGCTGCCATCACCGAAACCAAAGACGGTCGTGTGGTGGTGTACATGGGCGACGACGAGCGCGGCGAGTTCATCTACAAATTCATCAGCCGCGACAAGGTCGACCACAAGAACCCCAAGGCCAACCGCGATCTGCTCGACCACGGCACCCTGTACGTCGCGCAGTTCGATGGCGGTGACAACAACCCGGACCGGCCGAAAGGCCAGGGCCAATGGATCGAGCTGAGCCACGGCAAGAACGGCATCGATGCCGCCGCAGGTTTTGCCAATCAGGCCGAAGTGCTGATCCATGCGCGACTGGCCGCCAGCGTGGTCAAGGCCACGCGCATGGACCGCCCGGAATGGATCGTGGTCAGCCCCAAGGACGGTCAGGTCTATTGCACGCTGACCAACAACGTCAAACGCGGCGAAGAAGGCCAGCCGGTGGGCGGTCCGAACCCGCGGGCGAAAAACCAGTACGGGCAGATTCTGCGCTGGCAGGAACATGAATCCGACGCAGCCTCCATGGCATTCGCCTGGGACTTGTTCGTGGTGGCCGGCAACCCCGGTGTACACAGCGGCACGCCGCTGGGCGGCTCCAGCAACATCACCCCGCAGAACATGTTCAACAGCCCGGACGGTCTGGGCTTCGACAAGTCCGGGCGGCTGTGGATTCTCACCGACGGCGACGCCAGCAACAGCGGCGACTTTGCCGGCATGGGCAACAACCAGATGCTCTGCGCCGACCCGTCCAGCGGCGAAATCCGCCGCTTCATGGTCGGCCCGGTGGGTTGCGAGGTGACCGGCATCAGCTTCGCGCCGGACCACAAGGCGCTGTTCGTGGGCATTCAGCACCCGGGTGAAAACGGCGGCTCGACCTTCCCCGAGCACCTGCCCGATGGCAAACCCCGTTCGTCGGTGATGGTGATCACCCGTGAGGATGGCGGCATCATCGGCGCCTGATGCACTTACGGAATGACTTTTGTGGGAGCGAATTCATTCGCGATGCAATGTGTCAGGCGATGAAGTTGTGTCGCCCGTCACGGCCAATCGCGAATAAATTCGCTCCCACAATGAGCCGGCCCCAATACATCCCTCTCATTTACCCCGCCCTGCGTTACCATGACCGGCCCGACGGCGCGCAGGAACAAGCATGGCCCATCCGTTCGCAACACTGACCCCTGACCTGGTGCTGGATGCTGTCGAAAGCATCGGGTTCCTCAGCGACGCCCGCATTCTGGCCCTCAACAGCTACGAGAACCGCGTCTATCAGGTTGGTATCGAAGACAGTCAGCCGCTGATTGCCAAGTTCTACCGCCCCGACCGCTGGACCAACGAAGCGATTCTCGAAGAACACAGCTTCACCGCCGAGCTGGCCGAGGTGGATATCCCGGTGGTGGCGCCGCTTGTCCATAACGGTGAAACCCTGTTCGAACACGCAGGCTTTCGCTTCACCCTGTTTCCCCGTCGCGGCGGACGTGCGCCGGAGCCGGGCAATCTGGATCAGCTGTATCGCCTCGGCCAGTTGTTGGGGCGCATCCATGCGGTGGGCGCTTCCCGCCCGTTCGAGCACCGCGAAGCACTGGCCGTGCAGAACTTCGGCCATGACTCGCTGAACTACCTGCTCGACCACGATGTGATTCCGCGCAGCCTGCTGCCGGCGTTCGAATCGGTCGCCCGCGATCTGCTCAAGCGTGTCGAAGACGCCTACGCCGCCACACCGCACCAGATCATCCGCATGCACGGCGACTGCCACCCCGGCAACATGATGACCCGCGACGAGATCTTCCACATCGTCGACCTCGATGACTGCCGCATGGGCCCCGCCGTGCAAGACATCTGGATGATGCTGGCCGGCGAGCGCCATGACCGTCTGAGCCAGCTCTCGGAACTGATGGACGGCTACAACGAATTCCACGACTTCGACCCGCGTGAACTGGCGCTGATCGAGCCGCTGCGCGCACTGCGCCTGCTGCACTACAGCGCCTGGCTGGCCCGCCGCTGGGACGACCCGGCGTTTCCGCAGAGTTTTTCCTGGTTCGGCACCGAGCGTTACTGGGGCGATCAGGTGCTGGCGCTGCGCGAGCAACTGTCGGCACTGAACGAGGAGCCGTTGAAGCTGTTTTGAATAAATCCGACTGCCGGTGCCTTCTGCGATACATCCGACAGCACCGGCCCTGTGGGAGGGAGCCCTGCTCGCGAAGGCGTCATTCCGGTCGATACTGTTTCGGCTGATCCACCGCTTTCGCGAGCAGGGCTCCCTCCCACAATGCGTTTTCCATTCACCCGCCACACCTAAAACAACACCTTGCCGAAGGACCACCCATGCAAGCTGCCAACCCGCGCCACGGGTACATACTGGGCCTGAGCGCCTACATCATCTGGGGATTGTTTCCAATCTACTTCAAGCTGCTTTCCGCAGTCCCGGCTCTGGAAATCATCGTCAACCGCGCCATCTGGTCGGCGATTTCCGGTTCGTTGCTGTTACTGGTCTGGAAGCATCCGGGTTGGTGGCGTGAGTTGCGCGACAACCCGCGGCGTCTGGCGATTCTGGCCGGCAGCGGCTCGCTGATCGCCGCCAACTGGCTGATCTACGTGTGGGCGGTGAACAACAACCATATGGTCGAAGCCAGCCTGGGTTACTTCATCAACCCGCTGGTCAACGTGATGCTCGGCCTGGTGCTGCTGCGCGAACGGCTGCGTCCGCTGCAGTGGGTCGCCGTGCTGCTGGCGCTGGTGGGCGTGGCGCAGCAGGTCTGGCAACTGGGCAGCCTGCCGTGGATTTCGCTGGCGCTGGCGTTCAGCTTCGGCTTCTACGGGCTGATCCGCAAACAGGCGCCGGTGGCCGCGCTGCCGGGGCTGGTGGTGGAAACCTGGATTCTGGTGCCGCTGGCAGTTGGCTGGCTGCTGTTCAACCCTACGGCCCACAGCGCGCAACCTGAGTTCTGGAGCACATCGCAAGCGCTGTGGCTGGCCGCCGCCGGGCCGGTGACGCTGGTGCCGCTGGTGTGTTTCAACGCCGCCGCACGACATCTGCCTTACGCCACCCTGGGCTTCCTGCAATACATCGCGCCGACACTGGTACTGTCGCTGGCCGTACTGATGTTCGGCGAACACATGAACCCGGCGACCATGGTCACCTTCATGTTCATCTGGGCCGGCCTGATCATCTACAGCGCCGACGCCTGGATGGCGATGCGTCGCCGCGCCGGACGCTGATCAATATTTGAACAGATCACTGCAAGCCACGATTGGCGTGGCCTGCAGCAATCCACACGCAGGTTATCCACAACCTCGTTCAAGCTATTTGTGCACAAGCCGTTGAATCTGAACGTTTTTTGATCAAGTCTCGCAATCCCTTGATCAACGCGGGGTCCAGGCCGGTATCCGCAGCTTATCCACAGGCTGGTTCAAGTAAATACTGGATAACCGCATGATCCCCGTAGCAGTACAACGGTCCCTGTAGGATCCGAATCGGTCACCCATTTACCGCACGCCGCAAACCTGTAGGAGCCGGCTTGCTGGCGAACGGGGTGTGCCATTCAACGCTGACGTATCTGACCTGACGCCTTCGCCAGCAAGCCGGCTCCCACAGATTCGAGTCGGTAATAGCTGGCGATCACGACTCTTCGACTTTCAGCTTCAACTCCACCATCAAATCATCCGCCAGGGTTTCCAGGCGCTTCTGCAACACGTCCAGCGACAGGGTCAGCGGCAACCCCAGCAAGGCATTGGCGCGAAACAGCGGTTCGCTGCTCATCGGTGCTGGCTCGACATTGGTGACCAGTTGCTCGACGTTGACACCCTGCTCGGTCAGCAACCGGGTGACGTCGCGCACGATACCGGGCCGGTCGGTGCCCACCAGTTCCATGTTGATCGGCTTCCAGTTGCAAGTAGTCTCGATACCGATTTCGGCAAATTGCACGCGAATCCCGTGGGCCGACAGCGCCTCCAGCGCCCCGCGCAATTGTTCGTGTGCCTCGGCCGGCACACCCACCCGCAGGATTCCGGCGAACTGCCCGGCCATGTGAGTCATACGGCTTTCCAGCCAATTGCCGCCGTGATTGGCAATGCACGATGCGATCTGTTCGACCTGGCCCGGTTTGTCGGGGGCAAATACGGTGACGATGAGATGATCCACGGTCGACTCCTCTTGTTTGACCTGTTCACAGCCCGGTGAGCCCCGGCCTGCGCGGCTGTCGGGCAAGTATAGGCAAGCCGCTGCGGCACGCTCTGGTCAGCTTTATGTGTACTGTTTTTATAATTTTCTGGAACAATTCATGACTTTTTTGAGAACATCCGCATCCCCGACGTGACTGTTCGTGAAAATCCAGTCGCTCGGTGACATATTTAGTCTGATTTTCACGCTGCAACTCCTCATGTAGTATTCCGTCGCGTTCACTACATGGCGTTATCCAAACGAAGAAACGATGCCTGACCCTGCATCGCTGTAACGTGAACAACCGTTCCGGCCCCGGCCCCGGCCCAGCCGCCAGCGATGGCATGTTCTGGCAAGGGCACGCAGCGATGCCGATGGCTTAAACAAGAGAGCGCTCGAGATTGAAGCGCAGATAGCTGAGCAGAGTGAGGCAAGCAATGACTGAACACGTTCAAGTCGGTGGCCTTAAGGTCGCCAAGGTCCTGCTGGATTTTGTCAACAACGAAGCCATTCCCGGAACCGGCCTGGATGCCGCGGCCTTCTGGGCCGGTGCCGACAAGCTCATCCACGAGCTGGCGCCGAAGAACAAGGCACTGCTCGCCAAACGTGACGACTTCCAGGCGCGCATCGACGCCTGGCACCAGTCCAATGCCGGCAAGGCCCACGACGCTGCCGCATACAAAGCTTTCCTGCAGGAAATCGGTTATCTGCTGCCAGAAGCGGCGGACTTCCAGGCCACGACGCAAAACGTCGACGAAGAAATCGCCCGCATGGCCGGCCCACAGTTGGTGGTGCCGGTGATGAACGCCCGCTTCGCCCTCAACGCTTCCAACGCCCGCTGGGGTTCGCTGTACGACGCGCTGTACGGCACCGATGCCATCAGCGAAGAAGGCGGCGCGCAAAAGGGCAAGGGTTACAACAAGGTGCGTGGCGACAAGGTCATTGCCTTCGCCCGCGCTTTCCTCGACGAAGCCGCGCCACTGGCGACCGGCTCCCACGTCGATTCCACCGGCTACAAGCTGGTCGACGGCGTGCTGATCGTCGGCCTCAAGGACGGCAGCAACACCGGTCTGCGTGACGACGCGCAGCTGATCGGCTTCCAGGGCGAGGCGTCGGCACCGACCGCCATTCTGCTCAAGCACAACGGCCTGCATTTCGAGATTCAGATCGACGCCTCCAGCCCGATCGGCCAGACCGACGCCGCCGGCGTCAAAGACGTGCTGATGGAAGCCGCGCTGACCACGATCATGGACTGCGAAGACTCCATCGCCGCCGTCGACGCCGACGACAAGACCGTGGTCTACCGCAACTGGCTGGGCCTGATGAAAGGCGACCTGGCCGAAGAAGTCGCCAAGGGCGGCAGCACCTTCACCCGCACCATGAACCCCGACCGCGTCTACACCTCGCCTGCCGGTGAGCCAGTGACGCTGCATGGCCGTTCGCTGCTGTTCGTGCGCAACGTCGGTCACCTGATGACCATCGACGCGATCCTCGACAACCAGGGCAACGAAGTACCGGAAGGCATTCTCGACGGTTTGGTCACCAGCCTCGCGGCCATCCACAACCTCAAGGGCAACACCTCGCGGGCCAACAGCCGCAGCGGTTCGGTGTACATCGTCAAACCGAAGATGCACGGCCCGGAAGAAGTGGCGTTCGCCAACGAGCTGTTCGGTCGCATCGAAGACGTGCTGAGCCTGCCGCGCAACACCCTGAAGGTCGGGATCATGGACGAGGAGCGCCGTACCACGGTCAACCTCAAGGCCTGCATCAAGGCGGCCAGCGAGCGTGTGGTGTTCATCAACACCGGCTTCCTGGACCGTACCGGCGACGAAATCCATACCTCCATGGAAGCCGGCCCGGTGGTGCGCAAGGCGCAGATGAAAGCCGAGAAGTGGATCGGCGCCTACGAAAACTCCAACGTCGACATCGGTCTGAAATGCGGCCTGCAAGGCCGTGCGCAAATCGGTAAAGGCATGTGGGCGATGCCGGACCTGATGGCGGCGATGCTGGAACAGAAAATCGCTCACCCGCTGGCCGGCGCCAACACCGCCTGGGTGCCGTCGCCGACGGCGGCCGCGCTGCACGCCCTGCACTACCACAAGGTCGACGTGTTCGCCCGTCAGGCCGAGCTGGCCAAGCGCGCACCGGCCTCGGTCGATGACATCCTGACCATTCCGCTGGCGCCGAACACCGACTGGACCGCCGAGGAAATCCAGAACGAACTGGACAACAACTCGCAGGGCATCCTCGGTTACGTGGTGCGTTGGATCGATCAGGGCGTCGGTTGCTCGAAAGTGCCGGACATCCACGATGTCGGCCTGATGGAAGACCGTGCGACGCTGCGTATTTCCAGCCAGCACATCGCCAACTGGCTGCGCCACGGCGTGGTCAACGAGCAACAGGTGATGGACAGCCTCAAGCGTATGGCACCGGTGGTCGACCGGCAGAACGCCAACGACCCGCTGTACCGCCCGCTGGCCCCGGACTTCGACAGCAACATCGCCTTCCAGGCGGCGGTCGAACTGGTGATCGAAGGCACCAAACAGCCGAACGGCTACACCGAGCCGGTCCTGCACCGTCGTCGCCGTGAGTTCAAGGCGAAGAACGGTCTGTAAAAAGGCCGGTCAACAAAAAGGCGGTGTGTCGCAGGACACACCGCCTTTTTTCATGCCACCTGGCTAATCCTGTGGGAGCGTGGCTTGCCCGCGAATTGCGGTGTCAAGGCGCCACGGATACTGCCTGGAGCGCCGTCTTCGCGGGCAAGCCCGCTCCCACAAAGTCGGCGGCGTTCATAGAGAATGCGGCACGCACCGAACCCTGTGGGAGCGAATTCATTCGCGATTGGCCAGCTTGATCGACACACCTTTATCGCCTGAACCACCGCTTCGCGAATGAATTCGCTCCCACAGCCTGAGGTTCCTGCAGATTCCGGGGGTGTCCGCACCGACTCCGTGGGAGCGAATTCATTCGCGATTGGCCAGCTTGATCGACACACCTTTATCGCCTGAACCACCGCTTCGCGAATGAATTCGCTCCCACAGGGTCAGGCGTCCCCATCAATGACAGAGCCAGACTCAACCCATCCCCAATTCCCGCTTCACCAGCCGCAGCAACTGCTTGGTGTTGATCGGCTTGAGCAGGAAATCCACCACACTCAAATGCATGGCGTCGATGGCATCGCGCACTTGCGCATCGCCCGAGACGATGATGATCGGCAGGGCCGCCCGGTCGGAATCGCGTACCCGACGGATCAGATCCAGCCCGTCACAAGGTGCCATGCGCAGATCGGTGATCAGCAAGGCAATGGACGGTCGGGTTTCCAGCAGATGCATGGCACTGGTACCGCCGGCTGCGGTAATACAACTGATGTCGTTGAGGCTGAGGATTTCGGCGAGGACTTCCCGAGCATCCTTGTCGTCATCGACGATCAGCACCCGTTGTGGCGATTGCGATGCAGGCGCCAACATGACCTCGTTGAGGGCATCGCGCTCTTCATCACTCAAAATGTCGTGATCGAACATACCCGTCTCATTTTCCCGTCGACTCTAAATCCGACAGCGCAGACAACTGACTACGCTGTACCCCTCATCGTTTCCACCCTTCGTACTACACACATCGACACGGTTTTAACTCAGGCTTCGATGGCCTCCAACGCATTTCCCGTCACCTAAGACTTACGTCCAATGGGAAGTTTGCGACAAGCGGTCGACCATGGATCCCATAACAACAAGCGGTATCGGCCATGAGCAAAGCGGACGCATTTACCCAGGCGGGCAAAACAGCCGTGTTGCAGAACATCCACGGCACCATGCAATTTCTGCAAAAGTTCCCGCCATTCAATCAGATGGAGAACGCCCATCTGGCCTATCTGGTCGAACAGTGCCAGCTGCGTTTCTACGCTACGGACGAGAGCATCATCAAGCCTGGCGATGGGCCAGTAGAGCACTTCTACATCGTCAAGCAAGGACGGGTCGTCGGCGAACGTCCGCATTCGGCCAAGGGTGGCACCGAGACCACGTTTGAAATCACCACCGGCGAGTGTTTTCCCCTCGCCGCGCTGCTTGGCGAGCGTGCGACCCGCACCGAGCACCTGGCGGCCGAAGACACGTTCTGCCTGCAACTGAACAAGCAGGCGTTCATCAAGCTGTTCGCCCTCTCCGAAACCTTCCGCGACTTCGCCTTGCGCGGTGTCAGCAGCCTGCTTGAGCAGGTGAACCAGCAAGTAAAGCAGAAGGCGGTGGAAACACTGGGCACGCAGTACTCGCTGAACACCCGTCTGGGCGAACTGGCGATGCGGCATCCGGTGACCTGCGCCCCCGAAACGCCGCTGCGCGAAGCGGTCAGGCTGATGGACGAATCGCAGGTCGGCAGCATCGTCATCGTCGATGAAGCCAAGGCGCCGCTGGGCATCTTCACCCTGCGCGACCTGCGTCAGGTGGTTGCCGACGTGAATGCCGACTTCGGCCGGCCCATCGAACACAGCATGATCCAGTCGCCGTTCTACCTGAGCCCCGACGCCAGTGCGTTCGATGCCGCCATTGCGATGACCGAACGGCACATCGCCCACGTCTGCCTGGTCAAGGATCAACGCCTGTGCGGCGTGGTATCCGAGCGCGATCTGTTTTCCCTGCAACGGGTCGATCTGGTCCATCTGGCGCGGACCATCCGCAATGCGCCGCGCATCGATTCGCTAAGCAACCTGCGTGGCGATATCGTGCAACTGGTCGACCGCATGTTGGCCCATGGCGCGTCGTCGACGCAGATCACCCAGATCATCACCCTGCTCAACGACCACATGGTCTGCCGGGTCATCGAACTGACCCTGCAGGAAAGAGGCGACCCCGGCATTCCGTTCAGCTGGCTGTGTTTCGGCAGCGAAGGCCGCCGCGAACAGACGCTGTACACCGATCAGGACAACGGCATTCTGTTCGAGGCCAAAGATGCCGCCGAAGCCGCAGAGATTCGCGGGCGCCTGCTGCCGATTGCCGAACGCATCAATCAGGGTCTGGCGCTGTGCGGCTTTGCCCTGTGCAAGGGCGGCATCATGGCGAGCAACCCGCAGCTGTGCCTGTCACGGCTGGAGTGGGCGCGGCGGTTTTCTTCATTCATTCGCGAAGCCACGCCGGAAAACCTGCTGTCGTCGAGCATCTATTTCGATCTGCGGGTGGTCTGGGGCGACGAAAGCGGCGGCGATCAACTGCGCCAGAGCATTCTCGCGCAGGTGGCAGACAACCAGTTGTTCCAGCGCATGTTGGCCGACAACGCCTTGCGTCAGCGTCCGCCGGTCGGGCGTTTCAAGGATTTCGTGGTGGCCCGCAAAGGCAGCGAGAAGGACACGCTGGACCTCAAGACCCAGGGCCTGACTCCGTTCGTCGATGGCGCACGGTTGCTGGCACTGGCCAACGGCATCGCCGCCAACAACACGCTGGAGCGCCTGCGCCAACTGGTCGCCAAAGAGGTCATCGATCCACTGGACGGTGCCGCTTACGAAGAGGCATACCACTTCATCCAACAGACGCGCATGCAGCAGCATCAGCAACAGAGCCGGCAAAATCTGCCGTACTCCAACCGCATCGACCCGGATGTGCTCAACCATCTGGACCGGCGCATTTTGCGCGAATCGTTTCGTCAGGCGCAGCGGCTGCAAACCAGCCTGAGCGTGCGCTACCAACTGTGAACCGCCCTGAATATGAATCTGTTTGAATGGCTCCGGCCAGCCCGCCGCGCCAAGGCGCCGGAACTGACCGCCGAGCAACTGCAACGGCTGGCGGAACTGCTCCGTCCAGCGCCCATGGCGGAAACCCCGCTGCGGCAACAACGCTGGGTGGTGCTGGACCTGGAAACCAGTGGCCTGAACATGAGCCGTGACGAAGTGCTGTCCATCGGCGCGGTGGTCATCGAAGACGGTGCCATCGATCTGGGTCAGCAATTTGAAGTCACGCTGTCGCGCCCGGACCACAAACTCAGCCCCAGCGTGCTGATCCACGGCCTGGGGCCCAGCGCGATCGCTGCCGGCAGCGAACCGGTGGAGGCGTTGCTGGATTTCATGGAGTTCGTCGGCGACAGCCCGCTGCTGGCGTTTCATGCGCCGTTCGACCAGCACATGATCTGCCGGGCCTTGAAGGAAAGCCTGGGCTATCGCCTGCAGCATCCGTTTCTCGACGTCGCCGATATTGCGCCGATGCTGTGCCCCGACGCCGGACTGCGCCAGGCCGGGCTGGATGACTGGACGGCGTTTTTCGGCCTGCACGCCGAAGAACGCCACCACGCCAGCGCCGACGCGCTGGTCACCGCCGAACTGGCGCTGATCCTGTTCAGCCACGCCCGCCGCCAGCAGATCGACAGCCCGGCACGGCTGGAGCAATGCCTGTCGCAGTGGCGGCGCCGGCAGCAGACGCATTCGTTCTGAAGAACAGCGAACAACAACCTTTGTAGGAGTGAGCTTGCTCGCGATAGCGCAGGTTCAGGCAATGCGGCGGTGGCTGACCTGACTCCATCGCGAGCAAGCTCACTCCTACAAAAAATTGCACGGTGTTGGGCCGGCCCCCCTGTGGGAGCGAATTCATTCGCGAGACGGTGTTCCGGCAGAAGTCGATCCAGCAATCACCGCAAGTCCCTGTGAGGGAGCTCTGCTCGCGAAAGCGTCAGGCCAGACATACAGGCAGCGGCTGACACTATGCCTTCGCGAGCAGGGCTCCCTCCCACAAAAGCCACTCCTTATCTCAGCGGCAGCGGCACGGCTTCATTCCTACAGTTTTCCCACCTTGTTCTCTCCTGCAACAAACCGTTCAGCTACTTCCGCTGAAGACCAATTGCCAGCATTCTTGCGCTCTGACACAATCGCGAATAATTCTCGTTAGATGGCTTTTTCTTTTTTCGGTGCGTGCGTGTCGTCCATTCAAAGCCCCCAACATCAGCTTGTCGGAACGCTCTATCGCGACCATCGCAGCTGGTTGCTGGCGTGGCTCCGGCGTAACGTCGCCTGTCCGCACCGTGCCGAAGACCTCAGCCAGGACACCTTCACCCGTCTGCTCGGTCGCGAGCAACTGGACGTGCCGCGCGAACCGCGGGCGTTTCTGGTGCAGGTGGCCAAGGGGCTGCTGTTCGACCACTTCCGCCGCGCCGCGCTGGAACAGGCCTATCTCGGCGAATTGATGCTGATTCCGGAAAGCGAACAACCTTCGCTGGAAGAACAGCAGTTGGTCCTCGAAGACCTCAAAGCCATCGATCGCATGCTCGACAAGCTGTCGAGCAAGGCGCGCGCCGCCTTTCTATATAACCGTCTGGATGGCCTGAGCCATGCCGAGATTGCCGAGAAGGTCGGCGTCTCGGTGCCCCGCGTGCGCCAATACCTGGCTCAGGGCATGCGCCAGTGCTACATCGCCCTGTACGGTGAGCCGACATGAACCGCCCCTCGACCCGCCCCGTGTCGTCGAAGGTGCTGGATGCCGCCATCGCCTGGCAGTTGTGCCTGGATTGCGGACGCGGCAGCGAAGCCGAGCGCGAAGAGTTCGCCAAGTGGTACGCCGCCAGCGAGGAGCACGCCCGCGCCTGGATGCAACTGGGCATGCTCGATCAACGCTTTGCCGGCACCAGCGGCCCGGCCCGTTCGGCCTTGTTGCGTTCGCGCGAAGGCGTTGGGCGGCAGATGCGCAGGCTCGGGCGCGGAGTCGCCGGGATCGCGCTGGCGCTGGGCTTGAGCCTGTTGCTCGGCGAACGTTATCTGCCGGTGAATTACTGGCTCGCCGACCAGCGCACCGCCACCGGTGAACAACGCACTATCCGTCTGGCGGACAACACCCTGATCCGCCTGAACACCCACAGCGCGGTGGACGTGAGGTTCGATAGCAGGCAGCGGCGGATCATCCTTCAGGAAGGCGAGATTTTCGTCGAAACCGGCAGCCACGACGATCCGCGCCCGTTCATCGTCGAAACCCGCGAAGGCCAGATGCGCGCGCTGGGTACGAAATTTCTGGTCAAGCGTCAGGACGACGGCACCCTGCTCAGCGTCCTGCAGTCGGCGGTGGCCGCGCATCCGCAGGCGTCGGCCAATGAGCTGATCCTGCACGAAGGCCAGCAGATGCTGATCCAGCGCGACAGCCTCGGCCCGATGCTCACCCTCGCCCCCGGTGCCGATGCCTGGATGCGCGGCATGCTGGTTGTCGACAACGCCCGTCTGGCCGACGTGGTGGCCGAAATCGGGCGTTATCGCCAAGGCCATCTGGGCGTGGCGTCGGATGTCGCCGATCTGCGCATCACCGGCAGCTTCCCGCTGACCGACACCGACCTGGCGCTCAAGGCGCTGATGCCGACCCTGCCCGTGGCCATCGAACAGCGCACGCAGTGGTGGGTCACGGTGGTCGGTAATCCGGCCAGACCGACTGCGAAGCTCTGAAATCAGCCCCCTATAAAAATCGCCCTGACCACACCGATGACACGTTCGGCAGATGCGACCTGTGGGAGGGAGCCCTGCTCGCGAAGGCGCCGGACCAGACAGCACCGCATTGTCTGAAGTGACGCTTTCGCGAGCAGGGCTCCCTCCCACAACAGTTTTCATCCCGTTTCCAGGCGGCGTCGCCGATGTATAGAAACGCTTCCAGAAACTGAAACGAAATTATTTTCGTTTGCCCCTATCACTTTTTCAATCTCGTCCGGCACACAGGCATTGAGATCCGTTTTGACCCAGGAGTCGTCCATGTCCAGTACGCTGCAAACCCTTCTGCGCCCCAGCCTTCTGGCCGTGGCCGTCGCCCTCGCTGCCCCGTTGGCGAGCACGCAAGCCGTGGCTGCCTCGCAGGCCTCCAGCGTGCGTGCCTACAACCTGCCCGCAGCGCCGCTGTCGACCACACTGACCCAGATCGCCAGCCAGGCGGGTCTCGCCCTGTCGCTGGACCCGGCACTGGCCGCCGGCCGCACTTCGGCACCGGTTCAGGGCCAGTTCGACGCACCGGGCGCCATGGCCCAGGCCCTGCGCGGCACCGGTCTGCAACTGAGCCAGACCTCGGCCGGCACCTACGGCCTGGTCGCGGCACCAGAAGGTGTGATGGCGCTGCCGGAAACCAGCATTCAGGGTCGTCAGGACAGCGTGGAAAGCGCCTGGGGCCCGGCCGAAGGCTATGCAGCCACCCGCACCGCTGCCGGCACCAAGACCGACACCGCACTGGCCGAAGCACCACGTTCCATCTCGGTCGCCACGCGCCAGCAGATGCAGGATCGCGCGGTACAGAACCTCGACGACGCCGTGCGTTACATGCCGGGCGTGGTCGCCAGCAGCTACGGCAGCGACAGCCGTGCCGAGTGGCTGAAAATCCGTGGCTTCGAGCCGACCCAGTTCCTCGACGGCTTGCCGCTGCCGAAAGGCGCCTACGTGATGCCGAAAATGGAAACCTGGGACCTGGAGCGCGTTGCCGTGCTGCGCGGCCCGGCTTCCTCGGTCTACGGTCAAACCCCGCCCGGCGGCATGCTCGACATGGTCAGCCGTCGCCCGCAGGCCGAAGCCAGCCATGAAGTACAGGTGCAGGTCGGCAGCTATAACCGCAAGCAGATCAGCTTCGACAGCACCGGCAAGATCGACGACGCCGACAACTTCGAATACCGCGTCACCGGCGTGGTCCGCGACAGCGGCACCACCGTCGACCATATCGACGACAAGCGCTACAACATCGCCCCAAGCCTGACCTGGAACATCAATCCAGACACCAAGCTGACCCTGCTGACGATGTTCAACCGTGACGATACCGGCGCGACCAGCCAGTTCCTGCCGCTGCAGGGGACTCGTCTGGCAACCCCGGCAGGCGAAGTGAAATCCCACGAGAACCTCGGTGACCCGCACTGGGAATTCTACGATCGCACCTATTACGCGCTGGGTTATGCCTTCGAAACCCGCTTGAACGATACCTGGCAGTTCCGTCAGAACCTGCGCTACACCAAGAGCGACCTGTCGTTCCAGACCATCACCTCCGGCGGCAGTGCCTTCGCCGTGCAGGACGACGGCACCTTGTCCCGCGGCGCCAACGTCGTCAACGAGGACATGAGCCAGTTCGCCCTGGACAACAACTTCGAAGGCAACTTCGACACCGGCCCGATCAAGCACAAGCTGCTGCTGGGTGCGGATTACCAGCGCATCAACCACAACTACAAGTGGCTGTTCGGCTCGGCGCCAAACGGCAACATCATCACCCACCCGTACGGTCTGGACTTCAGCAACGTCAGCTACTTCGCGTTCCAGAACTACAACCAGAAAACCGACGACTTCGGTGCCTACATCCAGGACCAGATGGCGCTGGACAACTGGCGTCTGACCCTGGGCGGCCGTCAAGACCTGCTCAAGACCGATACCAAGTTCTATAACAGCGACCAGAGCGACGACCGCACCGACAGCGCCTTCACCGGCAACGCGGCGCTGAGCTATGTCTTCGATTCCGGTTTCACTCCGTACATTTCCTACGCCGAGTCGTTCCAGGCCGAACAAGGCGGCGCCAATGGCAATGCGTTCAAGCCAGGCACCGGCAAGCAGTACGAAGTGGGCGTGAAATACCAGCCACCGGGCACCGACATTCTGTTCACCGCGGCGGCGTATGACCTGACCCGTCGCGACATCGTCCTCAGCGACACCCTGGGCGTGCAGCGTCCACTGGGTGAGGCGAAGGTTCGCGGTTTTGAACTGGAAGCCGTGGGTAACGTGACCGAAGAGCTGAAAGTGACGGCGTCCTACACCTACGCCAACAGCAAGATGACCAAGGTCACCGACCCGCTGGACAAAAACCGTCCACTGCCGCTGACGCCGGAAAACGCAGCGTCGATCTGGGCGGACTACACCTTCCACACCGGCCTGCTGGACGGCTTCGGTCTGGGCTTCGGCGCACGCTACATCGGCGACACCGACAACGTTGCCATCGGCAGCATGGGCTTCGTTCGCGACAAGGACGATGGTCACAGCCCGGCCTACACCGTGTATGACGCCGCTGTGCATTACGACCTCGGTCGCATGAACAGCTCGCTGAAAGGCCTGAGCGTCGCGGTCAACGCCAACAACGTGTTCGACAAGGAATACCTGTCCACTTGCGACGGCTTCTACTGCTACTTCGGCGACCGCCGCAACGTGCTCGCCAGCGTGAACTACAAGTGGTGATCGGCTAATCTCCGAACGCTGTAGACAAGGCCGCTGTGCTCCAGCGGCCTTTTGCTTTTTGCTTAACCCGGTATTGCTGCCATGAAAAGCCAAACCATTCGCCGCTGGTCGTTCATCCATACCTGGAGCAGCCTGATCTGCACGCTGTTTCTGCTGTTGCTGGCAGTCACCGGCCTGCCGCTGGTGTTCCACCACGAGATCGATCACCTGTCGGGCAACGCTCCCGAGCTTCGTGAAATGCCCGCCGACACGCCGCGCATGGACCTTCAGCAACTGGTGCAGGCCGCCGAGGCGTATCGCCCCGGTGAGGTGGTGCAATATTTTGGCTGGGACGAGGATGAGCCGAACGGCGTCTACGCCTTCATGGGCAAGACCGCTGGCGGCGATCCGAACGATACCCACACTTTCATGCTGGACGGGCGTACCGGCGAAGCGCTGGAAACCCCGTCGGCCAACGGCGGCTTCATGCTGGTCATGCTGCGCCTGCACGTAGACATGTACGCCGGCCTGCCTGGCAAACTGCTGCTAGCGTTCATGGGCCTGCTGTTCGTACTGGCGATCATTTCCGGCGTGGTGCTGTATGCGCCGTTCATGCGCCGGCTGGACTTCGCCACCGTACGCCCGAACAAATCGACCCGCGTACGCTGGCTCGACCTGCACAACCTGATCGGCGTGGTGACGCTGACCTGGGCCTTTGTGGTCGGCCTGACCGGCGTGCTCAACGCCTGCGCCGATCTGGTCATCGAGCAATGGCGCAACGACTCGCTGGCGGCCATGGTCGCGCCCTATCGCGACGCACCACCGCTGACCGAACGCGCACCGGCCAGCCGTCTGCTGGAACTTGCCCAGGCCACCGTGCCGGGCGCCGAACCGTCGTTCATTGCCTTTCCTGGCTCGCGCTTTTCCAGCGAGCACCACTATGCGGTGTTCATGAAAGGCGACACCCATCTGACCTCGCACCTGCTGACCCCGGTGCTGATCGACGCCAAGGACCTGACCGTCACCGCCATCGTGAAAAGCCCGTGGTACCTGGATGCCCTGCTGCTGTCGCAACCGCTGCATTTCGGTGATTACGGTGGCATGCCGATGAAGATCCTCTGGGGCGCGCTGGATGTGCTGACCATCATCGTGCTGGTCAGCGGCCTGTACCTGTGGTGGGTCCGCCGCCGCGCCACCTCTACCGCCAGTGCGCGTGAGGCGGTGCAAGCGACATGACCCGACACAAGAAACATTCGGCGTTCTGGAAGACCTTCGCCAAACCGACATGGATCGCCCTGCTCACCGCCGCCGGCCTGTTCGCCGCGCTGTTGGGTGACGGCGCCTGGGATGTGCTGGCCTGGGTCGGCATGGGCATCCCGACGTGGTTGAGCGTCAAAGGGCTGATGGTGCGACGCAAAGCCTGAAGCACGCACGCCCCCTGTAGGTGGTTGCGGGACACGCTGGGCATTGCAACCGGATATTGCACTGACTAGACGCCCTGACTAGTCTTAGGGCCAGTCCGCTCAGAGGAATGTCCATGTCGGCCCCCAGCATGACGCTGTATTTCAATCCCGCTTCGCCGTTCGCCCGCAAGGTGCTGATTCTGCTTCACGAAACCGGACAGACAGGACGCATCAAGCTGAAATCGGTGACCGTCACCCCGGTCAGTCCCGACGAGGATCTTTGCCACGACAACCCCTCCGGCAAGATCCCCGCGCTGTGCCTGGCCGACGACAATGTCATCCATGACAGCCGGGTGATTCTCGATTATCTGGACCACCAGCATGTCGGCAATCCGCTGATTCCCCGTGAAGGTTCGGCGCGCTGGCGGCGCCTGACCCTGGCTTCGCTGGCCGATGCGCTGCTCGATGCGGCGGTGCTGATCCGCTATGAAACCGTGCTGCGCCCGAACGAACTGCGCTGGGACCACTGGGTCGACAGCCAGGGCGAGAAAATCGCCCGGGCGCTGGCCTATTTCGAGCAGGAAGCCGTCACCGAGCTGAGCGCCGGCTTCGACATCGCTTCGATCAGCGTGGCCTGCGCTTTGGGCTATCTGGATTTCCGCCAGCCTAACCTCGGTTGGCGCAGCAGCTATCCGCGTCTGGCCAACTGGTTCTACGAAGTCAGCCAGCGCCCGTCGATGCTGGAAACCCGACCGCCAGCCTGATCCTTTCCCCGTAGCAGCATGGCTTGCCAGCGGCAGCGACTTCATGGATGCCACCGCCTGCAAGCCGGACGGCTACGTTTGGTGATCATGAGCCGGTCTATCCCGTGGGAGGGAGCCCTGCTCGCGAATGCGATCATTCAGTCGGCATCGATTTATCCGGACTGACGCCATCGCGAGCAGAGCTCCCTCCCACCGTTCATCTGTCGCACTTGCTCCAGTTTCTGTCAGCACAGACGCCGCCAGCCAGCCACTGATTTCCGCCATCAGCCCCTGTGCGATTCGCTGATCCTCGCGCAACCCCAGCCAGTTACTCATTGCTCACCTCCACCGCCTTGGGCGAAGGCTGGGCCAGGGCGTACCAGTCGAGTCGGCGGGTCAGCACCATGAACACCACCAGCAGGCCGAACAGCAACAGCGAGCCCATCAGCAGCGCATAGTCCTCGGCGCTGAGCAGGCCGTAGAGCAGTGCATACAGCGTGCCCAGCCCGGTGCCGAACGCCACACCGTTCCACAGGCTGTTGAGCACATGACAGACGTAGAAACCGATCAGCACCACACAGGCACTGGCCGACAATAGGTAGGCCAGCGCAAAGCCTAGGTGCTCGGACAGCGACAACAGCAGCAGATAAAACAGCGCCAGCGATGCACCGACCAGCGCGTACTGCACCGGGTGAACGGCCAGGCCCTTGAGCACTTCGAACAGCATGAAACCGGCGAAGGTCAGCACGATGAACAGCAGCGCGTATTTGATCGCGCGGTCGCTTTTCAGGTACTGGTCGACCGGCGAAATGAAGCTCACGCCGAAGCTACGCGTCTTGAATTCGGTACACACCTGGTCCCATACGCAGCGATTGAGGACGTCCTGCAAGTTGGTGGAAAAGAACGACGATTGCCAATTGGCGGTGAAACCCTGTTCCGTGATTTCCCGGCTGCTGGGCAGGTAATTGCCGATGAAGCTGGGATGCGGCCAGTCGGCCACCAACTGCACGGAGCTGGATTTGCCCACCGGGGTGATCTGCAGTTGCCCGGTGCCTTGCAGGCGCAGGTCGAAGGCGAAGTTGATGCGCGCTTCGCTCTGGCCGGTCTGCTTGGGCAGCGCCACGCTGACGCCCTCGCCCAGCAGCGGCACGTTGGTGCCCGGGACGAAATCGCGCTGCTGGCCATCGAGATCGAGCTTGAGCGCATTTTCGATGCCGCGTACGTCACTGATGCCCACGGCGAGAAACGGTTCGTCGAATTGATAGTTGGCAAAGTCCTCACCGACGCCGAAATGCTCCGGCAGCACGAAATGGCCGCTGATGTGGTTGTCGGCATGGAACAACCGCGCTTCGTAGATACCCCGCGCACGCACTTCGGTCTGTACCGTGCCGTTGAGCTCGAAACGCTCCGGCAGAAAGTACACACGTCCGCGTTCTTCGACGGTTTCCTGATAGCGATTGGGACTGTCGGCGTTGGGCCGCCAGACCTTGGAGGTCTTGTGATACGGCACCACCAGCAGTGGTCCGCTGAGTTGCTGGTTGTAGCTGGAGCTGCGAGCGATGTCGTCCAGCACCCCGTCGCGGCGGTTCTGCCGGTCCTGGATCAGCCCGCCGATCATCAGCAACGGCACCAGCAACAGCAGAATTAACAGCCCGATCGTCCCCAGCTTGTAAAACGTTATGCCTCGGTTCATGTGACACTCCCCTTTTTGAATGGGGCAGTCTGTGAAAGCTGTGTGGAGGCGTGATGGGCGGATTGTGGAGATTGTGTGGAGAGAGACGTTACCCGGTTGACCTGTGGGAGCGAATTCATTCGCGAAAGATCTGCGGTCCGACACATTTGCAGCGCCTGGCAAATCTCATCGCGAATAAATTCGCTCCCACAAAGATTGCACCGGATGCCAGCCAATCCTCCAACGCCTGTACGTTTGTCATCGCGAGCAGAGCTCCACAGGTTTTGCATCACCGCTCAGAACGGCGGTCACACCGGAAAAGCCACTACAACCAACACCCCACCCTCGGCATTGCCGATCTGCAACTCGCCACCGTGCAGTTGCACCACTTCTTCGACGAAATTGAGCCCGAGCCCCGTGCTCTTGCGGCCGCTGTCGGGCCTTGGCAGTGAATAGAACCGTTCGCTGAGACGCGGCAGGGCGTAGTCGGGAATCGGCGCGGCGCTGTTGAACAGCGACACGTTGAGCCGGTCCCCCACCCGCTCGGCGGCAAATCGCAATGTGCCGCCGGCCGGGGTGAAGTCCAAGGCATTGTCGAGCAGGTTGGCGAACGCCTGTCGCAGCAGAAAACGCTCGCCGATCAGGCTCACCGCCGAGGCAATCGATTGCTCGACCTGCAAATCCTTGCCAACGATTCGCGCCTGTTGCGTGGCGAGCACGCCTTCGATCAGCCCCGCCAGCGGTACTTCGACCCGCTCTTCCAGCCCTTGCCGTTGCTCGATCATCGCCAGGTTCAGCAGGCGCTCGATCAGTTGCTGAACCCGCGCACTTTCACTGTCGATGTTGCCGACGAAGCGCTGACGCTGCTCGGCGGGCATGTCGCCCTGCAGCAACTCGGCAGCCCCGCGAATGGCGGCCAGCGGGCTTTTCAGTTCGTGGGTCAGGGTATGCACGTAGCGCTCGACATAGGCCTTGCCTTCCAGCTGCGTGCGCATCAGTTCAACGGCCTTGGACAACTGCGCCAGCTCACCGCCGCGGTAATGCGGCAGCTCTGCACGCTGGCCCTCGCTGACGGCCTGGGCGTAGTCGGTCAGGCGGCGCAGCGACTTGCTCAGCCACCACGACAACGCTGCGCCGAAAGCCAGGCCCAGTACCACCAGCCCGACGCCGTACCACAGCAAGCGCCGTTCGGTGCGGTCCACATAGGGCTGCAGCGAACTGTTGGGTTTGGCCACCGTGACCACGCCAATGATCTGGCCGTTGTCGCGGATCGGCGCACCGACGTGCATCACCGAGGTATTGGAGTCCTGCGGATCGGAGCGGGTCGAGCGCGCGCCGTATTCGCCGCGCAGGGTCAGGTAGACGTCGTTCCAGCGCGAATAGTCCTGACCCACCGCTTCGCCGCTGGAATCGAGCAGCACGATGCCCTTGGCGTCGGTGACATAGACGCGGTTGTTGACCTGATTCTTGGTCAGCCCCCAGATGTTCGCCCCCGGCTGACGCAAGCCGTAGGCCTTGAGCGCCTCCGGAAAGCGGCTCTGGTTCAAGGTGCCGGCCTTGACGTCCTCACGCAGCACTTCGGCCAGCAGGTTGGCGGTGTCCACCAGGGTTTCTTCGGTGGACTGACGCACGCCGGGGCGCACCTCTTTCATCACCGTATTGAGCACGAAATAGCCGGTCAGGCCGATGAACAGGGCATACACCAGAAAGATCCGCAGCCCCAGGCGCATCAGCTGTGGTCCGGGCTGTAGCTGTAACCCAGGCCGCGATGGGTCTGGATCGGCTCGGCGTCAGCGGCGACCAGACGCAGCTTGGCGCGCACGCTCTTGATATGGCTGTCGATGCTGCGTTCGTAACCGGCATCGCTCGGCACGCCCACGGCGTCGAGCAACTGCTCGCGGCTGAACACCCGCTCTGGCTGTTCCAGCAGGCAGTGCAGCAGGCGGAATTCGTGGCGGGTCAGGTTCAGCGGCTGGCCGCGATAGCTGATCAGCACGCGATCCGCGTCGATCAAAAATTGTCCAGAGGGTTTCTGTGTGTCGGTGCGCGGCGCCATGCGCTTGAGAATGGCCCGCACCCGGGCGCAAACCTCGCGCGGGCTGAACGGCTTGACCACGTAATCGTCGGCGCCGATTTCCAGCCCCACCACGCGGTCGATTTCACCGTCGCGGGCACTGAGAAACATCACCGGCACCTCGGTGAAGCGGCGCAGTTGCCGGCATGCTTCGAAGCCGCTGATGTCCGGCAGGCCGATGTCGAGAATGATCAGGTCGGCCGGTGTCTTGCGCTGAAACTCAACCGCGGCCTGCCCCAAAGTCAGCCACGACGCGGCGAAACCCTCGCCCTGCAGGGCGTAGATCAGGGTGTCGGCAATCGCCGCTTCGTCTTCGACAATCAGGATGTGGGGCATGGCGTCCGGCACGTCTGGCAAAGCCGAGAAGGTGCCGGATGTCAGGCCCCGACGTCAATCAGCAGTCCGGCTTGTCGGCGGTGTAGCGCCGCGCCGGGTTCACCGCCGCGCCAAACTCGCGCAGGGCCTTGGCGCCGATCAGCAACGGATAGTTGAAGTGGCTGCGGTCGACCAGGTTGACCTCGACCGTGCGCTTGACGTTGCCCAGGCACAGTTCCAGGTCCACCACCGGGCGCTGAACCGGATCGATCGGCTCGTCATCCTCTTCGCCGTCTGCACGGCCCTTGATGCGGCTGATGCGCGACACCTTGTGCTCGTACACCTTGTTGTCGGCATCCTTGGTCGCCAGACGGAAGCGCACCCACTCATCGCCGTCGCGCTTGAACAGCTCGATGTCCTTGGCCGACAGCGAGGCGGTCAGGGCACCGGTGTCCATCTTGGCCTTGAAGGTTTCGCCGAACTCGGACACCTGGATGTATTCGTAGCGGCCATACAACGTCGGTTCGGCAGCCATGACCGGCAGTGCCGACAAGGCCAGGAGCGCCAGAAGAGATCTCAATTGACAGGTTCCTCGTACTGAAAAGAGGTAGGAAGGCCGGTTTTAGACAGCGACGGATGCCTTCGTTCGCTTATTCGCGGGCACTTCCTCGGGAAAATCCCGACTAAGTTAACGGAAAAATCGTGAAACATCTGTCAACGACAGGCGGATTTGGCTCTATCCACAAGGGTGCTTATCATTGCCGGCCCTTCAACGCTCACGAGTGATTTATGCGTCACCTGTTCACCGGAATTGCCGTCGCCCTGCTGGTTTTGCTCAACACCCTGGTGCTGTTCGGCCCGCTGATGGTCTTCGCCCTGCTCAAACTGGTGTTCCAGGGCGGGTTGCGTGATAGCTGCTCGTGGTCGGTGATGTGGATCGCCGAGACCTGGAGCGAGATCAACAAGCTGATCTTCCGCCTGTGCCTGCCGACCCGCTGGGAGATCCAGGGCGCCGAGGGGCTGCGCAGCGACACCTCGTATCTGGTGGTCGCCAACCATCAGTCGTGGGTCGATATCCCGGCACTGGTGCAGACGCTCAACCGGCGCACGCCGTTCTTCAAATTCTTCCTGAAAAAAGAGCTGATCTGGGTGCCGTTTCTGGGTCTGGCGTGGTGGGCGCTGGATTACCCGTTCATGAAGCGCTACACCAAGGCGTTTCTGGCGAAGCACCCGGAACTCAAGGGCAAGGATCTGGAGATCACCAAAGAAGCCTGCGAGCTGTTCAAGCGCCAGCCGGTGACCGTGGTGAATTATCTGGAAGGCACCCGTTTTACCCCCGCCAAGCAGGTGGAGCAGGCGTCGCCCTATCAGTATCTGCTCAAGCCGAAAGCGGGCGGCGTCGCCTTCGTGCTCGCGGCGATGGGCGAACAACTGGATGCGGTGCTGGATGTCACCGTGGTCTACCCCGGCGAAAAGATCCCCGGTTTCTGGACGCTGATTTCAGGACAGGTGCCGCGCGTCATCATCGACATCCAGACCCGCGAGCTCGACCCGGCGCTGTGGCAGGGCGATTACGAAAACGACCCGGCGTTCCGCGAATACGTGCAGGACTGGGTCAACCGGTTGTGGGTCGAGAAGAACGCGCGGATTGCCGAGTTGCGCGGCTGAACTTACTGCTGGCGACGCCCCCGACTTCGGGATCGAAACGTAACCTGTAGGAGCTGGCTTGCCCTGCGACCGGCGGGGAACCCGTCGTAAAATCTGCAAATGCGGTGTGTCTGACTCACCGCGCTTACCGGATTTACTGCCGCTTCGCGCCAGGTCGCGGGACAAGCCACGCTCCTACAGGTATTGCGACGTCGGGTATTGATCAACCACCCGCACCCCAAACGCCGCTCAACGCCTGCAACGCCGAACCGCTGGCGCCTTGCTGACCGAGGTATTGCAGGATCACCGGCACAAACTGGCTCACCATGCTGCTGTCCATGCCCAGCGCGCTGAACGCGGTGTTCACGTCACCCATGCTCTGCACGTTGCCCAGCGCACTGTCGATCACCGAGTTGCCACCCGAGTTACCCAACAGCCCGCCCAGACCACCCAGGCTGCCCAGCGCCGAACTGCCCGCCAGTTGATCCAGCCCCGGCACGCTCTTGCTCAGTTGCGAGTAGTCATTACCCGCCAGCTTGTTCTTCGCCAGCCCCAGCAGCGCACCAGTACCGCCCACCGCCTGCTGCGGCGTGACGTTCAACTGCGTGCCCAGGGCATTGAGCAACCCCGCCGCTTCCGGTGCGGCCGTGGCCTTCTGCTGGCCGCCGGTAGCACCGGAAACCGCATTGGCTGCATCGTTGAGGTTGAAGGCAAAAACCGGTGTTGCCGCCAGGGCCATCAGCGTCGCCAGAACGGCGCCGCGTGCGTTGATCATTGAAACTTTCATGGATGCCGCCTCGTTTTGCCAGAGAACCGGCCAATGCCGGTAAACACGCGTTGGACCGCTGCCCCAAGAGAAGTTCCGGCAAACAGTCAGGCAATCACATGGGGCAAAAACCGGCTCGAATCCTGGGTGATCAGCGAGTCGTCCTCACGAATGCCAATCCCTGCTGGCAAATCACCGATCACCCAACTGCCGATCACCGTGTAGTTGCCATCGAAACACGGCAAAGCGTGAAACTTCTGGCGGATATGGGAACCGTCGCGATACGGCCCGTTCTGGTAGATCCGCCGTCCTTTGTCGGTACGGATTTCGATGTTGGCGCCCTCGCGGGAAAAGAACGGCTTGCGCACCCAGCCATTGTCCAGCGGCTGGCCGGGGTCGTTGTCGAAGAAGGTCGGCAGCAGGTTCGGGTGACCTTCGTGCAGTTCCCACAGCAGCGCCAGCGCGCCCTTGTTGGAGAGAATGGCTTTCCAGGCGGGCTCCAGAAACAGCGTGCTGCTGCCGGCAATCGCCGGACCGAAGTCCTCCTGAAACATGTGCTCCCATGGGTACAACTTGAACAGCGTGGCAATGGCGGCGTTCTGCTCATCGACGAACCGTCCGTTGCTGGCAAGGCCAATGGCTTCGATGTCGATCAGCCGGGCATCCAGCCCTACATCCCGGGCAATGTCGCACAGGTATTCGACGGTGCCACGGTCCTCGACGGAGCCTTTGACCGAGGAAAAATAAAAGGGCGTCTGGAACCGGCCAGCACGAAACACCTCGGTGAGCTTTTCCTCCAGGCTGTTGAACTGGTCGCAGTCCGGTGGCAGCTGACCGCGCTGCATCTGCTGCTCCAGCCACAGGTACTGAAAGAAACTGGCCTCGTACAGCGACGTCGGCGTGTCGTAGTTGGTTTCCAGCAGCTTGGCCGGGCCATGGCCGTCGTAGCACAGGTCCATGCGGCCATAGAGGTGCGGCTGCCGCTGTTTCCAGGAGTCGCGGACGAGGTCGTGGTAAGCGGCCGGGATCGCCAGGCGGTCCAGCAGCCGTTCGCTGTCCACCACTCGCCCGACCAGATCCATGCACATTTCATGGAGTTCGCGGGTCGGCTCTTCCAGATCCTGCTCGATCTGCGCCAGCGAGAACTGGTAATAGGCGCTTTCATCCCAATACCGTTCGCCGTCGAAGGTGTGGAAGCGAAAGCCATAGTGTTCCGCCGTTTCCCGCCAGTCCGGGCGCGGTGCAATCCTGATTCTTTTCACGCGGTCATGCCCTCAGCCACCGAACCCGAAACCGCCCCGCGAACCGAAGCCGCCCCGGCTGACATGCACGGGTTCGGCAGAGGCTACACGCAAGCTTGAATTGAACGACTCAGGACTGGAGACAGCGAATCGCCCGCTTCTGGCCTTGGCGAAGGTCTTGCCCTCGCCCACCTGCTGGCTGAGCGTCACCATGCGCGAGCCATCCTGCCCGACGCGTTCGCGATAGGTCGGTTCGCTGTAGTAATTCACCGCGTCCTCTCCCAGGCTGATCGCGCGCCAGAAACTGCTGGAGCTGTGATAGGAGCCGCCACTGCTGGACGTCGCCTGCTGATCGGCAGGTACCTCACGCTGAGTGGTCACGGCAAACCCCGTCAGGGCCGGCATGATTCGGCCGTTATCCGAACGGTCGACGCAGGTGCCGATGGCATAGTCCGCCTCGCAGTCGGCGAGGTTGTCGTAGGACGGCGCACGTTTCCGATGCAGGTCGTAAGCCACCTTGTAGGCCTTGCTGCAAACCTCCGCCGACACCCCGGCGCCCGTGCAACCTTCGACACTGGTGTATTGCGCGGTTTCACTGACAGTACGGGTGGGCCGTCTTTCGCCGTGGCAGAACGCCAAGGCCAACGGAATACTGCCCAGCGCGGCCAGGCGAATGCTGGTGCTGCGTTTCATGGCGATCCCTCAGCTATGCGGTGTCAGACAGGTGGTGTCATGCAGGCGGCATTGAGCAGGCCGATGCTGACCGAAATGGCCGCCACCAGGACTGCCGAGGCCATTTCACCGTTGTCGATCCGTTTCGACAGGCCCTTGACCACCAGGCTCACGCCACCGAACACCAGCAATTGGACCAGCGAGGCGATCAGCGCCCAGACCAGAAAATCGAGGAGGGAAATCGAATGGGAAATCACGCTGGCCACCGGAATCGCGAATCCGATCAGTGCCCCGGCCAACGCGACAGAAGCGGCGGTGTTGCCCTCGCGGATCAGGGCAAATTCAGCATGTGGGGTCAGGCGGGTATAGACAAAGGCGAACAGCGAAAAGATCGCCACCGCGCCAATCAGGTACAACACGAAGCCAAGAACAGCGTATCCCTGCAGGGACATCTTCAGCGCGTCGATCACCATTTAACCACTCACATCCTTGTTGAATCGGTGGGTTTAAATAGCATGAATTCCTTGACCGCAACAGCAGGGGCGAGCCGCTCGCGAGTAAAACGCGAACACAAAAAAGGCGACCCGAAGGCCGCCCTTTTCAACAAGAAGCGCCTTACGCAGCGCTGAACATCTTGTGCGGGTCGATGACGAATTTCTTCGGCACGCCAGCGTCGAACTCACCGTAGCCTTCCGGCGCCTGATCCAGGCTGATCACCTGAACGCCCACCACTTCGGCGATGTTGATGCGGTCCCACATGATGGCTTGCATCAGTGCGCGATTGTACTTCATCACCGGGGTCTGGCCGGTGTGGAAGCTGTGGGATTTCGCCCAGCCCAGGCCGAAACGGATGCTCAGGCTGCCCATTTTCGCGGCGGCGTCGACAGCACCCGGATCTTCGGTGACGTACAGGCCGGGAATACCGATCTTGCCGGCAACACGGACCACGCCCATCAGCGAGTTGAGCACGGTGGCCGGCGCTTCGGTCTTGGCACCGGTATGGCCATGGCCACGAGCCTCGAAGCCTACGGCGTCGACGGCGCAATCCACTTCAGGCTCGCCCAGCAGCGCAGCGATCTGCTCGTGCAGCGGGGTGTCCTTGGACAGGTCGGCGATTTCGAAGCCCTGAGCCTTGGCATGCGCCAGACGCACCGGGTTGACGTCACCGACGATCACCACGGCGGCGCCCAGCAGGCGGGCCGAAGCGGCAGCGGCCAGACCGACAGGGCCGGCACCGGCGATGTACACCGAGCTGCCCGGGCCGACACCGGCGGTCACTGCACCGTGATAACCGGTCGGCAGGATGTCGGAGAGGCAGGTCAGGTCACGGATCTTTTCCATGGCCTTGTCGCGGTTCGGCAGTTTGAGCAGGTTGAAGTCGGCGTACGGCACCAGCACGTACTCGGCCTGGCCGCCGGTCCAGTCGCCCATGTCGACGTAACCGTAAGCGCCACCGGCACGGGCCGGGTTGACGGTCAGGCAGACGCCAGTGTGTTGTTCCTTGCAGGACCGGCAGCGGCCGCAAGCAACGTTGAAAGGAACGGAAACCAGATCGCCGATCTGCAGGTTTTCGACGTCATGGCCCTTCTCGATCACCTCACCGGTGATCTCGTGACCCAGGACCAGACCGACCTGAGCGGTGGTGCGACCGCGCACCATGTGTTGGTCGGAACCACAGATGTTGGTGGATACCACGCGCAGGATGACACCGTGCTCGATCTTCTTCCCGCGCGGGTCCTGCATTTTGGGATAGTCGATTTTCTGTACTTCGACCTTGCCTGCGCCGAGATACACCACACCACGATTACCAGACATGCTTTCACCTCGCTGAATTGTTTTTATGGATACAACTGTGTAGCGGAGAAATGCGTTGCTTGGATGTTGCTGCAACGCAATGATTGCTCTGGGTGTTTCGTTTGCCGTCTTGGATCTTGTGTCGTTAACGAATCCGTCATCGCGAGCAAGCTCACTCCTACAAATGGTTGCGTTCTCTGTAGGAGTGAGCTTGCTCGCGATGCCGCGAAGCGGCGATCTCTACAACACCACCGTACGGTTGGCGTTGAGGAACACCCGCCGTTCGATGTGATACCCCACCGCTCGCGCCAGGGTCAGACCCTCGATGTCGCGGCCCTTGGCGATCAGGTCTTCGGGGTAGTGACTGTGGTCCACGACCTCGACGCCCTGGGCGATGATCGGACCTTCGTCCAGATCGTTGTTGATGTAATGCGCCGTCGCGCCAACCAGTTTCACGCCCTTGTTGTAGGCCTGGTGGTACGGCTTGGCACCCTTGAAACCCGGCAGCAGCGAGTGATGAATGTTGATCGCCTTGCCATCGAGCTTGCGGCACAGCTCCGGCGACAGCACCTGCATGTAGCGCGCAAGCACCACCAGTTCGGCGCCGGACTCCTCGATCACCTGCCAGACCTTTGCTTCCTGCGCCGGCTTGTCGTTCGGATCGAGTGGGAAATGGTAGTAGGGAATATCGTGCCAGCGAGCCAAAGGTTCGAGATCGGGGTGATTGGACACCACGGCGACCACGTCCATGGACAGTTGATTGATGCGCTGGCGGTAAAGCAGATCGTTCAGGCAGTGATCGGCCTTGGACACCATGATCACCACTTTTGGCCGGTAGTTCGGCGCTGTCAGCTCGAAGTTCATGCCGAAGGCTTGCGCCCGTTCGGCCAGGCCGGCACGGAACGAGGCTTCGTCGAAACCGTCAGGCTGGCGAAATTCGACGCGGATGAAAAAGCGGCTGGAAAGCCGGTCATCGAACGAATGGTGCTCGGTGACGTAGCAGCCCTGCTCGAACAAAAAGCGCGTCACCGCGTCCACCGTGCCCAGCACGCTGGGACAGTCGGCAGTCAGAATCCAGGTATCGGGGGCGCGGCTCATGGGGTGTTGCTCCTGTTTGAATCCATCGGTTGAAACGGTATTGCGAATGTTCCGCAAACCTCTGTAGGAGCTGGCTTGTCCTGCGAACGACTGCGCAGCAGTCGTAAATCCGGCGAATGCGGTGTATCAGGCTGACCGCATACAGAGGTTTTACGACGACTCCGTCGCCGATCGCAGGACAAGCCAGCTCCTACGGCCTCCGGCCAGAAGCAGTCGGAGGCGTCATTGCGTCCGCTTAAGCGGCGATACCCAGGCCGTACTCGGCGCTGGCGTCTTGCAGCCACAGCCACCAGTAGTCGGCGAAGCTGCGGCGGATCAGCAGTTCCCAGGTCTCTTCGCCGGTACGGCGGATCACCAGTTGCGACTTGGCGAACACGGTGCCGACAGCCTTGCCCACCGGGAAGTTGCTTGGGTGCACGTCATAGCTGGTGGATTTCATCAACACTTCACGCACTTTCGGGCCGGTCAGTTCCAGCAGCGACTGACCGCCGCTGACGTTGACCACCTGGATGTGCAGGCCGGCCAGGGCTTCGCGCAGTTTCTGCTCGACGGCAAATTCTTCGCCGGTCGGCACGATCAGCAGCCACTCGTCCGGCCCCATCCACTGGATCGAGCTGTCGCCGCTGGACACCAGGGTCAGCGCCGTCGGCAGTTCCATGCCCAGGGCCTTGTGTACGCCGGCCGCAAAGGCCGGGTCATGGGCATCGCCACGAATGGTCAGATGGCCCAGCAGTTTTTTCTCGCGCAGCACGACACCCGGATTGGTGCGGCCCTTGCCGACCAGGCTTTTCAGATCGGCGTGAAACAATGGCGACTCGGCTTTGACGTCGGTCGTTGGCCGCTGTTGGTAAACGTTGGCTGTGGTCATAAAGCACCTGTCTTGAATTCTGTTGTTCCAGTTGACGCAACATATGTGGTGTTTCGGATGGCCTCTTCGCCAGCAAGCCGGCTCCTACAGGTCCTGCGCATTCTGTAGGAGCCGGCTTGCTGGCGAATCGATCAGGCAACGCGGTGCATCTTGCCCACCGCATTGCCCACCGATCACTCCACGTTCTGCCGGTCACCCTTCGGATCGAAGAACACCGAGGACACGATTTCCGCCTCGATCACGCTGCCGTCTGCCTGCGGCGAGAACACGCGCTCGCCCATGCGCTTCAGGCCGCCCTTGACCACGCCCATCGCGAACGAATAGCCCAGCGAGTTGGCCGCGTAGCTGGAGGTCACGTGACCGACCATGGTCATCGGGATCGACTGTTTCGGGTCGAACACCAGTTGCGCGCCTTCCGGCAGCCACTTGTTCGGGTCGACCGGCTTGAGGCCGACCAGTTGCTTGCGGTCTTCGCGCACGCAGTCTTCACGGCTCATGCCACGCTGACCGATCCACGAGAACGGCTTGGTGCGACCGACACACCAGCCCATGTTCAGGTCGTCCGGGGTCATCGAGCCGTCAGTGTCTTGACCGACGATGATGAAGCCCTTCTCGGCCCGCAGTACGTGCATGGTTTCGGTGCCGTACGGGGTCAGGTTGTACTTCTTGCCAGCCTCGGCGATTTTTTCCAGAACGCCCATGGCGTAGTCGGCCTGGATGTTCACTTCGTAGGAAAGCTCACCAGTGAAGGAAATCCGGAACACACGTGCCGGCACGCCAGCCACCAGACCTTCTTTCCACGTCATGAACGGGAACGCTTCGCGGTCCAGGTCGATGTCGGTCACTTCGCTGAGCAGCTTGCGGCTGTTCGGGCCCGACAGGGTCAGGGTCGCGTAGTGGTCGGTCACGGAGGTGAAGTACACCTTCAGGTCCGGCCATTCGGTCTGCTGATAGATCTCCAGCCACTGCAGAACGCGAGCCGCGCCGCCAGTGGTGGTGGTCATGATGAAGTGGTTGTCGGCGACGCAGGCGGTCACGCCGTCGTCGAAGACCATACCGTCTTCTTTACACATCAGGCCGTAACGCGCCTTGCCCACATCAAGCTTGGTCCAGGCGTTGGTGTAGATGCGGTTGAGGAACTCGCGGGCATCCGGGCCTTGAATGTCGATCTTGCCGAGGGTCGAAGCGTCCAGCAGGCCGACGCTGTCACGCACAGCCTTGCACTCGCGGCGCACGGCGGCATGAATGTCTTCACCGGCTTTCGGGAAGTACCACGGACGTTTCCACTGACCGACGTCTTCGAATTCGGCGCCGTTCTTGACGTGCCAGGCGTGCAGCGCGGTGAAGCGCACAGGCTCGAAGATGTGACCACAGTGGCGACCGGCTACCGCACCGAAGGTCACCGGCGTGTAGTTCGGACGGAACATGGTGGTGCCCATTTCCGGGATCGTCACGTTCAGCGAACGGGCGGCGATGGCCAGACCGTTGACGTTGCCCAGCTTGCCCTGGTCGGTACCGAAGCCCAGCGCGGTGTAGCGTTTGACGTGCTCGACCGACTCGAAACCTTCGCGGGTCGCCAGTTCGATGGCGGCGGCGGTGACGTCGTTCTGCAGGTCGACGAACTGTTTCGGCGCGCGGGAAGTACCCTTCTCGTGCGGCACCTGGAACAGCGCCAGAGTGGCTTCTTCAACACGGCTCAGCGCCTTCGGCATGACGCCTTCGACGACCTGGAAGCCTGCTTCGCTGGCTGCGCGCACGCCACCTTCAAAGCCATCGGCGAGGGTGTCGGCCAGCGCGTAGACGCCGTTGATGCCACCGACGCAGACGCGTTTCTGTGGCGCTTCACCCGGTACGAAACCGAGGATGTCTTCACGCCAGACCGGCTTGCCGCCCAAGTGCGATGCCAGGTGAACCACCGGGCTGTAGCCGCCGGAGCTGGCAACCAGATCGCAGTCGAGCCATTCGCCGGGGCTGGTGACTTTCTGTGCGCGGACATCGATGGCCGCAACACGGGCACCGGTCACGCGCTTGCTGCCACGAGCCTCGATCACGGCGCTGCCGGTGAGGATGCGGATGCCTTTGGCGCGGGCTTCTTCGACCAGCGCACCACGCGGGTTGTGACGCGCGTCAGCGACGGCGACCACTTGCAGGCCGGCGTCGAGCCAGTCCAGCGCCACGCGGTAGGCGTAATCGTTGTTGGTCGACAGCACCAGCTTCTTGCCCGGTGCCACGCCGTAACGGCGTACATAAACGGAGACGGCACCGGCCAGCATGTTGCCCGGCACGTCGTTGTTGCCGTAGACCAGCGGACGTTCGTGGGTACCGGTCGCCAGCACCACACGCTTGGCGCGGACGCGGTGCATGCGCTGACGCACCTGACCGATTGGCGCGCGGTCGCCGAGGTGGTCGGTCAGACGCTCATGGATGGTCAGGAAGTTGTGGTCGTGGTAGCCGTTCACGGTAGCGCGTGGCAGCAGGGTCACGTTGGCCAGGCCTTTCAGCTCGGCGACGACGCTGGCGACCCACTCGACCGCTGGCTTGCCGTCCAGGCTTTCGCGGCTGTCCAGCAGGCTGCCGCCGAATTCTTCCTGCTCGTCGGCAACGATGACACGGGCACCGCTGCGAGCGGCGGCCAGGGCAGCGGCCAGACCCGCAGGGCCGGCGCCGACCACCAGCACGTCGGCGTGGTGGTTCATGTTGTCGTAGGTGTCCGGATCGTTCTCGGTCGGCGAACGGCCAAGACCAGCGGCCTTACGAATGTACTTCTCGTAGGTCATCCAGAACGATTGCGGGTACATGAAGGTTTTGTAGTAGAAGCCCGGCGGCATCAGCTTGCCGCCGACCTTGCCGAGAATCCCCATCATGTCGGTGTTGACGCTCGGCCAGCCGTTGGTGCTGGTGGCGACCAGACCGGCGTACAGCGCCTGTTGCGTGGCGCGCACGTTCGGAATCTGAGTGGCTTCGGTCGCGCCGATCTGCAGCACGGCGTTCGGCTCTTCGGCACCGGCGGCGAAGATGCCGCGAGGACGCGAATACTTGAAGCTGCGACCGATGATGTCGACGCCGTTGGCCAGCAGTGCCGAGGCCAGGCTGTCGCCTTCAAAACCCTGGTAAGTCTGACCGTTGAAGTTGAAGTTCAGGACTTTGCTGCGGTCGATGCGGCCGCCATTGGGCAGACGATTGGACTGGCTCATGCTTTATCTCCCTTTCCGACCGCAGGCACAGGATTGACGAACTGTGGCTTGGTACCAATCAGATAGGTTTCGAGAATTTCGTAGGTCACGGTGTCACGCGTGGCGTTGAAGTACTGACGGCAACCGGCTGCGTGAATCCACAGTTCGTGGTGCAGGCCGCGCGGGTTGTCGCGGAAGAACATGTAGTCGCCCCACTGCTCGTCGGTGCAGGCGGCCGGGTCCAGTGGACGCGGAATGTGAGCCTGGCCGGAGCTGTGGAATTCCTCTTCGGAGCGCAGTTCGCCACAGTGAGGACAGAAGATATGCAGCATTTGGATTTCTCCTGTTAGTGGTTAGTGCGCAACAGCCGCAGCGCCGTGTTCGTCGATCAACGCACCGTTGTGGAAACGGTCGATGGAGAAAGGTTTTGCCAGCGGGTGCATCTCGCCCTTGGCCAGACTGGCCGCGAACACGTTGCCCGAGCCCGGTGTGGCCTTGAAGCCACCGGTACCCCAACCGCAGTTGAAGAACATGTTCGGAACCGGGGTCTTGGAGATGATCGGGCAGGCGTCCGGCGTGGTGTCGACGATGCCGCCCCACTGACGGTTCATGCGCACGCGCGACAGGACCGGGAACATCTCGACGATGGCCTGGATGGTGTGCTCGATCACCGGGTACGAACCGCGCTGGCCGTAGCCGACCCAGCCGTCGATACCGGCACCGATCACCAGGTCGCCCTTGTCGGACTGGCTGATGTAACCGTGTACGGCGTTGGACATGATCACGCTGTCGATGATCGGTTTGATCGGCTCGGACACCAGTGCCTGCAGCGGATGGGATTCGATCGGCAGACGGAAACCGGCCAGCTTGGCCATGTGCCCGGAGTTACCGGCAGTGACCACACCGACGCGCTTGGCGCCGATGAAGCCCTTGTTGGTTTCCACGCCGACGCACACGCCGTTTTCCTTGCGGAAGCCGATGACTTCGGTCTGCTGGATCAGGTCCACGCCCAAGGCGTCGGCGGCACGGGCGAAGCCCCAGGCCACGGCGTCGTGACGGGCGACACCGCCGCGACGTTGCACGGTCGCGCCGATGATCGGGTAACGGGTGTTCTTCGAGCAGTCCAGGTACGGAATTTCTTCGGCCACCTGTTTGCCGTTGAGCAGCTCGCCATCGACGCCGTTGAGGCGGTTGGCGCTGACACGACGTTCGGAGTCACGCATGTCCTGCAGGGTGTGGCACAGGTTGTAGACGCCGCGCTGGGAGAACATGACGTTGTAGTTCAGGTCCTGGGACAGGCCTTCCCACAGTTTCATCGCGTGTTCGTACAGGTGGGCCGATTCGTCCCACAGGTAGTTGGAGCGCACGATGGTGGTGTTACGGGCGGTGTTGCCGCCGCCCAGCCAGCCTTTCTCGACCACGGCCACGTTAGTGATGCCGTGCTCCTTGGCGAGGTAGTACGCGGTCGCCAGACCGTGACCGCCACCGCCAACGATGACCACGTCGTAGACCTTTTTCGGGGTCGGCGTGCGCCACATGCGCTGCCAGTTTTCGTGGTGGCTGAGGGAGTGTTTGAAGAGGCCGAAGCCCGAATAGTGCTGCATGGTGCGACTCCTGACTCAGCGGTAAACCGGGAAATCGGCGCACAGCGCGGCGACCTGACTGGCAACATTGGCCTCGACATCGGCATCGCCGAGGTTGTCGAGAATGTCGCAGATCCAGCCGGCCAGCGTGGTGCATTGGGCAACCTTGAAACCGCGGGTGGTTACGGCCGGAGTGCCGATGCGCAGGCCCGAAGTCACGAACGGCGATTGCGGGTCGTTCGGTACGGCGTTCTTGTTGACGGTGATGTGCGAGCGACCGAGGGCGGCGTCCGCTTCCTTGCCGGTCAGGCCCTGACGGATCAGGCTGACCAGGAACAGGTGGTTGTCGGTACCGCCGGAAACCACGTCGTAACCGCGATCGATGAACACCTTCGCCATGGCCTGGGCGTTGTCGATCACTTGTTGCTGATAAGCCTTGAAGCCTGGTTCCAGCGCTTCCTTGAAGCACACGGCTTTGCCGGCGATGACGTGCATCAGCGGGCCACCCTGGGCGCCAGGGAATACGGCGGCATTGAGTTTCTTCTCGATCTCTTCGTTGGCCTTGGCCAGGATCAGGCCGCCACGCGGACCGCGCAGGGTCTTGTGGGTGGTGGTGGTGACCACGTCAGCGAACGGAATCGGGTTCGGATACAGACCGGCAGCCACCAGACCGGCGACGTGGGCCATGTCGACGAACAGCAGCGCGCCGACCTTGTCAGCGATCTGACGGAAGCGCGGGAAGTCCAGGGTCTTGGAGTATGCCGAGAAGCCGGCAACGATCATTTTCGGCTTGTGCTCGACGGCCAGACGCTCGACTTCGTCGTAATCGATCAGACCGGTGTTGGTGTCGATGCCGTACTGCACGGCGTTGTACAGCTTGCCCGAAGACGACACTTTGGCGCCGTGGGTCAGGTGACCGCCGTGGGCCAGGCTCATGCCCAGAATGGTGTCGCCGGCTTGCAGCAGGGCCAGGTAAACGGCGCTGTTGGCGGACGAGCCGGAGTGCGGCTGGACGTTGGCGTAGTCGGCACCGAACAGTTGCTTGGCGCGGTCGATGGCCAGTTGCTCGACCTTGTCGACGTGCTCGCAGCCACCGTAGTAACGCTTGCCCGGGTAGCCTTCGGCGTATTTGTTGGTCAGGCCGCTGCCTTGAGCCTGCATGACGCGCTTGCTGGTGTAGTTTTCCGAGGCGATCAGCTCGATGTGATCTTCCTGACGCTGTTCTTCGGCATTCATGGCCGCCAACAGTGCATCGTCATAACCCTGGATTTGGTCTTGCTTGCTGAACATCGCGGTTCTCCCAGCGGCGGCGCGGCGCCTGAATTATCGATAGGGCTTATGGAGGGCCCTTTGACAGCGATGGTATGGCTGACGCCGACTGGCTAGATGCCTACGCACGCCACACAAAGGTGCGTTTACGACATGGATTGGCGGGGAGAAGAAAATGTCTGGATGCGACGCCCGTCCTGTAGGAGCGCGGCTTGTCCCGCGACCGAGCGCGAAGCGGTCGCAAACCCGCAGAATGCAGCGTGCCAGACAGGTTGCGCCGGCAGGTTTTACTGCCGGCTCCCGGCAGGTCGCGGGACAAGCCACGCTCCTACAGGGAGGGCGTATTGCGACACAAAAACAAAAATCCCCGGTCGGCGCCGGGGATTTTGGATGAATCAATGTCGCATTCAGACCTGTTTGGCTGGCAACAGTCCGTCGGCCCTGAACATGCCGCGAATACCGCGCACCGCCTGACGAATCCGGTCCTGGTTTTCGATCAGGGCGAAACGCACGTGATCGTCGCCGTATTCACCGAAACCGACACCCGGCGAGACGCAGACCTTGGCCTCGGCCAGCAGCTTCTTGGCGAACTCCAGCGAGCCCATGTGCGCGTAGGCGTCGGGGATCTTGGCCCAGACGTACATCGACGCTTTCGGGTTTTCCACCATCCAGCCCAGCTCGTGCAGCCCCTTGACCAGCACGTTGCGGCGCTGGCGGTACTGCTCGGCAATGTCGAGCACGCACTGTTGATCGCCTTCCAGCGCAGCAATGGCGGCGACTTGCAGCGGGGTGAAAGTGCCGTAGTCGTGGTAGCTCTTGATCCGCGCCAGCGCGCTGACCAACTCCGGGTTGCCGACCATGAAGCCAATGCGCCAGCCGGCCATGTTGTAGCTCTTGGACAGGGTGAAGAACTCCACCGCGATGTCCTTGGCGCCCGGCACCTGCATGATCGACGGGGCTTTCCAGCCGTCGTAGACGATGTCGGCGTAGGCCAGGTCGTGGATCACCAGCACGTCGTACTGTTTGGCCAGCGCCACCACACGCTCGAAGAAATCCAGCTCGACGCACTGGGCGGTCGGGTTGGACGGGAAGCCGAGGATCATCATCTTCGGTTTCGGGATCGAGCCACGGATGGCCTTTTCCAGTTCAGCGAAGAAATCCACACCCGGCACCAACGGCACGGAGCGCACCTGGGCACCGGCGATCACCGCGCCGTAGATGTGAATCGGATAGCTGGGGTTGGGCACCAGCACCGTGTCGCCCTGATCGAGAGTGGCGAGCATCAGGTGCGCCAGGCCCTCTTTCGAGCCGATGGTGACGATGGCTTCGCTTTCCGGGTCGATATCGACCTCGTAGCGACTTTTGTACCAACTGGAGATCGCCCGACGCAGACGCGGGATGCCACGCGAAGTCGAGTAGCCGTGAGTGTCTTCACGTTGGGCGACAGTGACCAGTTTTTCGACGATGTGCGGCGGCGTTGCCCCATCGGGGTTGCCCATGCTCAGGTCGATGATGTCCTCACCACGACGACGAGCGGCCATTTTCAGCTCGGCAGTGATGTTGAACACGTAAGGGGGGAGTCGATCGATGCGCGCAAAGCGGCGCGGCGAACCTTGGTCAGCCATGAGAGCCTCTAGAAGACGTAAGCGCCCGGAACCGTCCGAGCGACGCTGGCCACTGCGGTGGCCTGGTGCGCAAGATACGGGCGGTGATGGCGGTTTGTCTACAGAGATTTCTACACCCCTTGTAGGAGCTGGCTTGCCCGCGATGCACGCCCGTTGTAGGAGTGAGCTTGCTCGCGATGCGATTTGTCAGTCACAACCGCAGCGTCTGGAATGACGCATCGCGAGCAAGCTCACTCCTACAGGATCGGCTTTCGAATCAGACCAATAGGAGTGGTGCGCGGTAACGGTTCGCGGGCAAGCCACGCTCCTACAAAATCAGCGTCCGCAGCGCGTACAACAGCAAAAAATGCCCCGGATAAATCAGATACGCCCAACGCCGCATCGGCCATACCCCGAACGCCGGGCGCCAGCGCAATATCGTCAGCCCCAGCCACGGCCCGAGCAGACACACCACCAGCGCCCCCACGGAAACCGGGTCGCCCCAGAGCATGCCGTCGATGATCTTCGGCCATTCATTGCTCAACAGGCAGATCACGCCCGGCACCAGCGCCAGCCACAGCGATTGTCGCAATACCAGCACGAACGCCGTCGGCAGCAGCACGCCATAGGCGCCGAACATTAGGTGCTGCTGAAACGCCACCCCGATGCCCACAGCCACAACTGCCAGCCCTCGCGGCAACCATTCACGGGCCATCACACCCTGAGCCACCAGCATGCCCAGCGCCAGAGTCGGCAGCACATTGAGCGTGCCGACCTCCCCCGCCATGTACAACCGATAGGGCCATTCCGCTACCAGCGAAAACAGCGCGAGCCAAAGCAAATAGCGTCCGTATTGCCGAGCATCGACGATGTTTGCCGCAGAGCGCTTGACGTTCATCGCGATCGCCAGACAAAACCACGGAAACGCCAACCGACCCGGCACATACAACCAGTCCACCGACCAACCGACGTAGCGCAGATGGTCGAGCAGCATGCTCAGCATCGCCAGCCATTTGAGCAGGTCCAGGGCACGATCGCGCTCGGCGCGGGGGGCGGTTTTCAGGTCATTCATCTCACTTCGCCGCATGGCTGAATTTTCTGACGCAACTGTGCATGACCAAATCCTGAAATCTTCGTTACAGTCACTGCCTTCGATCACAGGGAACCGGCCATGTCAGACCAAAGCCAGCAGTTTGCCAGCGACAACTATTCGGGAATCTGCCCGGAAGCGTGGGCGGCCATGGAACAAGCCAATCACGGCCATGAACGCGCCTACGGCGACGACCAATGGACAGCGCGCGCCGCCGATCAATTCCGTCAGCTGTTTGAAACCGACTGCGAAGTGTTCTTCGCCTTCAACGGCACCGCCGCCAACTCGCTGGCGCTGTCGTCGTTGTGCCAGAGCTACCACAGCGTCATCTGCTCGGAAACCGCCCACGTAGAGACCGACGAATGCGGCGCCCCGGAGTTTTTTTCCAACGGCTCCAAGCTGCTGACCGCCCGCAGCGAGAACGGCAAGCTGACGCCCGCGTCGATTCGCGAAGTGGCGCTCAAGCGCGCCGACATTCACTACCCCAAACCGCGCGTGGTCACGCTGACTCAGGCCACGGAAGTCGGCAGTGTCTACCTGCCCGAAGAGCTAAAAGCCATCAGCGACACCTGCAAGGAACTGGGCCTGAACCTGCACATGGACGGTGCCCGTTTCGCCAACGCCTGTGCCTACCTGGGCTGCACGCCGGCAGAGCTGACCTGGAAGGCCGGCATCGACGTGCTCTGCTTCGGCGGCACCAAAAACGGCATGGCGGTGGGTGAGGCGATCCTGTTCTTCAACCACAAACTGGCCGAAGACTTCGACTATCGCTGCAAGCAGGCCGGTCAACTGGCCTCGAAGATGCGTTTCCTGTCGGCGCCGTGGGTCGGCCTGCTGGAAAACGACGCCTGGCTGAAACACGCCCGTCACGCCAACCGCTGCGCGCAGTTGCTGGCGGATCTGGTCAAGGACATTCCCGGCGTGGAACTGATGTTCCCGGTGCAGGCCAACGGCGTGTTCCTGCAATTGTCGGAAGCCGCCATCGCCGCGCTGACCGCCAAGGGCTGGCGGTTCTACACCTTCATCGGCAGCGGCGGCGCACGGTTCATGTGCTCGTGGGACACCGAAGAAGCCCGCGTGCGTGAGCTGGCAGCGGATATCCGGTTGGTGATGGGGGCGTGATTCAAAGGCCGCTCCTGTAGGAGTGAGCTTGCTCGCGATTACATTGAATCAGCCACTGCAACAGTGGCTGATCTATCGCAATCGCGAGCAAGCTCACTCCTACAACGTGCCGTGCTTGGCGTACCATCGGCGGCGTTGCAGAAAATGCGGAAACTGTGGGAGCGAATTTATTCGCGAGACGCCATTTCAAACGACGCACTCTTGTCGCCCGAACGAACCTCTCGCGAATGAATTCGCTCCCACAGGAAACCGGTCCACGCCTATTGCCGTGTCAACCTTGGGCAATCGTCTTTTCGATCACTTCCACTGTCGCACTGACCTGTTCTTCATAGCGGCTCAGCTCGGCGGCATGCTGCTGCTTGAGTTCGATCTGCTTCGAGCACAGGTTCAGCGCCGCCAGCACCAACAGACGATCACCGATCAACGCCGGGTAGCTGCGCTTGGTTTCCGACAACGCCGCCTTGAGCATGACCACCGCGTCCATCAGGGTCTGCTCCTGACCGGGCGGCGCCTTGATGGTGTAGTCATTGCCCAGGATGGAAATGACTTTGGTGGTGTCGCGTTCGATGATCATGCGCCGACTGCACTGACGCTGGTCGCGCGATCCACCAGCGCCTGGATGCGTGCAGCGGTGGCGCCTTGCTTCTCTTCCTGCTCCAGCAGGCTCAGCTGCAGGCTGTCGTTGTCATCCCTGGCTTTCTGCAGCTCTTCGTTGAGCTGTGCGTTTGCGTTCTGCAGCTCCTGATTCTGCTGTACCAGGTCACTGACGAGCTTTTCCAACTGGCTTAGGGATGCTTCCAACATTTTGATATCTCAGGCAAATTTCAAAGGGCGCGTACGATAAAGAAAAGTCACTTCAGCTACCAGTGAAATCAGGGCAATCACGCCACAACACCGACCAGAAAAGCACTTGTTCCGCTTCGATTCCGCAAACGCATCGAGGTCCTGATTGACTGCGTTTTGCCTCTCTTGTTCCTGCTGTTCGTCAGATCGCCCCCCTGCGACATGAACGCGCATCACGCATCTGCGCGTTCAAGTCTCGGCGAGGCTGACCGATAAGGCATGCATTACTGCCTTTTACCCACCTTGTCTCGCATGGATCGCGGCCCTGTCAGGAACCGTCATGTCCCTACGCAATATGAACATCGCGCCCCGCGCGTTCCTTGGTTTTTCCATCATTGGTGTGCTGATGCTGGCGCTGGGCATTTTCGCCCTGACGCAGATGAGCAAGATCAATGGCGCGTCCGAACAGATCGCCACCAATATCGTGCCGGCTATCAAGAACCTCGACAAACTGACCGAGGCGAGCATCCGCCTGCGCGTGCTGTCGTACCGCCTGATGCTCAACCGCGACGCCGACACGCAACAGAAAACCATCGACCTGCTGTCGATGCGCAACAAACAGATCGACGACGCCCGCGCGATCTACTCCAAGCTGATTGCCGCACCGGACGAACAGGCCGCCTACGAGCAGTACCTGAAAACGCTCAACGACTACCGCCAGCTCGAAGACCGCATGAAATCCCTGAGCCGGGCCAACAAACTCGACGATCTGTCCGTGCTGCTGAACGCCGACCTGCAGACCAACTCGGACCAGATGAACGCGACGCTGGCCCGCCTGGTGGAAATCAACACCGCCCAGATGAACGACGCCAACCAGAACGCGTCGGACCAGTATTCGACTGCCTTCAAGCTGGTGGTGGCGCTGTTGATCATCGCGACGGCGCTGACCCTGCTGTTCGCCTGGCTGCTGACCAACAGCATTACCCATCCGATTGCGTCCGCGCTGAACGCCGCCGAGGAAATCGCCGAAGGCGACCTGACCCACACCATCAAGGTCGACGGCACCGATGAAGCCGGTCGCCTGCTGGCGGCCATGCTGAAGATGCAGTCGAAACTGCGCGACACCCTGCAACGCATCTCCGGCTCCGCCACTCAGCTGGCCTCGGCGGCTGAAGAGCTGAACGCGGTCACCGACGAAAGCGCACGCGGCCTGTCGCAGCAGAACAACGAAATCGAGCAGGCGGCGACCGCCGTCAATCAGATGACCAGCGCCGTGGAAGAAGTCGCACGCAACGCGGTCAGCACCTCGGAAGCCTCGAAGAGCGCCACCACCTCCGCCAGCGATGGCCGCGATCTGGTTCAGGAAACCGTCAGCGCCATCGAACGCATGAGCGGCGACGTACAGAGCACGGCCACCCTGATCGGAAATCTGGCTGACGAATCCCGCGACATCGGCAAGGTACTCGACGTGATCCGCGGCCTGGCTGACCAGACCAACCTGCTGGCCCTCAACGCCGCCATCGAAGCCGCTCGCGCCGGTGAAGCCGGTCGTGGTTTTGCCGTGGTCGCCGACGAAGTCCGCGCCCTGGCCCACCGCACCCAGCAGTCGACCAGCGAGATCGAACGCATGATCGGCAGTATTCAGGGCGGTACGGAACAGGCGGTCAACTCGATGCGCAGCAGCACCGAACGCGCCGAATCGACCCTGAACATCGCCAAGGGTGCCGGCGTGGCGCTGGACACCATCAACAGTGCGGTGGTGGAAATCAACGAACGCAACCTGGTCATCGCCAGCGCTGCCGAAGAACAGGCCCAGGTGGCACGGGAAGTGGACCGCAACCTGGTCAACATCCGTGACCTGTCGACCCAGACCGCTACCGGTGCCAATCAGACCAGTGCGGCCAGCAGCGAACTGTCGCGCCTGGCAGTGGACCTGAACGGCATGGTGGCGCGGTTCCGGTTGTAATTACCCGTATCAATGCAAAAGGGGAATGTACTCGCGTGCATTCCCCTTTTTTGTCTGGGAGAACATGACCTTTGTAGGAGTGAGCTTGCTCGCGATTCGTCAGATCAGGCAACCTCTTGGCGACTGACCCGACGCCATCGCGAGCAAGCTCACTCCTACAACCGTTTATCAATCAATATTCGATACGAACGTCGCCCTTCGGCACGCTGCAGCACGACAGGATGTAACCCTCTTCCACGTCGTCATCAGTGATGCCGCCGTTGTGCTCCATCTCCACTTCCCCGCTCAGTTTCATCACCTTGCAGGTGCCGCAGATGCCCATGCCACAGGCTTTCGGGATCATCAGGCCAAGCTTGGCAGCCGCCGCGTGGACGGTTTCGCCCGGTGCCACGCGAATGCTCTTGCCGGTGTCGGTGAATTCCACCTGATGCAATTCGGAGATATCGACTTCCGGCGCCTCGGCCGCCTGTTCGGCGTGCTCCACGGCGTCGGCGCGGGCTTCCGGTGGCGTCGCACCGAAGGATTCTTCGTGGTACTGGGCCATGTTGAAGCCGTTGGCTTCCAGCAGACGCTTGACCGCGTTCATGTACGGCGTCGGGCCGCAGCAGAACACTTCACGCTCCATGAAGTCCGGCGCCATCAGTTCCAGCATCTTCTGGTTCAGGTAACCGCGATAACCAGCCCACGGCTCGCCCAGCCCGTGTTTCTCGCAGACGATATGCAGCGAGAAGTTGTTGATACGCGACGCCATCTGTTCCAGCTCGCGGTGGTAGATGATGTCTTTCGGCGAACGCGAACTGTGCACGAACACCATGTCGACGTTGGCGTTGGTGTCGTAGTACCAGCGCGCCATGGACATCACCGGCGTGATACCGACGCCGCCGCTGAGGTAGAGAATCTTCGGGTTCGGGAAGTCGATGGCGTTGAACAACCCGACCGGGCCGTGAACCGCCAGCTCCTGGCCTTCGTGCAGGGTGTCGTGCAACCAGTTCGACACTTTGCCGCCCGGCACGCGCTTGATGGTGATCGAGAAGCTGTAAGGCACCGATGGTGAACTGGAAATGGTGTACGAGCGCATGATCGGCACACCCTCGATTTCCAGCTCCAGGGTGACGAACTGACCCGGCTTGAAAAAGAACAGGATCGGCTGGTCCGCCATGAAGCAGAAGGTGCGGACATCCCAGGTTTCCTGGATCACTTTGACAACCCGCACCAGGTGGCGGCCATTGGCCCAAGTCTGAGTGTTGACCGGGCTGAGGAAATTCTGGGACATGCTTGCTCTCCACGGCCGACTGTCGGCCTCTTATGGTGGCGATTCTGCGTAACGGAAGAACCGCCTATTTACCTATCAGCGACATTCACATACTTATGGCGACCAGGCCCGGTCTATAGGGGCTGCGTAGTCGTCAACGGATTCGGCCATGTCGCCCATGGATAAGGTTCGCGTCGCTCGCGGCTCCACACTCGCCGCTAAATCGACATGACTTCTTTACACCCATAAACATGAGCGACAGCCACCTTGTCGCCTCGCGTGCCAGACACACAACACAACCGTATTAGCCACATTCGCAGACCGCTGAAATTGCGGTCATGAGGACCTGAAAGATGGACGTCACCACCAAGCTGAGCCTGGGCGACCCGCTGGAACCTGCACGCAAGGCCACCGCCGAGATGCTGCAGACTCGTGAGCGCACTTACTCGCTGCCGCAGCCTTTCTACAGCGATGAGCGGCTGTTTGAAATCGACATGCAGGAAATCTTTCAAAAAGAATGGCTGATCGCCGGCATGACCAGCGAGATTCCGGCCAAAGGCAACTTCCTCACCCTGGAAATCGGCAAGAACCCGATCCTTGTCGTGCGCAAGCCTGACGGCACCGTCGCCGCCTTCCACAACGTCTGCCGCCACCGCGGTTCGCGCCTGTGCACCAAGGAAAAAGGCAAGGTCGCCAAACTGGTCTGCCCGTACCACCAGTGGACCTACGAGCTGGACGGTCGCCTGCTGTACGCCGGCACCGAAATGGGCGACGACTTCGACATGAAGAACTTCAGCCTCAAGCCGGTGAACTGCAAGACCGCCGGCGGCTACATCTTCATCAGCCTGGCGGAAAACCCGCCGGCCATCGACGAGTTCCTGCAGACCCTGCAGCACTACATGGAACCGTACGACATGGAAAACACCAAGGTGGCGGTGCAGACCACCTTGATGGAAAAAGCCAACTGGAAGCTGGTGCTGGAAAACAACCGCGAGTGCTACCACTGCAGCGGTTCGCACCCTGAGCTGCTGAACACCCTGCTGGAGTGGGACGACACCAACGATCCGCGCGCCGACCAGAAATTCAAGGACCACGTCGCCGAATCCGCCGCTGCGTGGGAAGCCGAGAAGATTCCTTACCTGCACAAGAGCTTTGGCCTGCGTAACCGCATCGTGCGCATGCCGCTGCTCAAAGGCACCGTCTCCATGACCATGGACGGCAAACAGGGCAGCAAGAAGCTCATGGGCCGCATTCAGAACCCGGACCTGGGCTCGATGCGCATCCTGCACCTGCCGCACTCCTGGAACCACTGCATGGGCGACCACGTCATCGTGTTCACCGTGTGGCCGATCAGCGCCCAGGAAACCATGGTCACCACCAAATGGCTGGTGCACAAAGACGCCGTCGAAGGCGTGGACTACGACGTGGCGCGCCTGCGCGAAGTCTGGGACGCGACCAACGACCAGGACCGTCGTCTGGCCGAAGAAAACCAGCGCGGCATCAACTCCGTCGCCTACCAGCCAGGCCCGTACTCGAAAACCTACGAGTTCGGCGTGGTCAACTTCATCGACTGGTACAGCGCCAAGCTCCTGGAAAACATGGGCGCCGAGCCTGCGCCATACCTGAAAGGCGTGGCGGTTAACCACGAGTAATCCGGGGAGCCCCTCCCCTGTAGGAGCCGGCTTGCTGGCGAATGCGGTGTGTCATTCGACATTGATGTCACTGATCCCACGCATTCGCCAGCAAGCCGGCTCCCACAATTGGCTTTCGCATATCGACTTGATCAAAAAACGCTCAACCCTGCGCCACACCTGTCCCCACGGCCCTCGCCGCTATCCACAAACAACTTATCCACAACGCCACCCACAGTAATTGTGGGGAAGTCGCTTTTCGCCTGCACAAATTCCTTGAAAAAACCGTGACTTATTCAGGCTGTCATGATCCATCCAAAGCTGATCATAATTTGATCAAAGCTCTGCAAGCCACGTCGTTAGAGGGCCTCAAGGGATAGCGAACACCTTATCCACAGAGACACCAACAGAGAATGTGCGCAATTCGCTTGAGCTCGCTGCAGGATGTGGAAAAGTCGGTTGAGTGTCGAAATCTGGTCGCAGCGCACTCTTGATCGTCATAGAAACGTCGCATTGATCAAAAAACAACCAATGGATTCAACCTGTTGATTTTAAAGGCTATAAAACGACAGCGAACAACTTATCCACATAGACGCCAACAGAGAATGTGGGCAAAAAGCCGGTCGCCAGGTGTTTCGTTGTGGAGAAAATCCCTTTGAAATCCGCAAGATAGCCTGGTCATTTTTTGATCTATTGGCTACAAGCCACGGTTTGCGTGGCATGGAGCGATGGCCGAACAGGTTATCCACAAGACCGCCAACAGCCAATGTGCGTAACTATAAATACCTGTAGAAGCTGGCTTGTCCTGCGACCGGCCGGGACCGGTCGTAAAATCGGCTGACGAGGTGTGTCAGGGCTGCATAGTCGTCAGGGTTTACAACTGCTGCGCAGTCGGTCGCAGGACAAGCCAGCTCCTACAGGGGTGTGAGGCCACCATGGAGCCCGGCAGTGCAATAAAAAAGGCGCCATAACGGCGCCTTTTGCGTTTTGGAGGGGGTTGGCCTAGCGCACCACCCCTTCTTCCACCAACAGCTTCAGAATCGCGGCTGCGCCTTCCTGGGCGCTGACGCCCTTGAGGACTTGGCCACCGCCGCCGCTGGCTTTGGCGGTTGCGGCTTTCATCCGGTCGGCGCCGCTTTTGGCCTTGATCACTTTCAGGCGTTTCGGACGGGGTTTGGCCGGGGTCAGTTCGGCGCCTGTGAATAACTCGTCGATGACCACGTCGATCTGTTCCACTTCCAGGGTACCGCGCTGGGCCGGGCCGTAGGCGCTCTGACGCGGCTTGGGCGCGGCGTTGTCCACCGTGGCGAGGAATGGCAGACGCACCTTGAGCCGGCGACGCTGGCCCCGTGGCAGCGCTTGCAGCACCTGGGCGGAGCCGTCGCGCATGGATTCCACTTCAGCCAGGCCCACCACCAGCGGCCAGCCGAGTTTTTCCGCCAGCAGGTAGGGCAGCATGCCGGAGCCTTCGCCGGTTTCGGCCTGGGTGCCGGTCAGCACCAGTTGCACACCGGACTCACGGATGTAATCCGCCAGCCCGGGCAAGGCGTCGGCACCTTGTGGCTGGTCGAGCACGTGCAGTTCTTTCAAGCCCATGCCGAGATAGGCCCGCAGCGCGGGCTCTTCGGCACTGCCGGCGTGCAGCACATGCAAGTTATCCCCAGCCAGTTGCAGGCCGAGTTCCACCGCACGGGCATCTTGCTCGGCGCGGCGCGGACGACCGGAAGTCGGGTGCGCACCGATGGATACCAGGCTGATCACGTGCAGCGCGTTTTTATCCACAGACGTTTTTTTGTCAGGCTGCATCGCGTTTCGCCTCATTCCGGTACGCCTCGACCGCTTCGATCAGCGCATCGAGGATTTCCGCACTTTCGCCAATCACTGACAAATCAGCACGTTTGATCATGTCGCAAGTCGGATCGAGGTTGATCGCCACGACTTTGTCGCAGGCACCGATACCCTGCAAATGCTGGATCGCGCCGGAGATACCCACAGCCACGTAGACCCGTGCGGTCACCCAGGTGCCCGATGCGCCGACCTGACGGTCGCGGGTCATGAAACCATCGTCCACCGCCACGCGGGACGCGCCTTCGGTGGCGCCCAGTGCCGCCGCGGTGCGATGGAACAGCTCCCAATCCTTGACGCCGTTGCCGCCGGAGAAAATGAACTCCGCTTCGGCCATGGGGATAAGTGCCGGATCGACCGCCACCGCGCCGAGATCTTCGATACGCGACAGGCTGCGGGCGATGCTTGTGGACAACTCCACCGGCAGCGCTTCGTGGCGGGTGTCGCTGACCGGATCGGCGCACTCGGCAGCGGCCAGGATCAGCCGTGAAACCGGGCGCGCGAGGTCTTCGCGGCCAGCACCGGCACGGCCTGTAGCCTGCCCGTCCTTGACCTGCCAGATCCGCGTCGCCGGACGCTCACCCAAGCTGGCGGCAAAACGCCGCCCCAGCTCACCGCCACCGGTGCGGCTGTCAGGCAGCAGCCAGTGGCGCGGGTCGAACTGGTTATCCACAGCCCGCAATCCCTGAATACGCTGTTCCGGTGAGTAACCGGCAAATTCGCTGCCTTCGAGCACCAGCAGGCGGTCCACACCGGCGGTGTCAAACGCGCTTTCCTTGTGCTCGCCGAAGACCACGGCCATGACCGCACCGTCCTTGCCGGCCAGGCTGTGGGCAAGCCCCAGCAAGTCGCGGTCGTGGCTGCTCAGGCGGCCACCGAACATGTCTGGCACCACGGCGATGTAGAATGCCGGGTTGGCGACCTGATGCAGTGGCAATTGCACTTCAACCGACGCACTGCGCTTGTTCGAGCCGCCCTGCTGGGCGCCGCTGCGGTCGATGCGTTTGATGCCGTTCGGGCCGATGAAACCGATGCCGTGGACGTTCTTGCGGATGATGCCGTTAGGCCCCATCCAGCTCGCCTGGGTTGGCTGCATGGCCGCGTGCAGCGGGTGCAGGCGGTTGCGGGCGATCCATTCGGCCCGCGGGTCGCGGCGGATAATGTCGCTCATCAATGCACCTCCGCAGGTTCACGTTTGACCGCCGCCGACTTTGGGGGCGCGGTGTCTTCCAGCAAGGCGTCGGCCACCAGTTCAGCGATGTCCTTGATCATCGGACGCGGCTCGACCACGCCTTCCAGCATCGCCGTGCACTGTGGACAACCCACGGCCACCAGCTCGGCGCCGGTTTCGCGGATGTCTTCCATGCGCATGTCGGGAATACGCTGTTTGCCTGGAATGTCGGTGATCGGCGCACCGCCGCCACCGCCGCAGCAACGCGAGCGGAAGCCGGAACGCTGCATTTCCTTGACCTCGATACCCAGCGCACGCAGCACTTCACGCGGCGCTTCGTACTCGCCGTTGTAGCGGCCCAGGTAGCACGGGTCGTGGTAAGTGACACTGGAGCCCTTGTGCTGGCCGAGGTTCAGCGCACCGTCGCCGATCAGCTCGGACAGATAGGTGCTGTGGTGCTGGACCAGATATTCGCCACCAAAGGCGCCGTATTCGTTTTTCAGCACGTGGAAACTGTGCGGGTCGCAGGTGACGATGCGCTTGAAGCTGTATTGGTTCAGGGTCTGAATGTTGCGCTTGGCGAGCATCTGGAACGTCGCTTCGTCACCGAGACGACGGGCCACGTCACCGCTGTCGCGTTCTTCAAGACCCAGCACGGCGAAGTCGACCCTGGCGGCTTTCAGCACTTTGACGAATGCGCGCAGGGTGCGCTGGTTGCGCATGTCGAAGGCACCGTCGCCGACCCAGAACAGCACGTCGGCTGTCTTCTTCTCGCTCATCACATTGAGGTTGAGGTCTGCCGCCCAGTTCAGACGACCGCCTGGCGCAAAGCCGCCCGGGTTGTCGGTGGCGATCAGGTTTTCCAGGACTTCGGCGCCCTTGTTCGGGGTCGTGCCTTTTTCCAGGGTCAAGTGGCGGCGCATGTCGACGATGGCGTCCACGTGCTCGATCATCATCGGGCACTCTTCCACGCAGGCACGGCAGGTGGTGCAGGACCACAGGGTTTCGGCATCGACCAGACCGTTGACGATCGGTTGATGCGGATTGCCACCGTGCTCACCTACTGGCTTGCCTGGATACGGGCTGCCAGCAAATTTGGCATCGGTGCCGCCGGCCAGACCGACGACCATGTCCTGAATCAGTTTTTTCGGGTTCAGCGGCTGGCCTGCAGCGAACGCAGGGCACGCCGCCTCGCATTTACCGCACTGCACGCAGGCATCGAAGCCGAGCAGTTGGTTCCAGGTGAAATCCTTGGGTTTTTCCACGCCCAGCGGCGCGGTCGGGTCGGTCAGGTCCAGCGGCTTGAGGCCGGTGGAGCGACCACCACCAAAGCGCTCGGCGCGACGGTGCCAGGCCAGATGCAGCGCACCGGCGAAGGCGTGCTTCATCGGCCCGCCCCAGGTCATGCCGAAGAACAGCTCGGACACGCCCCACAGCACACCGATGCCGAGAATGATCGCCAGCAGCCAGCCACCGAAGTTTTCCGGGAGGATGCCGGCCACCGGCAGGGTCACCAGAAAGAACGAACCGGAGAACGCCAGCAGGCTTTTCGGCAGGCGCATCCACGGGCCTTTCGACAGGCGGCTTGGCGGGTTCAGGCGACGGCGATAGACGAAGATCGCGCCAACGAACATCACCGCCGTCATCAGCAGCAGGGCGTAGCCGAGGATGCGGTTATGCAGGCCGAAGCCATGAACCAGAATCGCCAGCACGATGGACGCCACTGCGCCGCCAGCGGTGGCGACGTGGGTGTTGGCGATGTATTTGTCCCGCGCCACCACATGGTGCAAATCGACCATGTAGCGCTTGGGCATGGCCAGCAGGCCGCCGATCAGATCGACCTTGGACGCACGACCGTTGCGCCACATGGCCACCCGCCGCAAGGCGCCGAGGACCGCCAGGCCCAGGGCTGCGAACAGCAGGATTGGAAGAAGGGTGTTTAACATGTGGAGCTCCTACAGCGCATGCGGTCATCTGTAGGAGTGAGCTTGCTCGCGATCAGGTCGGACCAGCCTCCACCGGATCTGAACTGAAATCCGGTGCCAGCGCTTCGCACTGGATCGCGAGCAAGCTCACTCCTACAGCGGTTCTCGATCTTCTGCAGGGGCGCGCTGGCCCGCGATTCGCGACAGGCCAGTCAACACACCTGGCACAGACTGATAGCCATCGCGGGCAAGCGCGCTCCTACAGGGTCACCATCAGAAATCCTTGCAGAGCCGGAGTGCGTCATAGATGGCAGCGTGGGTATTGCGCTGCGCCACGCAGTCACCGATGCGGAACAGCAGGTAACCGTCACCCGACTGACTCAACGACGGCTGCGGCTGGATGGCGAACAGGGCGTCGATGTCGATCTGGCCCTTGTTGCGCGAACCGTCCTTGAGGCCGTAATACAGCTCTTCGTCCGGACGCACGCCGTTCTCGATGACCACCTGATCGACCACCCGCTCCTCTTTGGCGCCGGTGTATTCGTTCTCCAGTACCGCCACCAGCTTGTCGCCTTCGCGGTAGACCTTCTCCAGCATCAGGTCGCCGGTCATGATCACTTCTTTCGGGTACATGCTGCGGTAGTAGGTCGGGAACGACGTACCGCCGATGGCCACACCCGGCTTGATGTCGTCGGTGACGATCTCGACCTGGCTGCCCTTGTCGGCCATGTAGTCGGCGACCGACATGCCGGTAAATTCACAGATGGTGTCGTAGACCAGCACGTTCTTGCCCGGCGCGACCTTGCCGTCGAGCACGTCCCAACTGCTGACCACCAGCCCTTCGGCGGCGCCCCAGTGTTCGTTCTGCTCCATGAACGGATGACCGCCCACCGCCAGCACCACCACATCCGGACGCAGGTCCAGGATGGTCGGAATGTCGGCTGCCGTGCCCAGACGCAGATCCACTTTCAGACGCGCCAGCTCCAGCTGATACCAGCGGGTGATACCGGCGATCTGATCGCGTTGCGGCGCCTTGGCGGCAATCGAAATCTGCCCGCCGATGGCGTCCTTCTTCTCGAACAGCGTCACGTCGTGACCCCGCTCGGCCGACACGCGGGCTGCTTCCATACCGGCAGGGCCGGCACCGACGATCACCACTTTGCGCTTCACGCCGGTGGTTTTCTCGATGATGTGCGGCACGCCCATGTATTCACGGGAGGTCGCGGCGTTCTGGATGCACAGCACGTCCAGGCCCTGGTACTGGCGGTCGATGCAGTAGTTGGCACCGACGCACTGACGGATCTGGTCGACCTGGCCCATCTTGATCTTGGCGATCAGGTGCGGGTCGGCGATGTGCGCGCGGGTCATGCCGACCATGTCGACGTAACCGCCTTCCAGAATGCGCGTGGCCTGGTTCGGGTCCTTGATGTTCTGCGCGTGCAGCACCGGAACCTTGACCACTTCCTTGATACCGGCGGCCAGGTGCAGAAACGGCTCCGGTGGATAACTCATGTTCGGGATGACGTTGGCCAGGGTGTTGTGGGTGTCGCAACCCGAGCCCACCACACCGATGAAATCGATCATGCCGGTCTGGTCGTAATACTTGGCGATCTCTTTCATGTCTTCATGGCTGAGACCGTCCGGGTGGAACTCGTCACCGCAGATCCGCAGGCCCACGCAGAAATCGGGACCGACTTCCTTGCGCACGGCCTTGATTACTTCCAGACCGAAGCGCATGCGGTTTTCGAAGCTGCCGCCCCACTCGTCGGTGCGCTTGTTGACGCGCGGGCTCCAGAACTGGTCGATCATGTGCTGGTGAACGGCGGACAGTTCGACGCCGTCCAGGCCGCCGGCCTTGGCACGGGCCGCAGCGCTGGCGTAGTTGCCGATCACGCGCCAGATCTCTTCCGGCTCGATGGTCTTGCAGGTCGCGCGGTGTACCGGCTCACGGATACCCGACGGCGACATCAGCGTCGGCCAGTGCTCGCCATCCCAGCGGGAACGACGGCCCATGTGGGTAATCTGGATCATGATCTTGGCGCCATGCTTGTGCATGGCGTCGGCCAGATTCTGGAAGTGCGGGATGATCTTGTCGGTCGCCAGGTTGACCGATTTCCACCAGCCTTGCGGGCTGTCGATCGCTACGCTGGAGGAACCGCCACAGATGGCCAGGCCGATACCGCCCTTGGCTTTCTCCTCGTAGTACTTCACGTAACGGTCGGTGGTCATGCCGCCGTCGGTGGCATAGACCTCGGCGTGCGCAGTACTGAGGACGCGGTTGCGGATAGTCAGTTTGCCGATCTGGATCGGCTGAAACATCGCTTCAAAAGCCATCTCACGGTCCTCGGCTTACAACGGTTTTACGACGAACAGGCCATCTTCGTGGCCTTCTTCCGAACCGCCATAGACCTGCTCGGCGACGGTGCGGATGGAACTGCCTTTGGCAGCGAGAATCTGGTCCATGGCGCCGGCGAACCAGCCGGTGAACATGTAATCGACCTTGCGACCGACCTTGCCGTACACGTAAACGAAGGCGGAGTGCTCAAGCTTGACGCTGGCAGTGCCCTTCTCCAGGTCGATGTCCTGGATCTTGAACAGGCCCCAGCCGCGCTGCGACAGACGCTTCATGTAGTGCTCGAACACCGCGACGCCTTCCAGACCGTGACACTCGGCTTCCTTCTCGCACCAGTGCCAGGCGGACTTGTAGCCGGCCTTGTAGAGAATCTCGGCATAGGCGTCGGCGCCCAGCACTTCCTCGATGCCCATGTGGTTGTTGACGAAGAAATGACGCGGCACATACAGCATCGGCAGGGCGTCGGAGGTCCAGACACCGGTCTCGCTGTCGACTTCGATTGGCAATTGCGGGGCGATCTTGGCCATGGAAACTTAACTCCAGAAAATTTTGTTGGATGCCCTCTCCTCGAACGGGAGAGGGAGAAATCAGTGAGCCGAGGGGTTATTCGCCCCAGACGTCGCCCAGGATGCGAACCCAGTTTTCGCCCATGATCTTGCGCACGACGCGCTCGGAATGGCCGCGCTTGAGCAGGGTTTCGGTCAGGTTCGGGAACTCGCCGACGGTACGGATGCCCAGCGGGTTGATGATCTTGCCGAAGTTGGTCAGGCGACGGGCGTAGCCTTTGTCGTGGGTCAGGTATTCGAAGAATTCCTGGCCGTGGCCCTGAGTGAAGTCAGTGCCGATGCCGATGGCGTCTTCGCCGACGATGTTCATCACGTATTCGATGGCTTCGGCGTAGTCGTCGATGGTCGAATCGATGCCCTTGGCCAGGAACGGCGCAAACATGGTCACGCCGACGAAACCGCCGTGGTCGGCGATGAATTTCAGTTCGGCGTCGGACTTGTTGCGTGGGTGTTCTTTCAGGCCCGAAGGCAGGCAGTGGGAATAGGTCACCGGCTTTTTCGATTCCAGAATGACTTCTTCGGAAGTCTTGGAACCGACGTGGGACAGGTCGCACATGATGCCGACGCGGTTCATTTCCGCGACGATTTCACGACCGAAGCCCGACAGGCCGCCGTCGCGCTCGTAGCAACCGGTGCCGACCAGGTTCTGGGTGTTGTAGCACATCTGCACGATGCCCACGCCCAGCTGCTTGAAGATCTCGACGTAGCCGATCTGGTCTTCGAAGGCGTGGGCGTTCTGGAAGCCGAACAGGATGCCGGTCTTGCCCAGCTCCTTGGCCTTGCGGATATCGGCGGTGTTGCGCACCTGGATCACCAGGTCGCTGTTTTCACGAATCAGCTTCTGGCTGGCGGCGATGCTGTTGACGGTCTGCTGGAAGCCTTCCCACACCGAAACAGTGCAGTTGGCCATGGTCAGGCCACCTTTGCGCATGTCTTCAAACAGCTCACGGTTCCATTTGGCAATGATCAGACCGTCGATAACGATGCTGTCTGCGTGCAATTCGGCTGGGCTCATCAGGCTGTCCCCTTGTAGGTTGGTCGCGCACCGAAACGTCTGCCGGCGCTTTGGGGCCAGCATATGCTTGCGGGTCGGATGAGCCGGATGCAAAAACGACAGGGGAATTGCCGAAAGCGTCAAGAAACGACAAAGGACGACTGCAGGCGTCTGCGGCCTGCGTTTGTTCACTGTTCTTTGCCTCGCGCTTGGGCGAGAATTCCTCGCATCACTGAAGCGGGACACCCCAATGAAGACGATTTTTCTGGCTTTGGCTCTATTTGCGACAGGCGCACACGCAGCCCAGAACCCTGACGCCACTCCATGCGACGGCGTCGACGAAGACAAACAGACCCTGGAATGCTCGGTGTACAGCCGTGACACCGCGGTCAAACTGCTGGACGAGAACTTCCAGAACCTGCTGGAGCGGGTGAAGGTCCAGTTCGGCGCCAACAAGGCGCAATCCGACGAGTTCACCGCCAAACTGAAAACCGCCCAGGACGCCTGGAAAAAGCTGCGCGACGCCGATTGCGCCGTGGAAGTCTTCCCGGCTGCGCCCGGCACCAAGGACTACACCATCAGCCAGAACGACTGCCTGGCGCGCATGAGCGACGAGCGGTCGGAGTATCTGGAGAGCATCGCGCAGTCGGAATGACGCGCGAATGCGCTACCCTTGACGCCTTTTGAAAGCTCAAGGGATGCACATGAACATCTGCGGCGTAGAAATCAAAGGCAGCGAGGCTCTCTTCGCTGCCGCCACCCGCGCTGGCGGCACGCTCGAATCGCTGCCGTTGACGGTCAAGAAGATCGCCCTGGAAGACGATGACGAGAGCGCCAACGTCAAAGCCTTCGCCCGGCAGATCGCGGCTTTCGTGCGTGAAAACGCCATCACCCACATCGCCATCAAGAAGCGCAGCAAGAAAGGCGAATTCGCCGGCGGCCCGACCACCTTCAAGATCGAAACCGTCTTTCAACTGCTGGAAGACTGCGAAGTGACCCTGCTGTCGCCGCAGACCCTCACCGCCCAGGCCAAGAAACACAGCATCGAACCACCGGCCGCGCTGAACAAGTACCAGCATGAGGCGTACAAGGCGGCGTGCGCGTTGTTGATGAAAGGCGTGAAGTAAAACCACCCCCTGTGGGAGCGAATTCATTCGCGATTGGCCGATATAGGCGACACATATCTGTCAGATAGATGCTCTGTGGGAGGGAGCCCTGCTCGCGAATCCGGTCAGCCAGTCACCTTTGCAGTGCCTGATTCGACGCTTTCGCGAGCAGGGCTCCCTCCCACAGTTGTCCCAGGTTGCCCCCCCGCAGTCTGCACCTAAGTGCGCGCAACCTCCTTCTCTCGCGCCGCCCGCCCGCGATCCTCCCTCGGGCACACCACATAGCGCGCCTTGTAGCTGCGGGTGAAATACGACGGCGATTCGAAGCCGCAGGCAATGCTGACCTCCAGCACGCTCATGTCGCTCTGGCGCAATAACTGACGGGCCTTTTCCAGGCGCAGGCCGAGGTAGAAGTTGCTCGGCGTGTCGTTCAGGTGCAAACGAAACAGCCGCTCCAGCTGACGCCGGGTGACCTGAATGCCATCCGCCAGCTCCAGCGTGCTCAGCGGCGGCTCGGTGTGCTGCTCCATGACGCCGATGACCTGCACCAGCTTCTTGTTGTTGATGCCATAGCGCGTGGCGATCTGCATGCGCTGGTGGTCCTTGCGCTGGCGAATGCGGCCGAGCACGAACTGTTCCGAGACCTTGATTGCCAGGTCGGCGCCGTGGGCCTGATCGATCAGGTCGAGCATCATGTCGATGGACGCCGTCCCGCCCGCCGAGGTGATACGCCGTCGGTCGATCTCGAACAGCTCCTGAGTCGCCGTCAGCTTGGGGTGACTTTCCTTGAACGCGTCCAGCGCTTCCCAGTGCAGGGTCAGGCGATAACCGTCCAGCAAGCCTGCCTCGGCCAGAATGAAACTGCCGGTGTCGATGGCGCCCAGTGTCACCCCTTCCAGATCCAGACGCCGCAGCCAGTGTTCCAGCGCTGGCGTGCAGCATTTCAGTGGATCGACACTGGCCATGACCCACAGCGTCGCGCCCTTCTTCAGCGGCTCCAGCGCGGCGTCGGCGTTGACCGACATGCCGTTGCTGGCAATCACCGGCCCACCATCGATGCTCAGCACATGCCAGCGAAACAGCTCCCCCCCGAAGCGATTGGCCACGCGCAACGGCTCGACCGCCGACACGAAGCCCATCATGGAAAAGCCGGGCATGAGCAGAAAGTAGAAATCCTGGGACATCGTTGGCGCGTTCCTTGGGATTCAGGCGATGGAAGATCTATCTGTAGGAGTGAGCTTGCTCGCGATAGCGGCGTGTCAGGCACGACTGCATCAGAGATAAAACGCAATCGCGAGCAAGCTCACTCCTACAGATCAGATACTCCCCTTACCCGACCTCGGCAATAGCACAGGTCGCTGCTGTGCAAGAGCTTGTCGCCGCTGTGCGTTTTGAGCCGGGCCCGGCTGCGTAGCTTTGCATCTCAAAAGCGGGCGGCAAAAGCCCGCGTCACGCAAACGGCCTGCAAGGAACCCACACATGAACCACGACGTCATCATCACCTGCGCACTCACCGGTGCTGGCGACACGACCGGGAAAAGCCATCTGGTCCCGATCACCCCGAAACAGATCGCCGCTGCCGCCGTTGAAGCGGCCAAGGCCGGCGCCACCGTGGTTCACTGCCATGTGCGCGATCCGCAGACCGGCAAATTCAGCCGCGACGTCGAGCTGTATCGCGAAACCATGGACCGCATCCGCGAAGCGGACATCGACATCATCGTCAACCTGACCGCCGGCATGGGTGGCGACCTGGAGATCGGCCCGGGCGAGCGCCCTACCGACTTCGGCCCTGCCACCGATCTGGTCGGCCCGCTGGCCCGTCTGGCCCACGTTGAAGCACTGCTGCCGGAAATCTGCACGCTGGACTGCGGCACCCTGAACTTCGGCGACGGCGACACCATTTACGTCTCCACCCCGGCGCAACTGCGTGCCGGCGCCAAGCGCATCCAGGAACTTGGCGTGAAGGCCGAGCTGGAAATCTTCGACACCGGCCACCTGTGGTTCGCCAAGCAGATGATGAAAGAAGGCCTGCTGGACAACCCGCTGTTCCAGCTCTGCCTGGGCATCCCGTGGGGCGCGCCGGCTGACACCACCACCATGAAAGCCATGGTCGACAACCTGCCGGCCGACGTGGTCTGGGCCGGTTTCGGCATCGGCCGCATGCAAATGCCGATGGCCGCACAGGCGGTGCTGCTGGGCGGCAACGTGCGGGTCGGGCTGGAAGACAACATCTGGCTGGACAAGGGTGTGCTGGCGAGCAACGGCGCCCTGGTCGAACGCGCCAGCGAAATCCTCAGCCGCATGGGCGCACGGGTCATGACCCCAGCCGAAGGCCGCGTGAAGATGGGGCTGAAGAAGCGCTTCTGAATTGCCTGAATTCTCCCTGTGGGAGCCGGCTTGCTGGCGAAAGCGCCCGATCAGCCACATCGTCGTGCCTGACACACCGCATTCGCCAGCAAGCCGGCTCCTACAGGTTCACTGTGAACCTGCTTTCGAGACCTCACCATGACCTTCATCACCGACATCAAAACCTTCGCTGCGCTGGGCAGCGGTGTCATCGGCAGCGGCTGGGTTGCCCGCGCCCTCGCCCATGGCCTGGACGTGATCGCCTGGGACCCGGCGCCAGGGGCCGAAGCGGCCTTGCGCAAGCGCGTCGCCAATGCCTGGCCGGCGCTGGAAAAGAAAGGCCTGGCGGCCGGCGCGTCGCAGGAGCGTCTGCGTTTCGTCGCCACCATCGAGGAATGCGTGCGTGACGCCGACTTCATCCAGGAAAGCGCCCCGGAACGCCTCGACCTGAAACTCGACCTGCACAACAAGATCAGCGCGGCGGCCAAGCCCAACGCCCTGATCGGCTCCAGCACCTCGGGCCTGCTGCCGTCGGAGTTCTACGAAACCGCCACGCACCCTGAGCGCTGCGTGGTGGGTCACCCGTTCAACCCGGTGTACCTGCTACCGCTGGTGGAAGTAGTCGGCGGCAAGAACACCGCGCCGGAAGCCGTGCAGGCGGCGATCAAGGTGTATGAATCCCTCGGCATGCGTCCGCTGCATGTGCGCAAGGAAGTCCCCGGCTTCATCGCTGACCGCCTGCTCGAAGCGCTGTGGCGTGAAGCGCTGCATCTGGTCAACGACGGCGTGGCGACCACGGGTGAAATCGACGACGCGATCCGCTTCGGCGCCGGTCTGCGCTGGTCGTTCATGGGCACGTTCCTGACCTACACCCTGGCCGGTGGCGACGCGGGCATGCGGCATTTCATGGCCCAGTTCGGCCCGGCGCTGCAATTGCCGTGGACGTACCTGCCGGCGCCGGAACTGACCGACAAGCTGATCGACGATGTGGTCGATGGCACCAGCGACCAGCTCGGCAGCCACAGCATTTCGGCGCTGGAGCGCTATCGCGACGACGCCCTGCTGGCAGTGCTGGAGGCGGTGAAGACCACCAAGGAAAAACACGGCATGAGCTTCAGCGAATAAAAAACCTTCTACCCCTTGGTGGCTCGACTGCCGCTATCGCGAGCAAGCTCACTCCTACAGACGGCACAGCACTTGTAGGAGTGAGCTTGCTCGCGATGAGGCCAGCCCGGCCAGCCAAGGATTTTCCAGATCGAATCCGGTAATGACCATGCCCGCCCTGACCACCTACAACACCCCGATCCTCGCCGACTGGGTCGACTACAACGGCCATCTGCGCGATGCGTTCTATCTGCTGATCTTCAGCTACGCCACCGACGCTTTCATGGACCGCATCGGCCTGGCCAGCGACGATCGCAGCGCCAGCGGCAACTCGCTGTTCACTCTGGAGGCTCACATCAACTACCTGCACGAGGTAAAGCTCGACGAGCAGGTGGAAGTGCGCACACAGATCGTCGCCCATGACCGCAAACGCGTGCAGCTCTATCACAGCCTGTACAAGGTGGGTGGCGACGAAGAACTGGCCGCCAGCGAGCAGATGCTGCTGCATGTGGACCTGGCCGCAGGACCGAAGTCGGCGCCGTTCAGTGAGCAATCGCTGGAAGCCTTGCGTGTGCTCACTGAAGCGCAAGCCGATCAGCCAGCGCCGGCTTATGTCGGTCGCTTGATCGGCCTGCCCGGCAAGGCCTGAGACTGTCGCAATCCTTATGGGAGGGAGCCCTCCCACAGTTCTTCCGTGTTCAGCAGATCGAGTCCATCCACGGTTCTAGGCAGTGACTCGCTTTCCTGCGGGCCGGGCTTCGACGCTGACCTGCGGCTCATCATCCAGCTTGATGAACATCGCCAGCACCGGCCCCAGCAGCACCACCGAGATCGAGGCGGTGAACGCCGCCGTCCAGTTGGTCCCGGTGACATCCAGCAGCCAGCCGATCACCACCGGCGATACCGCCCCCGCCACGGCCATGCCGAAGAAGGTGCAGGCACTGGAAGTCGCGGAATGTTCGTGGGACACCTCGGTGCCGATCACCCACAGTGGCGAATCCGCCAGTTCCGAACAGAAGAACGAGAAGCTCAGGCCCGCCGCACAGATATAGATGTTCTGCGTGAACATCAGCGGAATGAGGCCGATGATCGATGCAAGAAAGCCGAAGATGATCAGGTCACGCCGTGAGCGCAGCTTGTTGCCGGTGACCTTGAAACGCCAGTCCGAGAGCATCCCGCCGACCGCCGTGCCGACCGTACCGCCCAACAGCACGAAGGTGGAAAACAGCGCGGTCTTGGACAGGTCCATGCCATAGCGCTGGGTGAAGAACGACGGAATCCAGTTGAGGAAGAACCACAGCACCCAACCATGGCAGAAGCAGGTGGCCGCTGCTGGCCAGACCTTGCGCAGCATGGTTGGCCAATGTACCGGCGGGGCTACCCGCACAGGCTCCATCACCACGGCTTCGACCTGTTTCTTCGACTCGCCGAGGATGAAGTACATGACGAACATGTAGATCAGCGTCAGCACGCCAAGAATGATGAACGCCATGCGCCAGGAGAATTGCAGGATCAGGAACGTCACGATCAGCGGCGCCAGCGCATTCGCCAGACGTCCGGAAGCGTGCATGACGCCCTGGGCCGTACCGCGCTGAGTCACCGGGATGGCCCGGGCGATCATTCTCGCGGCGGTCGGATAGATCGGCGCCTCACCGACACCGACCACGAAGCGGGCGATGACCAGCACGATCAGGCCGCTGACCAGCCCGGTGGCGATGGTCGCCACCGACCAGATCACGCCGTACAGCAGCATCGCCTTGCGTGAACCGATACGGTCGCTGAGCCAGCCGCCGGGGATCATGAAGCAGCTGTAGGCGATGGCGAAGGCCGAGAACATCATGCCCAGATTGGTGTTGCTGAAGCCCAGCTCCTTGCTGATGGTGGGCGCGGCCACCGCCAGATTGGTGCGGTCCACGTACATGATGAAAGCCATGACGCAGAGCAACACGAAAGTCAGTGTCGCCCTGCGCTTTTGCGCATGAGTCGGTAACATTTTATCCACCTGTTCTTATCGTTCTCGTGGAACGGGCTGCTGTTTCCAGCGGCCCGCGTCGCTACTTCACACAACGGCGACTTACTTGAAAAAGCCCTGCAGGACTTCATAGGTTTCGTCGGGGCATTCCTCCTGCAGGTAATGGCCCGAGGGCACCGTGGCCGTCTGCACGATGTTGCTCGCGTAACGGCCCCAGACTTCGGCGGCGTTGTGATTGCGACCCACGCCGCCCTTTTCGCCCCAGAGAATCAGCGCCGGCACATCGACCCGGCGTCCGGCCTCGAAGTCAGCGGTGTCCATGTCCAGATCGATGCCGAAGGTCGCCCGATAGTCCTCGCACATGGCGTGGGTGGTGGCCGGGTTCTTGATGCAACGGATGTAATCCGCCAGCGCCTCGGGCCCGAAGAACGCGGTGCCCTGAGCGGTCTTCGACAGTTTGCGCAGGATGAAGAACTCGGGATCGGCATCCATCATCCGCTCCGGGGTCGGGTAATCCTGAGCCATGAAGAACCAGTGCCAGGAGAATTTGCCCCATTGCCGGGTGACGTTATTGAGCAGGTGGTGCTGCGGCAGCATGTCGACGAAGCCGGCCTTGAGCACCTTTTCCGGGTGATCCAGGCACATGCGGTGCAGCACGCGGGCGCCACGGTCGTGACCGGCGGCGTTGAAGCGCTCGAAGCCCAGCGACTGCATGACTTCGACCTGATCCTGGGCCATGGCGCGAAACGAGTAATCGGAGTGATCGCCGCCACCTTCCGGTTTGGAGCTGTCGCCATAGCCGCGCAGGTCAGTGCAGACCACGGTGAAGTCGCGGGCCAGACGCGGTGCGATCTTGTGCCACGACAGATGGTTGAACGGGTTGCCGTGCATCAGCAGCAGGGGTGGGCCTTCACCGCCGACGACGGTGACGATCTCGGCGCCGCTGGTCTTGACGGTGGTCTTGCGGAAATTCTCGAACATATCGCCAGCCTCTTTTTTATCGGTTTTATTCTTGAGTACGAACGTCCTGTGAACCGGATGAATTCCCTGTCGCTATGCGCTGAGCGCCTCCCGTTTGTGCTTGCGGGCGGCGGCGTTGTCGGTGGCGACCCGGAAGGCAGCGGCCATGGCGCCGACATCCGCCTTGCCGGTGCCGACGATGTCGTAGGCCACGCCGTGGGCTGGAGTCGCGTACACGGTTTTCAGGCCGCCGGTGAGGGTCACGCCCTGGGAGAAGCCGAGCAGCTTGGTCGCGATCTGTCCCTGGTCGTGATACATGATCACCACCGCGTCGAAATCACCGTTGCGGGCCTTGATGAACACGGTGTCGGAAGGGAACGGGCCTTCGCTGGCGAGCCCTTTGGCGCGGAGCTTTTCCAGGGTCGGGCGGATGATGGTGATTTCTTCATCGCCGAACAGGCCGTTCTCGCCGTTGTGCGGATTGAGCGCCGCCACGCCAATACGCGGTTTGCTGTTGCCCATGGCGCCAAGGGTGTCGTGGGCCAGACGCAGGGCACCTTCGATACGATCCGGCTGGACCATGTCCACCGCCTTGCGCAGCGCCACGTGGGAAGTGACGCGGAAGGTGGAAAACTGCGGGATGATGTTCACTTCGCCGAAGTAGCCGACATGATCGGTCCAGGCGGCGAACATCTGGTGTTCGTCGTGGTAGTTCCAACCGCCACGGTGCAGCCCGGCCTTGTTCAGCGGCGCGAAGCAGATGCCGTCCAGCTTGCCAGCCAGGGCCATGTCGGTCATGACTTTCAGGGTTTCACCGGTGAGCCGGCCAGACTCGGCGCTCACCTGGCCGCGTTCGTACAGTGCCGGGTCGATGTTGTGCAGATCCAGCAGCGGCACCGCCACGCTGCGGTGGTCAGCCTCACTGATGTGCGTAATCTTCGTGTACGGAAGGTCGATGCCGGCATCGCGCATGCCCAGCTTCAGGACCCGTTCGTCACCGATGATCACGACGTCAGCCCGCTCCCGCGCTTCGGGCGTCGACAGCAGCTTGACCACCAGTTCGGGGCCGATGCCTGTGACATCACCGAGCATTAGTCCAATCAGAGGCTTCATCAGGTGTTCTCCGGTCCGGTTTTGTTGTTGTAGTGAGCCTCATCCTAGTCCTGTGCCCGGCAGCAACAACGCGCAAAGCGTGGGAGGGCGATTCACGGAGTGTGGTTTTCGAGACCGGCTGCGGATTGCAGATTCACGCGATTCCTTGTGGGAGGGAGCTCTGCTCGCGATAGGGTCAGGTCAGGCACTGCCGCATGAACTGGCAGGACGCTATCGCGAGCAGGGCTCCCTCCCACAGGCGTTGTGCTAATGGACATTCCTCCTGCCCCCCCAAATCGCGACCGTCGTAACCTCCGATTGCTCCTACAGCTGCCCATGTGCGCCGGATAATCTGCAGGCACAAAAAAGCCCGCATCGCTGCGGGCTTTTTTCAGGTCGGCTGACCGATCAATTCACGATCAGTTGACCTTGGCGTCCAGCTCGCCACGGGCATAACGCTCGAACATGCGCTCCAGGGAGATCGGTTTGATCTTCGAGGCGTTGCCGGCGGTGCCGAAGGCTTCGTAACGGGCGATGCACACGTCGCGCATGGCGGTAACGGTTTTCGCCAGGTATTTGCGCGGGTCGAACTCGGCGCGGTTCTTGGCCATGAACTCACGGATGGCACCGGTGGACGCCAGACGCAGGTCGGTGTCGATGTTGACCTTGCGCACGCCGTGCTTGATGCCTTCAACGATTTCTTCGACCGGCACACCGTAGGTTTCTTTGATGTCGCCGCCGTATTCGTTGATGATCTTCAGCCATTCCTGAGGAACCGACGAAGAACCGTGCATCACCAGGTGGGTGTTAGGGATGCGCTTGTGGATTTCCTTGATGCGTTCGATCGCCAGGATGTCGCCGGTTGGCGGCTTGGTGAACTTGTACGCACCGTGACTGGTGCCGATGGCGATGGCCAGGGCGTCCACGTTGGTTTTCTTGACGAAGTCGGCGGCTTCTTCAGGGTCGGTCAGCATCTGGCTGTGGTCCAGAACGCCTTCGGCGCCCACGCCGTCTTCTTCGCCGGCCATGCCGGTTTCCAGCGAGCCCAGAACACCCAGCTCACCTTCGACCGAAACACCGCACGCGTGCGCCATGGCGACTACGCGCTGGGTCACGTCGACGTTGTATTCGTAGGTGGTCGGGGTCTTGCCGTCGGTGCCCAGCGAGCCGTCCATCATCACCGAGCTGAAGCCCAGTTGCATGGAGCGCTGGCAGATGTCAGGGCTGGTGCCGTGGTCCTGGTGCATGACCACCGGGATGTGCGGGAATTCTTCGATCGCGGCCAGGATCAGGTGGCGCAGGAACGGCGCACCGGCGTATTTGCGCGCACCGGCCGAAGCCTGAACGATCACCGGGGAATCGGTCTTGTCGGCCGCTTCCATAATGGCGCGCATCTGTTCCAGGTTGTTCACGTTGAATGCAGGAACGCCGTAGCCGAATTCGGCGGCGTGGTCCAACATCTGGCGCATGCTGATAAGTGCCATTGTCTGTCTCTCTCCCGGTAGGGTCGTTAATCGCGTGTGCCCGCCATGGCGGCGGCTTTTTCAAATTATAGGGGCGTAATACGTTGTGACTCGCCCGGTGTTGCATCGCTCGCGCCGTTCAGCGCCTCAAGGCGCCTTGCAGCCGCGACCGATCAAATCGTTGGTGGCGTCCCAGTAGACCAGGCCTTCGCTACCCTGGTTGTCGAAGGCCAGCACACCGTTGCTGTACAGCGCGCCGGACGCACCCGGCGCAGCCTGCAGGCGGAACACCTGCTCGCTCTGGTTCAGGCGCACTTCGACTTCTTTTTTAGCAGCGTCGGCATAACGCCAGTAAACCTCAGCCTTGCTGTCGCAGACCCAATGGGTCCACGGGTCGGCCGGCTCCGAAGCCTTCATGCTGGCACAACCGCCCAGCAGCATCAGTGTCGCAAGGGCAATCAAGCCTTTCATTACCACTCCTGGATCCCCTGCGAAGCGCGACCTGCGTCAGCGCTTCGATTGCCAGGGGCAGTTCCGTTTCTGATGTTCGCGCAGGCCGTCGGTTCAGATTCAGCGACAGGCTACCGGCCCGACCTGAGGCATGAATTCATACTTCTCCCACACCTCGGGCCCGCCACGTTTATAGACGATCGGCACGGTTTCAGCCTGCCAGCCGGCCTGATAGCAGCTGACTTGCAGCAGCTCCGGCGCGGTGTCCGACGCTGTCTGTGCCTGCGGTTCACTGGCACAACCGACCAGCAGACCCGCCATGATCAACAGCGGTAATGGCTTGAGCATGTCACTCCCCTTCACCCCGGCCCGGTATTCAGGCCTTGGCGCGTTGTTCCAGAACTTCCACGGCCGGCAGTACCTTGCCCTCGACGAATTCGAGGAACGCACCGCCGCCGGTGGAGATATAGGAAATCTGCTCGCCTACGCCGTATTTGTCGATAGCGGCCAGGGTGTCACCACCACCGGCGATGGAGAACGCCGGGCTTTCGGCAATCGCCTTGGCCAGGGTCTTGGTGCCTTCGCCGAACTGGTCGAACTCGAACACGCCGACCGGGCCGTTCCACAGGACAGTCTTGGAAGATTTCAACAGATCGGCGAAATGCGCAGCGGTTTTCGGGCCGATGTCGAGGATCATGTCGTCGTCGGCAACGTCAGCGATGGCCTTGACGGTGGCTTCGGCGTCAGCGGCGAACTGCTTGGCAACGACCACGTCGACCGGCAGTGGCACGCTGACCTTGGCGGCGATGGCCTTGGCAGTGTCCAGCAGATCAGGCTCGTACAGCGACTTGCCGACCTTGTGGCCTGCGGCCGCGAGGAAGGTGTTGGCGATGCCGCCACCGACGATCAGCTGATCACAAATGGTGCTCAGGCTGTTGAGCACGTCCAGCTTGGTCGACACCTTGGAGCCGGCAACGATGGCGGCCATTGGCTTGGCCGGGTTGCCCAGGGCCTTGCCCAGTGCGTCCAGTTCGGCGGCCAGCAGCGGGCCTGCCGCAGCTACCTTGGCGAACTTGGCGACGCCGTGGGTCGAGCCTTCGGCGCGGTGAGCGGTGCCGAAAGCGTCCATCACGAACACGTCGCACAGGGCAGCGTATTTCTGCGCCAGTTCGTCAGCGTTTTTCTTTTCGCCCTTGTTGAAGCGCACGTTCTCGAACAGCACGATGTCGCCGGCCTTCACGTCGACGCCGTCGAGGTATTCGGCGACCAGCGGCACTTCGCGGCCCAAAGCCTTGGACAGGTAGTCAGCCACAGGCTTGAGGCTGTTCTCGGCAGAGAATTCACCTTCGGTCGGACGACCCAGGTGCGAGCAGACCATGACAGCCGCGCCTTTTTCCAGGGCCAGCTTGATGGTCGGCAGCGAAGCGAGAATACGGGCGTCGCTGGTGACGACACCGTCCTTGACCGGGACGTTAAGGTCTTCGCGGATCAATACGCGCTTACCTTGCAGATCGAGGTCGGTCATCTTCAACACGGTCATGAGGCGTTCCCTGTTTCTTACTGTTGTTTATGGATGCTGCGCAGATAGTGGTCCGCGACATCCAGCATTCGGTTGGCAAAACCCCATTCGTTGTCGAACCACGCCAGCACGTTGACCAGTCGCGGCCCGGAAACCCGGGTCTGGCTGGCATCGATGATGGCCGAATGAGGGTCGTGGTTGAAATCACAACTGGCGTGCGGCAATTCGGTGTAAGCCAGCAAGCCTTTGAGCGGGCCGCTGCTGGCGGCCTCGCGCAGAATCCGGTTGATCTCGGTCGCATCGGTATCACGCGCCACCGCCATGGTGATGTCCAGGCAGGAGACGTTCACCGTCGGTACCCGAACTGCTTTGGCCTGAATTCGGCCGGCAAGTTCCGGAAGCAGCCGCTCGATACCTCTGGCCAGACCGGTGGACACCGGAATGATCGACTGGAAGGCCGAGCGCGTGCGGCGCAGGTCTTCGTGGTGATAGGCGTCGATCACCGGCTGGTCGTTCATCGCCGAGTGGATCGTGGTGATGGTCACGTACTCCAGCCCCAGCTCGCGGTTCAGCAGGTCGAGCAACGGCACGCTGCAGTTGGTGGTGCAGGACGCCGCCGAGATCAGCAGCTCTTCCCCGGTCAGTTTCTGCTGATTGATGCCGTACACGATGGTCGCGTCGACATCGGCTTCGCTGGCCATCGGGTGGGAGAACAGCACGCGGGGCGCACGGGCGGCGAGAAAACGCTCGCCGTCGGCGCGGGTGTGATAGACACCCGAGCACTCGATCACCAGATCGACGTCCAGCGCATCCCAGTCGATGCCTTCCGGCGTCGCGCTGCGGAACACTTTGATGACGTGATCGTTGATGTGCAGAAAATCGCCTTCGACCCGCACATCGCCGGGGAAACGGCCATGGGTGGAGTCGAAGCGCGTGAGGTATTCGAGACTGGCCATGTCGGCCAGATCGTTGATCGCCACCACCTCGAAGCCGGCCTTCGCCCCTCGCTCGCACAGCGCGCGCAGCACGCAGCGGCCGATGCGGCCGTAACCATTGAGGGCGACTTTATAAGGACGTGGCTGAGGCATGAGGGTTCTCGGTTTTGAATGACACAAAGAACCTGTAGGAGTGAGCTTGCTCGCGATTGCGGAGTGTCAGTCACGATCACAGTGTCTGACACGCCCCATCGCGAGCAAGCTCACTCCTACAGTTGAAGCGACTTTAGTCTTCCAGCAGCTCTTCAGCCGTGCCGATGACGTTGTCCAGGGTGAAGCCGAACTCTTCGAACAGCGCAGGCGCAGGCGCCGACTCACCGAAGGTGGTCATGCCGATCACGCGGCCTTCCAGACCGACGTACTTGTACCAGTAGTCGGCGTGGGCGGCTTCGATGGCGATGCGGGCGCTGACCTGCAGTGGCAGAACCGACTGCTTGTACAGGGCGTCCTGAGCTTCGAAGACGCTGGTGCATGGCATGGAAACCACACGCACGTTCTTGCCGGCAGCAGTCAGCTTGTCGAAGGCCTGAACGGCCAGACCGACTTCGGAACCAGTGGCGATCAGGATCAGATCAGGCTCGCCGTTGCAGTCACGCAGCACGTAGCCACCACGGTTGATGTTCTCCAGTTGCTGAGCGTCGCGAGCCTGATGCGGCAGGTTCTGACGGGAGAAGATCAGCGCCGACGGACCGTCGTTGCGCTCGATGGCGTGTTTCCAGGCCACGGCCGATTCCACGGCGTCGGCTGGACGCCAGGTGTCCAGGTTCGGCGTGGTGCGCAGGCTGGTCAGCTGCTCGATCGGCTGGTGGGTCGGACCGTCTTCGCCCAGACCGATGGAGTCGTGGGTGAACACGTAGATCGCACGCTGCTTCATCAGCGAAGACATGCGGACCGCGTTGCGGGCGTATTCCATGAAGATCAGGAAGGTCGCGCCGTACGGCACGAAACCGCCGTGCAGGGCGATACCGTTCATGATCGCGCCCATGCCGAACTCACGCACACCGTAGTGCAGGTAGTTGCCGCTGGCGTCTTCACCGGTGATGCTCTTGCAACCTTTCCAGATGGTCAGGTTGGAGCCGGCCAGGTCAGCCGAACCGCCGAGGAACTCAGGCAGCAGCGGGCCGAAGGCGCTCAGGGCGTTCTGGCTGGCTTTACGGCTGGCGATGGTCTCGCCCTTGGCGTTGACTTCAGCGACGTAGGCGGCGGACTTCTCGGCGAAGTCAGCTGGCAGTTCGCCGCTCATGCGACGGATCAGCTCGTTGGCCTGCTCAGGGAAAGCAGCGGAGTACGCAGCGAAACGCTGGTCCCACTCGGCTTCGGCGGCCAGGCCTTTTTCCTTGGCGCTCCACTCGGCGTAGATGTCGGCCGGGATTTCGAACGGACCGTGGGTCCATTTCAGCGCGGCACGGGTCAGGGCGATTTCGTCGTTGCCCAGCGGTGCGCCGTGGCACTCTTCCTTGCCCTGCTTGTTCGGCGAACCGAAACCGATGGTGGTCTTGCAGCAGATCAGGGTCGGCTTGTCGCTCTTGCGAGCGGTGTCGATGGCGGTCTTGATCTCGTCGGCGTCATGGCCGTCGACGTTGCGGATCACCAGCCAGCCGTAGGACTCGAAACGCTTCGGCGTGTCGTCGGTGAACCAGCCTTCGACTTCACCGTCGATGGAGATGCCGTTGTCGTCGTAGAAGGCGATCAGCTTGTTCAGGCGCAGGGTGCCGGCCAGCGAAGCGACTTCGTGGGAAATGCCTTCCATCATGCAGCCATCACCCATGAACACGTAGGTGTGGTGGTCGACGATGTTGTGGCCTGGACGGTTGAACTGGGCAGCCAGCGTCTTCTCGGCAACGGCGAAACCGACGGCGTTGGCGAAACCCTGACCCAGCGGACCAGTGGTGGTTTCAACGCCCGGCGTGTAGCCGTATTCCGGGTGACCCGGGGTGCGGCTGTGCAGCTGACGGAAGTTCTTCAGGTCGTCGATGGACAGGTCATAACCGGTCAGGTGCAGCAGCGAGTAGATCAGCATCGAGCCGTGGCCGTTGGACAGGATGAACCGGTCACGGTCGGCGAACAGCGGGTTGGCCGGGTTGTGTTTCAGATAGTCGCGCCACAGGACTTCAGCGATATCCGCCATGCCCATAGGGGCTCCTGGGTGGCCGCTGTTGGCCTTTTGCACGGCATCCATGCTGAGGGCACGAATGGCATTGGCACGCTCACGACGGCTGGGCATCGCTGATCTCCTGAGGCAGATAGAGGTGGGATCGGAAAAAGGCGGCCATTTTCCCTCAGGCACTGCTTCGGGGCAATGACAGATACAGCCCGATCCGCGAATTTCCTGCGTTGGCGGCGTTTTTTCTGGTGACGGGCGGGGCAGGCAAGGGAGTTGCGCCGTCAAACGGCGGAATCACGGCGCCCGATTGTCGCCACCCATCGACCAATATCAAAACTTTTTGATATTGGTCTTGCGATGCTCCCGGTCCGTAACTAGACTGCCAGCCCTATGAATCTACGCGTACCCGCCATCAGCCATGAGCAATCGGACGTACTGGCAGCCTTGTGCAAGGCCGCCGGCGAGCCCCTGCGGCTGAACGTGTTGCGCGTGCTGTCCAACGATTCGTTCGGCGTGCTGGAGCTGGCGCAGATTTTCGCCATGGGCCAGTCGGGCATGAGCCATCACCTGAAAGTGCTGGCCCAAGCCGAGCTGGTGGCGACCCGCCGCGAAGGCAACGCGATCTTCTATCGCCGCGCCCTGCCCCATGTCGAACAGACCGGTGGCCGGCTGCACGCGGCACTGCTCGATGAAGTCGACACGCTGGCCCTGCCGGACGACGTGCAGGCGCGCATCGGCCAGGTGCATCGGCAACGCGCCAGTGCCAGCCAGGACTTCTTCGCCCGCACCGCCGAAAAATTTCGTGCCCAGCAGGACCTGATCGCAGGACTGCCGCAATACCGCGACAGCCTGCTGTCGCTGCTGGACAAACTGAGCTTCGACACCCAGGCCACGGCGATCGAAGTCGGCCCCGGAGACGGCGGTTTTCTGCCCGATCTGGCGCAGCGTTTTCGCGAGGTCACAGGGCTCGACAACAGCCCGGAGATGCTCGACCTGGCGCGCAAGATCTGCTCGCAGAAATCCCTGACTAACGTCGAGCTGAAACTGGCCGATGCATTGTCCACGGCTAATGTGCAGGCAGACTGCGTCGTCTTGAACATGGTGCTGCATCACTTTGCGGCACCGGCAGAGGCACTGAAACAACTGGCCAACCTGTTGCAACCGGGCGGCAGCCTGCTGGTGACAGAGTTGTGCAGCCACGACCAGAGCTGGGCCAGGGAGGCCTGTGGCGATCTGTGGTTGGGGTTTGAACAGGAAGATCTGGCCCGCTGGGCCATCGCTGCGGGGCTGGTCCCCGGAGAAAGTCTGTATGTAGGTTTACGAAACGGTTTCCAGATCCAGGTCCGCCATTTTCAGCGGCCGGCTGGCGACACTCACCATCGGTAACATTCAGGAAAATCGTCGAGATGAGCGAATACTCCCTTTTCACCTCCGAGTCCGTGTCCGAAGGGCATCCGGACAAAATCGCCGACCAGATCTCCGATGCAGTGCTGGACGCCATCATTGCCCAGGACAAACACGCGCGCGTTGCCGTGGAAACTCTGGTCAAGACCGGCGTGGCCATCGTCGCCGGTGAAGTCACCACCAGTGCCTGGGTCGACCTGGAGCAGATCGTTCGCGACGTGATCAGCGACATCGGCTACACCAGCTCCGACGTCGGTTTCGACGGCGCGACCTGCGGCGTGATGAACATCATCGGCAAGCAGTCCCCTGACATCAACCAGGGTGTCGACCGTGCCAAGCCAGAAGATCAGGGCGCCGGCGACCAGGGCCTGATGTTCGGCTACGCCAGCAACGAAACCGCCGCGCTGATGCCGGCGCCGATCGCCTTCTCGCACCAGTTGGTGCAGCGCCAGGCCGAAGCCCGCAAATCGGGCCTGCTGCCATGGCTGCGTCCGGACGCCAAATCCCAGGTCACCTGCCGCTATGAAAACGGCATCGTGGTCGGCATCGACGCGGTCGTTCTGTCCACCCAGCACAACCCGGATGTTTCCTACGCCGACCTGCGCGATGGCGTGATGGAGCTGATCGTCAAGCACGTACTGCCTGCCGAACTGCTGCACAAGGACACCCAGTTCCACATCAACCCGACCGGCCAGTTCATCATCGGCGGCCCGGTGGGCGACTGCGGTCTGACCGGTCGCAAGATCATCGTCGACAGCTACGGCGGCATGGCTCGTCACGGCGGCGGCGCCTTCTCCGGCAAGGATCCATCGAAGGTTGACCGTTCGGCCGCCTACGCCGGTCGTTACGTGGCCAAGAACATCGTCGCTGCTGGCCTGGCCGAGCGCTGCGAGATCCAGGTCTCCTACGCCATCGGCGTTGCCCAGCCGACTTCGATCTCGCTGAACACCTTCGGCACCGGCAAGATCAGCGATGACAAGATCATCAAACTGGTCCGCGAGCACTTCGACCTGCGTCCATACGCGATCACCAAAATGCTCGACCTGCTGCACCCGATGTACCAGGAAACCGCTGCTTACGGTCACTTCGGCCGTACCCCGCAGACCAAGACCGTGGGTGACGACACCTTCACCACGTTCACCTGGGAAAAAACCGACCGCGCCGCCGCCCTGCGCGCCGCTGCCGGCCTGTAATCACCGCGTTTAGCGCCGATTACAAGAAGCCCCTGACGGTGCGAGCCGTCAGGGGCTTTTTCATGGGCGCACCCTGTAGGAGCTGGCTTGTCCTGCGAGCGGCTGCGTAGCAGTCGTAAATCCGGTGCACGCGGTCCACCTGACACGGCCAATGCGTCTGGATTTACGACGGGTTCCCCGCCGGTCGCAGGACAAGCCAGCTCCTACAATCAAGTGCACATCACCCGCGCCGTGCCACCAACAGAAACGACGCTGCGCTCGCCAGCAACCCCGCACAGATCCGGTTGAACAACCGCTTGCCACTCGGTCTGGCAAACAACCGCCGCGCGTAGATACCCATGTAGCAGTACAGCCCGATCGCGATGCACTCCAGCAGCAGAAACATCCCGCCCAATTGCGCGAACTGGGTGGTGATCACTCCGGAGCGATCGACGAACTGCGGCAGAAAAGCAGTAAACAGCAGGATCGCCTTGGGATTGCCAATCGCTACCAGAAACTCCTGCCGTGCCAGCGCGCCCGTCCCTTTGTCCGCCGCTTTCAGCTCGCCCTCAACGTCAGGCTTCGCCCGCCACAGCTGCAACGCCAGATAAAACAGGTAAGCGGCGCCCAGCAACTTGATCCCGTGAAACAACAACTCCGAGGTATGCAACACCGCCGTCAGCCCCACCGCCGCCAGCGCGATCATGATCGCAAACGCCACCAGCCGCCCCAGCCCACCACTGCACGCGCGCACAAAGCCATAGCGTGAGGCATTGCTGATCGACAGCAGGTTGTTCGGGCCGGGGGCCATGTTCAGGGCGAAGCAGGCGGGGATGAACACCAGCAGGGTGGAGAGGTTCATGGAGCATTCCTTCTTGAGCGAGGTGTACAGGCCATTTTGCACTCAGGTTCTCTGCACTCAAGGGACAGCTGTGCAGCGAAACACGCCCTGACTGTATCGGCCGAAGAAAAATCCGGTAACCAGCCGAACCGTGAAGCAGCGGCTGTGAGACCTAACCTTCCTCACTCCCCCTCCAGGCAAGGATGCTCCGATGCTGTCCGTTCCACGTTTACTTGTCGCTGTACTGTCGGCCTCTGTTTTCAATAGTGCCCACGGCAACCCCTGCCCCGACTGGCGCTCCACCCGCGCCGGGCAAGAAATCACCACCCTGCAACAACAGCTCGCCCACTGGGACGACAGCTATCACCGTCAGGGCGTGTCGCTGGTCGCCGACGAGCTCTACGACCAGTCGCGACAGCGTTTGCAGCATCTGCGTGGGTGTTTTCCGGCAGTGACGACGGCGGATGACAACCCGCTGAAAACCGCCGCCGGGCCACTTATGCATCCGGTGCCTCACACGGGGTTGAACAAGCTGGCCGATGAAGCAGCGGTGCGGGCGTGGATGAAGGGCCGTGAGGACCTGTGGATTCAGCCCAAGGTCGATGGCGTGGCGGTGACGCTGATGTACGAGAAAGGCCAACTGGCGCGGGCGATCAGCCGTGGTGACGGGATCAGCGGGCAGGACTGGAGCGCGCACGCCGTGCGAATTCCGGCGATCCCGCAGAGGCTGGCGGGCAACCCGGATGTGGTATTGCAGGGCGAGTTGTACTGGCGGCTGGATCAGCATGTGCAAGTGAACGCAGGCAGCCTGAATGCGCGCAGCAAGGTGGCCGGGCTGTTGGCGCGGAGCACATTCAGCGATGAGGACGCGCGACAGGTGGGCTTGTTCGTCTGGGACTGGCCCCAAGGCCCGGCGGATATGCAGGCGCGACTGGACGGTTTACGGGCGCTGGGTTTCGAGGACAGCGCACAGTTCAGCGAGCCGCTGGAAACCTTCGAACAGGCGCAGCAATGGCGCGAGCACTGGTATCGCCAGCCGCTGCCGTTTGCCAGTGATGGCGTGGTGATCCGCCAGGGCCAGCGCCCGGCCGCCGAGCGCTGGCAAGCCAAGGCGCCGTACTGGATCGCCGCCTGGAAGTATCCGTTTGCCCAGGCACTGGCCGAGGTACGCCAGGTGCAGTTCAACGTCGGGCGCAGCGGCAAGATCACGCCAGTGCTGGAGCTGGAACCGGTTCGCCTGGATGACCGCATGATCAGCCGCATCAGCGTCGGCTCGATGAAACGCTGGCAGGCGATGGACATTCGCCCCGGTGATCAGGTGGCGATCAGCCTGGCCGGGCTGACCATTCCGCGGCTGGACGAAGTGGTGTCGCGCAGCGTCGAGCGCGCTGCGCTGGTGAGTCCGCAGGCAGAGGACTTTCACCCGCTCAGTTGCTGGCAGCCGGTTGACGGTTGCGCCAGCCAGTTTCGTGAGCGTCTGAAGTGGCTGAGTGGCAAGCAGGGGCTGGCGATGAAAGGGGTAGGACCGGGCACCTGGGACAGGCTGATCGACGCCGGGGAGATCAATGGCCTGCTCGACTGGATGCACCTCGACGGTGCACGGCTTGCTAACATTCCCGGCCTTGGCGAACAGAGCAGCGCTAAACTGCTGAAGAGTTTTCAGGGGGCGCGCGAACAATCGTTCGAAATCTGGCTCAAAGCCATCGGCTTGCCGCCTGTTGCAGGCGCATCGCTGGGCGATTCATGGTCGGCGCTGGCCTCGCGCAGCGTCGAGCAATGGCAGGCTGAACCGGGTATTGGCCCGGGCCGGGCGAAACAATTGCAGGCCTTTTTTCAGCACCCGCAGGTGCAGGCGCTGAGCGCGCAGTTGCGGGAGCAAGGGATCAGCGGTTTTTAGGTTTTGTTACCCGTGCAGGCGGACGTCCGCTGCGCGGTTTTTGTTATTCAAGGAGTGTTCATGAAATTCATCTCACGGCTGATGATGTTCGCCACCTGCGGGCTGCTGTCGGTCCCGCTGTTCGCCGCCGAGCAGGCGCCGGAACTGAGCGGATGTGCGGCCAAGCGCCAGGACATCAGCGCTCAGATCGAACAGGCCAAGGCCGCCGGCAACAGTGACCGGCAGGCCGGACTGGAAACAGCCCTGAGCGAGGTCACCGCCAACTGCACCGATGCAGGCCTGATCAAGCAGCAGGAACAGAAGGTGCTGGACGCCAAGCGCGAAGTCAGCCGCCGCCAGGCCGACCTGAACAAGGCCATGAGCAAGGGTGATCCGGACAAGATCAACAAGCGCAAGGACAAGCTGGCCGAGTCGCGCAAGGAACTGCAGGACGCCCAGGAAGAGCTGGAGAAGGTGCAGCCGGATGAGGATGATGAATAAGCCCTCACCGTTTTTGTAGGAGCCGGCTTGCTGGCGAACTCGGTGGGCCAGTCACCATTGATGTCACAGACCCGACGCCTTCGCCAGCAAGCCGGCTCCCACAGACCCTGTGTTCGATCAATGATCGCGAAACTCCTTGTGACAGGCGTCACAGGCGTCTTCCACATTGTTCATCGACGGAATCAGGCCGGCCGGCGTCAGCTGCGGTTGCTGCGTGGCAATGACCAGCTCTGCGGTGCGGGTCTCCAGGACTTTGGCCAAGTCCTGAAAACGTGCCTGCTTCTGCCAGACCTCATCCTTCGCACTGCTGTGCTCTGACTCTTTCACCTCGGGAAAATGCTGCCACGGCTGGTGGGACAGCGTGTCGAGCTTCACCGCCCCCTCAGCGAACTTTGGACCGTCGAAGGGCAGCCGCCCGCGCAGCATGCCGCCGATGTCTTCGCTGGTCTTGAGCATCTGTTTGAAGATCGCCTTGCGCTGGCCCAGCGGCGAGTTGGGGTCGATCCCTCCGCAGGCGCTCAGGCACAGCACGGCCAGCAACAGCACGCTGAAACGTCGCAGCACCATCAGATCGAAATACCGAACAGCGCGATCACCAGACCGAAGCCGATGAACCACACCAGCGAACGCAGCGCGGCGAGGTCGGTCAGGTAGAAGATGATGTACAGCAGGCGGCTGGTGACGAACAGCACGGCCAGCACATCGATGGTCACCAGTTCGGCGACGTTGGCGACGTGGGCAATGATCACCCCGGCGGCAAAGCCGGGAATCGCTTCGAAGCTGTTCTGCTGCGCAGCATGGGCACGCCGCGGCAGGCCTTCGAGGCGGTCGAGAAAATCACGCGGGTTATGGTTGTCGCGCAGCGCGAAGCGGCCACTGCCGAACTTGGCAATCGCGGCGCAGACCACCGGCAACACGATCACGATCAATACGCACCAGAAAGCAACGGTCATAGCGGCAGCATCCTTTTCAAAATTTCAGTTTCATTAAGAGCATCCCGGCCAATACCAGCCCACAGGCTAAGAGCCGCGGGCCGCCGAAAGGTTCTTTCAGGTAGCGCATGCCGAACAGCACCACCAGCACCACGCTGACTTCACGCAGGGCCGCCGCTTCCGCCACAGAACCTAGCTGCATCGCCCACAACACCAGCGCATAGCTGAGCAGCACGCAAACACCGACCGCCAGCCCCAGCCGCCATTGCTCACGCCAGAACAGGGTGAAGGCCGGGCGCTTGCTGACCAGCGCCAGCAGCGGAAACGGCCAGGCGCTGATAAAGGTCAGCCAGACCAGATAATCCAGCGGTGCCACACCTAGCTTGAGGGCCTGTCCGTCGATCCAGGTGTAACAGCCGATGCACAGGCCGATCAGCCCCACCACCGGCAACATCCCCCACGGCAAACGGTCACCACCACCGCCCTGCCACAACAGACAGACCATGCCGGCGGGAATCAGCAGAATGCCGAGAATCTGCTGCGTGGTCAGCGCCTCACCGGCAAAGCTCAGGGTCAGCGCGAGCACCACCAACGGCGACAGCCCGCGCATCAACGGATACACCAGCCCCAGATCACCGACCTTGTACGCCCGGATCAACAGCCCGCGATACAGCAGCTCGAACAGCGCCGACGCCACCAGCCACGGCCAGATCGCCAACGGCGGCGGCGTGACAAAACCCAACGCAACCACCGCCAGCACGAACGCGACGACGTCCATGCTGGCAATCACCAACAGACGCTCACCGCTGAATTTGACGAGGGTATTCCAGGTAGCGTGCAGCACGGCTGCGATCAGGACCAACGTTGTTGCCAGCACAAAATGCTCACTACGCTTTGTTATTGAGAAGTCGGAGTGTACAGAAGCAATCTCGGCAATAGCATTACAAATGCCTTATGACCGCTTTTCTACGAGCACCCTGGAAAACAAAGACAGGATCCACTCGGCTGACAACATCAACACCACAGCCAGTCCTACAAACATCAACGCTCGTAGCGGATGATAAGAATACAGCCACACCAAGACAGCGACTGAGAAAACCATCATTGTCGCCAGTCGAGCTTTCAAACTAAACACCGCCATTAACGAAAAATTTATAACAGCAAAAACAATCACAACAAGCTGGGTAGCCATTCCTGCACTCACACCTCTCGACAGAATGACACCACCCAGCGATTTATACAGCGAGAAAGAGCAGGATATTGCTAACGGATAGAGAAAACAAAGGCTAATGCGCAATAGAGCATGAACCCACAACATCGATCTCATTTGCGCCATGCTCCAAAGCGAGCAAATGCCGCTTTATCGACAGAGCTCCTTAGCCGTAGAGTTGATGAGTCAATGAAAACCGTAGATTTAGTGGTAACGGACCTCGACATGATATTGCCCTCCACTCTTTGTGTATGCTCCGACAGCTTGAAATTTTCGGATGCCCACAATGCCCCTCGCAAGACCATGTAATTGTCGTATTCGTTGGTCGGGTCTGCTCCCGGAAGCAGAGGGTTGCCATCCCCATACTCAATACCTGTTTTTACCGTCTCGACAATAGCAGCCTCCAGATCACCCAGGCGCTCCAGGTACATACGAAACGTATCCACCGCAAAAGGAATTTGTCCCAGCGCATCAGACCAGAACGGTAGCCCCTCGACAAAAGCCATTAGGTAGCCGTCGCCTCCTTGGGCACTAGCTTTCCAGTCGCCTGCCATACCTGAACTGAAGCTGATGGACATCCTGTCCACCATGGAAAAATTCGCAATGTCAGACCAACTGACATGCTTGAACGCTCTTGCCGCCTCGCTGCCACTGACATTGCAATCGGGATTGACCCAAACGAGCTCTCTGTAATTATCTGCCAGCGGTTCAAACCACTGTATCTTCTCTCTGTAGAGAGCCGTGGCTTTGATAATTGCGCAACTCCTCTCTCCTTTCTTTGGCCTGACAGCGAACAACGGCACCCCATTATCCCGAGTCACAACCCATGCGTTAGGAGGAAAGACTTGGTAATCCTCCCCAAAATGCATGAATCCTTCGTGTAGGGTAATAGTCAATCTACTATCTTCAGTCGTAAGGGTATGGTTTCTTCCATCCAATACCATCTGTGTGTTCATGCAATTTCTCCTCCAAACGAATCAGCAAGCAGAACGAAGAACTCAAAGCTCGCGAATATTTCCAATCCACAACATAAACCGCAAGACAAACACGTGAGCAAATCTCGACTTTCCGCAAAAATATTTATTTCTCACTTATCAAGGAGAAAAACCTTACAAAATTAAAGGATCAAGCAGACTTTCAAAAAATTAATACTGCAGAGCCAGTGGCTCAAAACCACGTGACCACAGCCGCGCAAGGCGAGCGAAAGGTCCATAACCTGCACACCTTTCAAATCTGCCGCGATTGGCTAAGATGCCAGCCATCACGGTCATCAAGGACCGTCCCCGATTGACCAGGAGCCTGAATGTCCAGCGAAGAAGACACCACCCCGAGTGGTGCAGCGCCCATGATTCCCGATCAGCGTCGGGAGTTGATGCTGCGTCAGTTGCGCAAGCATCAGGTGCTCAGCGTGCATCAATTGATGGAGATGTTCGACTGTTCGCACATGACCGTTCGCCGCGATATCGCGCTGCTTGAGCAGAGCGGTCGGGCCTATTCGGTGACCGGTGGGGTGCGGATTGCCAGCCAGGTGCACAGCGAGCCGAGCCATCAGTCCAAGGCGGTGGTCGAGTTGCCGCACAAGCAGGCGATGGCGAAGCTGGCGGCGACCTTGCTGCACCCGGAAATGACGGTTTATCTGGACGCTGGCACCAGTACGTTGGAGCTGGTCCCCTATATTGCCGCGCTGTCGGGCATGACCGTGGTGACCAACGATTTTGGCGTGGTCAATGCGCTGGCCGACGCAACACATGTCGATGTGATTCACACCGGTGGGTTGCTCGATCACCCGAACCGGTCGTGTGTCGGCGGACTGGCGGCAGCGACTTTGCGCCATCTGGCGACTGACTTGGCGTTCATGTCCACCAGTTCGTGGGATTTGCAGCGCGGCACGACGACACCGTCGGCGCTCAAGGTCGAGGTCAAGCAGGCAGCGATGCAGTCGGCGTCACGCTGTGTGCTGCTGACGACCAGCTCCAAGTACGGCACCTTCGGCATGTACAAGGTCGCGGGGCTTGAGCAGTTCGACACCATCGTCAGTGACGACGGGTTGGCTCAGGGTGCCGCTGACAGCATTCGGGCGCAGGGGGTGGAGTTGATGTTGGCGTCGATCTCGAACTGAATGCAATTCCCTGTAGGAGCTGGCTTGTCCTGCGACCGGCGGGGAACCCGTCGTAAATCCTGTGCATGCGGTGTGTCAGGAATACCTGATTGTCAGGTTTTACGACTGCTTCGCAGCCGGTCGCGGGACAAGCCACGCTCCTACAGAAGTCTGTATCCCTCCTGCAAAGCCCCGGCCTAAAGCCGGGGCTTTTTCATTTGTGCAAAAAACGATCAATGTTAACTTTTGTTAACCTGAAAAATTACTTCACATTATCCGCTCACAGGTTCACTATCTTTAACAGATCAGAACACACACCCGTTGGGCGCTGACTCATTCTCGCGCTCAACCCGAGGAGAGGCTCATGAATAACAAGAACGTCGGCGTCATTGGTTTGGGCGCCATGGGACTGGGCATTGCCCGTTCGCTGCTGCGCAGTGGCTTCAATGTGCATGCCTGTGACGTGCGTGCCGAAGTGACCGCGCAGTTCGCCAGCGAAGGCGGTGTGGCCTGCGCCTCTCCGGCCGCCATGGCCGCTGCCTGCGACGTGATCATCACCGTAGTGGTCAATGCCGAGCAGACCGAAACCGTACTGTTTGGCGAGAACGGCGCCGTTGCCGCGCTGAAAGCCGGCAGCCTGGTCATCGGTTGCGCCACCGTCGCACCGACCTTCGCCATCGAGCTGGGCCAGCGCCTGACCGAAAAAGGTCTGCTGTACCTCGATGCGCCGATCTCCGGCGGTGCCGCCAAGGCCGCAGCCGGCCAGATGACCATGATGACCTCCGGTCCTGCCGACTCCTACGCCAAGGCTGACGCCGTGCTCAACGGCATGGCCGGCAAGGTCTATCGCCTGGGCGACGTCCACGGCCTGGGCTCGAAAGTCAAAATCATCAACCAGTTGCTGGCCGGCGTACACATCGCTGCCAGTGCCGAAGCCATGGCCCTGGGTCTGCGTGAGGGTGTCGATGCCGACGCCCTGTACGAAGTGATCACCAACAGCGCCGGCAACTCGTGGATGTTTGAAAACCGCGTGCCGCACATCCTCAAGGCCGATTACGCGCCACTGTCGGCTGTGGATATCTTCGTCAAGGACCTGGGCCTGGTACTGGATACCGCCCGCGCCAGCAAATTCCCGCTGCCGCTGTCGTCCACCGCGCACCAGATGTTCATGCAGGCCTCGACCGCCGGTTTCGGCCGCGAAGACGACTCTGCCGTGATCAAGATTTTCCCGGGCATCACCCTGCCTGGCGCCAAAGCCGCGAACGACTGAGGAGCTGCCGATGAGCACCACGACTCCGCGCCCTCTGCTGGGCTGCATCGCCGATGACTTCACCGGCGCCACCGACCTCGCCAACATGCTGGTACGCGGCGGCATGCGCACCGTGCAAAGCATCGGCATTCCCAGCGGCGACAGCCTCGCCGAACTGGACGCCGACGCCATCGTCATTGCCTTGAAATCGCGCACCACGCCGGCCGCCGAAGCGGTTGCCGAATCGCTGGAAGCGCTGCAATGGCTGCGTGATCGCGGCTGCGAGCAGATTTTCTTTAAGTACTGCTCGACCTTCGACTCGACCGCCAAAGGCAACATCGGCCAGGTCAGCGAAGCTTTGCTGGAAGCACTGGACAGCGATTTCACTCTGGCCTGCCCGGCATTCCCGGAAAACGGCCGGACCATCTTCCGCGGCCACCTGTTCGTGCAGGATCAACTGCTCAACGAATGCGGCATGCAGAACCATCCGCTGACGCCCATGACCGACGCCAACCTGGTGCGCGTGCTGCAATCGCAGACCGCCAAAAAGGTCGGCCTGTTGCGTTACGACAGCGTGGCTCAGGGTGCCGACAAGATCCGCGCACGCATCGCCGAATTGCGCGCCGAAGGTGTGGTCATGGCGATTGCCGACGCACTGTCCGACGCCGACCTGTACACCCTCGGCGAAGCCTGCGCCGACCTGCCGCTGCTGACAGGCGGCTCGGGTCTGGCGCTGGGCCTGCCGGGCAACTTCCGCAAGGCTGGCAAACTGCGTGATATCGACGCGGCTCAGCTGGAGCAGGTCGACGGCGGTGAAGTGGTACTGGCCGGCAGCGCCTCGGTCGCCACCAACGGTCAGGTGGCTGCCTGGCTGGAAGCCGGTCGCCCTGCCCTGCGCATCGACCCACTGGCCCTGGCTGACGGCAAGCCGGTGGTCGAAGACGCTCTGGCGTTTGCCCGCAATGCTGGTCAGACCGTACTGATCTACGCCACCAGCAGCCCGGACGAAGTCAAGGCCGTACAACAGAAGCTCGGCGTCGAGCGCGCTGGCGCCATGGTCGAAGATGCCCTCGGCAAGATCGCCAAAGGCCTGCTGGAATCCGGCGTGAAACGTTTCGTGGTGGCCGGCGGTGAAACTTCCGGTGCCGTGGTTCAGGCGCTGGGCGTGAGCCTGCTGAAAATCGGCGCGCAGATCGATCCGGGTGTACCGGCGACCATCAGCAGTGGCGCTCAGCCGCTGGCCCTGGCGCTGAAATCCGGCAACTTCGGTGGCCGCGACTTCTTTGACAAAGCCCTCAAGCAACTGGCCGGCTCCGCCAAAGGAGCCGCCCAATGAGTGCCGAAAGCAAACTGCGCGAAGAAATCTGCGACATCGGCCGCCTGCTGTTCGGCCGTGGCTACACCGTTGGCAGCGCGGGCAACATCAGCGCCCGCCTGGACGACGGCTGGCTGATCACCCCGACCGACGCCTGCCTGGGCCGCCTCGACCCGGCGGCCATCGCCAAGGTCAATCTGGCCGGCGAATGGGTGTCGGGCGACAAGCCGTCGAAAACCCTGATGCTGCACCGCGAAGTCTACGACCGCAATCCGGGCGTCGGCGGCGTGGTTCACACCCACTCCACGCATCTGGTGGCGCTGACCCTGGCCGGCGTCTGGCAACCGGACGACATCCTGCCGCCGATCACCCCGTATCAGGTGATGAAGGTCGGTCACATCCCGCTGATCAGCTACGAGCGTCCCGGTTCGCCGAAAGTCGCCGAGCAGGTGGCGAAGCTGGCCAACAGCGTGCGCGGCGTGATGCTCGAACGTCTGGGCCCGGTGGTCTGGGAAAGCTCTGTCGCCAAGGCCGCCTATGCCCTGGAAGAGCTGGAAGAGACCGCACGCCTGTGGCTGATGAGCAATCCGAAGCCCGAACCGCTGGACGCAGCGGCACTGGAAGATCTGCGTCAGGCCTTCGGCGTGACCTGGTAACCCGTTCCCACTGAGTTTCACCGGAGGCCGTGAAAACGGCTTCCGGCAGCCCGGCTTTGCCGGACAACAATAACAACGGACGCAAACACGACATGACTCCACTTCTTCTCATGACCATCGCCGGAGCCGGCATCGCGCTGCTGCTGCTTCTGGTGCTCAAGTTCAAGTTCCAGCCGTTCGTGGCGCTGATGCTGGTCAGCATCATTGTCGCGCTGGTGGCTGGCGTTAAGCCGACCGATCTGGTTGCCACCATCGAAGGCGGCATGGGCAAGACCCTCGGCCACATCGCGATCATCATCGCGCTGGGTGCCATGATCGGGCGCATCATCGAACTCTCCGGCGGCGCCGAGGCGCTGGCGAAGACCCTGATCAACCGCTTCGGCAACCGGCGCACCCCGCTGGCGTTGACCGTGGCCGGTTTCATGGTCGGCATTCCGGTGTTTTTCGAAGTCGGCGTGATCATCCTCATGCCGCTGGCCTACGGCGTTGCCCGTGCCGCGCGCAAGCCGCTGCTGATCTTCGCCCTGCCGATGTGCGCCGCGCTGCTGTCGGTACACGCCTTCCTGCCGCCGCATCCGGGTGCCGTCGCGGCAGCCGGCCAACTGGGCGCGGACCTGGGCCGCGTGCTGATGTTCGGCCTGCCGATCGTCGGCGTGCTGTGCCTGATCGGTTACGTGATTGCCGGGCGCATGACCCGCAAGACCTACCCGATGACCGATGACATCCGCAGCGAAGTCTACGGTCCGCACATCAGCAACGACGACCTGTTGGCCTGGGCCAACAACGATTATTCGAAAACCGTCGAAGCGACCCACACCAAGGAACTGAGCCTGGAAGAAAGCGCCAGCAGCCTGGCGGCGCGTCTGCCGAAGGCACCGGCACCGGGCGCGGGCATCATCATTGCCCTGATTCTGCTGCCGATCATCCTGATCCTGCTGGGTACGCTGGCGACCACCATGCTGCCGGCCGATTCGGGCCTGCGTGCAGTCCTGACCGTGCTCGGCGCGCCGCTGGTGGCGCTGCTGATCGACACCCTGCTGTGCGCCTGGCTGCTCGGTTCGCGCCGCGGCTGGAGCCGTAGCCAGGTCTCCGACGTGATCGGTTCGGCACTGCCGGGCGTGGCAATGGTGATCCTGATCGCCGGTGCTGGCGGCGTGTTCGGCAAGGTGCTGGTCGACACCGGCATCGGTGCCGTGGTCTCCGAAGCGCTGCGTAACACCGGCTTGCCGGTGCTGGCGCTGGGCTTCCTGCTGACATTGCTGTTGCGTGCGGTGCAAGGCTCGACCACAGTGGCGCTGGTGACCACCGCCGGTATTCTCAGCCCGCTGATCGCCAGCCTGAACCTCTCCGCCAACCACATGGCCCTGCTGTGCCTGGCCATGGGCGGTGGCGGCCTGGCGATGTCGCACATCAACGACGCCGGTTACTGGATGTTCACCAAACTGGCCGGCCTGAACGTCGGTGACGGCCTGCGCACCTGGACGTTCCTGGTGACCGTGTTGGGTACGCTGGGCTTTCTGATCACTCTGCTGCTCTGGCCTTTCGTCTGATTGAAAACTACTGCGCTCGGCAATACTGCGTTAAAAACAGGCGGGAAATGCTCATTTAGGGCCCTAAACTCCGCTTTCCCGCCTGTTTTTGCCTTGTCTTGCCTTCGCTCGCTACGTTTTCAAAAGCCTGATTTTTAACACAGGAGATAAACATGCCGCGTTTCGCTGCCAACCTCAGCATGATGTATCCGCAACACGATTTTCTGGACCGTTTTGGCGCAGCGGCTGCCGATGGTTTCGATGGCGTGGAGTACCTGTTTCCGTACGATTTCAAGGCTGAAGAGATCAAGAAACGCCTGGACGACTACGGCCTGACCCAGGCGTTGTTCAACGCGCCACCGGGTGATTTCGCCAAGGGCGAGCGCGGCATCGCTTCGCTGCCGGGTCGTGAAAGCGAATTCCGCAGCGGTTTTGCCAAGGCGCTGGAATACGCCGCGGTGCTGGGCAACGAGCGCATTCACGTGATGGCCGGCCTGCTGCCGAGCGAAGACCTGCGTCAGAAGCATCATGCGGTCTATCTGGAAAACCTGGCCTACGCGGCTCAGGAAGCGAAGAAGGCCGGGCTTACCGTGCTGATCGAACCGATCAACACCCGCGACATTCCGGGCTTTTTCCTCAACCGTCAGGATCAGGGCCAGGCCGTGCGCAAGGAAGTCGGCGCCGACAACCTGCTGGTGCAGTTCGACTGCTACCACTGCCAGATCGTCGAAGGTGACGTCACCGTCAAGCTGCGCCGCGATTTCGCCGGCATCGGCCACATCCAGATCGCTGGCGTGCCGGACCGTCATGAGCCGGATATCGGTGAAGTGAACTACCCGTGGCTGTTCGAAGAAATCGACCGCCTCGGCTACACCGGCTGGGTCGGCTGCGAGTACCGCCCGCGTGGCGATACCAGCGAAGGCCTGCAGTGGCTGCGCGACTGGAAAGCCCGCAACCCCACCTGACCCTGTAGGAGCCGGCTTGCTGGCGAACGCGGCGGATCAACCGACATCAAGGTGTCTGATCTGACGCATCGCGAGCAAGCTCACTCCTACAGGAATTTCCTCGGCATTCGCCAGCAAGCCGGCTCCCACGGCCTTCGGCCAGAAGCGATCAGCAGTGCTTACTCGCTGACCACTTCATCCTTGAACTGATCCTTCACGTAGGTGATCTCGGTCTTGCCATGAGGCGCCGGCAGGCCGTCTTCGCCGAGGTTGACGAACACCATCTTCTCGACAGTCAGGATGCTCTTGCGGGTGATCTTGTTGCGCACCTGGCAGGTCAGGGTGATCGAGGTGCGGCCGAACTCGGTGGCGGTGATGCCCAGTTCGATGATGTCGCCCTGGCGCGAGGCGCTGACGAAGTTGATCTCCGAAATGTACTTGGTCACCACACGCTGGTTGCCCAGTTGCACGATGGCGTAGATCGCCGCCTCTTCATCGATCCAGCGCAGCAGGCTGCCGCCGAACAGAGTGCCGTTGGGGTTGAGGTCTTCGGGTTTAACCCATTTGCGAGTGTGGAAGTTCATGTTCGCTCCTGTCTGTCTGCCTGTTGATGACGAGCATAGTGCCAGCCCCCGGCGTTTACCTCCATTGAGCATCGACTATGGTCGCGATTAGTCATCCGTCATTTAAGCCTTGGGCTTATGCAACGACGCCGCTATAATCGCCCCCGCTTCAAAAAACGGTCATCACCCCTTGATACCGTTCTCCCGCCACCTGTCCGAGGGGCGCTGCAGCAGGTCAGACCTGTCAGGCTCGGATGGGGCGTTGTCTGTTCAGGCTCATTGCAGCCGGCAGGCCTTAAACGCACAACGGCGCCCATTCGCACACTACGAATGGAGACTCTTTATGAGCGCTGTACTGACGCCCAACGATTTCAACGACTACAAGGTCGCCGACATTTCCCTGGCTGCCTGGGGCCGTCGCGAAACCATCATCGCTGAATCGGAAATGCCGGCCCTGATGGGTCTGCGTCGCAAGTACGCCGGTGAGCAACCGCTCAAGGGCGCGAAGATTCTCGGCTGCATCCACATGACCATCCAGACCGCCGTGCTGATCGAAACCCTGGTTGCCCTGGGTGCCGAAGTGCGCTGGTCGTCCTGCAACATTTTCTCGACTCAGGACCAGGCCGCTGCTGCCATCGCCGCTGCCGGCATCCCGGTTTTCGCCTGGAAAGGTGAAACCGAAGAAGAGTACGAGTGGTGCATCGAGCAGACCATCCTGAAGGACGGTCAGCCTTGGGACGCCAACATGATCCTCGACGACGGCGGCGACCTGACCGAGATCCTGCACAAGAAATACCCGCAGATGCTGGAACGCATCCACGGCGTCACCGAAGAAACCACCACTGGCGTTCACCGCCTGCTGGACATGCTGGCCAAGGGCGAACTGAAGATCCCTGCGATCAACGTCAACGACTCGGTCACCAAGAGCAAGAACGACAACAAGTACGGCTGCCGTCACAGCCTGAACGATGCCATCAAGCGCGGCACCGACCACCTGCTGTCGGGCAAGCAGGCGCTGGTCATCGGTTACGGCGACGTGGGCAAGGGTTCGGCTCAGTCCCTGCGTCAGGAAGGCATGATCGTCAAAGTCACCGAAGTCGACCCGATCTGCGCCATGCAGGCCTGCATGGACGGTTTCGAAGTGGTTTCGCCGTTCATCAACGGTGAAAACGACGGCACCGAAGCCAGCATCGACAAGGCCCTGCTGGGCAAGATCGACCTGATCGTGACCACCACCGGCAACGTCAACGTCTGCGACGCGAACATGCTCAAGGCGCTGAAAAAGCGTGCCGTGGTCTGCAACATCGGTCACTTCGACAACGAAATCGACACCGCTTTCATGCGCAAGAACTGGGCATGGGAAGAAGTTAAGCCACAAGTGCACAAGATCCACCGCACCGGCGCTGGTGATTTCGACCCACAGAACGACGACTACCTGATCCTGCTGGCCGAAGGCCGTCTGGTGAACCTGGGCAACGCCACCGGTCACCCAAGCCGCATCATGGACGGTTCGTTCGCCAACCAGGTCCTGGCACAGATCTTCCTGTTCGGCCAGAAGTACGCTGACCTGAGCCCGGCTCAGAAAGCCGAGCGCCTGACCGTTGAAGTGCTGCCGAAGAAGCTGGACGAAGAAGTGGCCCTGGAAATGGTCCGCGGCTTCGGCGGCGTCGTGACCAAGCTGACCAAGACCCAGGCCGATTACATCGGCGTGACCGTCGAAGGTCCGTTCAAGCCGCACGCTTACCGCTACTGATCGGCGCGGCGGCCCGCTCTCCCCGTGGGAGCGGGTGCCGCTTTGTAGGAGCCGGCTTGCTGGCGAACCGTTGTGTCAGGCGACTTCGATGTCACTGTTCCGACGCATTCGCCAGCAAGCCGGCTCCCACATGAACAGCCGCAGCCTTGCAGGAGTGAGCTTGCTCGCGATTTGCAGTGTGTCAGCCAACGCTACATTGGCTGAATAATCGCAATCGCGAGCAAGCTCACTCCTACAGGTCTCGTGTCAGGCTTCTGAATTCCAGGATTCCACCATGTCCCAAGACCGTCGCTACAGCTTCGAGTTCTTCCCCACGAAGACCGACGCTGGTCATGAAAAACTGATGGCCACCGCCCGTACGCTGGCTGGCTACAACCCCGATTTCTTCTCCTGCACCTACGGCGCTGGCGGTTCGACCCGTGACCGCACGATCAACACCGTGCTGCAGCTGGAAAACGAAGTGAACGTTCCGTCTGCACCGCACCTGTCGTGTGTCGGTGACAGCAAGGCCGACCTGCGCGGTCTGCTGACCCAGTACAAGACTGCCGGCATCAAGCGCATCGTGGCCCTGCGCGGCGACCTGCCGTCCGGCATGGGCATGGCCAGCGGCGAGCTGCGTCACGCCAATGATCTGGTCAACTTCATCCGTGAAGAAACCGGCGATCATTTCCACATCGAAGTCGCCGCTTACCCGGAAATGCACCCGCAGGCGCGCAACTTCGAAGACGATCTGCAGAATTTCGTGCGCAAGGCCAACGCCGGTGCCGACAGTGCGATCACCCAGTATTTCTTCAACGCCGACAGCTACTTCTACTTCGTCGAGCGCGTGCAGAAGATGGGCGTGAGCATCCCGGTGGTGCCGGGCATCATGCCGATCACCAACTACAGCAAGCTGGCGCGCTTTTCCGATGCCTGCGGTGCGGAAATCCCGCGCTGGATCCGCAAGCAACTGGAAGCCTACGGCGACGATTCGGCGAGCATTCAGGCGTTCGGTGAACAGGTCATCACAGAAATGTGTGAGAGCTTGTTGCAAGGCGGAGCCCCCGGTCTGCACTTCTACACCCTGAATCAGGCAGAACCGAGCCTGGCGATCTGGAACAACCTCAAGCTGCCCCGCTAAACGGCAAGAATTTGTGCTGGTCGCTCCGGTCACAATAAGGCAACGTTTCACCGGCAGGCTTCGTCACTACGAGGCTTGCTGGAGCCTTATCGAGACGGATACCCACGCAGTTGATTACAAGCAATCAGATCACACCCCGCCCGCAATTGGTGTACCTGGTGTTCGGTGCCGACACCTACCATCAGGAAGCCGTATTCAGCATTGCCAGTGCACTGGCCCAATCCGGCGAGCCCGCCGAACGGCCATTCGACATTCAAGTATTCAGCGACAACCCCGAGCCTTACCGTGACTTGCCGGTGCGCGTGCGCCCGTTCGACAGCCAGACCCGCCAGGCCTGGAGCGGCCCCCACCATTACGGCTTTCGCTGCAAGCACGAAGTCGCGCGCTGCGTGCTCGCCGAAGCAGAAAAAGTCATTCTGATCGACACCGACACGTTCTTTCTCGCCAGCCCCATGGCGCTGTTCGAACGGGTTCGCCCCGACAGCCTGCTATGCAACGCCCTGCGCCTGCGCTACGCCGACTGCAAGGACACAATCCTCTATACCGCCCTGGCCGAAACGCTGGTCCGACGCAATCTGGCAGACGACCAGATGAGCCTGATCAACTCCGGAGTGATCGGTCTGACCCGCAACAACATCGCCGTGCTCGACTCCTCCCTCGCGCTGATGGACGAATTCTTTCCGCTCACCCCCGGCGCGATCACCCTTGAGGAGTTCTGTCTGGGAGTGGCGGCCTATCGCAGCCTGACCGTCGAGCAATGCCCGGACCTGATTCACCATTACTGGAGCCGCAAGCAGGTGTTCCGGGCCAAGGTCCGCGCCTGGCTGCGCAAGCACGACAGCGCGCCGCTCAGCGCTCACGCCCTGGCAGACACCGCCAAGGTCTCACCACACTTGCCGCGCCCGGCGTCCTGGCAACGTTTGCTGTACAAGGCAGCGACCCTCGCGGTACCCGGTCAGCAGCGACAGTTTGTCCGTGAACTGCTTTATGGCTGCTGCGAATACCCCAACGAGTTCGACCGCGCCTGTTCGCACGTCTGGTGGGAAAAAGCCTTTTATAACGCCGAACAGCGGATCAAGAAGCCGATAGCCCCCGACCAGTTGCGTCAGTGGCTCGACCACTGGATGGTGCAACGCCTGCTGGGGCGGCGCAGCACGGCGATCTATCAGCATCTGGTACAGATCCAGACACCTCGCTGACCAGCCCGCCCCCGATGCGCACTGCACCGCGTATCGGGGAAACACCGCTTCTCATTGCCGGTCTGGCGTCGTACTCTCGCGCCATGTCCCTGATCTCCCGCCTTCTGCTGACCGCCCTGCTCGCCGGCCTGAGCTTTGCTGCTCTGGGCGAAAGGCTGCGCATCGTCACCGAGCCGTGGTCGCCTTACGTGACTGTCGACGGCGATCAGGTTTCCGGGCTCGATTACGAAATGACCAACATCGTGTTCAAGCGCCTGGGCATCGACGTGCAGTGGCAGTTCCTGCCATGGAAACGCTGCCTGCTGATGTTGGAACAGGGCGAGGCAGACGGTGTGCTGGATATCTTCAAGGTCAGTGAGCGGGACGATTTGCTGCTGTACCCCGCCGAGCCGCTGTCCGAAGTCAGCTGGGTACTGTTCCAGGCCAACGCCAGGCCTCATCCGTTCAACAGCCTGCAGGACCTTGCCGGGCTGACCGTGGGCGTGTCGCCGGGGTACCTGTACAGCCCGGAATTCGACGCGTCGACCCTGTTCACCCGCGAGCCTGCACCCAGCCACGAGGCCAACTTCGGCAAGCTGGCGCGCGGGCGTATCGACCTGCTGGTGACCGATCGCCTGTTGGGCCAGCAGATGCTCGACACCCTGAAACTGCGCGATCAGATCAGCCAACTGCCGACCGTGATCAACCGCCGCGACATGTTCCTGGCCCTGCGCCGCAACGTCGGCATGGATTTGCTGATGCAGCGTTTCAGCGCCGAACTGCGGCGTTTCAAGCACGAGCCGGCCTACGCTCAACTGGTGACACGCTACACCGGCGAGCCACCCGCCCCTGCTCAGGCCCCGCAGGCATCGGACGATGGCTTGAAAGCCGTTGAGCAGCACGAACGCAGCGCATTGTGATTGCTCTGTTATACTCCGGCCTTCCCGCCAGGCTTACGCCCGGATGCTCGGTCTCACAGAAGACTTCTCGACCCCGCCAGCAGCGCATTTCCGTTCACGCGCCCCTGCCACGAGTTGAACTTACAGACCCCGGGACTGCGCCCTTCGAACATTTTTTTGCGCCGAGCACATCATCCCTATTCGGGCCCCTCGGCCCCAACTTAAGACAGGATTCCTCATGTCCTTTGCTTCCCTCGGTCTCTCCGAGGCTCTAGTCAGCGCCATCGAGGCTGCTGGCTATACCCAGCCTACTCCGGTGCAACAGCGGGCCATTCCCGCCGTGTTGCAAGGCCGCGACCTGATGGTTGCCGCTCAGACAGGTACGGGTAAAACCGGTGGCTTCGCCCTCCCGATCCTGGAGCGCCTGTTCCCCGCCGGTCACCCGGACAAATCCCAGCGTCACGGCCCGCGCCAGCCGCGCGTTCTGGTCCTGACCCCGACCCGTGAACTGGCTGCCCAGGTTCACGACAGCTTCAAGATCTACGCCAAGAACCTCAAGTTCGTCAGCGCCTGCATCTTCGGCGGCGTCGGCCTGAACCCGCAGGTTCAGGCCATGGCCCGTGGCGTCGACGTACTGGTGGCCTGCCCGGGCCGCCTGCTCGACCTGGCCGGCCAGGGCAGCGTCGATCTGTCCCACGTTGAAATCCTCGTGCTCGACGAAGCCGACCGCATGCTGGACATGGGCTTCGTTCACGACGTGAAGAAAGTCCTCGCGCGCCTGCCGGCCAAGCGTCAGAACCTGCTGTTCTCGGCGACCTTCTCGGCTGACATCACCGCGCTGGCGAGCAAGCTGCTGCATGACCCGGAACGCATCGAAGTCACGCCGCCGAACACCACGGTCGAGCGCATCGAACAGCGCGTGTTCCGTCTGCCGGCCAACCACAAGCGTTCGCTGCTGGCGCACCTGATCACTCAGGGCGCGTGGGAACAGGTGCTGGTGTTCACCCGCACCAAGCACGGCGCCAACCGTCTGGCCGAGTACCTGGACAAGCACGGCCTGAGTGCCGCCGCGATCCACGGCAACAAGAGCCAGAACGCGCGGACCAAAGCCCTGGCCGACTTCAAGGCCGGCTCCGTGCGTATCCTGGTTGCCACCGACATCGCCGCTCGCGGCCTGGACATCGACCAGTTGCCTCACGTGGTCAACTTCGAACTGCCCAACGTCGACGAAGACTACGTACACCGCATCGGTCGTACAGGCCGTGCCGGTCGCAGCGGTGAGGCGATTTCGCTGGTGGCGCCGGACGAAGAGAAACTGCTCAAGAGCATCGAGCGCATGACCCGCCAGAAGATCGCCGACGGTGATCTGATGGGCTTCGACATTAACGCCGTCGAGGCCGAGAAGCCGGAAGTCCGCGAGCGTCCGGACGTGCGCAACCCGCGCAACGCCCGTGGTCAGCGCGGCGACAACAGTGGCGGCGGTGGTGGCGGCGGTCGCAAGGACAAGGGCAAAGACAAGGGCAAGGAAAAGCCGGAGAAGCAGGACAAGCCGGCGGCCGCAGCCAGCGAAGAAGGTGAACGCCCTGCCCGTCAGCCACGTCGTCAGCAGAAGCCGCGTCAAGGCAAACCGTCGAGCGAAGCCCGTTCGACTCAACCTGCCGCGCCAGCCGCCAATCGCGCACCGGACGAGTTCCTGGATGACGAGGTCGACAATTTCGGCAACCGCGCCGACTACGTCAGCCCGTACCAAAACAAGAACCAGCAGGGTCGCAACCGTCGTCCGGGTGCACCGGGCGCAGGTTCTGCCCAGGCACCACGCCCGCAAGGCCAGGGTCGCAACAACCCGCGCAACGGCAGCAGCACCGGCACTGGCAGCACTGCCGGTGGTGGCGCCAGCAACGGTTCCGGCGCCAAGCGCAATGGCCCACGCAACGGCCAGAGCCAGGGTCGTCGTGAAGACCAGCCACGCAACCGCCGTCCGGCCCGTGACGATCAGGGTCGTCAGGAGCCAGCGGTGAAGAACCCGCGTGAGGGTCAGACCCAGCCAAAGATCATGCACAAGGAATCCAAGGCCGACCGTTTCCCGACGCCGGAGCAACTGGACCAACTGCCAAGCCGCCCACGCGGTGAGAAGCCGGCACTGCTGACGCGTAATCGCTAAGCATTGCCGCACACGAAAAAGCCCCGACCGGTTCGGGGCTTTTTTGTCTGGTTCTGGAGGCTGACGCCGAATCTGTAGGAGTGAGCTTGCTCGCGATTGCGATCTGTCAGCCAGCGATGTGTTGTCTGATCTGGCGCATCGCGAGCAAGCTCACTCCTACAGGATTTTCCCCGGGGTGTCTGATCTGACGCATTCGCCAGCAAGCCGGCTCCCACAGATTGCAGCTCACACACAAAAACGCCGACCCTGAGGTCGGCGTTTTTTATTGCTGCAGCCCGTCTTACTTGGCTTTGACGCCTTCGAACGAGATGTCGAAGGTGACTTCGTCAGACTGTGGACCCAGGTCCATCATCTTGCCGAAATCGGAACGCTTGATCGAAGTGGTGCCTTCGAAGCCAGCACGGTAGCCGCCCCATGGGTCCTTGCCTTCACCCAGGAAGGTGGCTTTGACGGTGACCGGCTTGGTCACGCCGTGCAGGGTCAGGTCGCCGATCACGTCAGCAGTGGTCTTGCCGTCGGCGTTCTTGCCGATGTTGGTGACCTTGGTGGACACGAACTTGGCGTCAGGATAGGTCGCGACGTCCAGGAAGTCCTTGCTGCTGATGTGCTTGTTACGCTCGGCGTGGTTGGTGTCGACGCTGGCGGTCTTGATGTCGATGCTGATCTTGCTGTCTTCAGGTTTGGCAGCGTCGAAGCTGAAAGTACCGCTCCAGTCCTTGAACGTACCGTGGATGAAGCTGTAGCCCAGGTGGCTGATCTTGAAGTCGACGAAGGCGTGCTGGCCTTCCTTGTCGATGGTGTAGTCGGCGGCCATGGCCTGGCCGGCCGAGAACAGAGCGGTGCCCAGAGCCAGTGCAGCAAGAGTCTTTTTCAACATCGGTTGTCTTCCTTTCTAAGTTGAATTGCGCGTCAGGCCTTGCGGCCCAGCATACGAACAAGGGTCGCATCACGATCGATGAAGTGATGCTTCAAAGCCGCCAGCCCATGGAGAACCGCAAAGATCACCAGGGTCCAGGCGAGATACAGGTGCACTTCGCCGGCCACGTCTGCCTGGTCGGGCAGTCCGCTGATCAGCGCAGGCACTTCAAACAGACCGAACACCGGAATCCCGACACCTTCTGCGGTGGAAATCAGGTAACCGGCAAACATCACCAGGAACAGGTCCAGGTACAGGAACGCGTGGCCCAACTTGGCGGCGATGCGCACGAAGCGGCTGTGATTGGCCGGTGCCGGCGGCGGTGGGCTGACGAAACGCCAGACCACACGAATCAGCATGACCAGAAACAGGGTGATGCCGATGCTCTTGTGCAGATCCGGCCCCGCCTTGCGCCAGGCGTCGTAGTAACCGAGCCCGACCATCCACAGCCCCAGCGCGAACAACCCGAAAACCGTCAACGCCACGCCCCAGTGCAAAACGATGCTGACCCAGCCATAACGAGAAGAAGAGTTGCGTAACTGCATGGTGCCATTCCTGTAAAAGCAGCCTGTGAAGCTGCGAGAAAGACTAGCGCTTTACCTATCTAAAGAAAGCGCAAAATTTCGCTCTGAAATATCAGGAAATACGATGGAAATTTCCCGTCATAGTTTTCCTTACAGGAGATTAACCCAGCATTACGTGTGTATTTGCGTACGCCGTTTGCTTTTGTGGGAGGGAGCTCTGCTCGCGATTGCGGTGCGCCAGTCAACCCATCATGAACTGACCTGACGCTATCGCGAGCAGAGCTCCCTCCCACGGCCTCCGGCCAGAATCAAAAGCAATGTGGGCAATGCATCCGTAGCCGTCCGGCTTGCCGGCGGTAGCGATCTCGCAGGCCCCGCCGCCGGCAAGCCGGACTGCTACAGAAATAACACTCTAGACGTAACGGTTATTCGCCAGACGAAAAAAAAGGCGCGGTATTTAAGCCGCGCCTTTTTCACCTCAGCGTTCTACCGCTCAGTTCTTGCTGTCGGCCGCCGGGGCTGCCGCTTTTTCGCTGCTGGCCTTGGCCGGGGCTTTTTTGCTGGCCTCGGTTTTGGCAGGCGTCTTGTGCGTGGTGGCCGGAGCCTTTTTCACTGGCTCTTTTTTCGCCGGTTCTTTCTTGGCTGGCTCTTTCTTGACGGCCTCTTTCTTCGCTGGGGCCTTCTTCGCAGGCTCGGTGACCGCAGGCTTGGCCGGCTCGACCGCTGGTGCAGGCGGTGGCGTGACCGGAGCAGGCGCTGGCGCAGGTGCCGGAGCTGGCTCTGGCGCTTTCTCGACCGGTTTGGCTTCCGGTTTGGAGCCGCCGAACATGTTGGAGAAGAAGCCGCCGATACCGCCGCCGCTGTCTTTCGCGGCTGGCTCAGGCGCTTTCGGCGGTGCGACTTTCACCGGCTCGAACGACTTGCCGGCCGCCAGATCCTGCACCTGGCTCGCCGCGCGTTGACCGGTGCGCAGGGCACCTTCCAGCGTGCCCGGATACAGCGCGTCGGTGTGCTCACCGGCAAAGGTGATGCGCTGCAGCGGTTTTTCCCACAGGCGCCAGAACTTGCTGATCTGCCCCGGACCGTAGGCCAGGTAGGCGCCGCCCGTGGACGGATCGACACTGGAACGACGGATTTCATAGCCGGTGAACGCGCCACGGGCCTGTGGATAGAAAGCGTGCAGACGGATCAGCACCTGATCCACCAGTTGCTTGTCGCCAAACGCCTGCATGATCCGCGCGTTATCGCCGGACAGGTTGACCACCGCGTTGGCGCCCCCCTTCAGCGCAGGCTCGATCCAGAGCATGCCCAGACCGGTGTTGCTGTAGATTTCGCCGGACATGCGCGCCTTGCTGTCCCATACCGGCGTCTTGAACTTGAGCATGATCTGGTCATGCCAGCCGTAGTTGGTGCTCTTGATCGCCGCCTGATGCTGGGCGTCCAGCGCCGGGGTCAGCTGGATCTTGCTCAGCGCGCGCAACGGCACGGCCAGCACCAGATACTCGGCCTCGTAGCCCACCGCCCCGACCTTGACGGTCACGCCGTCCTTGTCCTGATTGATGGCCGATACCGGCGAGTTGGTCTTGATCACTTTCAGCTGTTTGACGAAGGCATCGGCCAGTACCGCGCTGCCACCGGGCAGACGCGCGGCGCGACGGTCGCGGTCTTCGACATTGCGGTTGACCCGCGATTGCTGGGCGAAATACAGCAGCGACAGGCGCGACGGCTCGTCGTAACGGGTACGGATCTGCTGGTTGATCAACTGACGTGCGGTGGCCGGCAGGTTCAGACGGTCTAGCCAGGTCGAGACGTTGGTCTGGTCCAGGGCGAACAGCGCGCTGGTCGCAGCCGGGTTTTCCGGGTCGGCAATCGACTTGGCCAAATCATCCAGGGTGGTTTCGTAGCGCTTGATCGCTTCGGCAGTGGCCGGCTGCTTGGTCGCCAGGTCGGCCGCAGTGAAGTACTCGCCTTCGATCAGATAGCCGGGGGTACGCACGAATTCGGGCGCCGGCACCGGATTGAGCTTGAAGCGTTCCAGGTACTGGTTGAGCACCGGCTGCGCCTTGGCGTTGCCGATCCATTCGCTGCCGGCCAGGCCCGAACGGCCACCGACGCTGGGCTTGGCTTCCAGCAGGGTGACCTGCCAGCCCTTGTTCTGCAGCTCATAAGCTGCCGTCAGACCGGCCATGCCGCCGCCGACGACAATCGCCGTATGCGGCTTATCCACGGCCAGCGCCGACGCGCTGACCAGCCCAACCATCACCAGCGCACAGGCGCGCAGCCAACCAGGAAGCATTAAGCGAACTCCGGAATTAACGAGAGAAAATTCAGATTTCAGTATCGGAACCTTCGAAGAGGCGCGAAGCATACGCCAGCCATGAAACGCCCGCCAGACAATGTCCATCGGGCATATTTACGGTAGTGAAATCGCGCTAAAGGTTGTCCCTGCGCCGGGCATTGCATAGGCTTGCGCGATTGTTTCGCCCTCGCGCCATGCGAGCTGCTACCAGGAGATTGCCAATGGGCCTCAACAACCAGTGGATGCAACGCGACCTCAAGGTCCTGTGGCACCCCTGCACCCAGATGAAAGACCACGAGCAGCTGCCGCTGATCCCGATCAAGCGCGGCGAAGGCGTATGGCTTGAGGACTTCGAAGGCAAGCGCTACCTCGACGCGGTCAGCTCGTGGTGGGTCAACGTGTTCGGCCATGCCAACCCGCGCATCAACCAGCGCATCAAGGATCAGGTCGACCAACTGGAGCACGTGATTCTGGCCGGCTTCAGCCATCAGCCGGTGATCGAGCTGTCCGAGCGTCTGGTGGCAATGACCCCGGAAGGTCTGACCCGGTGCTTCTACGCCGATAACGGTTCGTCCTGCATCGAAGTCGCGCTGAAAATGAGCTTTCACTACTGGCTCAACCGCGGCCAGCCGAACAAAAAGCGCTTTGTCACCCTGACCAACAGCTATCACGGTGAGACCGTGGCGGCGATGTCGGTGGGCGATGTGCCGCTGTTCACCGAAACCTATAAAGCGCTGCTGATGGACACCCTCAAGGTGGCGAGCCCGGACTGCTACCACCGTCCGGAAGGCGTGAGCTGGGAAGCCCACTCGCGGACGATGTTCGAGGTGATGGAACAGACCCTGGCCGAGCACCACGATACCGTCGCGGCGGTGATCATCGAGCCGCTGATCCAGGGCGCGGGCGGCATGCGCATGTACCACCCGATCTACCTCAAGCTGCTGCGCGAGGCCTGTGACCGCTACGGCGTACACCTGATCCACGACGAAATCGCCGTCGGCTTCGGCCGCACCGGCACCATGTTCGCCTGCGAGCAGGCCGGTATCCGTCCGGACTTCCTGTGCCTGTCCAAGGCCCTGACCGGCGGCTACCTGCCACTGGCGGCGTGCCTGACCACCGAGGACGTCTACAGCGCGTTCTACGACGAATACCCGACCCTGCGCGCGTTCCTGCACTCGCACAGTTACACCGGCAACCCGCTGGCCTGCGCCGCTGCGCTGGCAACGCTGGATATCTTCGAGCAGGACAACGTCATCGAGAACAACAAGGCACTGGCGCAGCGCATGAAGACGGCGACAGCGCACCTGGCCGATCACCCGAACGTTGCCGAAGTGCGCCAGACCGGCATGGCCATCGCTATCGAAATGGTCCAGGACAAGGCCAGCAAGACCGCCTACCCGTGGCAGGAACGGCGCGGCCTGAAGGTCTTCGAACACGCCCTGACCCGTGGTGCACTGCTCCGTCCGCTGGGCAGCGTGGTGTACTTCCTGCCGCCGTACGTGATCACCCCGGAGCAGATCGACTTCCTCGCCGAAGTCGCCAGCGAAGGCATCGACATCGCCACACGCAGCAGCGTCAGCGTGCCGGTGCGGGAGAATTTCCATCCGGATTTTCGTGATCCGGGCTGAAGATGGCTTCACCGCTCCTGTAGGAGTGAGCTTGCTCGCGATGCGTGAGACCAGACACCACATCGGTGCCTGACAGAACGCAATCGCGAGCAAGCTCACTCCTACAATTGAATGCTGCGACACACTTCTTTATCGAGACACAACCATGAGACTCTCCCGCTTTTTCGTCGACGCGCCGCTGAGCCTCGGCGAACACGAGCTTCCCGAGGCCCAGGCGCATTACATCGGTCGTGTGTTGCGCATGGCCGAGGGCGATGCGCTGCAACTGTTCGATGGCTCCGGCATGGAGTTTCGCGCCACGCTGGTGGAAGTCGGCAAGAAACAGGTGCGCGTGCAGATTGCCGAAAGCTTCGCCGGGCAGACCGAGTCGCCGTTGCGCGTGCACCTGGGTCAGGGCCTGTCCCGTGGCGAGCGCATGGACTGGGCGATCCAGAAAGCCACCGAACTGGGCGTCAACGAGATCACCCCGATCATCAGCGAGCGCTGTGAAGTGCGCCTCAAGGACGAACGCGCCGAGAAGCGTCAGGCCCACTGGCAACAGGTGGCGATCAGCGCCTGCGAGCAATGCGGGCGCTCGGTGGTGCCTGTGGTCAATTCGCCGGTGACGCTGGCCGACTGGCTCAAACACACCCAGGCCGACCTCAAGCTGGTGCTGCATCCAGTGGCCGAACCGCTGACCAGCCACGCCAAACCGGCAACGCTGGCCTTCCTGATCGGCCCGGAAGGTGGCCTCAACGACGCGGAGGTCGACCAGGCGCAAGACGCCGGCTTCCACGCCGCCCGCCTCGGCCCACGGGTGCTGCGCACCGAAACCGCACCAGTGGTGGCGCTGAGCGTGGCGCAGCAGTTGTGGGGGGATTTTTAGGGGGCCATCCCCTTGTAGGAGTGAGCTTGCTCGCGATGACGGTCTTTCAGGCACCGATGTGGTGTCTGATCAAGCGCATCGCGAGCAAGCTCACTCCTACAGCGATTGCGGTGTGTCAGTCACAGATACAGCGTCTGATCTGGCGCATCGCGGGCAAGCGCGCTCCTACGACGATTGTGGAGATAGGGGGCTCACAGCACATACCGCGTAATCGCCACAAAATGCAGCAGACTGCCGGCGATCACGAACAGGTGCCAGATGCCATGCCAGTGGCGGAAGCGCTTGTCGTAAGCGAAGAAGATGATGCCTACGGTGTACAACACCCCGCCGAGCGCCAGCCAGGTGAACCCGGCAGTCCCCAGCGTGCGCATCAGCGGCTTGACCGCCACCAGCACGATCCAGCCCATCACCGCGTAGATCACGATGGACATGACCCGCGCCTCCGAACGCGGCTTGATCTCCTGAAGCATGCCGATCACCGCCAGCCCCCAGACAATCCCGAACAGCGTCCAGCCCCACGGCCCCCGCAGGGTCACCAGACAGAACGGCGTGTAACTGCCGGCGATCAGCAGATAGATCGACAGGTGATCGACCTTCTGCATGATCACCTTCGCCCGCCCGCGCACGCTGTGGTAGACCGTCGACGCGCTGTACAGCAGCACCAGCGCCACGCCATAGACCGACACGCTGACGATCTTCCACACATCGCCGGCCAGGCTGGCGATGACCAGCAGCCAGACCGCACCGATGGACGCCAGCACGGCCCCCACCAGATGCGTCCAGGCGTTGAATTTCTCTCCGTAGTACATCCGCAAAATACCTCTCTGGATTGCAGGATATGACCCAAGGCTCCAGCTTATGGTGCAAAAGCGCAATCCATGTGTCAGCCCAAATGAGAATTTATTGCAGCCACCGGCCTGCGAGTTGGGCACAATCGGCATCGCCTGTCACAACAATTCGAGCGAACCACACGCCATGCAGATCGACGAAGAACTGACCCTGAAGAAGCTGGAGATCTTTCTGGCCTTCATGCGCACCGGCAATCTGGGCCGCGCCGCCGTCGAGCTGCAGACCAGCACGGTCAGCGTGCACCGGGCGATTCACTCGCTTGAGAGTGCCCTGCGCTGCCCGTTGTTCAAACACGAGGGGCGCAACCTGACGCCGCTGGAAAGCGCCTATGTGCTGGAGGAGCGCGCGCAGAAGCTGGTGCAGGACGTGTTGAGTACCGTGGAACAGACCCGCCAGGCGGCTGGCTTTTCCGCCGCGCGGTTCAAGCTGGGGGCGTTGTATTCGCTGACGGTGAAGACCGTGCCGCAGCTGATCATGGGCCTGAAGATCCGCCGCAGCGAGCTGAACATCGACCTGATCCTCGGCTCGAACATCGACCTGTTCTACAAGCTGAAGAACATGGAAGTGGACGCGATTCTGGTGTCGCTCAACGAAAGCGTCAGCGATGCCGATTGCGAGCAGCTGCCGTTGTTTTCCGATGACATTTTTCTCGCCACGCCCGCTGACTCACCGTTTGCCGGGCAAAGCGAAGTGGACCTGAGCGACCTGCGCGAAGTAACGTTCATCACCCTCACCCAAGGCTTCGCCACCCATCGCGACGGCATGCGGGTGTTTCAGCAGGCTGGGTTCGAGCCGAAGGTGGCGATGCAGGTGAACGACATCTTCACCCTGCTGAGCATGGTCAGCTCCGGCGTCGGCTATGCGCTGCTGCCGGGCCGGATCGCTGCCGTGTACGAAAACCGCGTGCGACTGATTCCGCTGCAAGCGCGCTATCACCTGCAGCAGCACATCGGCCTGGTCTTCCTCAAGGCCCGCGAACGCGATCCGAATCTGCTGGCGTTGCTGGCGGAATGCCGGATGTACTCCAATCGCCTGCTTGAAGGTTGACGCGGTCCCTGTAGGAGCGCGGCTTACCCCGCGACCTGCCGGGAACCGGCAGTAAATCCAGCGAATACGTTGTGTCAGGCAGACCGCATTCTCAGGCTTTACGACGGGTACCCCGCCGGTCGCAGGACAAGCCAGCTCCTACAGGACCATGACCAGCCGCAGGTTGTGTGAGTAAACACAATCCGTGGGAGGGAGCCCTGCTCGCGAAAGCGTCAATTCAGACAACCCGGCTTCGGCTGACACACCGCATTCGCGGGTAAGCCCGCTTGTATGCTTAGACTTGATGGGGTGGGCAGGACGGAAAGCCGAATCTGACTCTAGCCAGTACAGACCGTTGGGAGACTTCCATCTCACCCTGT
>NZ_JBIVCU010000022.1:0-6568 GCF_044746785.1 Pseudomonas sp. NPDC090208
CGGGATGGAAAACCATGGCAAGACTCGCCTGCCAGCCGTTAGTCGGGTGGGAGGCTTAAGACAGTTGGCTCCCTCCCACGGATGTGTGGTGTTTGGGAATTTTGGTCAGCCATCGCAATCTGCAAAGCCAACACAGAACCCTGTGGGAGGGATCCGAGGTCACGAGGGTCGCGAAGGCGGTCTTTATGACACACCGCCTTCGCCAGCAAGCCGGCTCCCACGGCCTTCGGCCAGAATCAAAAGCAGATGGCACACCCCTCCCCGTAGCAGTCCGGCTTGCCGGCGGTGGCGATCTTGAGGACACCCCACAAGACCGTAACCAGCCCAAATCACTGTGGGAGGGATCCGAGGTCACGAGGGTCGCGAAAGCGGTTTGCCTGACACACCGCCATCGCGGGCAAGTGCGCTCCCACGGCCTTCGGCCAGAATCAAAAGCAGACAGCATGCTCCGCCCTGTAGCAGTCCGACTTGCCAGCGGTGGCGATCTTGAGGACGCCATCGCGGGCGAGCCCGCTCCCACAGGGAGTGTGTGTTTCGCCGGTTTTTGATCTTGCTTTGGATTTTGATCTGGGGCCCCGTTCCAGAAGGCCGAACGCAGGCGATGCGCAGTGGGTCGAGCGACAGGATGTCGCGAGAGCCGCGTGGGCCATGGATGGCCCATTCGCGGCGGGCCCACGGAGCATTGCCGGAGTGAGGGTACACCGAGCATTAGCGAGGTGCCGTATGGCGGGGTATGGAGCCCTTGGTTACTTGGGGCTTTTCCAAGTAACTCGCCGTGAGGCGAAACCAAGCTGCGTTAGCAGCTACAGCGCAAGACCAGACACACCGAGTGCGCAGGTTTTACGACGACTGCGTCGCCGGTCGCAGGGCAAGCCAGCTCCTACAGTTGTCCGCGTAAGGTGCCGGAGGCGAAACCAGCCATCGCCGTCAGCCACAACCCCTCTACTGACGCTGATAAACCGGCGTGATCGTCGCCGTGTCCAGCACATTGGCATTGAGCATATACCCCACCAACGCGCCGCTGGCCTGCTCGTCGAGCGGCAGTTTGTCCACCTTCAACGCCCAGACCGTGAACCGGTAATGATGCGGCTTGTCACCGGCAGGCGGGCAGACGCCGCCGAACCCGGCGCTGCCATAATCGGTGCGGCCCTGCACGGCGCCGGCCGGCAACTGCTTGCCGGCACCACGGGAGAGGCTGGTGACCTCGGCCGGGATATTGACCACCGTCCAGTGCCACCAGCCACTGCCGGTCGGCGCGTCCGGGTCGTACACCGTCACGGCGAAACTGCGGGTGCCCGCCGGCGCATTGCGCCAGGCCAGTTGTGGCGAGACATTGTCGCCATCACAACCAAAGCCCTTGAACACCTCACGCCGGCTCAGCGGCTGCCCGTCGGCAATGTCCTGGCTGGTCAGCTGAAAGCTGGACGCGTGGGCGGAAAGGGTTAATGTAGTGGCGAGTGCGGAAAGGATGAACCTGATCTTCATTCAACGAGTTCCTGACAATTGAACAACACGTCGATGCTAGAGGAACCTCAAATGTTTTACCGGTCAGATATCCCCGATTTCCTGCCAGAACAATTCAGTGCACCATCTCCTTCCATTCACCGTTGGAAAGTTTGATCAGGTGCCCTCATGTTTTCCACTCCTTACATTGACGAACTGATACGCGGCCGAACTTCCAAACGCAGCTTTACCGACACACCTGTCTCTATTGAAACCGTTCGGGAAATCATTTCAGTTGCCCGTCACGCGCCCAGTGCAAGTAACAGTCAGCCATGGCGCTGTTTTATCCTGACCGGCCAGGCACTCAAGCGAATAACCGACGGCGCCGTGGCTGCCTATCAAAACAATCCACTTGAGTTGGCGCCGGAATACCCGTTCTTTCCCAACGAAGTGCATGAGCCTTATGCGCGGCGCACGACGTCATTTCGCGAACAACTGGGCGAGGCGCAAAGTTGCAATCGGGCAGACAAGGAAAAACGCCGGCTCAACATCGAACACCAGTTCCGCTTCTTCGATGCCCCGGTGGGGCTGATCTTCACCATGGACCGCCGCCTGGAGTGGTCCAGCTTCATCTGCTACGGCTGCTTTTTGCAGAACATCATGCTCGCGGCGAAAGGCCGTGGGCTCGATACCTGCCCGCAGCAGATCTGGTCGCTGCAGCACGCTTTTCTGCGTCAGGCGCTGAAGCTGGGCGAAGAAGACATGGTGGTCGCCGGCATGTCCCTGGGCTGGGCGGACAATGCCCGGGAGGTCAACCGCATGACCGTCCCGCGCATGCCATTGGACGAGTTCGTGACCTTTCTGGAGTAGCGGCCGGAGTGCCTTCAGACCGGGCTCGGCGGGGATTTTTCCATCTCGTGCTTGACGTAAGGCACTGCCTGTACGCCATCGGCGCCGGGCAGTTTGGGTTTGCCCCGCAGCGCTTCCATCAATTGCGCGGTGGCACTGGCAAACTCGGCATTGAGCCCGGCGATCTGCTGGATGATGGCGCTGCTGCGCTGAGTCTTTTCTTCCGGTGTGAGGCTGCTGTCGCCCTGGATCGCCTGCAGTTGCGCCTGTTGTTCCTGCAGCTTCTGCTGCAGCTCCTTCATGCGCTCGCGGATCTTTGCCACCTCTTTGGCCTGCTGGGCGGCTGGGGAGTCTTTGGGTTTATCGGCCGAAGCCGAGGCCTGCAAACCTTCGACAGAAAGGTCGACCTTGACCGCTGGGCGGGTGGCCGGCACAGCAACTTCCGGTAACTCAGCCGTCGTTGCCTGATGGCGGGTTTCCGGTGTCTCCAGTTGCAATTGACGATTGGCAGGAATAACCGAGTGATTGATGGCAACACCCGAAAGTGTATTCATGGGAAATATCCTTTGTAGGAATAACTGTCCGTTGAACGGGATGACACGTTAAAAGTTGTCAGGTGTGTAAGGCGGCGTAAAACAAATAACCGGCATGCGAATCACCAGGCGAACACTGTCAAGTGTCCGATGGTTTGATTCGCCTGCCATGGATTTTTTGATGTGCGCTCATGCAGTGTCAAGCGCGAATGAAGTGTTGGCGGGATTTATGGGTTAATTGTCTTTTGGCGAAACAGCATAAGTATCGGCTTGTTGCCGAGTATTGAAACAGTCGACATGAAGTAAGCACCGCCATTACACAGCGTGCGGTTCAACGTGCGTCATGTTCCGTTTCAGCCAGCAGCGGACAGACCTGTGCCGCGCGATCGGCCAGCACGTCACGCAGCATTTGCATCTGCGCAATGCGTTCGTCGAGCAGGGCGATCTTTTCCGCGAACAGCCGGGCCAGCAGTTCGGTGGTCGCACCTTCACTGCTCCACAGCAGGGGCAGGTTTTCGCCGATTTCGGCGAGGGAAAAACCGAGTTGCTGGGCCAGCTTGATGTAGCCCACCAGTTGCAGGGTTTCCTCCGGGTACAGCCGGTAACCGTTGGCGCTGCGTTGTGGCCTGATCAGGCCTTTTTCCTCATAAAAGCGCAGTGCATCCACCGACACTCCGGTGCGCCTCGCCACGTCGCCGATTCTCATTTTTTCCGATTCCCGCCGTTGACTCTGGACCTTACCCCAGGCTTTAGCCTGCGGGCTCGAACTGTGAGGGAAGACCATGATCAACGCAAACGGCAATCGCCGCATCGTCCGCGCCAGCGCCATATACGACCTGCTTGCCACCACCGCCTTCATGACGCCGTGGACCACAAACGCCTGCCTGCAGGGCTTCAACGCGATGTCCGATACCTTGAGCCTCGACCGCCCGATTCCGTCGCTCGATGCATCGCAGATGCTGTTCGCCAACCTGCTCGGCAGCGTGGTCATCGTCTGGTCGCTGTGGCGCCTGCGCCATCCTGGCCGCCTCGTCGGCCTCTACGATGCCCTCGCCAGAGTGCTGTTTGCCGTCTGGCAACTGTATGCGGTGGCGCAGGGAGCAAGCCTGTTGATTCTCGGCTTCACGTTGTTCGAAGTGCTTTTTGCGCTGGCGCAGGTGTGGCCGGTGCGGGAGGGCGGTGGCAATGGCACGAATCAACCAGAACCTGTCATTTCCGACCATCTGGAATTGCCTACAGTCGCCGGCAAAGGCCAGTGATGCGGTTTCCTCATTGGCATCTGTCTGTTCGCCGATTGAGGTAATGCCCATGATTCCCGTTGAAGTGATTCTTCCGCTCGGCGTCACGCTGGGTCTGATCGCGTCTGGTCTGGTCGGCCTGTGGTACGTCTGGCCTCGGATGCGCGGAGCGTCCCCGAGCGATGCGCTGATTCCGCTGATCCTGCCCCATTGCTTTCGTTATCTGGGGCTGTCGTTTCTGATTCATGGCGTCACCAGCGTGCCGCTCGACAGCCGCTTTGCTGTGCCCACCGCCTATGGCGACCTGCTGACGGCGTTGCTGGCGTTTGCTGCCATCGCCGCGCTGCGGGTCAAGGCCCGCGGGGCCACGGCGCTGGTATGGGTGTTCAGCGTGGTTGGCATTGCCGATTTCCTGAATGCCTTCGCCCGTGGGCTGACGTTCGCGGCGCCGGGGGATTTCGGCGCGACGTACTACATCCCCATGGCGGTGGTGCCGCCGCTGATGGTCAGCCATTTTCTGATTGTCGGTTATCTGCTCAAAGGCCGATCGACTGCCGCCGACAGGTGAGGGCAGGGAGGGTCAGACCCTGCCGGGCCGAATTCACTGTGAGTCCGGCCGGCAGTTGCCCTGGCTTGAACGTCAGCCGTTGCGGCGTTCGTCCAGCACTTTGCGGGCTTCCCGCGCAAGGCGGTCCAGGCGGTTCACCAGTTCGACCATGACGTCCAGCGTGTCGACTTCTTCTTCGCCCTTGTGGCTGTCGAGCAGCGCCGCGATGCAGTCCTGAATGGCCGGTGACCAGCGCTCTTCGGCTTCTTCCTTCAGCGCGTGCAGGGTGTTGATGCCACGGGTGGCGCCTGCGGTGATGGCCTCGGCTTCGTTGTCGTGGACGAAGGCCGGCTCGCGGGGCGTCAGCGGGATATCGTCCTGATCGGCCTCTTCGTCGTCCTCGTCGAAGACAACATGGGTTTCGGCGTCTTCGTCGTTTGTGGATTGAACCGATTTCACCAGTTCGCCAATGAAACTGCCGGCCTCGCTGCTCAGGTACTGCACGGTGCCCAGGTGGGTGTTGCGCCGTGGTGATTGCGGCAGATAGAAACGCACTTGCTCACCCTCGCCAAGGACCAGATCGCTCCATTCGCGCAGGGTGTAGTCGTCGGACAGGCGCGGGTAGTTGGTGCGTGATTGCAGCCGGTTGATCGCGGCGTCGCTGAGTGATTCGGGGTCGACCATCACGCCGTACTTGCGCAGCAGGTCATGCGCCACCTTGTGCCGCGGTTCGAGCAGCTTCGGGTTGATGCCCTTGTGGTACGGCGCCGCCAGTGCCCGCTGTGCGGCATTGAGCTGACGGTTGTCCAGCACGCCGACCAGCTCACCCAGTGTGTCCCGGTCGCTGGCGCCTTCCGGCACGATCCAGTCGGCCATCAGCGTCTGTGCGTGTTCGACGGCCTGGGCGAGGGTTTTGACGGGGTGGGACATGTGGAAATCCTTTCACGTTGAAGGCGGATACTCGCCGGGTTTTGGATGATAGCAATCTGATTGCGTTGGGCAGACTGCCAACTTGGCGTTGTTCCGGCAAGGGCGCAGTTGTGAGTTGTTGGTCATTTAGCCACTATGGCGCTGATCAGGGGCGGTGTGGCTTAGCAGTCGCTCGGTGTGTGCGCTCGAAACCACGCTGCCTGAACGCCCAGCCATTGCCAGTGAGGCCCCATGAACGCGCGCGAAGCCAATCAGATTGCCAAACGCTACGAGCAACAAGCAGACGCTTTCGACAAGCTGGATGCCCTGTTGACCCCATTCTTTCTGCGCACCTCGCTGGCCGACTGCATGGCGGAAATCAGCGAGTGCGTATCCGAGGCATGGGAAGCCAACATCCAGTGCGGCTGGCTGTCGGATTACGGCGATTTCGATGAACTGGGCGCACTGGTTGCGCAAATCCGCCGGGACGGCGCTGGCAAGCGTTTCAAGAGCCTGCAAGACATTCCCGAGCACCTGCGTGACGAATTCGATGACAACGATGAAGACTTCAATGCCTTTGCCAACGAGCTGCGCGAGGAATGCCGCGACGGCTTCGACTCACTGTGCGAACAGCAGGAAATGCTTGAAGAACAGTTCGAGCTGGCCGGTTTCGACGACGTCTTTGCGTTTGACGAGGACAGTCAGGATGCCGAAACCACGCGGGTGATCAATCAGGTTTTCAACCACCTGCACACGCTGTGGGTCGACTACGAAAAACTGGCCCGCAGCCTGGTCGGCATGGCTCATCACCTCGATGATCCGGACCCCGACCTGGGGCTCACCAAGGCCTTGATGTTCGACTGAGCCAGAGGGTGATTGCGGGGCAGGCAACCGCCGGCAAGCCGGACTGCTACGGGTTGGGGGTGTCCTGCCTGAACTTTGCCGACAGCACAAAACCTGTGGGAGGGAGCCCTGCTCGCGAAAGCGTTGTGTCATTCAATGTTGCATTGGCTGACCGGATGGGTTCGCCAGCAAGCCGGCTCCTACAG
>NZ_JBIVCU010000022.1:6665-119304 GCF_044746785.1 Pseudomonas sp. NPDC090208
AGCGTTGTGTCATTCAATGTTGCATTGGCTGACCGGATGGGTTCGCCAGCAAGCCGGCTCCTACAGGTTTTTGCGTCATGCCTACATTCATCCGACACCACTAAACCTGTGGGAAGGAGCCCTGCTCGCGAAAGCGTCGGGTCAGTCGACATCGTGGTATCTGACCTATTGCCATCGCGAGCAGGGCTCCCTCCCACGGCCTTCGGCCGGACTCAAAAACCGGATGCTACGAGGTGGCCGTTTCTGCACATACTGCGTCCGCCATCTCCACCAGCAACTCGCGAAACCAGCGATGTGCAGGGTCGTGGCGGTAGCGGACGTGCCAGGCGATTTCCACCGGGAAGGTGCCGAGGTCGACCGGTGATGGCACGATTTTCAGACGCGGGTCCTTGGCGATCTGTCGGCAGATGTGCCGGGGCAGGGTGGCGCAGTATTCGGTGGTGGCGATGATTTCCGGCACGGCGAGAAAGTGCGTGACCGAGATCGCCAGTTCGCGGCGCAGGCCCTGGCGTTCCAGGCTCTGGAACAGGCCGACGCGCAATCGCCCCGGTGGCAGCACGTTGACGTGGCGCAACTGCTCGTATTGTTCCCGCGACAGGCTGTCGCCGATGTCCGGGTGATCGGCGCGCACCACGCAGGCCAGGCCGTCGTCCATCAGGTGCTGGATCACCACGTTGTCCGGCGGGTCGACGATCCGCCCCAGGGCCATGTCGGTGGTGCCCGAGGTTACGCCGGTGTCGGCCAGGTCGTTGCCGAACGGCGTCAGCGACATCTTGATCCCCGGCGCCAAATGGCGCAGGCGAGCGATGATCTTCGGCATAAGGACGATTTCGACGTAGGGGTTCGGCGCAATGTTGAACTGCCGGGTCGAGGTCGCCGGGTCGAAATGCTGACGCCCCAGCACCACGTCGTCGAGCCGGGCCAGAGTTTCGATGATCACTGGCGCAATCTCTTCGGCGAACGGCGTCGGCTTGATGCCATAGCGCTCGCGGATGAACAGCGGATCACGCAGGGTGTCACGCAGCCGGTTCAGCGCGTTCGACAACGCCGGCTGGGTGATGCCCAGACGCGTAGCCGCGCGAGTGACGCTGCGCTCGTCCATCAGGGCGATGAAAACCGGCAGCAGATTGAGGTCGTAACGCATGTCTTATAACGCTCGGTGAATATCTAAGATCCAGAAAGTAAATTTCTCGAATATCTGGCGCTGGAGCAAAGTTAGGCCATCCGAAGGGAAACGCCAACCGCGGAACGCTGACACCCGTCGAGCTTCCCCACCCGGCCCCTGCAGTTCGCCTGAACGCGTCCATTTATATCGAGGAATTGAACATGACCACTCCGGCACAACTGACGGGTGACGGCGCACACAGCGCCAGCGCTGAACGCGCTCAGCCCGCCACCGATCTCGCCCGCCGTCTGGCACTGTTTGCCCTGGCGCTGGGCAGTTTCTGCATCGGCACTTCCGAATTCGCCAGCATGGGCGTGATTCAACTGTTCTCCGCCAGCCTCGGCATCGACGTGCCGGAAGCGACCAACGCGGTGACGGCCTACGCCCTGGGCGTGGTGGTCGGCGCGCCGTTGGTGACGCTCGCGGCGGCGCGCCTCAACCGGCGGACCTTGCTGTTGGCATTGATGGCGCTGTTCGTGGTCGGCAACGTGCTGTCGGCGGCGGCGACCAACCTGCCGCTGCTGATGGCGGCGCGCTTTATCAGCGGTCTGCCGCAAGGCGCGTATTTCGGCGCCGGGGCGATGGTGGCTTCTTACCTGATGGGACCGGGCCAGGCGGGCAGGGCGTTTGCCATCGTCATGACCGGCCTGACTGTGGCGACCATCATCGGCTCGCCGCTGGCAACCTTCCTCGGTCAGCACCTCGGCTGGCGGGAAACCTACCTGGCGGTTGCCGCGTTGTCCGGTCTGGCCTGGCTGGCGATCCGCCAATGGCTGCCGCGCACCGCTGCGCTCAACGGCGCGCCGGTGACTCAGGAACTCTCGGCCCTGCGCAAGGGCCAGGTGTGGGGTGTGATGGCTGTCGCCACCACCGGCATCGCCAGCCTGTTCGCGGTGTACACCTTCGTCGGCCCGATCGTCACTGATGCTGCTCATCTGGCGCCGGCGATGATCCCGGTAGCGCTGGCGATCTTCGGCATCGGCATGACCGCCGGCAACGTCGTCGGCGGTCGTCTGGCCGACCTGTTCCCGATGCGCGGCATCGTGCTGGGCTTCGGTGCGGCCCTTGCGGTACTGGCGATCATCGCCACCAGCGGGCAAACCCCCTGGGTGCTGTTCCCTGCGCTGTTCGTTCTCGGCGCCGGACTGATGGCGTCCATTCCGACCATGCAAGTGCGCTTGACCCGCTTTGCCCCCGAGGCGCCGTCGCTGATCGGTGCCATGACCCTGGCCGCCTGCAACCTGGGTAACGCCCTCGGTGCGTGGGGCGCGGGTGTCTCGATCGACGCCGGATTCGGCTTGCTGTCTGCGGGCTGGGCCGGGTTTGCGATGACCCTCACAGGCCTGCTGATTTTTGCCTTCACCCTGATCAACAGCCGTCGTCTGGTCCCTGCGGCCGACTTGGCGACCGTTTCCAGCAACTGACCCGTTCCATCACCGTTCTTTCTTGAAGCATGAGGATTCAACCATGAGCATCAAACACGTTCTGTTCATCCTGACCAACGCTGCTGAAATCGGTCCGAACCAGCGCCGCACCGGCTACTTCTTCCCGGAAGTCGCCCACCCTTACGAAGTCTTTGCCGAAGCCGGTGTGGCCGTGGAATACGCCTCGCTGCAGGGCGGCACGCCACCGGAAGATGGCTACGACGAAACCGATCCGGCGCAACTGGCCTTCCGCAACAGCGCCGCAATCCGTCGCATGGCCCGCAGCCGCAAGCTCTCGGAAGTCGACGTGCTGGACTACGACGCGATCTTCTTCCCCGGCGGCCTTGGTCCGATGGTCGACATCGCCAACAACCCTGAAATCCGGCGTGCGGTAGAACGCGCCTGGAACGGCGGCAAGATCGTCGCTGCGGTGTGCCATGGCCCGGCGGCATTGCTGGGGGCAAAGCTGCAAGACGGCACGCCGCTGGTGCGAGGTCGCAAACTGACCTCGTTCTCCAACGATGAAGAAGCCGGCTATGCCCAGGCCGACGTACCGTTCAACCTGGAAGACGCCCTGCGTGCCGAAGGCGCCGACTACTCGGCCGCCGATGTCTGGCAGGAAAAAGTGGTGGTCGATGGCCGCCTGATGACCGGCCAGAACCCGGCGTCCGGCGGTCCGCTGGCCAAGGTGATTGTTGAAGCGCTGCGCTAGCTTTGCCCGAAAAGTGGCTGCGCTCAGCCATGCAGCGTTAAAAACAGGCTCGGAATGCTCATTTACAACCCGTAGAGTCGGGCGCGACCCCGGCCGTTCCTCGCCTGTTTTTGCCTTGCCTGGCTTTCGCTCGCCGACTTTTCGTACAAACCTTTGCTTTTTCTTGTGAAAACCCGGCTAGACCGCAGGTCGAAACCGGGTTTTCATGCCTGTCGAATTCACTCAAGGAACCCTCATGTCTGCCTACGTCATCTTCATCCGCGAAAACACCCTCGACGCTTCCGAAATGCAGCAGTACGCCGAAAAGGCACCAGCAGCCCGTACCGGCCATGACATCACCCGCGTGGCGTTCTACGGCGACCTCGAAGTGCTGGAAGGTCAGGCCACCGAAGGCGTCGCCATCCTGCGCTTCCCTGACATGGACGCCGCCCGCGCCTGGTACAACAGCCCGGCGTATCAAGAAGCCCGCCAACACCGCCTCAAAGGCGCCGAATACCGCATGTTGCTGGTGGAAGGCAGCGATGTGATTCCGGCCAACTGAGCTGACATTGGTTTGTAGGAGCGCGCTTGCCCGCGATTGGGTTGGGTCAGACAGCTCTGCATTGCCTGACCTGACGCCTTCGCGGGCAAGCCACGCTCCCACGGGTTTGTGTCGTTCACAAAAATGGCGACGGGTACTGACCCTGTGGGAGCGGGCTTGCCCGCGAAAATGTTGTGTCAGTCGACATGGTGGTGTCGGAACCACCGCTATCGCGAGCAGAGCTCCCTCCCACGGCCTTCGGCCAGAATCAAAGGCGATGGCGCGCACGTATCTGTAGCCGTCCGGCTTGCCGGCGTCGGCATTCCGGAGATCGCAACCGCCGGCAAGCCGGACTGCTACGGGGTGGTGGTGTCCTGCCTGAATTTTGCTGACACCACAGAACCTGTGGGAGGGAGCTCTGCGTCGTTCACAAAAATGGCGACGGGCACTGACTCTGTGGGAGCGGGCTTGCCCGCGAAGGCGGTGGGTCAGTCGATACAGGTGGGACTGGTCTGACGCTATCGCGAGCGGAGCTCACTCCTACAGGTCTGTGTTTGTCCCGGAATCTGCATCCATCCTGTTCACGCGGAAGGCCTCAGGTACGGGTGTCGTCGCAGTTCTGGTCCAGGGTCTTGATCAGCACGCCGTCCTGAAACAGCTCCAGGTGAATCTGGCATTCGGCCTCGGGCGGGATGCTCAGGCGTACGAAGGCCGGTGTGGTGCCGGTCTGGACGTCGCCTTGCTGGCTGATGCTGGAGGTCCCCGCCGAGCTGCGCTGACGCACCGCCATGCGGTAGCGCAACGTCAGGGGCGTGGGGTTTTCGATGTGCGGGCGAATCAACACCGCCGTGCCTTCACGGTGGGTGTCGATGGCGACGATCAGTTGCGACAGATCGATCATGGCGTTCACTTCTGGGTGACGGAGGCGTTCATGTTGTTGCCGTATTGCTGGACGGTCACAGTACCACCGAAGCCGTTCTGGCTGACGGACGCTTGGTTGCCCTGACCGTACTGGCCGACGTACGCCTGATTGTAGGCGCCGCTTTGCACCACGTTGGCCTGATTGTTGGAACCGACCTGGCGGATCGCCGCCTGGTTGTAGCGGCCGCTCTGTTCCAGGCTCAGGGCGTTGGCGTAACCGCTCTGTTGCGCGTAGGCAGCGTTGTAGGCGCCGCTCTGGTTGATCCGTGCGCTGTTGGCGGTGCCGGTCTGCAATTCGACCAGACGCTGGCGGGTGCCGCTCTGGCCGACGTTGGCCTGGTTGGCCGAGCCGATCTGGCTCAGATCGACCCGGCTGCCGCTCTGGCCGAGTTCCGCGTAACGGGCCTCGGGCACCAGATCGCCGGCCTGACACAGCGGGCCGGCGAGTGCGCCGAAAAGCAGCGCGGCGGCCAGCGGCCACGGCGCGGATCTATTGCGTCTCTGCATGGGTTTCCCCTCGGAGCTTGCTCTGTTCGGCCGCGCTGATCGGCACGTTCATGGTCTGCTCGTCGTAGGCTTTGAGGTAGCCGGCGAGCAGCGGTTTCTGCAGGTCTGCCGGGTTTTTCAGGTTCCAGCTGCCATCACGTGCGCCTTGGGCGATCAGGTGAATCAGGCCGGCTTCGATGGCTTCGCGCACGCATTGCTGCACCGGTTCGTTGCGCGACAGGCCGGTCTCGACTTCCAGCAAATGACGCAGCGAGACGAACTTGAACACGCCGAAATCCAGCTGCACGGAAAACACCGTCTTGGTGGTGGTCACGCTCTGGATGATGTCGCCGCTGCGGATATCCACGGCGCGCAGGTTGACCGTCACCTGATCCTGGCGATACAGGTCCGACGGGCCGATGCCCAGATAACGCACGCCGAAACCGCCGGTGCGCACGTTGCTTTCGTAGGCGACGATGGCGCCTTCGATGATCAGGTTGGCCGGCCGCAGCGGAGGCAACTGGCCGACGGCTTTGTCTTGTGGCTGTTCGAGGGCTCGGACGATCTTGCGCTCGGTCAGCAGGTCTTGCAGGTTTTCGCGTTCCACCGGCCGGAACCAGCGCGAATCGCGCAACGCGTTGACCAGCAGCGACGCAGCGCCCTGGGTCACCGACGTGGAAAAGGAACTGTCCGGCGAGGGTTTGTACTGGCCGGTCTGGTCGCGCATGCCGTACACCGCCACCGGAATCACTCCGGCCGGAGGCGGCAGGGTGGCCAGATCACGGGTCGACTGCGTGGGCGGCGACACGGTCGCCGGAGAAATGGTGCCCGCCGGGCGCGAAGTAGCACAGCCGCTCAACAGGGCAGCGGCAAGGATCATCAGGGATAGCGAGCGGGCGCTCATGGTGTTGCTCCAATAAAACCCGCCAGCGAACCAGAGTGGGTAAAAACCTTCATGACGTTCTTAAGCACTCTGGAGCCGGCGGGATACGACCTGGATTAGCGCTGGGTGACGGTGGCTTTGTTGTTCGAACCGCCGGTTTGCGTAACGTTGGCGGTCAGGTAGCTGCCGGTCTGGGTGACGGTAGCGGTGTTCCAGGACGCGCTCGCGGTCTGGGTGACGTTGATGTTGTTGTAGTTACCCGACTGGGTCAGGTAGTCCTCGTTGTTGCGACCGGACTGGGTGCTGGTGACCTTGTTGCCGGTGCCATCCTGGCTGATCTCGGCTTTCAGGTTGGCAGCGTTGGGGTTGTTGCCACCGCCGGCGACGGTCTGGGTCGCGGTGATTTCGTTGAAGCTGCCGCTTTGCGAAGCGTTGATGCTGCTGTAGTCGGCGTTGTCCTGTTTCAGGTAACCGGTGTTGTTGCTGCCGGTCTGGGTCAGGCTGGCGTGGCTGTAGTCGGCATCGGTCTGGTAGACGGTGCCGTTGTTGAAGCCGCCACCGCGCTGGGTGACGGTCGCGTCGGAGCCCCAGGCCCAGTCCTGCGTCACGTTGGCGGTGTTGTTGTTGCCGCTCTGATCGACCTTGGCGGTCGAGGACCAGGTGTCGCCCTGCTGGGTGACAGAGCCCTGGTTCCAGCTGCCGCTCTGGGTGATTTCGCCCTTCGAGTCACGGGTGTTGGTCTGGGTGATCGAACCGGAGTTGTGGTCGCCCGACTGGGTGAAGTTGGCTTCAGCGTTGCTGTTGCGCTGTTGGGTGACCCAGGCCTGGTTCTGGTCGTTGTTCTGAGTGACCTTGGCGCTGACCTTGTTGTTGGAATCCTGGTTGATCCAGGCGCCGTTGCCGGTGCCGTCCTGTTTCAGCGAGGCGCTGTTGTCACGGCCGGTGTTCAGGTTCTGGGTGATGCTGCCGTTGTTCCACGCGCCAGCCTGGTTCAGCGAAGCGCTTTGCAGGTTGGTCTGGAAGAAGCGCTGGCCGGCGGCGGTCTGGTCGATGTTGCCGGTGTTGTGGTTGCCGGTCTGCGAAGCCGCGGCGCTGTTGTTGTCGTTTTTCTGATTGATGGTCAGGTTGCTGTCGCTGGAAGCCTGGTAAACCGCCGCGCCTTTTTTACCGGCGACGTTGTTGTCACCGGTCTGGTTGACGGTGATGAACGAGTTGATCGAGCCGCTCTGTTCTACCACGGTGCCGTTGCCGGAACCGTTCTGGGTAGCGTCGACATTGCCGTTACCGGCAAACGCGGCGCCCGAGAGAGAAGCGAGTACAGCGACGGCGATAAGCGATTTACGTGCTTGCATGGGTCATTACCTTCCTGATGATTTATTGATTTCCAGTTTCCTGCGGGCGAACGAGCCCGCAAGTTGATCGCACAGGGCACAACAAGGCTTACGGTGGAGTTACAGCAGAAACTTTTTTATCGGCGCTACATCATTGATTGATCTGGAATGATGTGGTTTGTCCGGTGGTTTTATCTGTCGTGGTGATCTGCAACAGGCCGGGAGACAAGTTGACGATTGAAATCGTGAAGTCGGTGGTTTCGACAGTGCCCGGGGTCAACTTGCCGTCGGCGCCGACAATGCTGGAAGTGATCGCCGAAGAGACCCGGCTGAGAATCGCACTCTGCAACATGCTGTTGAACTGGGTCAGGGTGTTTTGTGCAGAAGACGAGGAAGACGAATGATCGGTGAAGCCGTTCTGCGCGTTGGCCTGGTTCAGCAGCACCGGGCCGTTCAGCGGGTTGCCGCCGAACGACGGGTTGACCGGCACGTACACCAGTTCGCTGGCCTGTACGCTGGCCGACGCACCGGCCAGGGCCAGCAGACTCACGAGCACAACCGAAAATCGCTGCATGATGATTCCTTTCAGAGTTCGTCGCGTGCCAGGTCGCGATCGCCAAAAAATTGGGCCAGCTGGTAGTCCAGAATCGCCTGAAACACTTGTGCTGCCGTGTCTGCGCCAAGGGCGGGGATCAGGCTGCGGTTGGGCGGCAGGTTCAGTTGCAACATGCGGCGGTTGCCGTAATTGATGAAGACCTGGCTGCCCAGCCGTGCGGTCGGTCGTTCGGTGACCGATACGCTGAAACGTCCTGCTTCGTCTTTTTCACTGAAGGCCTGCGCGAAACTGTCGTAGAACGCGCGGCCGTTCTGAGTCACCGTCTGGCCCACCACCAGGCCTCCCACCTCCAGCCGATTGAGCGTGCGCTGGGTCGACAGCGCCGGTGTCGTGTTGACGCCGTTCTCGGCAAACGCCACGGCCGAACAGCAAAGGGAGAGCACCGTCATCATCCTTAAAGTGGTGTACTTCATGGGCCACACATGCAAGGTGTATTGAAGTTGACACAGTCTAAATACAGATAATGGGAAAATGCCACCACAAACTTAAAAATAATTTAATTATTTATTGGCGTCAGAAAGGCGACCGCGAACCGTGGCCCGCAAGGCCATTAACCGTGTCTGTTGGGAAGTTCGGTCTGTCTCTTTGATTGGAAGGGGGTGTCGCCATGTGTTTGTTGTGATTAATAAAATGGATTCGTTTGAAGGGCAAGGCGGGGCATGTTAGACGGGTATCTAATTAAATAAAGTATGTTTGTTGGCGCCAAATAATTGTTTGGCGGAAAGAGTGTTCAAGTGCAATTTCGACGGTGCAGAAGTGAGCCAGCCGGCGGCCGCGGGTATGGCGCCACCGCCGGCAACGCAGCGTGCGTCGCCGGCGGCAAGTTCGGCTTGGGTCAGCCTTGCGTGTTGCGCTGCGGGTAGTTGAGCACGAACTGCACGTGGGCTTTCACACCGGTCGCCAGGGTCGCGTCGTCGGCGGTGAAGTACGGGCTGTGGTTGTTCGCCACCTTGCTCATGTCCTGGCCTTCCGGGGTCGCGCCGAGAAACACGAACAGACCCGGCACCTTGCGCGCGTAGTACGAGAAGTCCTCACTCGGTGACAGCGACGAATCCAGTCGCGACACCTTGCCCGGTGCAGCCAGTTCCAGTGCTGGCACCATGGCTTCGGTGAGGGTCGGATCGTTGGTGGTCACCGGGGCGTTGTTCACCAGTTGCAACGTCGCCTGGGTCTCGTAGGCATTGGCGATGTTGCTCACCAGCGGCGGCATCTTCTGCAGAATCGCTTCGCGAATCTCGGCGTTGTTGGTGCGGATGGTGCCGCTCATTTCTGCCGTCTCGGGAATGATGTTGGCCGCCGAACCCGCGTTCAGGGTGCCGACACTGATCACGCCCATGCCCTTGGTCAGGTCGATGCGGCGGCTGACCAGCGTCTGCAAGCCACTGATGATGCCCTGGCTGGCAACGATCGGATCGACCCCGCTCCACGGCGCGGAACCGTGGGTCTGATGGCCTTTGACGGTGATGCGGAACGAGTCGCTGCTGTTGAGCACCGTGCCGGATTTGTAATACAGGTGCCCGGTCGGGTAACCCGCCATCACATGCACGCCGAATACGGCATCGACCTTCGGTGAGTCGAGCGCGCCGTCGCGGATCATTGCCTGTGCGCCAATCAGCGTGCCGGTCTGGAATTCGTCCACGTCGGCGGCGCCTTCTTCGGCCGGCTGGAACAGAAACACCACCGTGCCGTGGATCTCTTTGCGGTGTTCGGCCAACACTTTGGCTGCGCCGAGCAGCATCGCGGTGTGGGTGTCATGCCCGCAGGCGTGCATCACCGGCACGTCCTTGCCCAGCCGTACGCTGGTGGCCTTGCTGGCGAAGGGCAGGCCGGTCATTTCCTTGACCGGCAGCGCGTCCATGTCGGCACGCAGCGCCATCACCGGCCCCGGCAAGCCACCCTTGAGCACGCCGACCACGCCGGTCTTGCCCACCTGAGTACGCACCTCGATGTTCGACGCGCGCAGGCGTTCGGCGACCAGAGCGGCGGTCTTGAATTCCAGATTGCCGAGCTCCGGATGCTGGTGGATGGTGTGGCGCAGATCGATGACTTCCGGGTTGACCTTCGCGACGGCGCTGTCGATCCAATCGGCGCTGGCGGCGTGGCTGGAAGTGGTGGCGAGGGTGGTCAGCAGGGCGAGGCACAGCGGCGCTTTGCAGAAGCGGATCAAAATGGGGTTCCTTCCTGTGATTGTTATTGGCGACAAGGACTTGCCGCGCCCAAGGGTATGTTGCGAGGCCGTCGGGGACAAAGGTGAGTGGCCGGTAATCGCACGGCTTTTGCCTGGAGCAGAGGCGTCTTGCGTGGCCGAAACGGGCAATTATCGGGCCTGCATTTCTATACCTGAGTATGTATCGCGGGTGATGGAGGGCCGTGCACACTCGTTGCCAATGCGATTCACCGAGGTGGGTCGCGACCGAGATTTCTGCTCTGAACCTGAGGTGACCGAACATGACAACGCATCTGGACATTCCTGCTTCCGCGACAGCCGACAGCCACACCCACGAAGAGCTGGTGCCGTCGCGCTATGCCCTGAAGGTCGGCGACATCGACGTGATGGTGGTCAGCGACGGCGTGCTGCCGCTGCCGACTTCGACCATGTCCACCAACGTGGCGCCGGATGATCGCGAAGCCTGGTTCAAGGGCATGTACCTGGGGCCGGATGCGTTCGACTGGGCACTCAATGTCATGGTGGTGCGCAGCGGCGAGCAGGTCATTCTGGTCGACGCCGGACTGGGCGGGCAGTTCCCCGGCTTCCCCCGTGCCGGGCAGTTCCCCAAGCGCTTGGCGGCGGCAGGTATCGACCTGGCGTCGGTTACCGACATCATCATCACCCACATGCACATGGACCATATCGGCGGCCTGCTGGTGGAGGAGGTCAAGAACCGCCTGCGGGCGGACGTGCGGATTCACGTCACAGCCACCGAAGTCGCGTTCTGGGAGACCCCGGACTTCTCCATGACCGACATGCCTGCGCCGGTGCCGGATGTGTTGCGGACCACCGCCAACCAGTTCATCGAGGCCTATCGCAGCAGCGTGCGCACCTTCGACGACGAATACGAAGTGGCACCGGGCGTGGTGGCGAAACTCACCGGCGGGCACACGCCGGGGCATTGTGTGGTGTACGTGAACTCTGCGGGCGAACGCCTGACCTTCGCTGGCGACGCGCTGTTCCCGGTGGCCTTCGACCACCCCGACTGGCACAACGGCTTCGAGCACGACCCTGAAGAGTCGGTGCGGGTCCGCGTACGCCTGTTGCAGGAAGCGGCAGCCTCGGGCGAACTGTTCGTCGCCACCCATTTGTCATTCCCGTCCGTGGGCCGGATTGCCGTCGACGGCGACACGTTCCGCTGGATCGCGGCGATCTGGGATTATTGAGTCGTTGGCAGAGTTGATGTGCTGGATGATCTCCATTCCCTGTGGGAGCGGGCTTGCGCGCGAAAGCGGTGTGTCAGCCGACACTGATGTGTCCGGACGGGCCCCTCGCGAGCAAGCTCACTCCTACGAGGATTGCGGTGGGCCATTCGACGTTGTGGTGTGTGAGCGGACGGGTTCGCCAGCAAGGCGGTTCCAACGGGATTCCGGACATGACACAAAACCTGTAGGAGCCGGGCTTGTCCCGCGACCTGGCGCGCAGCGGCAGTCAATCCGGCAAATGCGGTGTGTCAGGAACGCATAGTCGTCAGGGTTTACGACGTGTTCCCCGCCGGTCGCAGGGCAAGCCAGCTCCTACAGGTATGAGGCCATTCAGGCACCCTTGCAGCGATTGGCACAGTCGCCATCGTCCGAATGCGGCCCAGACCAGGCGCGCTCCTGCGGGAATGTTCTGGATGATCTGCATCACTTGCATTCCCTGTGGGGGGGAGCCCTGCTCGCGAAAGCGTCATCCCAGGCGATGCAAAACTGATTGACCACAAACGATCCTGTAGCAGCATGACTTGCCAGCGGCGACTGACTTGAGATCGCTGCCGCCGGCAAGCCGGACTGCTACGGGGGTTGTGTGAGTGTTCGGGATGACCTGCATCATTTGCATTCTCTGTGGGAGGGAGCTCTGCTCGCGATAGCGCCAGTCCGGACAATGCTGTGTTGACTGACCCACCGCCATCGCGAGCAGAGCTCCTTCCCACACAAAAAATGCAGCGCACACTCTGTAGCAGCATGGCTTGCCAGCGGCGACTGCCTTGAGATCGCTGCCGCCGGCAAGCTGGACTGCTACGGGGGCTGTCAGGCGGCTGCGGTTCTTTTGTTCACGAATCGTAAATCGAGCAAACTCGATTGGCCCGTTTATCCATTTCCGCAGCTCTATAAGCTGGTACGCAGCACTGCAAGGCAGTGACCGTGACGCCTCCAGGGCGTGCCAATTACAACATTGGGTACCTGCTGCGATGAATGCCCCCAAGACGCTCTACCAGAAGCACATCGATTCCCACACCGTCTGCGAACTCGACGATCAAGGCCACGTTCTCCTTTATATCGATCGTCAGGTCGCCAACGAATACACCAGCCCGCAGGCGTTCAGCGGTCTGCGCGAGGCCGGGCGCCGAGTCTGGCGACCCGCGTCGACGCTGTGCGTGGTCGACCACGTCAACCCCACCGCGCCTGAGCGAAATGCCGACATGGCGGACGCCGGCGGCACCTTGCAGGTCAACTATTTCGAGCAGAACTGCCGCGACTTCGGCATCGAGCTGTTCAACGTCATGGACAAGCGCCAGGGCATCGAGCACGTGGTCGCGCCGGAACAGGGATTCATCCTGCCCGGCATGGTGATCGCCGCCGGTGACAGCCACACTACCACCTACGGCGCGCTGGGCGCCTTCGGCTTCGGCATCGGCACCTCTGAAATCGAACACCTGCTGGCCACGCAGACGCTGGTCTACAAACGCCTGAAAAGCATGCGCGTGACGGTCGAGGGCCGCCCCGGCTCCGGGCTGGTGTCCAAGGACATCATCATGGAGCTGATCCGCCAGATCGGTGCGGCGGGCGCCACCGGCTACGCCATCGAATTCGCCGGGCCGGCCATCAGCGCGCTGAGCGTCGAGGCACGGATGACCATCTGCAACATGGCCGTGGAAGCCGGCGCTCGTGGCGCCTTCATGGCCCCGGACGACAAGGTGTTCGCTTATCTGGCCGATAAACCCCGCGCCCCCAAGGGCGCAATGTGGGAACAGGCAGTGGCGCAATGGCGCAGCCTGTTCAGCGACCCGGGCGCGGTGTTCGACCGGGAAGTGCACATGCATGTCGACGACCTGCAACCGATGGTCACCTGGGGCACCAGCCCCGACCAGGCCGCCGCCATCACCGACCGGGTGCCGGACCCGATGCAGCAGCCCGATCTGATCCTGCGCCGGGACCTTGAGCGTGCCTTGCGCTACATGGATCTGACGCCGGGCACGGCGCTGGACAGCATCCGCATCAGCCATGCGTTCATCGGTTCCTGCACCAATGCGCGCATCGAAGACCTGCGCGATGCTGCCCGCGTGGTCAGCGGTCGCAAGGTCGCCGACGGGGTGCGCGCGATGATCGTGCCGGGATCGACCCTGGTCCGTGATCAGGCTGAAGCCGAGGGGCTGGCTCAAGTGTTCCGCGAGGCCGGATTCGAGTGGCGTCAATCGGGCTGCTCGATGTGCCTGGCAATGAACGACGACGTACTCAGCGCCGGCGACCGCTGCGCGTCCAGCACCAATCGCAATTTTGAAGGGCGCCAGGGGCAGGGCGCACGTACCCACCTGATGAGTCCGGCCATGGTCGCTGCGGCGGCGGTCACAGGTCATCTGGTCGATGTTCGTTCACTGGTCCGGGAGGCCTGACATGCAACCATTCCAAAACGTTGAGGGCGTGGCTGCGCCAATCCTGGCCGCGAACGTCGACACCGACGTGATCATGCCCAAACAGTTTCTCAAGGGCATCGACCGCAGCGGTCTGGACCGTGGTGCGTTCTTCGACCTGCGCTTCCTGGAGGACGGCTCGCCCAATCCGGAATTCGTCCTCAACCAGGCGCCCTGGCAGCAGAGCGCATTTCTGGTGGTGGGGCCAAACTTCGGCTGCGGTTCCAGCCGCGAGCACGCGGTGTGGGGCCTCAAGCAACTGGGTATCCGTGCGCTGATTGGCACCAGTTTTGCCGGGATCTTCTACGATAACTGCCAACGTAACGGGGTGCTGACCATCCAGCTCGCGCCGGCCGAACTCAAGGAACTGGGCGAGGTGGTCAGCCAGCCGGAGACGGCACATATTGCGGTGGATCTTGAGGCGCAGCATATTCTGTTGGCGGACGGGCGAGTGATCGCCTTCAACATCGACGCGCTGCGCAAAGATGCGCTGCTACAAGGCCTGGACGCCATCGGCAGCACCTTGCAGCGCAGCGAGCAGATCCGCGCGTTTGAAACCCGTCATCTGCAAGCCAACCCCTGGCTGCTGAACGGCGAAGCCGGGGCAGCCTGAACCCATACCGAGCGGAGTTTTTCATTGCACAACAGCGAACCCCTGCGCCGCGCCACGCCGGACGATGTCGACGGCATCACCGCGCTGGTCCACGAGGCCTACAGCCCCTACATCGCCAGAATCGGCAAGGCACCCGCGCCGATGCTCGACGACTATCGGCAGGTGCTGAGTGAAACCGACACCTTCGTGATCGAAGACTGCGGGCAGGTCGTTGGCGTGCTGGTGATGTGTGTGGAGGATCAGGACCTGCTGTTGGTCAACGTCGCGGTGCTGCCGCGCTGCAAGGGCAAGGGCATCGGCAAGCGCTTGATGGCGTTCTGCGAAGACTACGCGCGAAGCCGGCACTGCGATGCCGTCCGGCTTTACACCCATGAACGGATGGTCGAGAACATCGAGATCTACAGCAGGCTCGGCTATCAGGAAACCCACCGCGCGACGGAGGACGGCTTTGCCAGGGTGTTCATGCGTAAGGTAGTTTGAGGGCTGACAGGATGAAAAAGCCGGGCATGCCCGGCGTTTTCTTTTCACGCGTCGGCCGCCACGCCCAACGCCGGTAGACAAGCACTCCACTCGGGAAAGAAGGAACGACCATGTCGCTTCAAGTGCGGGACGCATTGCAAGAGGATTGCCAGTTCATCAGCGAAATCGCTGCCCGGACGTTTGCGCTGGCCTGCCCGGCAAACACACCGGTCGAGGAAATCGAGCGGTACATTCAGAGCCATTTGTTGCCGGCCCATTTCAAGGCACTCGTAGAGGACGACCGGAAAGAGCTGCGTGTCGTGCTCAAGGAGGCCGACGTGATCGGCTACAGCCTGATCGACCTCGCCCCCAAAGGGCTGGGCATCGCCGCCGCCGACCACGCCAGGGAGCTGACTCGCTGTTACGTGTCTGCCGCCGAACACGGCACCGGCGCCGCTCAGTTGTTGATGGATCGCTCGCTGGAACAACAGACCGGGCCCGTTCGGCTGACCGTCAATGAAACCAATGACAGAGCGATCCGCTTTTATCAGCGCAACGGCTTCGAGATCGTGGGCGAGACCACGTTCGTGTGCGGGGAGGATCTGCATCGGGACTGGGTGATGGTGCGAAAGGCTTGAGATGAGCGTTCGCTGGCGGCGCGGTCCGAAGCAGTCCAGCGCTCTTGTGTAACTGTGTGCGGTCTTGAGGGCGCATCAGTAGCCACGCCGCCTGTGCAGGCGGCAAGGCAAGCACGGCGGGCCATGGGCAGCCCGCCGTGGTTCATCTCAAACCGGATCAGATCGAAGCGGCGCGCTCGCGCAACTGGATGTTCAGGATGCGGTCGTTCTCGGAGTAGTCGACCGGGCAGTCGATCACGTGCACGCCCGGCGTCTTGATGCAGTGCTCCAGCAGCGGCAGCAGACCTTCGGCGCTTTCCACGCGGTGGCCGTTGGCGCCGTAGGCTTCGGCGTATTTGACGAAGTCCGGGTTGCCGTAATCCAGGCCGAAATCGGTGAAGCCCATGTTCGCCTGCTTCCAGCGGATCATGCCGTAGCCGTCGTCACGCAGGATCACCACGGTGATGTGCATGCCCAGACGCACGGCGGTTTCCAGTTCCTGGCTGTTCATCATGAAACCGCCGTCTCCGCATACCGAAATCACCGGACGATCCGGGTGTACCAGATGCGCCGCCATCGCCGATGGCAGGCCGGCACCCATGGTCGCCAGGGCGTTGTCCAGCAGCACGGTGTTCGGCTTGTGCGCCTTGTAGTTACGGGCGAACCAGATCTTGTAGATGCCGTTGTCCAGGGCAACGATGCCTTCGGACGGCAGCACGCGGCGGATGTCGGCGACCAGACGCTGCGGGTAGATCGGGAAGCGGTTGTCGTCGGCGCCTTCGGCGATCTGCTCTTCGTTGGCTTCGCGAATTTCCAGCAGGCGGGTGAAGTCCCAGTGGCTGGTTTCGGTCAGCGCTTCGCCGATCTGCCACACGGCGTTGGCGATGTCGCCGATCACTTCGATCTGCGGGAAGTACACGGCATCGACTTCGGCGGAACGGAAGTTGATGTGTACGACTTCAGTGCCGCCACGGACCATGAAGAACGGCGGCTTCTCGATCACGTCGTGGCCGATGTTGATGATCAGGTCGGCAGCTTCGACGGCGCGGTGCACGAAGTCACCGGACGACAGTGCCGCGTTGCCGAGGAAGCGCGGGTGGCGCTCGTCGACCACACCTTTACCCAGCTGGGTGGTGATGAACGGAATGCCGGTCTTGTCGATCAGTTGCTGCAGGACCTTGGCGGTCATCTTGCGGTTGGCACCGGCGCCGATCACCAGAATCGGGCTGCGGGCTTTCTGCAGTTTCTCGACGGCGGCTTCGACCGACTTGTGCTCGGCCAGCGGACGACGGTGCAGGCTCGGCGGAATCGGCATGCTGTCGGTCTGCTCGGCAGCGATGTCTTCCGGCAGCTCCAGGTGCACGGCGCCCGGCTTTTCTTCTTCGGCGAGGCGGAAGGCTTCACGCATGCGCGCCGGGATGTTGTCCGCCGAGGCGAACTGGTGGGTGTACTTGGTGATGGGGTCCATCATTCCGCACACGTCGATGATCTGGAAACGGCCCTGCTTGGATTTCTTGATCGGCTTCTGGCCGGTAATCATCAGCATCGGCATGCCGCCCAGGTAGGCGTAGGCGCCGGCGGTCACCAGGTTGGTAGCACCCGGGCCGAGGGTCGAGAGGCTGACGCCGGTCTTGCCGGTCAGACGGCCATAGGTGGCGGCCATGAAGCCGGCCGACTGCTCGTGGCGGGTCAGCACCAGCTTGATCTGGGATTTGCGCAGGGATTCGAGGAGGTCCAGGTTTTCTTCGCCGGGAATGCCGAAAACGTATTTAACGCCTTCGTTTTCCAGACATTGCACGACGACATCTGCGGCCTTGGCCATTCGCTTGTTACCTTGATCAGGAATTGAATGAAAAAGAACGATCCCCATCAGCCAGGCTGATGCGGCCCGCCCTCGCGAATTGTGTCAGGTCCAGTAAAGACGCTGGGTGTTTTCTATGGGTACTTTTTGTCGCACCTGTGGATGGCCGGTACTGCCGGATCAGGCAGGGCCATTAGTAGCGTTCAGGGGACAGGGCTGGCAAGCGAGGCAAAACTGTTTTGCCCGGAAGGAACGCCTTAGTGGTTGGGGTTGTCGGTGCTGACTTCGTCACCGTGAAACCGGCTTTCACTGATCTCGAACACCAGACTCGCCGGCTTGCCCGGCACGTCGTCGAGCAGCCCGCAGCGCTGCATACCGATCTTTTCCAGCACGCGAATCGACGCCACATGGTCCGGACGCACCAGCGCCCAGACCCGCTCGATGCCCGGCGTATTGAACGCGCAGCTCAACGCGGCCTTGCCCAGCGCGGTGCCATGGCCCTTGCCCCAGGCTTCGGTGGCAAAGCGATAGCCGAGATTGACCCGCGATTCACCCAGATAATCGTAATGACCCACACCGCCAAAGCCGATCAGGTGGTCAGGCCTGTCCCGCTCGGCCACGGCCCACCAGCCATAGCCATGCTGTCGCCAGTGCTCGATCCAGCCGCACAGCAACGCCTCGGCCTGAGCGACCTCGGTCAACGGCCCGGCGGGGTTGAAGCGTTGGGTCTGGGGATCGCTGTAAATGTCGAACAGGCGAGCCAGATCGCTCATCTGCGGCGGGCGATAGATCAGTGGGTCGGGAGCAGAAGACATGTTGTCGCGCCATGGGGTTGCGTCGGTGAGGTGTGTCCAACACTAGCGCGGTGATGGCATGGGGTCCAGCATCTGAACGCGTCCAGCAGACCGCCCGGCAAGCACCGGGCGGTCGTTCCCATCAGCCGATATGGTGACGCTCGGCCAGCGCATACACCGGCGTCGGCAGGCCTTCGAAGCGCGCCTTCAACTGCAGCGCCAGGTACAGCGAGTAGTGCCGCGACTGGTGCAGGTTGCCGCCGTGGAACCACAGGTTGTCCTGCTGTGTCGGCTTCCACATGTTGCGCAGTTCGCCTTCGTACGGGCCTGGGTCCTTGGTGGTGCCGGAGCCGAGCCCCCAGCAGCGACCGACCTTGTCGGCGACTTCCTGGGAGATCAGCTTGGCCGCCCAGCCGTTCATCGAGCCGTAGCCGGTGGCGTAGACAATCAGGTCGGCCGGTAAGCGTGTGCCGTCGTTGAGCACCACGGCATCGGCTTCGATGCGTTCGACGCCCAGACCGGGGGCGCTCTTGAGCTTGATGGTGCCGTTGGCGATCAGTTCCGAGGCACCGACGTCGATGTAATAGCCGGAGCCACGGCGCACATATTTCATGAACAGCCCCGATTCGTCGTCGCCGAAGTCGAGCATGAAACCGGCCTTGCTCAAGCCGTCGTAGAAGTCCTTGTCGCGTTCCTTGATCGCCTCGAACACCGGTTTGTGGAAGCTCGGCATGACTTTGTACGGGATCGACGCGAACAGCATGTCAGCCTTGTCGGTGGTCAGGCCGCCTTCGACGGCTTCTTCCGAGTACAGCCCGCCGAATACCAGGTCCATCAAGCTGTCCGAGCGCACGATGTGGGTGGAAGAGCGCTGCACCATGGTCACATCGGCGCCGTTTTCCACCAGATCGGCGCAGATGTCGTGAGCCGAGTTGTTGGCGCCGATCACCACCGCACGCTTGCCGCGCCAGGCATCGCCACCGGGGTGGCGGCTGGAGTGATGCTGCTGGCCCTTGAAGGCTTCGGCCCCCGGATAGCCGGGCACATTGGCGACGCCGGACATGCCGGTGGCGAGGATCAATTGCTTGGGCTGCAACACCAGACGTTCGCCGTTGCGCTCGACTTCCACGGTCCAGGTGCCGGCCTTTTCGTCGAAGCTGGCGCCGATGCACTCGGTGCGCGCCCAGTAGTTGAGCTCCATGACCTTGCTGTACATCTCCAGCCAGTCGCCGATCTGGTCCTTGGGCGTGAACACCGGCCAGTGATCGGGGAAGGGCAGGTAGGGCATGTGGTCGTACCAGACCGGGTCGTGCAGGCACAGCGACTTGTAACGCCCACGCCACTGGTCGCCGGGGCGTTCGGCCTTGTCGATGATCAGGGTCGGCACGCCCAGACGCTTGAGCCGCGCCGCCAGACCCAGGCCACCTTGGCCGCCGCCGACGATCAGGCAGTAAGGCTGCGTGGTGATGCCCAGCGAGGCCTCTTCGTCGCGGCGGCGTTCCAGCCAGTTGCGTTTGTCGGGGTGCCCATGGCCGTGACTGGCGCCCAATGGGCGACGACGGCCGCTGGGCTCTTCAAAGCCTTTGAGTTCGCGCATGGTGGTCAGCAGCGTCCAGCACAGGCCGTCCTTCAGGCGCACGTAGCCTTTGCCGCGTGCCGGGCCGGTTTCCAGGCTGATCCAGCCTTCCACCACGCCATCGTTCAGCGTCGCCTCGCCTTCGACCTTCCATTGCTCGGGGCGGGTCTGTTCCAGACGTTCTTGCAGCATGTCGCGGATGGCCGGCTTGCCTTCCAGCGTCACCAGGTTCCAGCTGAACAACAGCAGATCGCGCCAGTAGCATTCCTCGGCGAACAGTTCGAGGGTGCCGTCCAGATCGCGGCGGGTGAGGTGATCGTCGAGGTGCTCAAGCCAGGCGTTGAGCTGGGCAGTGGGGGTCTGCAGCGGCGTTTCAATCGCAACGTTCATGGGGCTTCTCCCTGTTTTTTGTTGTTGTGGCAACAGGGCTTCAGCAAGCACCGGGCCACCTCGCGCAAAGCCTTGTGGCAGAGCCGTTGCGGGATAAAAAGGAGAGGGGCGGGTGGGGCAGGGTCCTGCGCACTGTCACGATTTCGAGAATCGCCGTTGAACAAAGTGTCACGCGGGCAAATGAACATGGGGCGGCGTCTTTTGATCTAAGCTGCGCAACTGAACTGTGTCTTGCAACGCAGCGGAGAATAAAAACGATGACCTCTGCCTTGATCAGCGCCCATGCCCAGCAGGTGCTGCAAGCCGTGCATGGCTCGCCCGAGCGCCACGGCCCGACTGCCGATCCCGCCATCACCCGGTCCTGGCGCCGCTGCCTGGATCAACACCGGCTCGATCCGGCCAGCCACCGCGCGCCCAACGTGCTTGAACGCCAGTTTCTGCAGGATCACCGCGCGCCGCTGGAGCACATCATCAAGGTGGCGCGCTGGCAGATGAGCAGCCTGCATCAACAGCTTGGTGGCGATGGCCACGTGGTGCTGCTGACGGATGCCCAGGGCGTGGTGATCGACAGCGTGTTCAACGAGGCCGAACGGGTCGAGTTCCAGCGCGCCGGGCTGTGGCTCGGGGCGATGTGGAGCGAGGATCACGAAGGCACCAACGGCGTTGGCACCTGCCTGGTCGAACGCCAGCATGTGACCATCCGCCGCGACGAGCACTTTCGTGGTCGGCACGCGGGCTTGAGTTGTTCCGCCAGCCCGATCTTCGATCCGCGAGGCGAGCTGCTGGCGGTGCTCAATCTGTCCTCGGCGCGAGAAGAACACAGCCTGCACCAGCGCTTCCAGGCGATGGCGCTGACCAACCTGTCGGCGAAGCTGATCGAAAGCTGTTTCTTCCTCGGCCACGAACCGCAGCGCTACCTGCTGCGCTTTCATCCCGAGGCGCGCTTCGTCGGGTTGCTGGGCGAGGGGCTACTCAGTTTCGACGACAGCGCGCGCATCTGTTCGGTCAATCAGGCGGCACTGGATCTGCTGGGCCTGAGCCGCGAGCAACTGGTCGGCCAGCCGCTGGCGGCCTTGCTGGAAACGCCAGTGGAGCACGTGCTTGAGCACGCCAGTCCGCAACCGGGCATCTGTTGGCCGCTGCGCCTGGCCGACGGACGCCTGTTTTACGGCCAGTTGCGCACGCCAATCCGCGTGCCGGTGCGTGCCACGCCGAGCGAATTGCCCGGCATCGTCGATACCCGCGTCTGCCTCGAAGACCCGCGCCTGCAACGCGGCCTGAGCCGTGCCCTGCGGGTGCTGGAGCGAGATGTGCCGGTATTTTTGCACGGTGAAACCGGCACCGGCAAAGAGGCCTTCGCCGCTGCGCTGCACCGTGCCAGTTCGCGGGCCAGCCAGCCGTTCGTGGCGATCAACTGCGCGGCCATTCCGGAAACCCTGATTGAAAGCGAGCTGTTCGGTTATCGCGGCGGCAGTTTCACCGGCGCCCGCAAGGAAGGCATGGTCGGCAAGCTGGAACAGGCCCATGGCGGTATCCTGTTCCTCGACGAAATCGGTGACATGCCGCTGGCCCTGCAAACCCGTCTGCTGCGCGTGCTGGAAGAGCGCCAGGTGGTGCCACTGGGCAGCGCGACCCCACGGCCGCTGGACGTGCGCGTGATCAGCGCCAGCCACCAGGACCTGCAAACCGCCGTCAACGAAGGCCGCTTCCGCGAAGACCTGTTCTACCGCCTCGGCGGCTTCACCGTACAACTGCCACCCCTGCGCGAACGCTCGGACAAAGCCGGCCTGTTCGACCTGCTGCTGCGCGAAGAGGCCGCAGACGCCGCGCTCCAACTGGACCCCGGCGTCAAGGAGCACCTGCTGGCGCAACCCTGGCCCGGCAACGTCCGTCAGCTGCGCACCTGCCTGCGCACGCTGGTGGCGCTGGCCTGGGAAGGGTGCATTAGCCTCGACGACGCCCTCGAACTGCTACCGGGTGCTGCCTCCATCAAACCGCTGGACGACGACCCGCTGGGGACCTCCGAACGGCAGACCCTGATGACGCTGATCGACGATGAACACTGGCACATCGGCCGAGTGGCGGCGCGACTGGGGATCAGCCGCAATACGTTGTATCGCAAGCTGAAACTGCACGGGATTGTGCGGCGGGGTGGGGAGTGAACGGCGGTGATCAGCCTTGAGCGCGGGCGTGGCATGAACAGTGGCCGACGCCTCGCGCACCCTGAGCCAGACACCTCGCACCAGCGCGTCTATGTCTTGAAACGGGCCGAATTACTCATCGACACCCCCGGTCGTAGCGCAATCCTCTTGAATCCTTGCCTAATCCTCTGAGCTTGCAGGTGGCTGGATAGGCATGCCCCCGTCAGCGGACTAGAGTTTGGGCAAAGGAGTCTGTTAAACGATCCACGCCAGTTCCCGTGAGGCATCGCCTTTGGCGTCAAGCATCGATCCGCATCAGCCTGCCAGGGGATTGCAAACCCCGATCCCGTCGCTCCCGCTGAACTACATCGCATGGCTGCCCATCGAAGCACTGGCTCCGGACGTGATGACGCTCCACGGCAAAGCGCAACCAGAACCGCTCAGGCCTGAACAGATGACACGCCCCGATGCGCGTCACTGCCTATAACAACGCAATTGAACCGATGATCAGCGGGTGAGCCATGGAATTACGAATCAACCAGAAGACCTATCAGGTCGATGCCGACGCCGACACGCCTTTGCTGTGGGTGATCCGCGATGACCTGGGCATGACCGGTACCAAGTACGGCTGCGGCCTGGCGCAATGCGGCGCGTGTTCCGTGCTGGTGGACGGTAACGTTGTGCGCGCCTGCGTGACCCCGGTGGCCGGGGTCGTCGGGCGTGAGGTGACAACCATCGAAGCCATTGAAGCGGATGACGTGGGCAAGCGTGTGGTGGCGGCCTGGGTCGAACATCAGGTGGCCCAGTGCGGTTACTGCCAGTCCGGGCAGGTCATGGCCGCTACTGCCTTGCTCAAGCACACCCCTAAACCCAGCGACGCGCAGATCGAGGCCGCCATGGTCAACCTCTGCCGTTGCGGCACCTACAACGCGATCCATGCCGCGGTGCATGATCTGGCAAAAGGGGAAGCCTGATGAATGCTCGTCTTGATGCCATCGAACAGGCACTGGGCCAGCGGCTGACCGAGCCGGTCAACTTCTCCCGTCGCCGCTTTCTGACCGGCACTGCCTTGGGCGCGCTGGTGCTGGGTTTCGGGCTGCCGTTGGGCGCAACCCGTGTGCAGGCCGCTGTCGCCGGCGCAACGGCCGAGCGGGGCACCCAGGTTCCGGCCTTTCTGGAAATTCGCCCGGACAATACCGTGCACCTGCGCTGCCCGTTCATCGAAGGTGGGCAGGGCACGTTCACCGCCATGGCGCAGATCGTCGGTGAAGAGCTGGACGTCGATCCGGCCCAGTTCTTCGTCGACGCCGCACCGCCCGGTGACGCCTATTACGTGATGGAAAATGGCATGCGCATCACCGGTGGCAGCATGTCGGTGCGCATGAGTTATCCGACCATGCGCCGCATGGGCGCTCTGGCCCGTGCCATGTTCTTGCAGGCCGGGGCAGAGAAATTCGGCGTGCCGGTGAGCGAGTTGTCCACCGAGCCTGGCAAGGTGGTGCACGCCGCATCCGGTCGTTCGATCACCTATGGCGAACTGGCCGAGCGCGCCATGGATCTGCCGGTGCCGGACGCTGCCAGTGTGCAACTGCGCGATCCGAGCCAATTCCGCTGGATCGGCAAGCCGGTCAAACGTCTCGACGCCTACGACAAGTCCACGGGCAAAGCGATGTACAGCATCGACATGAAAGTCGACGGCATGCTGCATGCGGCGGTTCAGCACGCCCCGCGTCTGGGCATGACGGTGGGCAGTCTGCGTAACGAAGAACAGGTCAAGGCCATGAAAGGCGTGCATTCGGTACACCGCTTGCCGGGTGCGGTGGCGGTGGTCGCCGAGCGGTGGTGGCATGCCAAGCGGGCAGTGGAAGCCATTCAGGTCGACTGGCAGGAAGCGAGTGCAGATTCGGGCATGCGGGTGATGCCTGCGAATTTCTCCAGCGACGCGTATGTGCAGCGTCTGGCCGCCGAGAAAGGCCCGGCCCGCGATGACGAGCACGAAGGCGACGTGGCGAGTGCGTTCGTCAACGCCAAATCAAAAGTCGAAGCCACGTATAACAACCAGTACCTGAACCACGCCCAGCTTGAGCCGTCCTCGGCATTGGCGCGGTTCAATCCCGATGGTTCGCTGGAGGTGTGGCTGCCCAATCAGGCGCCGGACATGTTCCGCGCCGACATCGCCAAGCGCACCGGCCTGAACCCTGCGCAAATCACGCTGCACTCGCCACTGCTGGGCGGATTTTTCGGGCGGCATTTCCTGTACGAATCGGCCAACCCGTACCCGCAGGCGATCGCTCTGGCCAAGGCGGTCGGGCGACCGGTCAAGTTGATCTGGAGCCGCGAGGAAGAGTTTCTGCGTGACGCCATGCGCCCCATTGCGGCCGTCAATTTTCGCGGCGCGCTGGACAATGACGGCTGGCCGCTGGCAATCGAAGCGGTCAGTGCCACCGAAGGGCCGACCGAGGCGCTGGCGGGCAAGCAGGGTGAGAAAATCGACCCGACCGCGCTGGAAGGGTTGGCAGGCAAGTCCTACGCCATTCCCAATAAGCGCATCGCGCAGATCTACGTGAAGGGCTCGGTCATGCTGGGTTACTGGCGCTCGGTCGGCAATTCGCTCAACGACTTTTTCTATGAGTCGTTCCTCGACGAACTGGCGGACAAGGGCGGCAAGGACCCGTTCGAGTTGCGCCTGCATCTGCTGCGGGACAATAAGCGTCTGACGACCTTGCTCAACGCCGTGGGCGAATTGTCCGGTGGCTGGAAGCGCGGGCCGTTTACCGCCGAGGACGGCAGCAAGCGTGCACGCGGTGTCGCCATGGCGTCGCCGTTCGGCACGCAGACGGCGGTGATCGCCGAAGTGTCGATCAAAAACGGTGAGGTGGTCGTTCACGACATCTGGCAGGCCATCGATCCGGGCAGCATCGTCAACCCGGCGATTGTCGAGGCACAGGTCAACGGCGCGGTAGCGCTGGGGCTGTCGCAGACGCTGGTGGAGGAGGTGGTGTACGTCAACGGCGTGCCGAGAGGGCGTAACTACGACCTGTACCCGATCCTGCCGCCGTCGCGAATGGCACGGGTGCATGTGCGGGTGGTGGAGAGCGGGGAAAAAATGGGCGGCATCGGTGAACCGCCGTTGCCGGCTGTGGCGCCTGCCGTGGCCAACGCCGTGGCGACATTGACGGGGCAGCGGGTGCGTAGCCTGCCGTTGAGCCGACACACTTTTTCCTGATCTGCACTGGAGTGCCCATGAATAACAGCCGATTCGCAAGAACCGCTGGCTGGTTGGCCGTGCCGTGCCTGATCGCGGCCGGCGTGCTGGCCTGGTATGTCACCCGCGAGCCTGCCTCGCCTTTGCAAAACGATGCGCTCGCTACGACCAACGCCGGCGCCAACATCGACCCGGCGCTGGTCAGCCGTGGCGAATACGTCGCCCGGCTCAGCGACTGTGTTGCCTGCCACAGCGTGCCCAATGGCCCGCCCTTTGCCGGTGGCCTGGAAATGGCCACACCGCTGGGGGCTATTCATGCCACCAACATCACCCCGGACAAGGACACCGGTATCGGCAATTACAGCCTGGCCGACTTCGACCGCGCCGTGCGCCATGGCGTGGCGCCCGGTGGCCGACGCCTGTACCCGGCGATGCCGTATCCGTCCTACAGCAAGCTCAATGACGAGGACGTGCGGGCGTTGTACGCCTTCTTCATGAAGGGCGTGGCGCCGGTCAAACAGGCCAATGTCCCGAGTTCGATTCCGTGGCCATTGAACCTGCGCTGGCCCATCGCGCTGTGGAATGGCGTGTTCGCCGACACCGCGCCGTACGCGGCGAAGGCTGGGCAGGATGAACTGTGGAACCGCGGCGCCTATCTGGTTCAGGGCGCCGGCCATTGCGGCAGTTGCCACACGCCGCGAGGGCTGGCGTTCAACGAGAAAGCACTGGACGAATCCGGCACGCCGTTCCTCGCCGGCGCCTTGCTCGATGGCTGGTATGCACCGAGTCTGCGGGCCGATCACAACACCGGCCTGGGTCGCTGGAGCGAAGCCGAGATCGTGCAGTTCCTCAAGACCGGTCGCAACCGACATGCGGTGGTGTTCGGTTCGATGACCGAGGCGTTCAATAACTCCACGCAGTTCATGAATGACCAGGACCTGGCGGCCATCGCCCGTTACCTGGAGTCGCTGCCGGGCGACAGTCAGCGTGACGGTGCGCCCTGGCAGTATCAGACCGTGTCGGCGGCGGATCGGCAGGACTCGCCGGGTGCGCATACCTATGTGACCCGCTGCGCGTCCTGCCATGGTCTGGACGGCAAGGGCCAGCCCGATTCGATGCCGCCGTTGACGGGTGCCACGTCGGCACTGGCAAAAGAGGCGGCCTCGGCAATCAACATCACCCTCAACGGTTCGCAGCGCGTGGTGGCGGCCGGGGTGCCGGATGCCTACCGCATGCCGGCATTCCGCGAGCAGCTGTCGGACCAGCAGATCGCCGAGGTGCTGACCTTCGTGCGCGGCACTTGGGGCAATCAGGGCGGGGCGGTGGATGCACAAGCGGTCGGCAAGCTACGCGAGCACACCGATCCGGCCAGTAGCAGCCCGATCATCTTGCAGATGCGTTAACCGGAGCCCTCAATGGAAAGCATCGACCTGCTGGTGTTGCGTACCGCCCGGGACTGGCTTGCTGCCGGCGACCGTGTGTTGCTGGCGACCGTCGCCCGCACCTGGGGCTCGTCGCCACGCCCGGTGGGGTCGATGATGGCCCTGCGTAACGACGGCCGCGTGGTGGGCAGCGTGTCAGGCGGCTGCATCGAAGACGACCTGATCCACCGTTACACCACCGCCCATGGCGGCAGTGGTCTGGCGGACGGGCTGCCCGAGGTGGTGCGCTACGGCGTCAGCGCCGACGAGGCCCACCGCTTCGGCCTGCCCTGTGGCGGCACGCTGGAATTGATTCTGGAATTCAGCCCTGACTGGCAATCCCTCGATGAGTTGCTGACTCACCTCGACGCCGGGCGTCTGATGCGTCGCCGTCTGTTGCTGGACGGCAATCAGGTGACGCTGGAGCACAGCCCGGCGCCGGAGCAGTTCAGTTTTGATGGCCGGCAGATGGTCAATACGCTGGGGCCGGGCTATCGCCTGCTGATGATTGGCGCCGGAGTGCTCGCCGAGTACCTGGCGACCATGGCGCTGTTCAACGGCTTCAAGGTGGCGGTGTGCGACCCGCGTCCCGAGTACGTCGAGACGTGGACGGTGAACGGCGTCGAATGCCTGACCGGCATGCCGGATGACGTGGTGCGCGATTTTTCGGTCGACCTGCGCACCTGCATCGTCGCTCTCAGCCACGACCCGAAACTCGACGACCTGGCCCTGCTGGAGGCGTTGCAGAGCCCGGCCTTCTACATCGGTGCCATCGGCTCACGGCGCAACAGCCAGTTGCGCCGCGAGCGTCTGATCGAGCATTTCGGCGAAACCGAAACTTCACTCAAGCGCCTGCACGGCCCGATCGGCATCTACATCGGCAGCAAGACCCCGGCGGAAATCGCCGTCAGTGTCATGGCCGAAATCCTCGCCGTGAAAAACGGCATCGTCTTGCCCCGCGACGCCAGTGTGGCCGAGGCCAAATTCATGCGTGAGCAGGCGCTGTCAGCGTGACTTGCTGCGGCCGAATGATCATCAGCGCCGCCGCTGCAATCACCAACGGCACGACCAGCGCCGAGTAGTAACCCGCAGGCCCTCCGTGTTCCAGAAACCAGCCGCCGCTGGCCGAGCCGATGATCGCGCCTACCCGGCCGAGGGCGATGGCCCAGCCGGTGGCCGTTGCGCGCAGGGCGGTGGGGTAGGCCTGGGCGACCATGTAGTTGAGGACGATCTGCTGGCCGCCGATGCCCAGGCCGGCGCAGCCGGCAAGGATGAACACCAGGGTCCAGTTGTCGCCGCTGCCGGCCAGCCCCAGGCACAGCACGATGCCGAACAGGAACAGCGCCAGCAGCAACAGGCGGGTGTTGATTTTCGGCAGGATCAGCGACAGCGGGATCGCGCAGGCGACGAACACCGCGTTGACCGCCACCGTGCCCATCGGCGCCTGTTCGGTGGGCAGCCCGGTGGCTTTGAGCACCGTGGGCAGCCACGACAGGAACATGAACCAGGCAATCCAGTTGAACAGGTAGATGGTCCAGATGCCTACCGTGTTGCGCGCAAGGCCACTGCGGAACAGCGAGCTGACGCGGGTCTTGGCATCCGCTTCCGGGACGCTGAAGACGCTGTCGGCTGCGACTTGCTGACGGGTGATCGCCGCAATCACGGTTTCGATCTTGCCGCGACTGGCGACGGGCCGATGGCGGGTCAGAAAGTACAACGATTCCGGCAACGCAATGATCAGCACGCCCACCAGCGCCAGCGGCACGATGCCGCCGATGGCAAAGATGCCTTGCCAGCCAATGGAGGGCAGCATGCGCGCCGCCAGCATCCCGCCGAGGATGGCGCCGGCAGGCAGGCCGAGCAGCACTGTGGTCATGATCGTGCCGCGATGCCGGGCACTGCCGTATTCAGCGGCCAGCGACAGGACCACGGGCGTTGCGCCGCCCATGCCCAGGCCTGCAATGAAGCGCAGGATCAGGATCTGTTCGGTGGTCTGGGCGAAGGCGGTGGCCAGCGAGGCGACGCCGAACAGGGTGACTGCGGCGATGATCACCGGGCGGCGGCCGAATTTGTCGCCCATCAACCCCAACGCCATTGCGCCGAGTACCATGCCGACAATGCCGGCGGTCAGGATCGGCGCCAACGCACCCGCGCCGAGCCCGAAGGCCTGGATGATCGAGGGACCGGTGAAGGCAATCGCCTGGGTATCGAAGCCGTCCAGAATGGCGATGAAAAAGCACAGCGCGAAGACTCGCCACTGAAACGGGCTGAGGCGCGAACGGTCGATCAGTTCGGGAATCGAGATGTGAGTGCGCATGGCGACTCCTGTCATGGGGCATTTTTATAATTGTTCTGCGCAGGCAAAGCCTGACGAGCCAGAGCCTAAGCGGCGTCTGGTGCGGGGTCTAATATCGTTTGGGTGCGGCACCATACCTGTCAGGTATGCAGGGCTGCTCAAGGGGAAAGGCATGAACAGAGAACAGACGGATTTCGAAGGCGCCTGCCACTGCGGCACGGTGCGTTTCAGGGTGAAACTCAGCGGCGGACTGAATTCGGCGCGCCGCTGCAACTGCTCCTATTGCCGGATGCGCGGGGCAGTGGCGGTCACCGCGACTCAGGACAACTTTCACCTTGTGGCGGGCGAAGACGCCCTCACGCTGTATGAATTCAACACGCACACGGCGAAGCACTATTTCTGTTCGCTCTGCGGGATTTACATCCACCATCGGCGGCGCTCCAACCCGGATCAGTTGGGCGTCAATGCGGCGTGCCTGGACGGCGTCAGCCCCTTCGATTTCGCCGAGGTGCCGGTGAACGACGGGGTCAATCATCCGTCGGACCGCACGGACAAAAACGCCAACGGGATTCTCGGTGTGCTGCGTTTCGTGCCTGCCGATCAGGGTTGAATGAGCCCATGCAAAGGGATGTCGGCAAAATCATCCGGATTGAACCGCTCGCGGGTATCCATCTGCACATTGCGCAACTGCGCGGTGGCCAGGTGTGACGCATAGAGCGCGTGCGATGCATAACCGATCAGGATGGAGCGACGGCGGCTGCCGACGCTGTTCAGGCTGGCGGCGTGGATCAGGTCGGCGTCGAACACCAGGATGTCCCCGGCACGGCCTGCCAGCTGCACGACAGCCGATTCGTCGCTGAAATCTATCGGCGGAGCGTGCCGCTCTGGGCGATGGCTGCCGGGCACCAGGCGCGTTGCGCCGTTCTCGGGGCCATAGTCGTCGAAAAAGACCAGCGCGTTGGCGCTGTCACCCGGCCGTTGCGCCGACAAATCGCGGTGCAGTACCTGATGACCGCCGCCGGGCAACGGCTCGCGTCCGTCCACCTGGGACAGGAAAAACCGTTCGCCGATCAGTGCGCCAATCGCCGCCAGAACCTGCGGCAGCCGACACACCGCCTGCACCGTCGCATCACGATCCAGCAGCGAATGGCGCCAGTCGTGGCCGCGCGGCGTCGGCCATTGTTCCGACGGCAACACGCCGGCGTCGAAGGCGGCGCGCAGGTTCGCCAGCCATTCGCCGGGGAGCGCCTGGCGCAGCAGGATGTAACCGTCGCGGTGGAGTGGTGTGCGGTCCGTCATGAAGGTGTCCCTGGAACGTCGGGCATAAGAGTGGATGTGGATGGGCTCCCGTTCAAGCTAGACTCGCAGGACGCTGGCCAATGGCTGCCAGCCCAGCGCTTTACCTGAGCCACGTTTCTGCTACAGGACCGATCACCTTCGGACTCGATAGACGCCTGACTTAAGGATCACCTTCGCAATGGAAAACCGTATCGCCGATACCCGCCCATGGCTGTGGCTCGGCGCAACACTGTTCAGCCTGATCGCCTTTGCGACGAACTCCATCTTCTGCCGTCTGGCCTTGCGTCACGGCGACATCGATCCACAATCCTTCACCGCCATTCGCTTGCTGGGTGGCGCGCTGTTTCTGCTGGTGCTGGCAAGGCCCGGTAGCGGCAGGGCGGTCGGCGGAAGCTGGCGTGGCGGCTTTTACCTGTTCGCCTACGCCTGGCTGTTCTCGCTGGCCTATATCCAGCTGGACGCCGGGGTCGGGGCGCTGGTGCTGTTCGGCGCCGTGCAGATCACCATGTTCGCACTGGGCATCCGCAGCGGTGAAAAGCTGCGCGTGCGAGTGCTGGCGGGCATGTTGGTGGCGTTTAGCGGATTGATCGTCCTGCTGGCCCCCGGCGGCAGCGCGCCGCCCTTGAACAGTGCGCTGCTCATGCTGCTGGCCGGGGTGGCCTGGGGCGCGTATTCGGTGCTGGGCAAACGCTCGGTCAACCCGGTAGGGGATACCGCTGGCAACTTCCTGCGCAGCCTGCCGCTGGTGGTGTTGGCTGTGGTGCTGGGCGTGACGCAGGCATCGTTGCAGGCCACCGCGAAAGGGGCGTTGTATGCGGCCGCGTCTGGGATATTGGCATCAGGAGCGGGCTACGCCGTGTGGTATGCCGTGCTGCGCAGAATGGCCGCGCAGACCGCCGCCACCCTGCAGCTCAGCGTGCCGGTGCTGGCATCGTTGGCCGGCGTGCTGTTGCTGAATGAACCGCTGTCGGCGCGCCTGCTGATCGCTTCGCTGGTGGTGCTGGGCGGCATTGCTCTGGCGTTGGTGGCGAAACGCAGCTGAGCGTGTCACACAGCCCGAAAGGCCATGGGCGCAACCCATCAGATGGCGCGCTGATTGACCCGCCGGGACAGCTCCTCTGCCGATTCCTTGCGCTCGGAATATCGGTCCACCAGATAGTCCTGGCGATCCCGCAGCAGCAAGGTGAACTTCATCAGCTCTTCCATCACATCGACCAGGCGGTCGTAATAGGAGGAAGGTTTCATGCGTCCCGCTTCATCGAACTCGGCAAATGCTTTGGCGACCGACGATTGATTGGGGATGGTGAACATCCGCATCCAGCGCCCCAGCACACGCAGCTGATTGACCACGTTGAATGACTGGGAACCACCGCAAACCTGCATCACCGCCAGAGTCTTGCCTTGAGTGGGGCGTACTGCGCCCATGGCCAGCGGCACCCAGTCGATCTGCGCCTTGAACACCGCACTCATGGCGCCATGGCGTTCGGGAGAGCACCAGACCTGGCCTTCAGACCATTGCATCAGCTCGCGCAGCTCAAGCACCTTGGGATGGCTGTCGGGCGCGTCGTCCGGCAGCGGCAGGCCCGATGGATCGAAGATCCGCGTTTCGGCGCCGAACGCTTCAAGCAGGCGTGCAGCTTCCTGAGTGACCAGGCGGCTGAACGAGCGCTCGCGGGTCGAACCGTACAGCAACAGGATGCGCGGCTTGTGCGTCGACGGGTTACCAGCCACCAGTCGCTCCAGTGACGGAATGTCGATCAGATCTGTGTGCAGATTGGGCAATGTGTCTTGCATGAAAACTCCTTCAGGCCAGCGGATAACCGAGCCCGGATTGTCGGCTTACAGCGTGCCGATGCGATTCAATTCAGCTTTCAGTTCGTCAGCGCTCATCGTGCTCAAGGGCAAGCTCAGAAATACGCCTACGCGCTCCTGGATCTTGGCCAGGGTCGATTCAAATGCCGTTGTGATTTCAGCCTCCGATGCCGTCACTTCGGAAGGGTCGGACAGCCCCCAGTGCGCTTTCAGCGCGGGCCCGAAAAACACCGGGCAGGCTTCACCGGCTGCCCGGTCGCACACCGTGATCACGATGTCGGGTGGCGAACCTTCAAAGGCGTCCGAGGATTTGCTGCTCAGACCCTCCGTGGAAATGCCGGCACTTTGCAGTGTCTGCAAGGCTCGCGGGTTGACGCGACCGCTTGGGAAGCTGCCCGAGCTGACCGCCTCGACTCCAGCTGGGGCCAGATGATTGAACACGGCCTCGGACAGGATGCTGCGGCAGCTGTTGTGGGTACACATGAACAGGACTTTCATGGGATGCCTCTTGGACTCGACGGTCAGGGAGCGGAACGCTCAGCAGCACATCGGCTGATTGACGGGGCGGCCATTCATGTCGCACAGGCGTTGTGTTTCTACGTCCAGCCATTGCCGGTTCGCCTCGACGATGTCGTTCAGGACGGCTGTGACCCAGGCTGGTAGATCCGGATTCAGGCGGTAGTACACCCACTGTCCCTGACGGCGATCCATCAGCAAGCCGGCTGAGCGAAGCAAGGCCAGATGTCGGGAAATCTTCGGCTGGCTGAGGTCCAGCGCTGCGGTAAGTTCACAGACGCACAACTCTCGCTCGCGCGCGACCAGCAGCGTGATTCTGCTGCGCGTGTCATCGGCGAGGGCTTTGAACAGGGTTGTGGGTGTCATGGCGGCGGTCATATCGATGGGGGCAGACATGGCTGGCTCTGAAACATATGGAAAAACGAATATACGTATTTTCGAATATTCGGTAAAGCATATGTTCTTTTCATGCCAGTGGGGTCATGTCTGACTCGCTATCAGGAAACAGCCGGTTACAGCTCCGGCAGACACAATTTGTCGGAATCATCGAGACTCTCTCGCACCTTCACCTTCAGGAGCTTCGCCCGTGCGATCCATTACCCGTTCTGCCAGCCTGCGCTTTCTCTGCGCAGGCGCGGCCTTCAGCGCCAGTCTGTTTGCCAGCGTCGTTTCGGCGGCGACCATCGATGTCCACCGTGACCCCAATTGCGGCTGCTGCACGCAGTGGATCAGTTACCTGGAAAAGAACGGCTATCAGGTCAACGATCACCTTGAAAACGACATGCACGCCTTCAAGCAAGCGCAGGGCATCCCTGACAAGCTGGCGTCGTGTCACACCGGGATCATCGGCGGCAAATTTATCGAAGGGCACGTGCCGGTCGAGCAGATCGCCGTGCTGGAGCAGCGCGACGATCTGCGTGGCGTGGCCGCCCCCGGCATGCCGATCGGCTCACCGGGGATGGAGCGGGGCGGGGTGCGCGATGCCTACCCGATCATCGGTCTGACGCGCCAGGGTGATGAAGAGGTGGTGGCTCGTTACGAGGCGCAGTGACGGTGGACGGGGCCGCTGACCGAGAACACGTCAGGGCAATCCTCGTCGTCGCCAACCTTTAGTTGCTCTTCGACCCCGAGCTGCTGTCTTTCGAACCCGCCCCGGACGAGGTCGAGTTACCAAAACTGGAGTTACCACCGCTGCCGGCTTCGCCGCCCGAGCCGGGCAGCGCAGTGCCTTTGGTACTGGCGCCGTTTTCGCCTTTGGGTTTGGACGATTCGCCGGATTTCGCCGAGTCGGCTTCCGAGGACGATGGCTGGCTCATGCTGCTGCCGCTCGAACCGGTGGTGCTGGTGGCGGCCTGAGTGGGCATCGCCAACACGCAGGTCAGGCTCGCGATTGCCAGGGCACAACTGAATGTCTTGTTCATGGGATCAAGCCTCTTGGTCACTACTGCAGAGGGAATGCACGCCGGCCTGCTTGGTCGGCGGCGATATCTGTGTGACTCGGAGGGCTGTTGGAAAGGTTGGAAAAAATGCGGATGGGGCGATGAGTGGTTGCTGGCTGCGGTTTGGCGATTGTGCCGGCGTCGCTGACGGGGCGCTGGCTGTCAGTGCTTGAACGAGGCAATGGCAAAGTCCAGAAAGCTCCGCAGCTTGGGCGTCAGGCGCCGGTCCGGCGCGTAAAGGATGTGCATCGGCGTCGCGGGTGCCTGATAGCTGGGCAGCAGGCTGACCAGCGTGCCGTCGCGCAGCGCATCGCCGACCAGCTCCACCGGTTGCAGGACCACGCCCAGCCCGGCAACGGCGGCGGCAAGCAGCGGGTCGCCCTGATTGATCGTCAATCTGCTTGTAATCGGCACGTCCATCTTTCCCTCCGGCCCCTCGAAACTCCAGTGCGTGCGGCCATCGGAAAAGCTGAACCCCAGGCATTCATGTTGCTGCAGATCCCAGGGGCTGGTGATGGCCGGGCGTCGGGCCAGATAGGATGGCGCGGCGCACAGCACCTGGCGGTAAGGCGCCAGCGTGACGGCCTTGAGACCGCAGTCGGAGAGCTCGCCGATGCGGAACACCACGTCATAGCCATCATCGACCAGATCCACCAGTTCGTTGGACAGGGTCAGGTCCACCGACACCTGCGGATACCTGACCATGTAATCCACCAGCCGTGGCGACAGGGTGCGGATGCCGAAGGTCACCGGCGCGTTGATACGCAGTCGGCCGCTGGGGATGCCACGGGTGACGGCGGCCAGATTTTCCGCCGCCTCCATGTCGGCCAGGATCATCTTGGCCCGCTGATAGAAAGCGTGACCGAAGTCGGTCAGGCTCTGACGGCGGGTCGTGCGGTTGAGCAGGGACACGCCCAGATGCTGTTCGAGCATCTTCACCTGCTTGCCGACCAGCTGTGACGACAGCTTGAGGTCGTCCGCCGCTGCGCTGAAGGAGCCGGTTTCCACGGCTTTGACGAAAGTCGCCATTTGGGTCAGGCGGTCCATTACAAACCTTTTGTTTCAAGTGTCGGGCAATCCTAGGCCTTTATCCCCCTGCCGGCCAGCACCTAAATTGTCAGCCATGACGCGGGTCGCCGGGAGGTGGCCCGGGCTTTTCACTGTTCAGGAGGTATCAACCATGGCACGCATTGTCAGATTTCATGAATACGGCGACGCCAGCGTACTCAAGCTTGAGACGTTGGATATCGCCGCTCCGGCGGCGGACGAGGTGCAAATCAGCGTCAAGGCCATCGGCCTCAATCGTGCGGAGGTGATGTTCCGCAATCATGCCTATCTGCAGGAGGCCGAGTTTCCGACCCGGTTGGGTTACGAGGCGGCCGGTGTGGTGGCGGGGGTCGGCAGCGCGGTCAGCGAAATCAAGGTCGGCGATGCGGTGAGCCTGATCCCGCCACTGGACATCGCTCGCTGGGGGACTTACGGGGAGGTGGCCAACGTGCCCGCGCATCTGGTGGTCAGGCACCCCGAGAACCTGTCCTTCGAGCAGGCCGCCGCTTCCTGGATGCAGTACGTCACCGCCTGGGGCGCTCTGATCGAGCAGGCTCGGCTGACCCGGGGCGATGTCGTGCTGGTCACGGCAGCTTCCAGCAGTGTCGGGCTTGCGGCGTTCCAGATTGCGCGGATGGTCGGTGCCACCGCCGTTGCGATCACCCGCACGCGCGCCAAGGCGCAGGCGTTGCTGGAGGCTGGCGCGGCCCATGTGATCATCAGTGATGAAGAGGACATCGTCGAGCGGGTGATGACGCTGACCGATGGCAAGGGTGCGCGCGTGGTGTTCGACCCGGTGGGCGGCCCGTCCTTCGAGCCGCTGACGCAAAGCATGGCCCGTGGCGGCATTCTGCTGGAGTACGGCGCGCTGAGTCCGGAGCCCACGCCGTTTCCGCTGTTCACTGTGCTGGGCAAGAGCCTGACGCTCAAGGGCTATCTATATGCCGAGATCGTTGCCGACCCGGCGGCACTGTCCCGCGCCAAGGCGTTCATTCTGTCTGGACTGGAATCGGGTGCGCTGAGCCCGGTGATCGCGAAAACCTTCACGCTGGATGACATCCAGGACGCGCACCGCTTCCTTGAGGCCAATCAGCAGATTGGCAAGGTAGTGGTCACCGTCTGACCGCTGTCGATATGAACCGGCAGTGCCCGGGTCTTGCGCAATGGCAGGGCCCGCGCACTGTTTCTGGGCGACTCGCTTTCCCTTCAGCGGAAACGATAGGGTGTTACCAAAGCAGACAAACCCGCTGTGCGCGCGGCTGCAACGCCCGGCACGCGCCGGGGCAGGGCGGCAGGGAAGCGGCGTGGTAGCGCGTTACGGGAGTTGTCGACGATATCTGGCATGAACGGTGCTTTGTAATCCTTTACAGAGGTTTTCTGTGCAGCCTGCCGCTGGGGATGGTGATACCGTCTTCATTCCGGGATATCGGGCAGGTTGGGCAGAAATCCTTTTTTTGCGATGTGCATGTAATCCTTTACAGAGCGTCGCGCCCATAGACCGTTCTCGGCAGACACGAGAGCTCCACCGCAGCCGAACGCCAACCGGTTGCGCGCCCAAAGAGAGGCCCAATGATGGACATCGAAAAAAGAAGCATCGAATTTGTTCCTTTGTCGGAACGCTATGGTCATCCCCGCCGGCTGTTCACCATCTGGTTCAGCGCCAACATGCAGGTCACCACGTTGGTGGTGGGTTCGTTGGGCATCGTCGCCGGGTTGAGCCTGGCCTGGACGTGTCTGGCGCTGATTCTGGGGTGTGTGATCGGCACGATTTTCATGGCCGCGCATTCTACCCAGGGGCCACATCTGGGCATTCCGCAGATGATCCAGAGCCGTGCGCAGTTCGGCGTGCTGGGCGCGGGCTTTCCACTGTTGATCAACTACATCTCGTTCATTCTGTTCACGGCAGCCAACGGCGTGGTCATGCGCGACGCCATCAAGTCGTTCATGGATGTCGGCGACAACACGGCGATCATTCTGTTTGGCCTGGTGTCGTTCATCATCGGTTTCGTCGGCTATGAGCTGATTCACCGCCTCGGCGCGATCATGTCGGCGTTGTCCGGGATCATCTTTCTGGTGGTGGCGGTGCTGGCGTTGCAGCACCCGATGCCGGTCGGTGCGATGGACCTGTCCCAAGGCTTCACCATGGCCGCGTTTGCCTTGACGGTGACGCAGGCGGCGTCGTGGACGCTGGGCTTCGGGCCTTATGTGGCGGACTATTCGCGCTATCTGCCGGCAAACATTTCCAGCAAGCAGACGTTCTGGTTCAGCTATGTCGGTAACTTGCTCGGTGCCGGTCTGGTGATGCTGCTCGGCGCCTTGTTGGCGACTATGTTCAGCGATGTCACCTCCAACCCCGGCAATGCCATCGCCAGTTTCTTCGGGCCCTGGTCGAAAGTCGCGATGGTCATCGTCGTGCTCGGCGTGCTGGAGATCAACTCGCTTAACCTGTACAGCGCCTATATGTCGGCCATGACGATCTTCTCCGGCCTGCGTGGCATGACCCGCATCAGCCGCACCACCAAGTTCATCGCCATGGGCATTTCTGCCGTGGCCGCCACGGCGATTGCCATCGCTACCCAGTACGATTTCAACGCTTACTTCGCCGATATTCTCATCGCCCAGGTGTACTTCCTGGTGCCGTGGAGCTCGATCAACCTGGCCGACTTCTATCTGGTGAAGAAGGGCAAATACGTGGTCGAGGACATGTACAACGTCGACGGCATCTACGGCAAATACAACTGGTCGACCATGGTGATCTTCCTGATCGGCGTGGCCTCCACCGTGCCGTTCATGGACATGTCGTTCTACCACAGCTATTTCGCCAGACTGATCGGCTCAGACATCTCCTGGATTCCTGCGCTGGTGGTGCCGGCCGCGCTGTATGTCGGCTATGCGCGTCTGCGTTTCAATCGTTCGGCGGGTGCCGTACGGGCGGCGGCCTGATGACGCCGGATGATGTGATCGGTGTGGCAGCGCTATTTTTTTGAACTGCGATGTAATCGATTACGAATATTGAAGCGCTAGGACCGGGCCGCTTGCTAAAGGTGGCCCGGTCTTGTCAGTCGTGACCAGTGGTGGCCGAGGCTGGAATGAATCCTGCTGCGTTGTGCGACAAAAGCGCGAGGCTTCCACGCAACCCCTGTTGGCCTTCGAGGTATTGATGCCGTTTTCCAACGTTTTAAGACGGGCACGGATCGCCGCGTCTGCCATCTTTTTCGCCAACGGAATGGTGCTGGCGATCTGGGCGACCAATATTCCCGGAATGAAGCAGGCGCTGGCCCTGACCGACGCGGAGCTGGGTTTTGCTCTGAGTGCGTTCGCCGCCGGCACCATGCTGACCCTGTATCTGGCCGGCGCCCTGGTGACCCGCCTTGGCAGCCGCAACACCTTGCTGCTGGGCGGCGTGCTGGTGGCGCTGGTGCTGCCGCTGTGTGCGTTTGTCGGTTCGGCGCTGGCGCTGGCCGTCGCGATCTTTTTGCTGGGGGTGACCAACAGCGTGCTGGACGTGTCGATGAACACCCACGGCGCGCTGGTTGAAGCACAGCGCGGGCGGCCGCTGATGTCGTCGTTTCACGCGGTGTTCAGCATTGGCGGCCTGGTGGGCGCTTCGACGGTCGCCACGTTGTTGTCGGACAGTCTGGGGCTGATGCAATGCCTGCTGTTCGCCGGTGCAGTGATGGGCGTGACGACACTGCTCAGCGCCCGCTTTCTCGGCAATCTGCTGCCGCAGGTGGCGGCGGTCGAGGAGGGTACGCCTGCGCGCACTTTTGCCTGGCCGAACAAGCTGCTGCTGTGCATCGCCGGGCTGACCTTTCTTGCGCTGTTCATCGAACGCACGGTGATCGACTGGAGCGCGCTGTTTCTCACCGATGTCAGCCACGCCAGCAGCAACGTCGCGGCGTTCGCCTTTGGCGCCTTCAGTTTGGCAATGGCGGTGGGGCGGTTGTCCGGTGATTTCGCCATCCGCCGTTTCGGCGCCAACCGGGTGCTGGCGGTGTCTGGCGCAGTGGGCGGTCTGGGCATGGCGCTGGCGATTGCCGTCCCGCAGCCGTTGGCGTCGATTGCCGGCTTCATTCTAGTGGGGATGGGGCTGGCCAACATGACGCCGTTGCTCTACAGCCAGGCCAGCCGCGCCTACCCCGACGCGCCCGGTCTGGGCCTGGCAATGAATGGCACTCTGGGCTATGCGGGCTTTCTGCTGGCGCCGCCGGTGATCGGCTATCTGTCAGGAGCGGTCGGCCTGCAACTGGCGATGATCCTGCCGGTGGCAGCTTTCGTGCTGCTGATGAGCAGTCATCTGCGAAAGTCCCGACGGGAACGTCGGGTTGAGTCGCTGCAGAGCGCCCCGCAAGTTGCTGCTGTCCGTAGGGCGTAGGAGTGCGGCTTGTCCCGCGACCGGCGACAGCGTCGTCGTAAATTCCTGGTGTGCGGAGTGTCAGGCAGGCCGCATGTGCAGGCTTTGCTGCCGATTCCCGGCAGATCGCGGGCAAGCCACGCTCCTACGCCCTTTGGGCAGAATCTGAAGCTGCAAGCTTGCGGCTTGCAGTTCAACCCCTGTGATCAGATCGAATGGCTGGACTGGCGAATCATCAGTTGCGTACCCAGCAGCAGCGGTTTGATCTCGGTGCCGTTTTTCAGGTTGGCGATGATCGCTTCGGCGCTGCGCAGGCCCATGTCGCCGGCCGGAATCGCCAGCGTTGTCAGCGGCGGGTCCAGGTACTCGGCAAACTCCAGGTTGTCGTAGCCGATGACCGACATTTCCTTGGGCACGTCGATGCCCAGTTTCTTGCAGGCCGACAGCACGCCGAAGGCAATCACGTCGCTGTTGCAGATGATCGCCGTGGTTTCCGGGCATTCCAGGCGAATGCGCCGCAGGGTCTTCTCGCCGAACTCAATGGTGTAGCCGCCTTCGCTTTCATAGACCGAATGGCTGCACTGATGCTTGTGCGCTCCGAGGGCATCGGTGAAGGCTTTCAGACGCGCCTGCTGGCGGTCGTTGCCCTTCATCGGACCGGTCAGCATCGCCATGTGGCGGTGGCCGAGGCCCAGCAGGTATTCGATGATCTGCCGCGTTGACTGGTAATTGTCGAAGCCGATGAACGGGAAGGGCTTGTCGTCGAAATACGAGTAGGTACACACCACCGGCATGCGGTACTCGGTGAGGTATTTGGTCAGCGCCGGGTCGGCGATGTCGCCGACGATCAGCAGCGCTTCGGCGCCACGTTCCACCAGCAGGCGCACCTTTTCATAGATGGCGCCGGAGTCGAAACCGCAGCTGAGGACGTACACCACGTAGCCGTACTCGGCGAGTTTGTCCTGAAAGCTCTTGATCATGGTTGCGTAGATCGAGTGATCCAGCGTCGGAATGATCGCGCCGATGACGTTGGTTTTCTGCAACCGCAGCGCCTTGGCCGCCGAGTTGGGCGTGTAGCCCATTTTGCTGGCGACTTGCAGCACTTTTTCGCGCACGTCTTCGCGCACGTGGTGTGGCAGGTTGAAGCTGCGGGACACGGTGGCCACGGAAACGCCTGCCGCCTTGGCGACGTCCGTCACGTTGACCCGGGCCGATGGTTTTTTGCTGGCGCTCACACAGATCCCTCATCGCTGCGGTGTTCTGCGCTGATTCTGCGGGATTAACCGGGGCGCCGCATCAAAAAAATGCGAACGATTACAGCGCTGCGCAGCGCGGCCCATACTGGCGTTGCGCCGGAAACATCCTGGTGCAGGGGACGGTGATGCAGATCGGGCCTCCTGCGGCAGATAAAAGGAGGCGAACAAGGCCATGGGTCCAGGCCACGGTTTTACAGGGGGACAGGTGTGTGAAATTGCTCTGTAATCAATTTCAGTAAACGTTACCAAAATTCGCACTGCTCTGATGCGGTAACACCCTTTTTGGCATTTTTACGGTGCACAGGTTTGGCAAAAGCACCTCAATTCAGCCCTGTTCAGGCAGAAAATCAGAAAGGCCGGCAATCGGGCATGGCTTTTGCTCCTGTGAAATCAGCAAGCAGTCAACGAGCAAGCGGAATCAACCGGTAATAGCCTTCCAGGGCGGATTATTTTTGTTATTCTGTGCGCGTATTTGTAAACGTTTACAGATTGCCTTCAAGGCTTTCTCCGCACTTCAGGTGAAACCATGCGTGATATCAACGGCCGTACCCTCGCAAACGCCTACGACTACATCGTCATCGGTTCCGGTTCGGCAGGCAGCGTCATCGCGGCGCGGCTTTCGGAAGACCAGGGCCGTTCGGTGCTGATGCTGGAAGCGGGTCCGTCGGACAAAAGCATCTTCATCCAGATGCCGGCGGCCCTCGGCTTTCCGCTGATGAACGACAAGTTCAACTGGTACATCCACTCCGAGCCGGAAAAGGAGCTGGACGGCCGCAGCATCTATGAGGCCCGTGGCCGGGTGCTCGGCGGTTCGTCGTCGATCAACGGCATGAACTGGGTCCGTGGCAACCCGTGGGACTACGACAACTGGGGCGCGATGGGACTCAAGGGCTGGAGCTACGACGAGTGCCTGCCGTACTTCCGCAAGGCCGAGACGTTCGATCAGGGCGGCAACGACTATCGCGGCGACAGCGGGCCGATGCATATCCAGACCTGCGCCGCCAACAACCCGCTGTACAAGGCGTTCATCGATGCCGGTGTGCAGGCCGGTTATCCGTACATGCAGGACCACAACGCCTACCGTCAGGAAGGCGTGCACATCACCCAGCGCAACATCCACAAAGGCATTCGCTGGAGCACCTCGCAGGCTTACATCCACACCAACAAGCAGCGGGAAAACCTGCACGTCGCCGACAAGGCCCAGGTGACTCGCATCGAGTTTCAGGGCAAGCGTGCGGTGAAGGTGCATTTCCTGCGTGATGGTGAGCCCCATGTGCTGGCCGTCAACAAGGAAGTGATCCTGTGTGCCGGCGCGATCCACTCGCCGCACCTGCTGATGTTGTCCGGGATCGGTGACGCCGAACACCTGGCCGAGTTCGGCATCCCCTGTGTCGCCGACCTGCCGGCAGTGGGGCAGGGCATGAAGGACCACATCGCCGCGCCGGTGCAGTACCGCGCCACGCAGAACGTGTCCATCGCCAAGCAACTCACGCCGCTGGGCAAGCTCAAGCTTGGCGCCATGTGGACGCTGTTCAAGAAAGGTCTGGGCGCGACCAACTTCTTTGAAGTCGGCGCATTCATCCGCACCAGCGACGCCATCAAGGTGCCGAACGTGCAGTTCGAATTCATCCCGATGCTGGGCGAATTCCAGCACGGCAGCGTCAAGCTGGAAAACGGCTTCCAGTACTTCTTCAGCCTGATGCGCCCGACCAGCACCGGGCGGGTGTGGCTGGGTTCGGCCGATCCGCTGGCGGCGCCGAAGTTCTGCTTCAACTTCCTCTCCACCCAGGAAGACCGCGACGACGCCGTGGCTGCCGTGAAAGCCATCCGCAACGTGGTTGCGCAGCCGGCCTGGGACCCTTATCGCGGCGAGGAAGTGACGCCAGGTCCGGAGGTGCAGACCGACGAGCAGATTCTGACGGCGTTGCGCCAACTGGCCGGCACCAACTATCACCCGTCCTGCACCTGCCGCATGGGCACCGGCCCCGACAGCGTGGTGGATGCCCGTGCGCGCGTGCATGGCATCGAAAACCTGCGTGTGGTCGACGCCTCGATCATGCCGGAGATCGTCAGCGGCAACCTCAATGCCCCGGTGATCATGATGGCCGAGAAGATCGCCGACGACATTCGTGGTCGAGCGCCGCTGCCCAAGGCAGCGGCCAGGTACTACTCGCCCGCCTGAATACGCAACGGGTGCGCAAGTGCGCGCCCGACCCTGTAATGAAAGCCGTCAAACGACGTGAAGGAAGTGAACGATGAAACTGCAAGACAAGGTGGCACTGATCACAGGTGCAGGCGCCGGCATCGGCGAAGCGACGGCGCGGCTGTTCGCCCGTGAAGGAGCGACGGTGATCGTCGCCGACCGCAACATCGAACTGGCGCTGAGCGTGGCCGAATCCATCGGCGCCCAGGCGTTCGCAGTGCAGGCCGACGTGTCCGACGCGGCGCAGGTCAAGGCCATGATCGACAAGTCGGTGGCGCATTTCGGCGGCCTCGACATCCTGGTCAACAACGCCGGTTTCGGCACCCTCGGCACCGTGGTCACGCTGGACGAAGACACCTGGGATCAGGTGATCGACGTCAACCTCAAGGGCGTGTTCCTCTGCTCCAAGTACGCAATTCCGCACATCGTCCAGCGCGGCGGTGGCGCCGTGGTCAACCTGGCCTCGACCATCTCGGTGGTGGGCATCAAGGACCGCGCGGCCTACGTCGCCGCCAAGGGCGGTGTCGCTGCACTGACCCGCGCCATGGCGCTGGACCACGCGCTGGAAGGCGTACGGGTGAACAGCGTGGCGCCGGGTGTCATCGCGTCGAGCTATTACGACAAAATCTTCGAAAGCGTGCCGGACCCGGTGGCCTTCAAGAAAGGCCTGGAAGCCCGTTCGCCGCTGAACAAGATGGGCGAGCCGGTGGACATCGCCAACATGATCCTGTTCCTCGCCTCCGAGGATTCCAGCTTTGCCACCGGCGCCATGTTCACCGTCGATGGCGGTTATACGGCCTGGTGAGGACGTGGCGATGATCGATGAATTTCGTCAGTACGAGTTCACTGCCAACGCGTGGGAACACTACTGGGAGCTGTTCGAAAACCTCTGCCTGCCCATTCGCGGCGACCGTTTCGGCGCCTTGCAGGGCATGTGGCAGGAGCGCATTGGCGACAACGTGATCTTCCGTCACCTGTGGCGCTACGACTCGCTGGACGAGCGTGCCCGACTGCGGGGCGAGCTGATCAAGGTCGCGGCCTGGCGTGAAGAATTTCTGCCGCAGGCGGCACGTCACGTTGGCAAGCAGTTTCTGCAGGTGCTGGTGCCCAGGGTCGAGTTCGCTGTCGGAGGGCTGGCGCCGGTGCGCTATCTGCATGTCTACCGGTGTCCGGTGGGCAAGGCCGGGGCGGTGATCGAGCAGGTCAGCGATGCCGGCGCACGGAAAAAACATCGGGTCTTTGGCGTATGGGCCACCGAGTTTGCCGACCCGAATCAGGTGGTGGTGATGAGCGCCAGGGCCACAGCGCCTGCGGTCGATGTACAGGCCTCGCTGGTGATCGAGACCCGCAGCCTGCAACCGTTGGGGCTGGACGTTCGCCAGCCGGACAATCGGTCGGTCGTCGCGGCGGTGTGAAATCGCTGTATTTTTTTGCGTTGCCTTGTAAACGTATACAACGCGAGTTTTGAGGAGTCGGTAATGACAGTCAGAAAGTACAACCACTGGATCAACGGCGCAGAACAGGCGCCTGCCGGTCACGAGTACATTGAGCGTGTGTCGCCCGCCCACGGTGCGCTGCTGGCCAGTTTCGCCGCCGGTAACGTGGAGGACGTCGATGCGGCGGTGGCCCATGCCAAGCGCCTGCATGACACGGCGGCATGGTCGTCGGTGCCGGGTTCCGAGCGCGCCAAACTGCTCAACAGGCTGGCCGATCTGATCGAGCGCGATGCCGACCGCCTCGCGGAGATCGAAGCCGAAGAGGTGGGCAAGCCGATCGGTTACGCCAAGGGGGAAGTGCTGTGGTCCGCCGAGCTGACCCGTTTTGCCGCCTCGCTGGCATGGCAGATTCAGGGCCAGGCCTATAACCATCTGGGTGATGACAAGCTCGGTCTGGTCACCCGTGAAGCGCGCGGTGTGGTGGGCCTGATCGTGCCGTGGAACTTCCCCATGGTCTGCCTGTTCCAGAAACTGCCGTACGCCCTGGCGGCCGGTTGCCCGGTGGTGATCAAACCGTCCGAGCTGACCTCCGGCACCACCCTGGAAGTGGCGAAGCTGGCGCAGGAGGCCGGTTTCCCGGCCGGTCTGATCAACGTGGTGACCGGCCGTGGCGCGGTGGTGGGCGAGCGCCTGACCCGCCACCCGGACGTGTCGATGATCTCCTTCACCGGCTCGACCCGCGTCGGCAAACAGATTGCCGCGACGGCGGCGTCCGACCTGACCCGCGTCGCCCTGGAACTGGGTGGCAAGGCGGCCAACGTGGTGTTTGCCGATGCCGATCTGGAGGCAGCGCTGGACGGCGTGCTGTTCGGCGTCATGCTCAACCAGGGTGAAGAATGCGTGGCTGGTACCCGTCTGCTGATCGAAGCGTCGGTCGCCGACGAGTTCGTCGCCCGGCTGGTCGAGCGCGCCAACAAAGTGGTGGTCGGCATGCCGCTGGACGCGAACACCCAGATCGGTGCTCTGATCCACGCCCAGCATCTGGAAAGCGTGCTGAACTACATCGAGATCGGCAAACAGGAAGGCGCGCGGCTGGTCTGCGGCGGTGAGCGCCTGACCGGTAATGGCCTGGACGCCGGCTACTTCGTCGGCCCGACCATCTTCACCGAGGTCAAACCCGAGCACCGCATCTTCCGCGAAGAAATCTTCGGTCCGGTGCTGGCGGTGACCACGTTCGACACGGTGGAGCAGGCCATTCAACTGGCCAACGACACCGAGTACGGCCTTGGCAACGGCCTGTGGAGCAAGGACATCGACAAGGCCCTGCGCGTCGCGCAGAAACTGCAAAGCGGCACCGTGTTCGTCAACACCTACCTGGAAACCGCGCCGCAACTGCCGTTCGGTGGCTACAAGCAGAGCGGCTACGGTCGCGAGAACGGCGTCGACGGTCTGAACGAGTTCCTGGAGATCAAGTCGACCTTCATCAAGATGGGCCCGCGCACGCCGCTGCTGCCCAACACGATCGGCTGATCCGTTGCGGTGCGCCGTGTTTGGCGGCGCACCGACTCACTGACTGACTGTGAAAAGTGACCTATGAAATTCAAGCGAATGATCAATGTGGTGGGCGCCCATGTCGCCGGTGAACGCAATGACGTGATCACCGGTGGCGTGCTCGATGTGCCCGGTCAGACCATGTTCGACAAGATGAAATACCTGGAAACCCGTGGCGACGACCTGCGCAAGTTTCTCTTGCAGGAGCCGCGGGGCACGGTGACCCAGTGCGTCAATCTGGTGTTGCCGTCGTCGCACCCGGAAGCCGATGCCGGCTTCGTGATCATGGAGTCGGAGTTCTACCCGCCGATGTCCGGCAGCAACACCATCTGCACGGTCACCGCGCTGCTGGAAACCGGCATGATCCCGATGGTCGAGCCGCTCACCCGCCTGACCCTGGAAGCGCCAGGCGGGCTGGTGCGGGTCGAGGCCGAATGCCGCGACGGCAAATGCCTGAGCGTGAAATTCGCCAACGTGCCGTGCTTCGTCTTCGGTCTGGACCAGTTCATTGAGGTGCCGGGGCTGGGCACGCTGAAAGTCGATGTCGCCTACGGCGGCATGATCTATGTGCTGGCCGATGCCCGGGCGCTGGGTTTCGCCATCACTCCGGACGAAGCCGCCGAGCTGGTCAGCGTCGGAGAAACCATCAAGGCGGCCGCCGCCGAGCAACTGCCTGCGGTGCATCCTGAGCAGCCCGAGATTCACACCATCAACCAGACCCTGTTCGCCGGCCCGGTGCGCGACGACCCGCAGGGTAAGCGGGCGCGCAATGGCGTGGTCGTTTCGCCCGGGCGCATGGACCGCTCGCCGTGCGGCACCGGCACCAGCGCACGGCTGGCGGTGATGCACGCACGCGGGCAGATCAAGCCGGGCGAGAAGCTGATCCACGAATCGATCCTGAGCACCGAATTCGTCGGCGAAATCCTCGAAACCCTGACCGTCGGCGACCGTCCGGGCATTCGTCCGGCGATCAGCGGCCAGGCCTTTCTCACCGGCTTTCACCAGTACGTGCTGGACCCGAACGACCCGTTTCCGACTGGCTACACCCTGAGCGACACCTGGCGCAAAAACCACTGATGCACTGAACCGGCGTAGATGCGTGCATCTGCGTTCGACATGATTTGTAATCGATTACCAACGAGGTGTGACATGACCCATTCCGTTGCAACACCCGCCCCGACAGCTGAACAGACCGCCGAAGAAAAGGGCACCCTGATCTACGTCACCCGCGAAACCGAAGTCAGCTACTGGCAGCCCAAACCGGCCAACGGCTACGTGTCGGTGGCGGTCTCTCCGCAGCTGTTCAAGATGACCCACAACTTCTCGGTCGGCACGCAAATGCTGCCGCCGGGTGGCCGCGTTCGCGAGCACGCTCACGCCACCAACGAGGAGGTGCTGCACTTCATCGCCGGCACCGGTTCGGCGGTGGTCGATGGCAAGGAATACAAGCTGGAGCCGGGGGTGACGCTGTTCCTCGGCGAGCACAACTCGCACACCTTCAGCAACGACGGCGATGTCGATCTGCACTGGGTCTGGTTCATGAACCCGAGCGGTCTGGAAACCTTCTTCCGTGACGTCGGCCGCCCGCGCCAACACGGCGAACCGACCCCCGAGCCGTTCGACCGTCCGGCGAACATCGAGCAGATCGAGTCCACCGGCATTTTCGCCTACACCAAGAGCTGAGATCGCTGCCATGTCGAACACGATCTACAGCCGCGAGCAGGGCAGCGGTCCGGCGGTGGTGCTGATCTCCGGCCTCGGCGGGCTGGCGGCCTTTTGGGAACCGGTGGTGGCGCTTTTGCGCGATGACTACCGGGTGATCACTTTCGATCATCCGGGCGTCGGCCAGAGCGGTATCGACGGCCTGCCGAACATTCCCGGCATCGCCGATGCCTTGCTCGGCATTCTCGATGACAAGGATATCCAGCGCGCTCACCTGGTCGGTCATTCGACCGGCTCGCTGGTGGCGCAGACCCTGGCGCTGGATCACCCCGAGCGGGTCGCCAGCGTGGTCCTGAGCAGCGGCTGGGCCAGGCCCGACAAGCGCTTCGAGGATTTTTTCGCCTACCGCAAATACCTGCTGGAGCGGCTGGGCGGCACCGCCTACAACGCCTTGACCCGTCTGGTCGCGTACCCGTCGAGCTTTTACGGCGAGCACTTTGCCGAAGCCGCCGCGCTGGATTTCGATCAGCCGTCGACGCTGGACACGGCGATGACCCAGGCACGCATGGACATGCTGCTCGGCTATTCGCGCCGCGCTGAACTGCCGTCGCTGAAGCTGCCGGTGGCAGTGATCGGCGCGGCGGACGATTACGTCATTCCGTTCCACCATTCGCAGGAACTGGCCGCGGTGATTCCTGGCGCGCGCCTGCACGAACTGAGCGGCGGCCACTTTGCGCCGGTGACCCGCACCCAACCCTACACCGTGTTGTTGCGTCAATTCTGGGAGGCTCAAACATGAGCAATCACACCATTCGCCGCGTCGGCATCATCGGCCTCGGCGCCATCGGCAAGCGCGTGCTCCATGCGCTGCAGACCCAGCACCTGCCGGACGCGGTCTACGCCGCCATCGACCACGCGCCCCATGCCGAGGGCTATGTGCTGGAAAAACAACTCAGCCTGTTCACCGAGGTGCAGCACCTGATCGACTGGCAACCGGATCTGGTCATCGAATGCGCTGGCCACGGCGCGGTGGTGCATTCGGTGCCAGCGTTTCTGCAGGCCGGAATCGACGTGGTCATCGCCTCGATCGGCGCGCTGGCCGATACCGCGCTGGCCCATGATCTGGAGCAGGCCGCACAACGTGGCGGCGCCCGGTTGATTCTGGTGTCGGGCGCCATCGGTGGCCTGGATGCGATGCGCTCGGCCCGTGCGGCGGGTCTGGACGAAGTGCTCTACGTCGGCCGCAAGCCGCCGCAAGCCTGGGCCGGTACGCCAGCGGAAGAGCAGTTCGATCTGGCGCAGATCACTGTGCCGACCACGATCTTTCGTGGCACCGCAGCCCAGGCCTCCAGCCGTTTTCCCAAGAACGCCAACGTGACTGCGGCGGTGGCCTTGTCCGGGGTGGGCTTCGACCAGACGCAAGTGGAACTGGTGGCCGACCCGACCGTCGACAAGAACGTCCATGAGGTCAACGCCCGTGGCGCGTTCGGGGAGCTGTCCATCCGCCTGGCCAACAACCCGTTGCCGGATAACGTCAAGACTTCGTGGCTGGCAGCGCTGAGCATCGAAGAAGCGGTAAGCAAGCAGTTGCTGACCCTGGTGTTCTAAAGCTGAGTGCGGGGCTTGCCTGTTCTGTGGGAGCGGATTTATCCGCGAAGGATTTGGCCGGCGACGCAGATATGTCGTCTGCCCCGGCCAATCGCGAATGAATTCGCTCCCACAGTGCTGCGCGCGCTTTGCCTGTTCTGTGGGAGCGAATTTATCCGCGAGAGATTTCATGGGCGACAACCGCTACCGTTACCTGCATCCGCGACCCCGTAACGCAGGCCCCCCATGAAAAAGATACTGATCATCGGCATCGGTGCCGGCAATCCCGAATACATCACGATACAAGCGGTGAACGCACTCAACCGCGTCGACGTGTTTTTCCTGATGGACAAGGGGCCGAGCAAGGAGAAGCTCAATCACCTGCGCAAGGACATTTGCGAGCGCTACATCACCGGGCGCAACTACCGGGTGGTCGAGGCGCTGAACCCGGAACGCCAGCGCGAGGGCGTCGATTACCTCAATGCTGTCGACCATCTGAACCGCGACAAGCAACTCACCTTCGAACGGCTGATCGCCGAAGAAATGCAGGACGGAGAGTGCGGCGCCTTTCTGGTCTGGGGCGATCCATCGCTGTACGACAGCACGATCCGTATTCTCGACGCCATCATCAAAAGCGGCCGGCATCAGCTCGACTACGAAGTGATCCCCGGCATCACCAGCGTCCAGGCCCTGACGGCGCAACACAAGATCCCGCTGAACAACATCGGCCAATCCATCGAAATCACCACCGGACGCCGTCTGGCCGAAGGCTTGCCTTCAGATGTCGACAGCGTGGTGGTGATGCTCGATGCGGACAACGCCTACAAAACCCTGGCCGATCAGGGCATCGATATCTACTGGGGCGCGTACCTGGGCACCGAGGATGAAATTCTCATTGCCGGGAAGTTGCGCGATGTGGCCGACGAAATCGAGCGCGTGCGCAAGGCGGCGCGGGAGGCCAACGGCTGGATCATGGACACGTATTTGCTCAAGCGCGGCAGTTGATCGCTCACCCTGGGCGGCGAAAAGATCGAAGCGTCTTGAGTCAGTTGATCGCACACATTTGAAATACCCCCGCCCACCCGCCAGAATCGCGCCCCGATCCGGCCCGAGTTGCCGGGCAGGTTTGGCGAGAAGGGGCGGCAGTTGAACGAACAGACATTGTCCATGCGCCTTGAGCGTGTGGCGGCGCATGTGCCGGAGGGCGCGCGGCTGGCCGATATCGGCTCGGACCACGGCTATCTGCCGGTGGCGTTGGCGCGCCGGGGTGTCATCGCCATGGCGGTGGCGGGTGAAGTGGCGCTGACGCCGTTCAGCGCCGCCGAGCGTACCGTGCGCGAGAACGGTCTGGAGCAGCAGATTCAGGTGCGCCTGGCCAATGGTCTGCAGGCCATCGAGGCGGGCGACGGCATCACCGCGATCAGCCTGTGCGGCATGGGCGGTGAGACCATTCGCGACATTCTCGACGCCGGCAAGGCGCGCCTGAACGGCCGCGAGCGACTGATCCTGCAACCCAACGGCGGTGAACAGCCGTTGCGTCTGTGGCTGATGGAGCAGGGCTATCGCATCGTCTTTGAGGAAGTGCTGCGGGAGAACCGGTTCGATTACGAGATCATCGTTGCCGAGCCTTCAGGGCCGCTGTCGTATAGCGCCGAAGAGCTGTATTTCGGGCCGCTGCTGATGCGCGAACGCAGCCCCGCGTTTTTCACCAAATGGCAACGGCTGTTGCGTTTGAAGCAAAAGGCGCTGGGCCAGTTGCGCCGGGCACAGCCGGGTCTGCTTGAGGAAAAAGTGCAGGACCTGGCCCGGCAGATTCGCTGGATTGACGATGTGCTGGCAGCGGAGCCGGTGTAAGCCTGCGATCGAGAGCGCTACACGGACTGCTAAGGGTCAGCGAATACCCATCCACTTTTGCTGCTGGCCGAAGGCCGTGGGAGGGAGCTCTGCTCGCGATTGCGGCAGAGCAGCCCCTGGGCGTCGACTGACCCGACGCTATCACGAGCAGAGCTCTCTCCCACGGGGTATGTCGTTGCCAAGGCCCCCGGGGTTTGCTGTACCTTGCCTGTCGACATCACAGGAGCAAGCATTCATGGACATGGCCGGAAGAGCGTTTCGTTCTGGTGCTCTGAGCCCGTTGCACGCGGCTGACCGACCGGCGGCGCGGGCTTAAAAACGCAAGACTTCCCACAGAAAAACCGGATAATGGCCGCCATTTCGTTTTCTGGTTCTTCTGGTAATCCCGCATGGAAATCAAGGTCAACTTTCTCGACAATCTTCGGCTTGAAGCCAAGTTCGATGACTTCACGGTGATCGCCGATCAGCCCATTCGCTATAAAGGTGATGGCTCGGCACCGGGTCCGTTCGACTATTTCCTGGCTTCGTCTGCCCTGTGCGCGGCTTACTTTGTCAAGTTGTACTGCCAGACCCGCAATATTCCCACCGACAATATTCGCCTGTCGCAGAACAACATCGTCGACCCGGAAAACCGATACAACCAGATCTTCAAGATTCAGGTCGAGCTGCCCGCCGACATCTCGGACAAGGACCGTCAGGGCATCCTGCGCTCCATCGACCGCTGTACGGTGAAGAAAGTGGTGCAGGCCGGCCCCGAGTTCATCATCGAAGAGGTGGAAAACCTCGACGCCGATGCGCAGGCCTTGTTGATGCCGACATCGGCAGCCGACTCCAGCACCTATATCGTCGGCAAGGATCTGCCGCTGGAGCAGACCATCGCCAACATGTCGGGCATCCTCGCCGACCTGGGCATGAAGATCGAGATCGCTTCGTGGCGCAACATCGTGCCCAACGTCTGGTCGCTGCATATTCGCGATGCGCAGTCGCCGATGTGCTTCACCAACGGCAAGGGTTCGACCAAGGAAAGCGCACTGGCTTCGGCGCTGGGCGAGTTCATCGAGCGGCTGAACTGCAACTTCTTCTATAACGACCAGTTCTGGGGCGAAGACATCGCCAACGCCGAGTTTGTCCATTACCCAACCGAGCGCTGGTTCCGGCCGGGTCCCAAGGACGAACTGCCGACGGAAATCCTCGACGAGTACTGCCTGAACATCTACAACCGCGACGGCGAACTGTGCGGCTCGCACCTGTACGACACCAACTCCGGCAACGTCGAGCGCGGCATCTGCTCGCTGCCGTATGTGCGGCAGTCCGACGGCGAGACCGTGTACTTCCCGTCCAACCTGATCGAAAACCTCTACCTCAGCAACGGCATGAGCGCTGGTAACACCCTGGTTGAAGCCCAGGTGCAGTGCCTGTCGGAAATCTTCGAGCGCGCGGTCAAACGCGAAATTCTCGAAGGTGAAATCGCGCTGCCCGACGTGCCGCAAGAGGTGCTGGCGAAATACCCTGGCATTCTGGCCGGCATTCAGGGGCTGGAAGAGCAGGGCTTCCCGGTGCTGGTCAAGGACGCCTCGCTGGGCGGCGAATTCCCGGTCATGTGCGTGACCCTGATGAATCCGCGTACCGGCGGCGTGTTCGCCTCGTTCGGCGCACACCCGAGTTTCGAAGTGGCGCTGGAGCGCAGCCTCACCGAGTTGCTGCAGGGCCGCAGTTTCGAGGGTCTGAACGACCTGCCGCAGCCGACCTTCGCCGGTCACGCGGTGATGGAGCCGAACAACTTCGTCGAGCACTTCATCGACTCCAGCGGCGTGGTGTCGTGGCGTTTCTTCAGTGCCAGTGCCGACTACGAGTTCGTCGAGTGGGACTTCTCCGGCCAGGGTGAAGACTCCAACGCCGAAGAAGCCGCGACCCTGTTCGGCATCCTCGAAGACATGGGCAAGGAAGTGTACATGGCCGTCTACGACGACCTCGGTGCCAACGCCTGCCGGATTCTGGTGCCGGGTTATTCCGAGATCTATCCGATCGAAGACCTGATCTGGGACAACACCAACAAGGCGCTGTTCTTCCGCGAAGACATCCTCAACCTGCACAGCCTGGACAACAAAGGGTTGAAGGCACTGCTCAAGCGTCTGGAAGACAGCGAGCTGGATGACTACACCGACATCACCACGCTGATCGGCGTCGAGTTCGACGACAACACCGCGTGGGGCCAGTTGACCATTCTGGAACTGAAGCTGCTGATCAACGTCGCGCTGAAGAAGTTCGACGAGGCGAAGGATCTGGTCGAGGCGTTCTTGCAGTACAACGACAACACCGTCGAGCGTGGCCTGTTCTATCAGGCGATGAACGTGGTGCTGGAGATTCAGCTGGACGAAGACCTGGAACTGGCCGATTACGAAACCAACTTCCGCCGGATGTTCGGTAATGAGCGGATGGACGCGGTGATCGGTTCGGTCGAAGGCAGCGTGCGTTTTTACGGCCTGACCCCGACCAGCATGAAACTGGAAGGCCTCGACCGCCATCTGCGCCTGATCGACAGCTACAAGAAACTGCACGCGGCGCGGGCCAAAGCGGCGGCAAAATAGCCGTCCGCGCAACTCCATCCCTAGCAGTCCGGCTTGCCGGCGGATTCGTCCGCAAGATCGCTGCCGCCGGCAAGCCGTGCTGCTACGGGTGATTTTCACGGTTTCTGTAGGAGCTGGCTTGCCCTGCGAGCGCGCCGGGGTCGCGTCCGACCGAAGTCGTCGTAAAACCGGTGAACGCGGTGTGTCAGATATACATGGCCGTCTGGGTTTACTGCCGCTTCGCGCCAGGTCGCGGGACAAGCCCGGCTCCTACAGGTTTTGTGTCACGCCCGGAATCTGTAGGAGCGCGCTTGCCCGCGAATGCGTTGGGCCAGTCACGTTGGTGCTGGATGACCCACCGCTATCGCGAGCAGGGCTCTCTGCCACAGGTTGCGGGGTGTCAGTCGAATGTCTGCATGACGTGGTGTATCTCCTCTGAAATCAAGCCGTCGTAATGTACATACCCGACGCTGTCAGACTGTGCGCAGACGGCGCTCCGATGGGCTGGCATCAACCTTCGCCGACGTCTGCCGATAAGCTGGACGACCCCTTGTGGCGGCACATCCGTGCAAGGCGGTTGCTGCGACAGCGCGGCGCTGTGCAAACCCAGCGTAAACGCTACAATCGCGCCCTTTATCGCAAACCTGACAGGCCAGTCCGTTTATGGCGCTCGATCCTCCTACCATGTTGACCCTCTCGATAGCCCTGGCAGCCGCGGCCGCGCTGTATCTGGCGATCGAGTGGCGCAGTGTGCGCGAGTCGTCGTTGCTGTTCTGGAGTGCCGGTTTCGCCACGATCACCGTCGGTTCGACCCTGGCACTGCTGCGCAGCAGTGGCTTGCTGCTGATCGGTATCTGGTTCGCCAACGGTCTGCTGGTGGTCGCGCACTGGCTGTTTCTGCTGGGCGTTGCGCGCTTTACCGAATCCCGACTGTCGCGGGCCTGGTACCTGATGTTCGTCGGCTGGCTGGGCCTGCTGTTGCTGCCGGAAGACCCGTCGTGGTCGAAGATCATGTTGATGGTCAACTCACTGCTGGTGTCCGTGCTGATGCTGCGCGCCAGTTTCCTGCTGCGCCCCCATGGCAAATCCTTGAGCGTCGGCGCCGTCCAGCTGCGTTACGTGTTGCTTACCCACGGCTTGTTCTACTTCGCCAAGGCCGTCACGGCGGTGCTGCCGGGCACGTTGATCGATCTGGCAGCGTTTCGCGGTGAAATCATTCAGATTTCGCTGGTCGAGGGCACCATGGCGATCATGTTGATCGCCCTGTCCATGACCGGCACCGAGCGTCATCGTCGGGAAAAACGCATCGAACGGCTGGCAGCGCGCGATCCGCTGACCGCGCTGTATAACCGCCGCGCCCTGGAAATGCGTGCGCCGCGCCTGCTCGAAGGCGTGTCGCCGTCACGGCCGGCGGCCTTGCTGCTGATCGACATCGACAACTTCAAACTGGTCAACGACCTGTTCGGCCACACCGCAGGCGACCGTCTGCTGGTGGCATTGAGCGAGATGATCCGTGCCGCGCTGCCGGAAGGCGCACTGGCCGCAAGGCTGGGCGGCGACGAATTCGTCATCCTGCTGCGGCAGGCGTCGGGGGAGGGGGTCGTCGAATTGGGCAATGGCCTGCGCGAGCAGTTTCACCGGGCCACGGCAGCCACTTTCAGCACCCCGGAGGCGGTCACCCTGAGCATCGGCGCCACGCTGTTCGATCAGCCGCCCAACAGTTTGACGGCGCTGATCGAGCAGGGCGACGTTGCCCTGTATCAGTCCAAGCGCGGCGGCCGGGACAGCATTCGTCTGGTGGATCGCACCGTGTCCCGCGGCGAGGCGCTGCCGGCCGACTGAGGCAACCCGCCCGGCGCCAAACCGCTTATTTCGCGCCTTTGTGCGCTGCCAGATAGGGCGCCAGACGGCGGCCCATTTCCTCGCCCAGCGCCTGCAAGCCGCTCAACGGACGGACCATCACTTCGAACTCGACGATCTTGCCGTGCTCGTCGAAGCGGATCATGTCGATGCCCTTGAGTGCCTTGTCGCCAACCCTGGCGCTGAACTCCAGAACCACGTTGAGGCCGTCGTCCGTCGCCAGTTCCCGGTGATAGCGAAAGTCCTCGAACACCTGCAGCACGGTGCCGAGAATCGTCGCCACCACCGGCGCGCCCGGGTACGGGCTGTGGGCCATGGGCGAGCGAAACACCACGTTGGGCGCGAGCAACCCGGGCAGCGTCGAAAGATCCGCGGCGGCAACCATGGCGTGCCAGCGTTGCAACGAGGCGGCGGCTTCGGGATGGAGGGTGGGAGTGGTCATGGGCGGTCCTTTTTCTTGTTGTCGGAACGCTTGACGTTAGTCCGCCAACAGCAGGGCCTCAATGACCGGAAAAGACAGGTTGATGATCGTGGTGTACAGAAACCGGGCGCAGACGATCTCGGTCCTGTGGGAGGGAGCGCTGCTCGCGATGGCGGTGTGTCAGCCAACCATGAATCGGCTGGAAGAACGTTATCGCGAGCAGAGCTCCCTCCCACAGGTGTTCTGTACGGTGGTGTCAGTCCGCTTCCACCGGCGCAAACGCCCGCTGCGCGGCCACGGTGTCCAGCGATTCGCGCAGCAGCTGGATCTTGCCGTCGCGGGCGACCAGGCGGCCGGCGTAGGACTGCTTGTAGACGCGGCCGGTGGCGGGCACCAGCGCTTCCACGTCGTATTCGGCGAAAGCCTGATCCGGTGTATCGATGTAGAAGCGCACGCAGCGGAACTTGAAGTCCGGCACTTTGGCCAGCAGGCCACGGATGAACTGTTCGATCTGCGCCGGGCCTTCGGCGCGGTGGGGAATACCCAGAGTCTGCAGGTAGGGCAGTTCCAGTACGCCATCGGCGGCGAACAGCGCGGCAGCGGCTTGCGGGTTCTGAATCGACTCCAGATAGCTTTGCAACAGTTGTACGGGGGTGTTCATGGTCGGTGTCCTTGGGTGGATGCCCTTGAGAGGAAGCAGCGGTGTGCTGACCCATTCAAGGTAAAGGACTGCCGACAATGCGAAAACGGCAACTGTAGAAAGTCACCGTTTCATATTTGTAATGACGTGGCTCGAATCAGCGCGACCAGCGCCACGCCGGATCGCTCAGGTGCTCGGCGAAGAAATCCGACAGCGCCTTGATCTTCACCGGCCGTGTGCGTGCCGAGGGCGTGACGAAATACAGGCCGCCACGGGTCATGCTCCAGTCCGGCAGCAGCACTTCCAGGCGGCCATCCCTGAGGTATTCACTGGCGATGAATTCCGGCAGCTCGGCGATGGCCAGGCCTTCCAGCAGCACCGGCAACATCGCATCGGAGTTGGTGACCCGCAACGGGCCGGTAGGCACCACGTCTTCTTCGGTGCCGTCGGCGTGGGTGAAGCGCCACACCTGGCTGCGGGCACGGTAGGCATAACTGAGGCAGGTGCGGCTGGCGAGTTCGCGGGGATGTTTGGGTCGACCATGCTGCTCAAGATAGGCAGGCGAGGCGACCAGATACTGCGTCACCGCGCAGATGCGCCGCGCCACCAGCGACGAGTCCGGCAGCGCGGCAATCCGCAGAGCGGCGTCGAAGCCCTCGGCGATCAGGTCCACGGAGGCGTCGGACAGGTGCAGGTCCACCGACAGTTCCGGGTATTTGCGGATCAGGGCCGGCAGCAGCGGGGTGATCCAGCGCAGGCCGAACGACATCGGCACCGCCAGACGCACCTGCCCACGGGGCTGTACCGACAGCTCCTGGGCTTCGCTTTCCACTTCTTCAGCCTGACGATAAATCTCGCCGGCCCTGGCGGCCATGCTGGTGCCGAACTCGGTCAGCGCCAGTTGCCGTGAGGTGCGGTTGAACAGCCGGCCACCGAGACGCTCCTCCAGCCGTGCCACAGCCCGCGACACCGTGGGTACCGAAACGCCCATGATCCGCGCGGCGGCGGCGAACGAACCTTCTTCAGCCACTTTGGCGAACATGGCCAGACCTTCGAAATCGGGAAGTTTGCTCATTTCATTTCTGCAACGATGGATTGCGGACAATTCTATTTTGACAATCGTCCGCCGTCGATATGCTTCTCCCACATCGCAGCCACTACCGGCTGCCAGCAAACGCTTACCTACCTGGAGAAACATCATGACTCGCAAACTCGAAGGCAAAATCGCAGTCGTCACCGGCGGCACCACCGGCATCGGCCTGGCCACCGCGCAACGTTTCGTCGCTGAAGGTGCTCACGTCTACATCACCGGTCGCCGTCAGGCCGAACTCGACGCCGCCGTCGCCAAACTGGGCAACGCCACCGGCGTGCAGGTCGACTCCAGCAAGCTCGATCAGCTTGACGCGCTGTTCGCTCGCATCCAGCAGGCCCACGGCCATATCGACGTGCTGTTTGCCAACGCCGGTGGCGGTTCGATGCTGCCGCTGGGCGCGATCACCGAAGAACACTACTACGACACCTTCGACCGTAACGTCAAAGGCGTGCTGTTCACCGTGCAGAAGGCCTTGCCACTGCTGGCGAAGAAGGCTTCGGTGATCATCACCGGCTCCACCGCCGGCAGCTCGGGCACCGCAGCGTTCAGCGTGTACTCGGCGTCGAAAGCGGCCGTGCGTGCCCTGGCTCGCAGCTGGATTCTCGACCTCAAGGAACGCGACGTGCGGGTCAACATCCTCAGCCCTGGTCCGATCCGTACTCCAGGCCTGGTGGAACTGGCCGGTCCTGATGCGGCGCAACAGCAAGGGCTGCTCGATTACATGGCTGCACAGGTGCCGATGGGCCGTGTCGGCGAGCCGGAAGAAGTGGCGAAGGCAGCGGTGTTCCTGGCGTCCGACGATGCCAGCTTCGTCAACGGCGCCGAACTGTTTGTCGACGGTGGTCTGGCGCAGATCTGAATCCAGCCCGGGGGCGGCGCAACGCCGCTCCCTTTCCGTATCGCTGAAGGACATTCCCATGCATGCATTGAAATTCGCCGTCATGGCACTGGCCGTGACTCTGGGTGTGGCCGCGCACGCCGCCACATTGCCCGCGCAAAGAGCTTCGAACCCGGCCTCCGCGCCGTTGCAGAACGCGCCGTTACATACCTTGGGCATTGATCATGTCGGCATGAACGTGCCGGACATCGACGCGGCCATCCGCTTCTTCACCGAACTGACGGGCGCAAAAGTCATTTCCGACACCCGCCCCGGCGCCATCCCGGCGCAATGGAAACAGCAATTCCGCTGGCACGCCTCCAGCGAGCTGCAGCGCTTCGTCATGCTGCAACTGGCCGGTGGCGCGAAGATCGAGCTGTTTCACTATGAAGGTGCCGACGTCGACCCGCAGTTCCCCCATGGCGATGATGCCGGTGCGAGCCATGTGGCGCTGATGACAGCCGACATCGATCAGAGCCTGGCGGCGATCAAGGCTCGCGGCCTGAAAGTGCTCAACGAGCCGATCACCAACCCGGACGGTGTGCGCTGGTTCTACTTCCTCACGCCGTGGGGCGCGCAGGTCGAACTGGTGTCGCAGACTCGGGTGTGATGCGAGGTGGCCTTGAACGGTGTGGGAGCGAATGAGTTCGCTCCTACAGGTCGAGCCATGGGTTGGCCCAGGCTCCGGTCAGGCCGATGCGCTTTGCGCCGAACGATGCCAGCGCACATCGCTGACACCGGAGCGTTCCGCCGCCGCGACCATCGACGGATAGCTGGCCTGCCACTGGCCCGCCTCGGTGCGAAGGTCGGCGCCGCAATGCAGCAGGGCGTAATAGATGGCGTCATGTCCACACAGGCTGTTTTCGTGGCACTCGATCACTCGCTCGCTTCCTTGAAAGCTGTAGCAAATCGTGAATCCCATAGGGCACCTCCGCAGGTCATGACAAGGCTCGATCATATGCCTGGCCTGTAGGCGGTCGAGTGGCAACCCCGGCATTTATAGTGACCCGCTGAGCCACCTCTGGCGCGGCCGGATGAATGGAGCTATTAGGGAATGCCTTCCAGTTATTAGCAGCCGCCGAACAACACAGGCAGAATCGGCGCTGAAACGTTTTCCTTGCGCTGCCGTGTCGGCGCACCACCCGGAGATGTCTGTCCCATGAGCAAAACCGAATACGTTCCACCGAAGGTCTGGACCCACGAAGCACCGTCCGGCGGTCAGTTCGCCAGCATCAACCGCCCGGTGGCGGGCCCCACTCATGAAAAAGTCCTGCCGGTCGGCAAGCAGCCGCTGCAGCTGTATTCGCTGGCCACGCCCAATGGCGTGAAAGTCACCATCCTCCTCGAAGAGCTGCTGGCTCTCGGCCACAGCGGCGCCGAGTACGACGCTTGGCTGATCCGCATCGGTGAAGGCGAGCAATTCTCCAGCGGTTTCGTCGAGATCAACCCCAACTCGAAAATCCCGGCCTTGCTGGACCGCAGCGTCGAGCCACCGGTACGGGTGTTCGAGTCCGGTTCGATCCTGCTGTATCTGGCGGAAAAATTCGGTGAGTTCCTGCCGAAGAATCCGGCGCAGCGCACCGAGGCCCTGAACTGGCTGTTCTGGCAGATGGGCGCGGCACCGTATCTGGGCGGCGGCTTTGGGCATTTCTACGTGTATGCGCCGGAAAAGATCGAGTACGCGATCAACCGTTTCACCATGGAAGCCAAGCGCCAACTGGACGTGCTCGACCGTCGCCTGGCTGAAACCCCTTACCTGGCCGGCGACGAATACACCATCGCCGACATCGCCGTGTGGTCCTGGTACGGCCAGGTGGTGCGCAACACCGTCTACGGTTCGGCCGAGTTCCTCGATGCCCAGTCCTACACCCATGTGCAGCGCTGGGCCGAGACCATTGCCCAACGTCCGGCCGTGATCCGCGGCCTGCGGGTCAACCGCACCTGGGGCGAGGAAGGCAATCAAGTGCCGGAGCGGCATTCGGCGGCGGATCTGGATTGAGGCGGCGCTCGGGTAGCCGGTAAATCGGCGGTGTGGGAGCGAATTCATTCGCGATACGGCGGTGCAGACGACGAACCTTCGTCGGCTGGAATGGCCAATCGCGAATGAATTCGCTCCCACAATCTACATCCGGGCCGTGCCTACAGGCCTGCCGCCAACAGCCACTGGCGAAACACCTCGGCACAGGGTGACAGCGGGCGGTGCTTCACCGAAACCAGATACTCGCCAAACCCGGTCACGCACTCAAAGCGAGTGACACGCTGCAATTCGCCACGGGCCACCGCTTCGTCACCCATGAAGGTCCAGGCCAGGCCGATGCCCATGCCTTGCTGCACGGCGCGGAAGGCCAGGGTCAGCTGGTTGAACACCGGGGCGTTGTCCGGCGCGGCGTAATCCACCCCCAGATAGCGGAACCACTGGTGCCAGTCCAGGCAGTGCCAGGCCGAGGTGTCGATCTGCACCAGATTGGCCTTGCTCAGTTGCTCCAGGGTTTCGATGCCGGACACGTCCAGCGACGGATGGGCGGCGGGGTAGACCACCTCGGGCAGCAGGAAATCACTGTTCAGCGACGTCCATTCGCCATCGCCATACAGGATGCCGAGGTCGAAATCGTTGAGGCTGGCTTCGTCGATTTCATTGATGGCGTGGACATGCACGGCGATTTCGGGATGGGCCTTGTTGAACTCGATCAGCTTGGGGAACAGCCAGAACTGCGCGAAGGCATGGGTCGCCAGCACCGACACGGCATTGGCCTGATGCACATTGCGGATCCGCGTCACGCTCTGGTGCAGGGACGTGAGCGTCAGATTGACCGTCACCCGCAATTCCTCTCCGGCAGAGGTCAGGGTCACGCCACGGGCCTTGCGTTCGAACAGCGGCACGCCAACGCTTTCCTCCAGCTGGCGCATCTGCTTGCTCACCGCACTTTGCGTGAGGAACAGCTCTGACGCCGCGTGGGTGAAGCTGCCATGGCGCGCCACGGCTTCGAAGGTGATCAGGGTTTCCAGCGGGGGCAGGGCGCGCAGGTAACGATTGATGATGTTCACTCCCGGGTTCAGACATTCTCGACAGGAATGTCTCGCTGACTTTTTATCGCAGGTGAACGGCGCTTGTCACCGCTAGACTCTCGCCAAAATGACCGACCCGAGTGGATGTGATGAAAGGTGCGATGGTGTTTGCAGTGTTGGCGGGGGCCATCTGGGGTGGTGTGATCATCGGCCCGTCGCTGCTGCCCGAGTTCAACGCGGTGCTGATCAGCAGCGTGCGTTTTGCTCTGTATGGCGCGTTTTCCCTGCTGGTTGCCTTGCCCTTCGCCTCGCGGTTGTTGAAGCGGCTGACCCGCGCCGACCTGCTGATGCTGCTGCGTCTGTCACTGACCGGCAACGTACTCAACTACGCCTTGCTCGGCGCTTCCATTCAGCTCAGCGGCGTCACCACCGGCGCGCTGATCAACGGCATGCTGCCGGTGGCGATCACCTTTCTCGGGCGTGGCGACAGCGGCTCGCTGCCTCTGAGCAAGCTCAAGTTGCCGTTGTTGCTGATATTCCTCGGCATCGCATCGACCAGCCTGCAACACGCGGTGGCGCCAAGCACCGCGACCTCGCCGTTCTCCCTGGCGCTGGGCATCGCCTGCGGCTTCAGCGGCGTGGTCAGTTGGTCGTGGTTCGCCACCCGTAATGCCCGCTACCTCAAGCAGAGCCATTTCAACAGCAGCGAATGGTCGACCCTGATGGGCATCGTCACCGGCATCGTCGCCATCGGTTTTGGTCTGGTGGTCTGGGCGCTGTTCCCGGACATGGTGCCGGCCAACCTCGAACACAGCCGCTGGATGATCTTCTTCTGGGTCTGCACCTTCCTCGCACTGTGCGGCTCGTGGCTGGCCAACGCCTTGTGGAACGCCTGTTCGCGGCGCCTGCCGGCGTCCATGGGCGGACAGATGATCGTCTTCGAAACCCTGTTCGCCTGCGTCTACGGCTTCATCTTCGCCCAGCGCCTGCCGGGCCTGATGGAGGTAGCGTCGATCGCCTTGCTGGTGGGCGGCGTGACCTGGGCGGCGCGGCGGCACCGGGTGCCGGCGGTCAAGCTGGAACAGCCGGTGTGCTGAGTGGCGGCGTCGATTGAATCAGAACGGCGAATCTTTGAGCGGGAAGCCTGCGCCTACTTCGCCTTCTTATACTGCTCCTCCCGGCCTATCGAGCACGCCTCCTGAATCTCCAGCACAACGGTGTCAACATTTGGCGCATACGCCGACTATTCAACATAGGGTTGGATGCCAATATTGGTTAAAAAGAGAGTTTTTCAGTAATCAACAGCAAAGTAATTAAAGTCGCCATCGTACCTGTTCCTGTGGCAAAGGGTATCCAAATCCAATACTTCAGACGGAGCGGTAGGCTTTTTACTTCATCGCTGTTTATCAGGCCTTCGCGGGCCCAAAGACTGCTAAATACAATCCCGCTCATCACAGCTGATAAGCGCATCTGGCGCCCCAACAAGCCTGCGCCTGTCCAATTTTTCTTGGCATCAACTATTAATTTGCTATTGCTGAACTTCGCTTCATAGTCGTCAATCTTGAAGCGGGCAATCCAGAACAGAACCAACGCATCAATGATAGATAAGCCCGTCAGTATAGTGATGCTTAACCCCATTGTTTTACCTTCCTAATGTCTCATATAGATATGTGCCAGCCCCATCACCTGCAATGCTGCCTAATTTTCCTCCTGTCCATCCCCCTATAGCTCCACCTACAAGTGCACAAGCCAATGTTGCTGTTCCTCCAGATGGAATCCCTAATCCAACACAAATCGCTGGTCCAATAGTCGTTCCGATCGATCCACCAAGCCAAGCAAGCGATATTCCTGCGGACGCTTTACCACCCTCCACATACTTCGCCTTCGTACACTGCTCCTCCCGCACCATCGAGCACGCCTCCTGAATCTCCAGCGCCCCCGCGCCGACGTCCAGTGCGATGCCGACGTAAGTGCCTTTGCTTAGAAAAAAAGCGGTGTCTCAGTATCGACAAAGCCGCCAAGTATCGTGATCGAACGAGATAGTCCAGCACTTGTCGATACTTTCACCTTTGACTCCCTTCTGCAGAATACTAAAGTTTCTACGCGAAACTCATTGCCACAGATACATGCAAATCAACAGGCACAGCATCAAATACGGTGGAACCAACGCCCAGTATTTTAGCTTCTTAGGGAAACGTCTGAACTCTGCGATGTCGAGAACCCCTCGTCGAATTCACAATCCAGGACACGCCAGACACATGCATACCATACTCAGCCGTAATTGCTTTCCCAAGAACCCTATCCCATGGAGACGGTTATTGGTATTTGTGACGGTTTTGCTTTTTTGCAAATGGGCTTTCATCGCGTGCAACTTGAAGAGCATTGCATAAAGCAGTGCGATGAAGGATGCCATGTATAGGCAGCACAGTATGATCAAATCTGATTTGCTGACGTTTATAGTCATTGCTGGTTGTCTGAGTAGAAAAGGATGCCGGATTTCATCGGTGCACATACATAAATGCGGTTGGCTCTGAAGTTGCGAAGCTAGCGCGTCAACCATATGAGTAGGAAAAAAGACGGTATGTACATGCACATTGGCACGAAAATCCATAGTTTTAGATTTTTGGGAAAAGCTCTTATTTCGGCCCGGTCAACCAGCTTGCGACGAGCCAAAGGGCCGGAAAAAAGTATAGACATACCGATCATATTGAAGGTTAAAATTTTTCCCATGAGCCCGAGATGCTGTTTTTGTTTCTGTATATCTTTTATTAGTTTGCTGTTTTTAAAGCTCTTCAGCGCCTCATTTGTTTTGGTGGCTGCTGCATAAGCAAATAGACTAAACCCTGTCATAAATAACCCACTAAGGGATAGCAGTGCGAAGTCGCTAGCCTGCAGTTTCATGGGAGTTGGCTCTCGTAGATTTTCAATCCTGTTAATTCTCCAAATTCGGAGCCGTATATGCCTCCTGTGTAAGCCCCGGCGGCTCCGCCGACGATCGAACATACCAAAGCGGCTGCTCCACCAGATGGTACTGACAACCCAATACATAGACCTAAAAAAACCGCTTCTCCTATCACAGCGCCTGCTGCAGAACCAGTAATCCCAATACCAGTTTTTACACTATTCACATACTTCGCCTTCGCACACTGCTCCTCCCGGCCTATCGAGCACGCCTCCTGAATCTCCAGCGCCCCCACGCCGACGTCCAGTGCGATGCCGACGTAAGTGCCTTTGCCCAGCACGCTGGCGGTTTTCGAGATCTTTTTCACCGTTTTCGCATAGCCGGCGATTTCTCCTGTGTGCAGGTAACTCTTGCTGGAGATGCCCAACATCTTCTTGATCTTGCCCTGGCGTTTGAGGCCAGAGGCAAAATGGCCGACGCCCTGCAGCTGTTTGTCGAGTCGGCCGAATAGCAGTTGCCGTTGTGCAAAGAACTGATCGTTGCCAATGGCTTTCGACCTCCAGCTCTTGAGCAGGGTTTCTATCTCCTTGAGCGTGCTTTCCAGTTCCTTGAGGTGCTTGCTCCACGCAGCCGTGCTGCTGCCGATACCGATGGACCCGTACGACATGATGCTTTGCAGCAGGTCATAGTTCTGCGTCATCAACTTGCCGCTGGTATAGCCATTGCCGATCATCGACAGATACACATCCCGGGCCAGCGACATCAGTTCCGTTTCTTCCGGCGTATACAGGGGTGAAGGATGGTCGCTGACCAGCACCAGTTGGCCGGGCATGACGACCTGATTGAAGATGTGTGCATTGAGCTGGTCGAACTTTGCGCGTGTGCGGTCATCCGTGACGACGTTATCGCGCAGCGTTGAGTAGTTGATCATTGTATCGTTGATGAACGCATAGGATTTCGACATGCAAGTGCCCCTTACGCATAAGGCTTGCAGGCGATTCGGTCCCAGCCGCCGCAGATATTGCCGCTTGCCTGGCCGGTCGTTCGGGACTGCTGGGTGTAGGTGGTGTTGATGCGTCCGAAGTTGAGGCTGATGACTTCCAGTGGTTCGCCACTGTCACCATTGTGGGAAAAGCTGGAAATCAGGACCTCTTCAAGCTGGATCTTGAAATAGCGAAGTTTCTCACCCCCGGCACGGCTGAGTGACAGCGTCACTTCGCGCAGATGAGAGCCCTTGCAGCCGGCTTCAAAAAGCTTGCTGCTGGCGCTGTCCAGGCGCTTGCTGAAAGTGAAGTCAGGCAGGTTGGCGCCACCAGCCGTTGCACCTCCTGAAGATCGGGCACTGGACGATACACTTTGACTGGCGCCAAAACTGTAGGCGGTGACTTCAATCCAGCCCTTGTGATGTTCATCCAGCGAGTCGCCGGGAATCCCTTCAATTTTGATGAAAGCATCGAATGCCATAAGCGTAACGTCCTTGATCGTCGAATGAGAGCGCGGACGATAGGGGTGCGGTTACGAAGGCGTCATTAAACAAAGCGATGAAAATTCTGCTGCTTTCGAAAATCAGGAATCGTCCGACGGAGATGTATGTGATTGGCCTACAAAAACGCCACCAAGCGATCAAGTCGCTGATGAATTGGGGCGTGTCAGGAGGAGGGCCTCGGGACGGAGCATTGCCCTCGTTCGAAGGTTTCGAACATCTGGCCCAATCCCGTTGTGCGTCTTCGTCGATCCTGTCACTCACTATGGTCGCAACACTCTCCTGAACGAGATCGACCATGCCCAACTCCATGATTTCGACCCTGCTGGCGGCAATGCTGGCCCTCGGTGGCCTGACGTTGCAGAACACCGCGCAGGCGGCCACCACCCTCGACGCTGCCAGCAGCGAACTGACCCAGGCGCGCGCGCTGATTCAGGATGGCAAGACCGAGGTCAACGGCGTGCGCTACCACTACCTGCTGGCCCGTGGCGGCAAGCAGACCGTGGTGCTGTTGCACGGCTGGGGTTCCACTTCCTATATGTGGCGCTTCGTGATGCCGCAACTGGTGGCCAAGGGATACACCGTGCTGGCGCCGGATCTGCGCGGGCTGGGTGACACCGCCAAGCCTTACACTGGCTATGAGAAAACCCAGATCGCCGACGACATCCGCGCACTGGTCAAGGCGCTGAACCTGGGGCCGAGCATCAACCTGATCGGCCATGACATGGGCGGCATGGTCGCTTACGCCTACGCGGCGCAGCACCCGGACGAGATCAGCCATCTGGCGATCCTCGACGTGCCGCTGCCGGGCATCGAGCCGTGGAACACCATCACCCAGACCAGCCGCACCTGGCACTTCCACTTCTACGCGGTGGCCGATGTGCCGGAGATGCTGATCGCCGGCAAGGAACTGGAATACCTGAAGTGGTTCCACAACTCCGAATCGGTCAACTCTCGCGCCTTCGATAACGAAGCCGACGAAGTCTACGGCCGTGCCTACGCAGTACCGGGTGCCTTGCGCGCCGGGTTCGCCTACTACCGCGCATTCCCGGAAGACGTGAAGGCCAACCTCGAATTCGCCAAATACAAACTGACCATGCCCGTGCTGGGCATCGGCGGCGCCGGCAGCTTCGGCCCGATCATCGGCGAACACCTGCGCCATGTGGCCGACAACGTACAGGCAGTGAACATCGAAGGCTCCGGCCACTGGGTCGCCGAAGAACAACCGGCACAAGTGACCGAAGCCCTGCTGAAGTTCCTGCCGGCGGCCCAATAAGCGCAGTTCGATTGGCCGCCGGATCTGTGGGAGCGGGCTTGCCCGCGAAGGCTCTGTTTCTGCCACTGAAGATCTGTTGCCTTCGCGGGCAAGTCCGCTCCTACAGGTAATCTGTGTTACGCCAGCTTTTGATCTTGCTTTGGATTTTGATCTGGGGCCCCGTCCCAGAAGGCCGAACGCAGGCGATGCGCAGTGGGCCGAGCGACAGGATGTCGCGAGAGCCGCGTGGGCCATGGATGGCCCATTCGCGGCGGGCTCACGGAGCGTCGCCGGAGTGAGGGAACACCGAGCATTAGCGAGGTGCCGTATGGCGGGGTGAGAAGCCCTTGGTTACTTGGGGCTTTTCCAAGTAACTCGCCGTCAGGCGAAACAGGGCTGCGTTAGCAGCTAAAGCGTCAGCCCAGACACACCGCATGCACAGGTTTTACGACGACTGCGTCGCCGGTCGCAGGACAAGCCAGCTCCTACAAAGGTCCGCGTAACTCGCCGGAGGCGAAACAAGGCTGCGTTAGCAGGCTCGGCGGAGTATCAGACAGGCCAAAGACACAGGATTTACGACGACTGCGTCGCCGGTCGCAGGACAAGCCAGCTCCTACAAAGATCCGCGTAACTCGCCGTCAGGCGAAACAGGGCTGCGTTAGCAGACTCGGCGGAGTATCAGACAGGCCAAAGACACAGGATTTACGACGACTGCGTCGCCGCTCGCGGGGCAAGCCAGCTCCTACAGGCGTTCGCGTAACTCGCCGCCAAGCGAAACCAAGCTGCGTTAACAGCTACAACGCCAGATCAGACACATCCCAATCGCGGGCAAGCCCGCTCCCACGGCCTTCGGCCAGAAGCGCACATGGCCGTGCCGCCGACCCCGTGGCAGTCCGGTCACGATCTGGCTTTCAACGCATACAAACCGCCAACGATCACCAGCGCCGCGCCGGCCAGTGTCCAGTGGTCGGGGAATTCGCCGAACACCACCAGCCCGACCAGCGTAGCGAACACCAGCAGGGTGTAGTTGAACGGCTGCAAGGTGGCGGCGGGGGCGTATTTCAGGGCCTGGATCAGCAGCACCTGGCCGAGGATGCCGGTGCTCGACAGCACACACAGCATCAGCCATTGCTTCGGCGTCGGCGTGACCCAGGCCGGGATGCCGACACACGACACGGCAATGGCGCCGAACACCGCGACGTAAAGCATGTTGGTGGCGAACGGATCGACCTGACTGATGCGCCGGGTCATCACGTTGAAGCAGGCGAAGGCGAAGGCCGACAGCAACGGAATCACCACCGCCCACTGAAACACGCCAAAGCCGGGGCGCAGGATGATCAGCGTGCCGGTGAAACCGATGGCGGCGGCGATCCAGCGGCGTACGCCGATGGTTTCCCCCAGCGTCCAGCCGGCCAGCGCCAGGGCCATCAACGGAAACACCGCGAACAGCGCGTGCATGTCGGCCATGCCGAGAAAACGCAGGCCAAAGCCGAACAGGGCAATCTCGCCGACACCCACCACCGCGCGAAGGATCTGCAAGCGGGGTGCCTTGCTGCGCGCCGCCTGACGAATACCGCCCTGCCAACTGGCATAGCCCAGGGCGAACAATGCAAACACCCAGTAACGCACCGTGACCATCTGGGTTATGGGCAGGTCGCGAACCAGCACCTTGGTCAGACCGTCCTGGCTGGCGAACACCAGCATCGACAGCAGGCACAACAAGATGCCCAGCCGCGGGTTGGTGCTGTCCACGGCGGGGGTGATGCTTTTCTCCTGGCGAGTCATGAACGGCGGGCTCCGGACGGGCATGCGATGGGGTGAGGGCGACGGTGGACGCACAATCGCCCATGACGATAGTGCCTGTGTGGCGCCAGCGGAAGATGTGTCAAACCGGCATGGTCTCCCTCGCTTACGACATGCACACCGCGAATATCAGTCCTGCCCGCTACCGGCGGTGCGGTGAACCGCAAAGCGGCAGACCAGCCCGCCACGGACCATGCATTCCAGGTGTTCGGTTTCGCCGCCGCCCAGGGCGCCGATCAGGGCCAGATCCAGCTCGCAGACCACCGGGTGAGCCTGGGCCAGATGATGGAACACGCAGTTGTGGGCGACGATTTCCGCTTCGGCGGGGGCGCGGAAAATCACTTCGGCTTCGTAGCCGGACTGGTTCATCCGTTCGACGATGCGCTGTTCGTCCACCACGCTGCGTTCAAGATCGCCAGCCATGCGCCGGCCAAGGTTGCGCATCAGCAGGGTCAGCGCTTCGGGCCCGAGAGCCTCGGCCACTTCGCCGATCAGCAGATTCGCCAGCAGCGAGTACTGACGGGGAAACTGCTCCCGGGCGTATTCGGTCAGTTGATGAAGCTGTTCGGGGCGCCGCCCGGTGGGCCGGGTGGCGCCGCGCATGACCAGGCCGTCGCGCTCCAGCGCTGCCAGATGCTGGCGCACGGCAGTGCGGGTGATCGTCAGGCTCAGCGCCAGATCGTCGATGCTCATTCCGGCCGGCTGATGCAGCAGCGCGTTGAGCAGATCCTGCTGAGTACGGCCCAGTCCTTCCAGCATGTGGTCACCTCGCGAGGGTTGTCAGAACTTGTCCGGAAACTGTTTGACCAGCGCCGCCGTCAGCGCGTCGGCCAGAGCCAGGATGTGTTTGCGCATCATCTGCCAGGTCTGCGCCTCGGCCGTGTAATCGCCGCTGGCGAGCTGGTCGATCTGCGCCACGTGATGGCCGCCGTGGGCGCTGAGCAGGGTCATCAGTGTCGCCTGCGGCAAGTTGGGGTTGGCCTTGGCCAGAAACTCGGCCAGTTGCCCGGCATTGCTGGTCAGCTCGTTGACGGCAGCCTGTTTGCCGGCAGCGTTTTTCGCCACCGTGGCATCGCTGTAATGCTTGACGGCGCCCCAGTGCCCGGCCAACAACTTGAGTAACTGATCGGCCGCCGGCTGACCATAGAGCGGGGCAATGCTGTTGGCGATGGCCGTGGCATTGCTGACCACCTCGCGGGCCGCGACGTCGGCGGCGGAATGGTTGCCGGCCTGGTTGGCGACAGCGTAGTTCCTGATCCAGAACACATGCTCGACCCATAGATCGCGCATGGCCAGCCGTGTGCTCAGGGCCGCGGAATCCGCCGGCGTTGCTGCGGCCGTGGCGGCCGGGCTGAAAAGGGGCAGGGTGAACAGGGCAAGCAGCAGGTAGAGCGCAATTCTTGTTTTCATGACAGCACCCTCGGAAGTGGGAATGTCCAACAAGATTAATTTAAGCATTAAAATATGTTTTTATTGGACGGTTCGAGAGTGGCCGATCAGCGGTCGTGCAGCACATGTCACCGCTGTCCAATTGATCCTGCCTCTGAACGTTAATGGTTTTTTCACACGGCCATCGCTATAGTGGCCACCCTTGTTGGGGAGTAGCCTGCTCAGGACGCTGGTCCTGCGCGTTCACGTCAACATTCTCGGCAGCATGCCGTGGCGTGAACACCTTCCGGTTGGCGAGACCAACGATGCATCCATGCCTGGCGTCGGGCGTGTGGTTGCGTCGTTGACTCACTGCCCGACTGGATACCCGCTGTGAACCTGATTTCCCTGATCTTCCTCGCGCTGGCCATGTCCACGGACGCTTTTGCAGCGGCCATCGGCAAAGGCTCCAGCCTGCACAAGCCACGCATCACCGAAGCGCTGCGCACCGGCCTGATCTTTGGCGTGATCGAGGCCATCACGCCTATCATCGGCTGGAGCATCGGCCAGGTCGCCAATCAGTTTGTCGAAAGCTGGGACCACTGGATCGCCTTCATCCTGCTGCTGGTGCTGGGTCTGCACATGATCTGGAACGGCATCAAGCACGAGGACCCGGAGGAAGAGCGCCCCGATCAGCATTCCTTTTTCATTCTCGCGGTCACTGCCGTCGCCACCAGCATCGACGCGCTGGCCGTCGGCGTCGGGCTGGCCTTCGTCAACGTCAATATCCTGGTGGCGGCGCTGGCTATCGGTATCGCCACCACGGTCATGGTGACCATCGGCGTGATGCTTGGCCGCGTGCTGGGGACGGTAGTCGGCAAGCGCGCCGAGATCGTCGGCGGCGTGGTGCTGATGCTGGTGGGCGCGACCATTCTTTATGAGCATTTGTCGGCGACGGCTTGAGCCGATGGCGCCCGGCAGCCTGGATGTTCTGCGAGAGATTCCATGTTTGCAGGCAACACTCGCAGTGTCTGGCTCGCTGCTACAGAAATCACAGCATCGAACCTGTGGGAGCGGGCTAGCCCGCGAAGGCGATGGGTCAGCCGGCGCGGGGTTGTCTGGGCTGACGCTTTCGCGGGCAAGCCACGCTCCCACGGATTTTGCGTTGGCGATGACTGGCAAGTCAGGCTACTACGGGGTTGGCGTCATGACGACTATCACCCGACATCGCATCGCTTTGTGGGAGGGAGCTCTGCTCGCGAAGGCGTCAGGTCAGGCAGCGACGTATCGACTGGATGAACGCATTCGCGGGCAAGCCCACTCCTACAGGATATGTGTCTGCCTTTTGTTCGATGGGCGCTGCGTATCAGGCGTTCTCGTCACCTGGCCGGGTAAACGAATAGCGGTCGATGTCCGTGCGCAACTGCCAGCCCTGATGCTGCCAATAGGCGGCAGCGCTGGTGTTGGTCTTGAACACATCGAGATGGCATTTGCGGATGCCCAGTTGCGCCAGGCTGTCCAGGCAACGTTGCACCAGTTCGCGGGCCACGCCCTGTTGCCTATACGCCGGCAGCACCAGCAAATGCTGCAGGTAACCGCGCCGCCCGTCGTGGCCGCACATCACACAGGCGCACAACCGTCCGTCGGCTTCGGCGACGAAGCTCATGCCGGGATTACGCTCCAGATAACGCACGGTGGCCTCGCGTGAGTCGGCATCGCGCAGGGAAATACCGGGGGTGTCGCGCATCAGCTCGATGACCGCGTCGTAGTCATCCAGGGTCATGGTGCGGAAGGTGATCATGGGGCTCGGTCCGTCTGGCTTGCGGGCCGGGCAGCGTAGCAGAGCGATTCCGGCAGCAATGTGACAATCGTGCGCGCGCCCTGACAGAGCCTCTCTATCGGCGCGCAATACGCTGACTATTAGAAGTATTGAGGAAGCGGGCTAGGCTTGATTCAGCGTCGGTTCCGGCCGGCCAGTAGGACCTGATCAGGAGAACAGAGCGAGCCAGGCGTGCGTGCCCCGGCGGTGGAGGGCCCTGCGTCATGCGCTCCCGCGACCACGGTGGAGCATCCATGTCAAATGCATCGAAATGCCCGTTCAATCACGCTGCCGGCGGTGGTACGACCAACCGCGACTGGTGGCCCAATCAACTGAACCTGAAAATCCTGCACCAGCACTCGTCGCTGTCCGACCCGATGGGTGAGGATTTCGACTACGCCAAGGCGTTCCAGAGTCTGGATTTCGCGGCAGTGAAAAAAGACCTGCTCGCCGTCATGACCAATTCCCAGGACTGGTGGCCGGCCGACTTCGGTCACTACGGGCCGTTTTTCGTGCGCATGGCCTGGCACAGCGCCGGGACCTACCGCACCGGCGATGGACGCGGTGGCGCCGGTGCCGGTCAGCAGCGTTTCGCGCCGCTCAACAGCTGGCCGGACAACGTCAGCCTGGACAAGGCGCGGCGGCTGATCTGGCCGGTCAAGCAGAAATACGGCCGCAACATTTCCTGGGCCGACCTGATCGTCCTCACCGGCAACGTCGCGCTGGAATCCATGGGCTTCAAGACCTTCGGCTTTTCCGGTGGCCGCCCGGACGTCTGGGAGCCGGACGACGACGTGTACTGGGGTTCAGAAACCACCTGGCTGGGTGGCGAAGACCGTTACGGCGCCCACAAGGACATGCAACAGCCCGGTGACGGCACGCTGGTCGCCGAGCCGGCCAAACACGGTGAGGAAGAAAGCCGCACGACACCACCCGGACGCAATCTGGAAAACCCGCTGGGTGCGGTGCAGATGGGGCTGATTTACGTCAATCCGGAAGGTCCGGAAGGGGTGCCCGACCCGGCGGCTTCGGCCAAGGACATCCGTGAAACCTTCGGCCGCATGGCGATGAACGACGAAGAAACCGTAGCCTTGATTGCCGGCGGCCACGCTTTCGGCAAGACCCACGGCGCCGGTCCTGCCAGCAACGTTGGCCCGGAACCCGAAACCGCCGGTCTGGAGCAACAGGGGCTGGGCTGGAAAAGCACCTTCGGCAGCGGCAAGGGCGCCGATGCCATCACCAGCGGTCTGGAAGTGACCTGGACCTCGACCCCGACCCGCTGGAGCAACGAGTACCTGGAAAACCTGTTCAATTTCGAATGGGAACTGACCAAGAGCCCGGCCGGCGCGAATCAGTGGATTCCGAAAAACGGCGCGGGTGCCGGGCAGATTCCGGATGCCTTCGACGCGAACAAACGTCGCGAACCGCGGATGCTGACCTCCGACCTGGCGCTGCGTTTCGACCCGATCTACGAGCCGATCTCGCGGCGCTTCAAGGACAATCCCGAGCAACTGGCCGACGCTTTCGCCCGCGCCTGGTTCAAGCTGACCCACCGCGACATGGGCCCGTTGGCCCGTTATCTGGGGCCGGAAATGCCGCAGGAAGAACTGCTCTGGCAGGATCCGTTACCGGAGGCGAATCATCAGCCGATCAACGATCAGGACGTCGCCGACCTGAAAGGCAAGGTGGCCGCGTCCGGCCTGTCGGTGTCGCAACTGGTAGCCACCGCCTGGGCCGCCGCGTCGACCTTCCGTGGCTCGGACAAGCGCGGCGGAGCCAACGGTGGCCGGCTGCGTCTGGCACCGCAGAAAGACTGGCCGGTCAACCAGCCGCAACAACTGGCGACGGTGCTGAAAACCCTGGAAGGCATCCAGAGCGCGTTCAATGGCGGGCAATCCGGCGGCAAGAAAGTCTCGCTGGCCGACCTGATCGTGCTGGCCGGTAACGTCGGCATCGAACAGGCAGCGAAAAATGCCGGACACAGCGTGACCGTGCCGTTCAGTCCGGGACGTGTCGATGCGTCACAGGAGCAGACCGATGTCGAATCGTTCGGCTTCCTTGAGCCTATCGCCGACGGCTTCCGTAACTACCTGAAAGGGCAGTACAAGGTGACGGCTGAGGCGTTGCTGGTCGACAAGGCGCAACTGCTGACCCTGACCGCGCCACAGATGACCGTGCTGCTCGGCGGCCTGCGGGTGCTGAACATCAATGCCGGGCAAAGCAAACACGGCGTGTTCACGGACAAGACCGACGCGCTGACCAATGACTTCTTCGTCAACCTGCTGGACATGGGCGTGGAATGGAAAGCCACCTCGGCCGCCAACGATACCTTCGAAGGCGTCGACCGCAAGACCGGCAACGTCAAATGGACCGGCACCCGCGTCGACCTGATCTTTGGTTCCCATGCGCAATTGCGTGCGGTGTCCGAGGTCTATGGCAGTGCTGACGCGCAGGAGAAATTCGTCAGGGACTTTGTGGCGGTATGGGCCAAAGTGATGGACCTGGACCGGTTTGATCTGCGTTGAACGTACCTGCGTCATGAAAACGCCTCCGAGTGGAGGCGTTTTTTATGGGGTTGAAGAATTTCCCGCAGGAGAACGCGCAGAGTTTTTTTGTGGGAGGGCGCTCTGCTCGCGATGGCGTCAGTCCAGACAATGCTGTGCCGTCTGACCCACCGCCATCGCGAGCAGAGCTCACTCCCACGGCCTGCGGCCAGAATCAAAGGCAAATGGCACGCGCCGTTCCGTAGCAGTCCGGCTTGCCGTCGGCGGCGATCTTGAGGACACCTTCGCGGGCGAGCCCGCTCCCACAGGGAATTTGTGTTACGCCGGCTTTTGATCTGGCTTTTGATCTGGCTTTTGATCTTGGGGCCCCGTCCCAGAAGGCCGAACGCAGGCGATGCGCAGTGGGCCGAGCGGCATGGATGCCGCGAGAGCCGCGTGGGCCATGGATGGCCCATTCGCGGCGTGCCCACGGAGCATTGCCGGAGTGAGGGTATGCCGAGCATTAGCGAGGCACCGTATGGCGGGGAAAGAAGCCCTTGGTTACTTGGGGCTTTTCCAAGTAACTCGCCGCCAGGCGAAACAGGGCTGCGTTAGCAGACTCGGCGGAGTGTCAGGCACGCCAAAGACACAGGATTTACGACGACTTCGTCGCCGGTCGCAGGGCAAGCCAGCTCCTACAAGGGACCGCGTAACGTGCCGGAGGCGAAACAGGGCTGCGTTAGCAGACTCGGCGGAGTAACTGACACACCGAGTGCGCAGGATTTACGACGACTGCGTCGCCGGTCGCAGGACAAGCCAGCTCCTACAGGTTCAGCCTTGCAGATCATCTGATCCGTATTTTTAAGATAAACCTGAATCTGTACTGAAACAGCTCTGCGTCGCACAATTTGCCCATTCCCGGCCACTTCAACCGACCTGACCGGCCTGTTTGTGCAGTAACCAGCCACGCTGTACTGCAAACCTTTCTGAAGGAGATTCACATGGGCAAGATGGCGCTTTTCCTGCTTGGATTCCTCGCACTCACCATTGGCATCGGCCTGCTGGCAACGATCTCGCCGGGCTGACAACCACTCAACGCTGCTGCTCGACCGTGAACGTCCCCGAACGGCCGCCGGCCTTGCGCAACAGACCGACGCCCTCGATGGTCATGCCACGGTCGACGGCCTTGCACATGTCGTAAATCGTCAGCGCCGCGATCGACACCGCCGTCAGCGCCCCCAGCTCGACGCCGGTCTGACCGCGCACGCGACACGTGCCGACGATACGGATGCTGTCCGGGGCCACTGCCTTGATGTCGATATTGACGGCGTTGAGCAACAACGCATGACACAGTGGGATCAACTCGTGGGTCTTCTTCGCGGCAAGAATGCCGGCGACCCGCGCCACCGCGAACACATCGCCCTTGGGGTGGCCGTTGCTCTGGATCAGCTTCAGGGTATCGGGCTTCATGCGCACCCAGGCCTGGGCGCTGGCTTCGCGTTCGGTGCATTCCTTGTCGCCGACATCCACCATGGTGGCGCGGCCTTCACTGTCCAGATGCGTCAGTGTCTGACACTCGGCGTCGTTGATGTTTTGCATGTTTGATCCTTGCGCCCGACGGGCGACACGAAATAGACAGCGCACCACGAAGTATCGATATACCCCATCGTGACCGAATCATTAGTTGAGGCGAACGTGATCGCCGCAGGTTTATTTCGAGCGGAACAAGAAAGACGAAAATAAGTTGTCAGACAGCAACTTTCTCCACTCGCGAGAACTTTCCAACATGAAAGTACAGTGGAGAAAGTTTATGAAGCACCCCGAAGTGCGTCCAATCTTTTGTTCCGATGCCTTGATTGGATCTGTCGATCACCCCGGGTGAACAGGGTGATCGAATAACGAATTGTTTATTTGCAGTAAAACCGCTTGGCCTCGCTGTAGCACTTCTCGGCAATGGCCGAACGCGGTTCGGTCGAACGCATCACCACGCCCAGCGGCGCCAGAATGTCGGAGTCCGGCAGCCTGGCGAATGCCAGGTTGTTGTCGGAGTTCTCGATGCCGTTGCCCATCGGCATCACCGCGCAGCAGAAGCCTTCGTGAATGGCCTGCAGCAACTGATAGGTCGAATCGCTCTGCAGCACCGGGCGCGGATTGAGGCCGCGGCTGCGGAAGCTCAGGTCGATGGACTTCCGGAAGTGCATGCCGTCGGTGATCATGCCCAGCGGCAGATCGGCGGCGTCTTCCCAGCTGATCTCGCCCTCTTCGAAATCGAAATGGCGTTTGTCGTACAGCAGACCGACCTTGGTCGAGCCGATCTCGAAAAACTCGAAGTAGTTCTGATTGACGTGCTCCAGATAGCACACGCCCAAGTCCAGCTGGTTGTTGGCCAGGCCTTCGATGATCTCGTCGGAACTCATCGAATGCACCGAGAAGGTCAGTTCCGGGAAGGACTCGGCCAGGTATTGCATGTAGCTGATCGGGTTGAAACTGCTCAGCGGCACCATGCCCAGACGCAGGCTGCCGACCAGTTGCCCGCGACAGGCCGCGACTTCGGCGAACAGGCCGTCGTGGGCCGCGAGCAGGGTGCGCGCCCAGGCCAGTACGCGCTCGCCCGTCTCGGTGAAGCCTTCGAAGCGCTGGCCGCGATTGACCAGAACCACGTCCAGTTCCTCTTCAAGGTTGCGCAGACGCATGGACAGCGTGGGCTGGGTGATGTTGCAGCGTGCTGCGGCCTGGCCGAAGTGGCGGGTCTGGTCCAGCGCGATGAGGAACTTGAGCTGCTTGATGTCCATGGTCAATACCTGCCGTAGCGTCTGCCACTTGAGAAGGGTGCATGGTTGTTTGGGGAGTGAAGACGGTCAAATCGTTTCTGTCGAAGGCATCATCGACGCGGTCTATGTGCGTCTGCGTCATGCTCAAGGGTGATCGACCGTTTCAATCAAACGGTTAAATAGAGTGATTGGACGGCATAGTTGGGCGCTTATTAATATCCCGCACATATAAACGAACCTCACGGGGTATTGCCATGAGCACGCCAGCAGCGGCGCTGTTTGTTCCGTTGAATATTGCGGTATTGACTGTCAGTGATACGCGGGACTATGCCACCGATACATCCGGCCAGTTGTTGGTCAGCCGTCTTCAGGAAGCCGGGCATATTCTGGCCGAGCGCAATCTGTTGAAGGACGACCTGTACAAGATCCGCGCACAGGTCGCGACCTGGATTGCCAGCGAGCAGATTCAGGTGGTGTTGATCACCGGCGGCACCGGTTTTACCGGCCGCGACAGCACGCCGGAAGCGGTGACTTGCCTGCTGGACAAGGTGGTCGACGGCTTTGGCGAATTGTTCCGCGCCAGTTCGATTCTCGACATCGGCACCTCGACCGTGCAATCGCGAGCCCTGGCCGGTCTGGCCAATGGCACGCTGGTGTGCTGCCTGCCCGGTTCCACCGGCGCCTGCCGCACGGCGTGGGAAAGCATCCTCGCCGATCAACTGGACAACCGCTACCGCCCCTGCAACTTCGTCCCGCACCTGAAAAAAGCTGAGCCCTGCGCGACGCGGGGCTGAGCGAGCGCCGCATCTGTAGGAGCGCGCTTGCCCGCGAAGGCTTTGCTTCTGCCACTGAAGGTTTGTTGCCTGACCCGGCGCCATCGCGGGCAAGCCCGCTCCCACAGATCCTGTGCAGTCGCCAGCAAGCCGGACTGCTACGGGTTTTGAGTCACCCGTTGGAGAGGCGGCAAACACACACATCCTGTGGGAGGGAGCTCTGCTCGCGATGACGTCTGTCCTGTCAGCACTGTGTCGCCTGACCCGACGCCATCGCGGGCAAGCGCGCTCCTACGGGTTTTGTGGCGTTTGCAGGATCACCAGTGAAAACCGAAACCCCTGTGGGAGCGAATTTATTCGCGAGACGTCATGCCAGTCGACAGATTGATGTCGTCAGCACTGGCCTCTCGCGAAAGAATTCGCTCCCACAAGGCGCACAAGTTCATTCAGTGAAGGTTATGTAGATGAAGCTGGCCCTCAACCCCCGGTCATGTTCATGAAGCGCAGCACCTGCACTTCGTCATTGACCTGGAAGTTGTGGCGGTAAGGCTTGAGTTTCATCGCTTCGATGATCGCCCGTTCCAGCACGTCCGGTTGATCGGGAAACTCGCGCAGCACCGCGCGCAGATCCGCCGAGTGTTCATTGCCCAGACACAGCAGCAAACGACCTTCGACAGTCAGGCGCACGCGGTTGCAGGTGGCGCAGAAGTTGTGGCTGTGGGGCGAGATGAAGCCGATACGGATGTGCGGCGCGTCGGCCGGGCGGCAGTAGCGCGACGGGCCGCGGGTCGATTCGGCAGAGTCGATCAAGGTGTGCTTCTGCTGGATCACCTTGCGCACCTGATCACTGGAAAAAAACGACTCGGCGCGGCTGTGTTCGCTGATGATGCCCAGCGGCATTTCTTCGATGAAGGTGATGTCCAGATGGCGCTCGATGGCGAAGTCGACCAGGTCGTTGATCTCGTGATCGTTGCGGCCCTTGAGCACCACGCAGTTGAGCTTGGTCTGGCGAAAGCCCGCGTCCCACGCGGCATCGAGACCGTCGATGACCTTGTTCAGGTCGCCGGTGCGGGTCAGTGCCTTGAAGCGCGCCGGGTCGAGGCTGTCGAGGCTGACGTTCATGCGCGCAAGACCGGCTTCGCGCAGTGGCTTCGCCAGCTTGCCCAGCTGCGAACCGTTGGTGGTCATGCACAGTTCCTTCAGGCCGGGCAGGGCGGCGATGCGCGCGCACAGGTCGACGATGCCGGGACGTACCAGCGGCTCGCCACCGGTCAGGCGAATCTTGCGCGTGCCGAGGGCGACGAAGCTTTGTGCGACCTGGAACAGTTCATCGGTGGAAAGGGTTTTTTGCCGCGGCAGAAATTCCATGTCTTCGGCCATGCAATACACACAGCGGAAGTCGCAACGGTCGGTGACTGACATCCTTAAATAATCAACGTTGCGGGCAAAGCCGTCGGTCAATACACGTTGGGACATGTCAGCCTCTTTCCGGCATGAAAACCGGTCGATGAATCGCGTGTGCGCGACAGAATAAAACTTCAGATGTGCAGACTAAACAGGGAGATTGCCAGCGTCCAATCGTTATTAATGACTGGATGATAAGTGCGATCTATCAGCAGTGTCAGGACTACGTTCATATATATTCATCACCCTCAGGTATAGGTGTTCGGCGGTGATAGAAAGCGCTTATTGTTCGGTCGTAAATAGCGATTGGACAGTATGTTCTTTCAAACTTAATGTGTGCTCCATGCCAACCTTGTTCAATTGAAACAACCGGTCTGGCTCATTTCTCTCAAGTTTTAACCGTCCTGAAAATAGGGGTCGTGCGCCTGCTCGTGCGCCGATCATGGAGATATCTCATGAATCAGGTTGACCGTTACAAGCCCTATAAAGGTGCCGCCGCCGGTTGGGGGGCGCTGATTGCCGTGACCAAGAACTGGCTGGGCAGCGAGAACGCCTTCAAGAATATTCGGGCCATGCTCAAGACCAACCAGAACGGTGGTTTCGACTGCCCCGGTTGCGCATGGGGCGAGTCGCCGGAAAACGGCATGGTCAAGTTCTGCGAGAACGGCGCCAAGGCGGTCAACTGGGAAGCCACCGGGCGTAACGTCAATCCGGCGTTCTTCGCCAAATACAGCGTGTCGACACTGCTGCAGCAGACCGATTACTGGCTGGAGTATCAGGGTCGGTTGACCCATCCGATGCGTTATGACGCCGCCACCGACCATTACGTCGAAACCAGCTGGGATGACGCTTTCGCCCTGATCGCCCAACACCTCAACCGCCTCGAATCGCCGGACCATGCCGAGTTCTACACCTCGGGTCGGGCCAGCAACGAGGCGGCGTTTCTCTATCAGTTGTTCGTGCGCGCGTTCGGCACCAACAACTTCCCCGATTGCTCGAACATGTGCCACGAAGCCAGCGCGGTCGGCATGTTTGAATCGATCGGCGTGGGCAAGGGCACCGTGGTGTTCCATGACCTGGAAAAGGCCGACGCGATTTTCGTCATTGGCCAGAACCCCGGCACCAACCACCCGCGCATGCTCGAACCGCTGCGTGAAGCGGTCAAGCGCGGTGCCCAGGTGATCGTCTTCAACCCGCTCAAGGAACGCGGCCTGGAACGTTTCCAGCACCCGCAGCATCCGCTGGAAATGCTCAGCAACGGCTCCGAGCCGACCAACACCGCCTACTTCCGTCCGGCGCTGGGTGGTGACATGGCAGCCATTCGCGGCATGGCCAAGTTTCTTCTGGAGTGGGAAAAGGAAGCGCTGGCCACGGGCGGCGAGCCGGTGTTCGACCGCGAGTTCATCGCCACCCAGACCTCCGGTCTGGATGACTACCTGCGTGCCGTCGAGGCCACGCCGTGGGAGCAGATCGCCGAACAGTCGGGCATGGCGTTGAGCGACATCGAGCTGGCAGCGCGCATGTACGCCAAGGCCAAGAGCGTGATCATGTGCTGGGCCATGGGCCTGACCCAGCACACCCACTCGGTGCCGACCATTCAGGAAGTGATCAACCTGCAACTGCTGCGCGGCAACATGGGCCGTGAAGGTGCCGGGGTATCGCCGGTGCGCGGCCACAGCAACGTGCAGGGCGACCGCACCATGGGCATCAACGAGATCCCGCCGAAGTGGCTGCTCGATGCTCTGGAAAACCGCTTTCAGTTCAAGGTGCCGCGCGAAGAGGGTCACAACACCGTGACCGCGATCAAGGCCATGGAGGAGGGCGTGTCCAAGGTCTTCATCGGGCTGGGCGGCAACTTCTCCCAGGCCACTCCGGACAGCCCGCGCACCCACGCCGCGCTGCGCAACTGCGACCTCACCGTGCAGATTTCGACCAAGCTCAACCGCAGCCATCTGGTGACCGGCAAGGACGCATTGATCCTGCCGACTCTGGGCCGCACCGACATCGACATGCAGGCCACCGGCCCGCAGGGCATCACCGTGGAAGACACCTTCAGCATGGTGCACATTTCCCACGGCCAGTTGCGGCCGAAGTCGAAGCTGATGCGTTCCGAGCCTGCCATTCTCGCCGGCATCGCCAACGCCACGTTAGGCGCCAATCCGGTCGACTGGCTGTGGCTGATCGAAGACTACAGCCGCATCCGCAACCTGATCGCCGATGTCATCCCCGGCTTCAAGGATTTCAACCAGCGCCTTGAGCATCCGGGCGGTTTCCACCTCGGTAATGCCGTCGCCAACCGCGTCTGGCAGACCACCACGAAAAAGGCCCGGTTCATCCCCAGCGCCTTGCCCGAGCACCTGGTCAGCGCGGCGGTGCGCAGCCTCAAGGAAAAACCCGATCTGATCCTGCAGACCATGCGTTCCCACGATCAGTACAACACCACGCTGTACGGCCTCGACGACCGTTATCGCGGGGTCTACGGCATGCGCGAAGTGGTGTTTGCCAACGAAGAAGACATTCGCCGCCTGGGCTTCGAGCCGGGCGAGAAGGTCGACATGATTTCCCTGTGGGACGACGGTCGCGAACGGCGCGTGTCGGGCTTTACCTTGATCGCCTACGACCTGCCCAAGGGCCAGGCCGCCGCCTACTACCCGGAAACCAACCCGCTGGTGCCGCTGGACAGTTACGGCGACCGCACGTACACGCCGACCTCGAAGTTCATCGCGATCAAGTTCGCCAAAGCCAGGGCCAGCAACCTGATCGGCTCGACCGCAGCCTGATCGGCTGCAACGGGCGTCGGCCAACGACGCCCGTCCTCGTCAAACCTTTATCCGCAGACATGGCCGCAAGCCTCGCGCTTGCCACGGCAGGGGATCTCTCATGTTCAATTTGCAGGCGCTGGACCTGGCGCGAATGCAGTTCGCGTTCACCGTTTCGTTTCACATTCTGTTTCCGGCCATCACCATCGGCCTGGCCAGTTTTCTCGCCGTGCTGGAAGGGCTGTGGCTGAAAACCGACAACCCGGTCTACCGCGACCTGTATCAGTTCTGGTCGAAGATCTTCGCCGTCAATTTCGGCATGGGCGTGGTCTCCGGGCTGGTCATGGCCTATGAGTTCGGCACCAACTGGAGCGGCTTTTCCGACTTCGCCGGCAGTGTCACCGGGCCGCTGCTGACCTACGAAGTGCTCACCGCGTTTTTCCTCGAAGCCGGCTTTCTCGGCGTCATGCTGTTCGGCTGGAACCGCGTCGGGCGTGGCTTGCACTTCTTCGCCACGGTGATGGTGGCGATCGGCACGCTGATCTCGACCTTCTGGATTCTGTCGTCCAACAGCTGGATGCAGACACCCCAAGGCTTCAGCATCGTCGACGGCCGGGTGGTGCCGATGGACTGGCTGGCCATCGTGTTCAACCCGTCGTTCCCGCTCCGCCTGGCACACATGGCGATTGCCGCGTTCGTCGCCACGGCGTTCTTCGTCGGCTCGTCGGCGGCCTGGCACCTGTTGCGCGGCAACGACACCCCGCACGTGCGCAAGATGCTGTCGATGGCGATGTGGATGGCGCTGATCGTCGCGCCGATCCAGGCGGTGGTCGGTGATGCCCATGGCCTGAACACCCTGGAGCATCAACCGGCAAAAATCGCCGCTATCGAAGGGCACTGGGAAAACGTCGGCAACGAACCGACCCCGCTGGTGCTGTTCGGTCTGCCGGACATGAAAGAGGAGAAGACCAAATACGCCATCGAAGTGCCGTATCTGGGCAGCCTGATCCTCACCCACAGCCTCGACAAGCAGATCCCGGCATTGAAGTCGTTCCCGCCGGAGGACCGCCCCAACGCGACGATCATCTTCTGGAGCTTCCGCGTCATGGCTGGGCTGGGCATGTTGATGATCCTCACCGGGCTCTTGAGCCTGCTGCTGCGGCGCAAGGGTGCGCTCTATAGAAACCGTGGCTTCCTGCGTTTGGCGCTGGTCATGGGGCCGTCGGGGCTGATCGCCTTGCTCGCCGGCTGGATCACCACCGAAGTCGGCCGCCAGCCGTGGGTGGTCTACGGCCAGCTGCGCACGGCCGACGCGGTGTCGCAGCATTCGGTGGCGCAGATGAGCATCTCCCTGGCGCTGTTCGTGGTCATCTACTTCTCGGTCTTCGCCGTGGGCATCGGCTACATGATGCGCCTGGTGCGCAAGGGCCCGCAGCCACACCACGAACATCCGCCGGTCGGCGGTCCCGGCCAGTCGCGCACACCGCGCCGGCCACTGTCCGCCGTCACCGAAACGCTGACCGCCAGCGACTCCGTACACTGATAGAACAGGATCTTTACTCATGGGTATTCAAGGCATAGACCTGTCGCTGATCTGGGCCTGCATCATCGCCTTTGGCGTAGTGATGTACGTGATCATGGACGGCTTCGATCTGGGGCTGGGCATTCTGTTTCCGCTGATTCCCGACGCGCAGGAGCGCGACGTGATGATGAACACCGTCGCCCCGGTCTGGGACGGCAACGAAACCTGGCTGGTGCTCGGCGGCGCGGCGCTGTTCGGCGCCTTTCCGCTGGCCTACTCGGTGATTCTGGAAGCGCTGTACCTGCCGCTGATCCTGATGCTGGCCGGGTTGATCTTCCGCGGCGTGGCGTTCGAATTCCGCTTCAAGGCCAGCCCGGAAAAGCGTCATATCTGGGACTGGGCCTTCATCGGCGGCTCGCTGCTGGCGACCTTCTGCCAGGGCGTGGTTGGCGGCACCTACCTGTCCGGAATTGCGGTGGTCAATCGCCACTTTGCCGGCGGCTCGCTGGACTGGTTGTCACCGTTCCCGCTGTTCTGCGGCCTGGGCCTGATCGTCGCCTACGCCTTGCTCGGCAGCACCTGGCTGCTGGTCAAGACCGAAGGCATGCTGGAATCGAGAATGCGCCACTACACCCGGCCACTGGCCTTCGCCCTGGCGGGCGTGCTGGTGATCCTGTGCATATGGACGCCGATCCTGCACCCGGAAATCGGCGCCCGCTGGTTCAGCCAAGCCCACACCGTGGCCTTCGCGGTGCTGGTGATCCTCGGCCTGCTGTCGTTCGGCCTGCTGCTCAAGACCCTGAGCCTGCGCCACACCCACTGGCCATTCGTGTTCACCCTGGCGCTGGTGTTCCTCAGCTACATCGCCCTGCTGGTCAGCCTGTGGCCCAACATCATCCCGCCCTCGGTCACCCTGTGGGACGCCGCCTCGCCACCGCAAAGCCAACTGTTCGCCCTGATCGGCGCACTGTTCATCCTGCCGATCATCCTGATGTACACCTTCTGGAGCTACTACGTGTTCCGCGGCAAGGTGCGGATCGGGGATGGGTATCACTGAGAAATGAGTACGGACGGCGCGGTTGATTGAAGTCCTGTGGGAGCGAATTCATTCGCGATGCGTTATGTCAGGCGACAGATTCATGTCTGTCAGGACCGGCCTCTCGCGAATGAATTCGCTCCCACGGTGTTTGCGCGGACTGCTTCAGCCGAAGGTGTTGGTGTTCAGCGTAAACAAGGGCTTTTCCGGGTGGCCCACAATGTCCACCCTTTAAGACATTCCGAGACGACGAGCAGTACCAACATCAACGCAGTACCGTATCGAACGGCGGGATTGCCACCCATGAACAGTATTGAAACGGAGGGTACGAACAGCAAGAGTCGCAGCGGTATTTGCAGCCCTGCGAGCCATCTTGCGATGTGCCATTTTCCTAGAAACAGGATGCTGCTTATGATCATTGAAAGATCCAGAGCCCAACTGAATGACGCCAGAACCTGAGTGCCAATATCTCGGCCTGCCAGTATTTCCATGCTATTCCGAAAATCTTCGATATAAGGCACTCTGCTGTGAAGCACGCTGTAGATGATATAGCGCACAACGTAGAGTGCATCGAAGATCCCCCACATCAACCAGGTTCGACCGGCGTTAGCCATCATGTCAGGCAAGACATCAATCCTCTTTCAATTCGTAAATCACATCGGCCGTTACGGGTTGCCAGTGCCAGGAACTACCGGATATCTGCCAGTCGTCATTCCCTTCCAGATACTGCTGCTTGATCTTGCGCAGCTCTCCAAATTCACGGATCACCGACTTGTGGGCCAGGTGGAGTTGGTCATCTGTGAGTGGCTGCCATTCCTGGATGACCGTGCGGGATGTGTTGGCGTAGTCCTTTCCGTCAGATCCAAATGCGCGGCCTTCGTCGCCCATCGAGGTCAGGCGGTTTGCCAGGAACACCGCAGAGTTTTTGATGCCGTCGTAATCAATCTCTTTTGTCACCCATCTGCCCGGACCTTTTTTATCGTTAATTGGAGGGCGCTCGGATGCCTCATCGATGTACGGGCGTGGCGTCATTAGTGGTGACGGCTGAGAAGGCGATAGCAATCCACATGCGCCGATATGGTCAGTCCATGGAGACCGTTTGCCGGTGATGTGCGCGTACTTGCCAGATGTATCCTCACTCAGAGGGCTAAAGGGATCGCGCGTCGCCAACAGCCAGTCGCCACGGCGTATTTTTTCAAGAACGCGTTTAACAGGAATATGGTTGCCGCATTCGTGTCTAAGGCGGCACTCCCTGATTAGGTCATTAAGTCCATAGATGTCTCTTTGGCCATAGAGTGATCTTTCTATTTTTGATACAGCAAAAAAAGGAGCCTCGATATCTTTCAGATCATATTCTGCGATTCTGTTTCTGGGGGATGACTCTCGATCCAATCATTGGCGACGTCCTGTTGCTCAAATTAAGAGTCGGTTTATTAGCAGTTGTGTGCTGTTCCAAGAATCAGAAGGTGCTTCTTTTTTTGTAGGAATTGTCCTTGGCTAATAGGTGTGCTGATGGGTATGAGCTGAGCGCTATGGAGGGTGTGATTCAATGAGGTCCTGTGGGAGCGGGGTCTTGGCATGGCAACACAACCGGAATGATCACTGCCTGTCTGTAGGAGCTGGCTTGCCCTGCGACCGGCGAGGCACTCGTCGTAAAAACGGTGAGCGCGGTGTGTCAGAAATGCATAGTCGTCAGGGTTAACGACTGCTACGCAGCCGGTCGCAGGACAAGCCAGCTCCTGCAGGGGATTGCGTTCGGCCAGACAGATCGGACGTTAGTCCGCCTCGCAGAGATTTTGATTTTGATGTTGGGGCCCCGTTCCAGAAGGCCGAACGCAGGCGATGCGCAGTGGCGCCGAGCGGCATGGATGCCGCGAGAGCCGCGTGGGCCATGGATGGCCCATTCGCGGCGTGCCCACGGAGCATTGCCGGAGTGAGGGTACACCGAGCATTAGCGAGGTGCCGTATGGCGGGGTAGAAAGCCCTTGGTTACTTGGGGCTTTTCCAAGTAACTCGCCGTCAGGCGAAACAGGCTGCGTTAGCAGACTCAGCAATCAAAATGACACACCGCGTGCACAGGTTTTACGACGACTTCGTCGCCGATCGCAGGACAAGCCAGCTCCTACAGGGGGGCGCGTAACTCGCCGCCAGGCGAAACAAGGCTGCGTTAGCAGACTCGGCGGAGTGTCAGACAAGCCAAGCAGGTTTTACGACGACTCCGGTCGGACGCGACCCCGGCGCGCTCGCAGGGCAAGCCAGCTCCTACAAAGGGTTTGCGTAACGTGCCGAAGGCGAACAGGCCGTGTGGTTGGCGTTTCAGTTTCTGCAATGATCAATTGCCTGTTCATGGGGTTCATTGAACAACCGGTAACGGTGATCATCCTCGCATCGGACCGTCCTGCCTGGTCGGTCGTTGGCTTTTCATGCGCTTAACGGAGATCCCCATGAGCAACACAGCACTGATCGTCGTCGACATCCAGAACGACTACTTCCCCGGCGGCAAATGGCAGCTGAACGGTATCGAAGCCGCTGCCGACAACGGCGCGCGCATCATCGTCGACGCCCGCCGCAAGGGCGATCTGGTGATCCACATTCGCCACGAAACCCCGTCGCCCGACGCGCCATTCTTCGTACCGGGCAGTGACGGCGCGCAACTGCACCCCAAGGCGGCTGCGCAGGGCGACGAGCAGGTGATCCTCAAGCACTTCATGAACCCGTACCGCGAAACCGAACTGCTGAACATCCTCAAGGCGCGCAAGATCGAGAACGTCACCGTAATCGGCAACATGAGCCACATGTGCATCGACGCCGTGACCCGTTCCTCCGACGATTTCGGCTTCAAGACCACCGTGATCCACGACGCCTGCGCCACTCATGATCTGGAATTTAACGGCGTGACCGTGCCTGCCGCGCAGGTGCATGCGGCGTTCATGGCGGCGCTGCGTTTCGGTTACGCCAAAGTCGTGTCTGCTGATGAGTTCATTGGCTGATAGCGCGCCGTTGCGGGTTTGAGCCTCGCCGGGAACGGCAACTCTCGCGCGCACTTGTGGGAGCCGGCTTGCTGGCGAAAGCGTCAGTTCAGACACCACTCGGTTGACTGATCCGACGCCTTCGCCAGCAAGCCGGCTCCTTCGGCCTTTGGCCAGAATCAAAAGCGTCGCGTCAGGCGCATCCCTTGGCCGTCCGGCCTGAACGACCAACGGTCGCTTTTTTGCAGCTGGCACTGTGCATCTGCCGGGCTGGGCTACAGTGCAAGCTCCCCTCTAATGTTGGAGCGATCGTCATGAGTCTCACACTCTACGGTTTCAACGGCAGTCCCTACGTGCGCACGGTCAAGATGCTGCTCAAGGAGAAAGGCGCGAACTTCGATCAGGTCCCGGTCAATGTCATGACAGGCGAGCCGCACCAGCCCGCGCATCTGGCCCGTCATGCTTTCGGCAAGGTGCCGGTGATCGATCACGACGGCTTCAGGGTGATCGAAACCAGCGCTATCACCGCCTATCTGGATGAAGTGCTGCCCGGCACTTCGCTGACCCCCGACAACGCCCGCGACCGCGCCCGCTCGCACATGGCCCAGGGTATCTACGATTCCTACGGCTACGGGTCGATGGCCCAGGTGTTCGGCTATTACCTGTTTCCCGATTTCATCGGCGGCCAGAACGACGAGGCCCTGGCCAAGGGCATCGAAAAGTCGCGGCTGGTGCTGAGCGAAATCATGAAGATCAAGGGCGGCGACCCATTCATCGCCGGCAAGGCGTTGAGCATCGGCGACCTGTATCTGGCGCCGGCCTGCGCCTACCTGTCGATGGTGCCGGATGCCGGGAAAGTGTTCGCCATCGACGGTTTCGCCGACTGGTGGGAGCGCATGCAGGCGCTGCCAAGCTATCAGTCGACGCCGCCGCAGTAAGGCATTCTTTTCCGTTTTGAGCGGCCAACCTGAATCTGTGGGAGCGTGGCTTGCCTGCGAAGATGCCAGAACAGACGCTGCGAAGTTGTCTGACAAATCGCCTTCGCGGGCAAGCCACGCTCCCACCGGATTTGTGTTGATCACACCCCCGCAGGTGAATAGGCCAAACAGACCGCTCCCATACACGACCATGGTCTATCCCACTCAGCGGATGACTGTCTCCCGCACATTGCGACCTCTAATACGAAGCATTACTATTCGCGACCTCCACCCCAGAACCCCGTTCCCCATGACTCTCAAGCTGCCACGCAGTAAAGGCTTTCTTGATCATTACGAAGAGCTCGTGGGCACCTGGACCCGGCGTCTGAAGAATCGTCATCAGGCTGAAGACCTGACCCATGACGCCTTCGTCCGGGTCCTGGAAGCGGGCGGGGCCAGCGTCGAGCAGCCGCGTGCCTACCTGCACAGGACCGCCCGCAATATCGCGGTCGACACCTGGCGTCGGGAAGACCGGCGCAGCGAGCTGGAATTCGACTCCCTCGACAGTTCAGCCGGCCACGCAGGTGACCCGGAGGCGTTCATGCATGCCCTTCAACTGGCCGACTCCGTGGAGCGGGCGCTGGCCGAGTTGCCGCTCAATTGCCGCAAGGTGTTCGTCTGGCAGAAGCTTGAAGGGCTGACGCAGCTGGAGATTGCCGAGCGCCTGGGCTTGAGCAAGAACATGGTGGAGAAGTATATGATTCGCACACTTCGCCACTTGCGTGACCGCTTGGACGCTTCGGCGCCATGAAGCATCGTCACCGGGCGCTGGCCCGCCTTTCATCAGATCAGGACATTTCATGACGACGGACCGTGAATGCACATGCGGTGCAGAGGCTGTACGCGACCAGGCGGCGTTCTGGTTCAGCCGCACCCGCGACAGCGAACTGCCCGCCGAGGAAAACGACAGTTTCCAGGCCTGGCTGGCCGAACATGATCAGCATGCCCATGAATTTCGCCTGCTGCAGAGCCTGTGGGGCGCCGCCGAGCTGTTGCCGCGCGAGCGCCTGCAAGCCTTGTGCGAGGCCGACGAGCCGGTTCCGTTGCGGGCCGCGCCGAAAGCGGCCCGTGGCACGTTCTTTCGCTATGCCGTGGCTGCCAGTCTGGTGGCGATGGTGGTGGGCGGCGGGCTGTGTTTCGGCCTCAACCGCGAGCCCGATTACAGCGCCGAATTCGCCACTGTGCTGGGCGAGCGGCGCCAGGTAGCGTTGCCGGACGGTTCGGTGGTCGATCTCAATGGCCGTACGCGGATGAAAGTGCATTTCTTCGAGCGCAGCCGGCAGATCGAACTGACCCAGGGCGAAGCCATGTTCAGCGTCGAGCACGACACCTCGCGGCCTTTCGTGGTGCAGACCGGCAACGGTTCGGTGACGGTCACTGGCACCCGTTTCGACGTCCGGCGCGACAGCGCGCAGACGCTGGTGGCGGTGGAGTCCGGCACGGTCAAGGTCAAGGGGCGTGGCGATCAGCAGGGCAACCAGGTGACGCTGACGGCCGGGCTGGGGTCGAGCATCGATGCGTCCGGCACGGTCGCGCCTGCCAGCTCGGTCAACACGGCCGCGATCACCGCCTGGCGCGGCGGCAAGCTGGTGTTCGACAACGCCACCCTTGGCGATGTGGCGCGGGAAGTGTCGCGCTACCGCGAGAAACCGCTGCACGTTGCCGCTGGCAAGGCAGAAAATCTGCGCCTGACCAGCGTGTTCAAATCCGACGACACGGATGCTCTGGTCCGGGCCTTGCCGAGCATTTTGCCGGTGGCGGTGCGGACCCTGGCCGACGGCAGTCAGGAAATTTTTTCGCGATAGATTCAGGTTTTTTTCGAGCTCTTCGTCTTCTTGTCCAACTGCGATTGCTTAGCATTTAGATAAGCGCAGCCTTCGGACTTTTCAGGACAAGACTCGACGTGAAAAACAATAGACTCAACGCGCTCCAATTGGCTGTCAGTCGTACGCTTCCCGCACCGCAATCTTCCCGCCTGCTGCCTTGGGTGCTGGCGCTGGCCGTCGGTGCCGTCGCCACTAACAGCTATGCCGAAGGTGCGCCCACGGCCATCCACATTCAGGCGCAGTCGCTGGGCGCCGCGTTGAGTCAACTGGGTCAGCAGACCTCCCTGCAATTGTTCTTCAGCCCCGATCTGGTCGCCGGCAAACAGGCCCCGGCCGTCGATGGCAACCTGTCGCCGGAGCAGGCGCTGCGTACGTTGCTCAAGGGCAGCGGGCTGGACTACGAAATGTCCGCCGACACCGTGGTGCTCAAGCCGGCCGGCAGCAGCGCCGACGCCACCCCAGGCAGCATGGAAATCGCGCCGATGCAGGTCAGCGTGGTCGGTGACTGGCTCGGTGATGCCGATCAGGCCGTGGTGCAGAACCACCCTGGCGCACGCACCGTGGTCCGTCGTCAGGCCATGGTCGAGCAGGGCGCGCAGAACGTCGGCGACGTGCTGCGACGGATTCCCGGTGTGCAGGTGCAGGAATCCAACGGCACCGGCGGCAGCGACATTTCCCTCAACGTTGGTGTGCGCGGTCTGACGTCGCGTCTGTCGCCACGCTCCACCGTGCTGATCGATGGCGTGCCGGCGGCGTTCGCTCCGTATGGCCAGCCGCAACTGTCGATGGCGCCGATTTCTTCGGGCAACCTCGACAGCATCGACGTGGTGCGCGGTGCCGGTTCCGTACGTTACGGGCCGCAGAACGTCGGCGGGGTGATCAACTTCGTGACCCGGGCGATTCCGGAAAAACTCACCGGTGATCTGTCCAGCACCATCGAAACCAGCCGCCACGGCGGTTACAAGAACATGGAAACCATGTTCATCGGCGGCACCGCCGACAACGGTCTGGGCGCGGCGTTGCTGTACTCCACCGTCAACGGTTCCGGCTACCGCTCCAGCAACAACGACAACGATATCGACGACGTGCTGCTCAAGACCCACTGGGCGCTGACCGAGCAGGACGATCTGTCGGTGAACTTCCATTACTACGACGCCAAGGCCGACATGCCCGGCGGCCTGACCCAGAAGCAGTTCGACGCCAACCCGTACCAGTCGGACCGCGATTACGACAACTTCAGCGGCCGGCGCAAGGACATCTCCATCAAGTACAAGCGCCAGATCGACGAGTCGACCCAGGCCGAAGTGCTGACCTACTACACCGACAGTTTCCGCGGCAGCAACATCGCGGCGCGCGACCAGAAAACCCTCGGCTCGTTCCCGCGTACCTACCACACCTTTGGCATCGAGCCGCGGGTGTCCCATGTGCTGGACCTCGGCCCGACCACGCAGGAAGTCAGCGTCGGCGCGCGTTACCTGAAAGAGGCCATGCACGAGCAGGCGTCGCGCCTGGGCCTGGTCAACAACACCCCGGTGGTGATTCCGGGCTCCGACGGCCATGTCTATCAGGACCGCACCGGCGGCACCGAGGCCACGGCGTTCTACATCGACGACAAGATCGACGTCGGCAAGTGGACCATCACCCCGGGCATTCGCTTCGAGCGCATCAGCACCGACTGGCACGAGCGCCCGGTGCTCGGCACCAACGGCGTGCGCGTGCAGGAGAAGGACCGCAGCGTCAACAACAACGAGCCGCTGCCGGCGCTGAGCGTGATGTACCACCTCTCGGACGAGTGGAAACTGTTCGCCAATTACGCGGAGTCGTTCGGCAGCCTGCAGTACTTCCAGTTGGCGCAGGGCGGCATCGGCAACGACACCGCCAACGGCCTGCAGCCGGAAAAGGCCAAGACCTACGAACTTGGCACCCGTTATGACAACGGCACCTGGGGCGGCGAGCTGACCGCGTTCTACATCGACTTCGATGACGAATTGCAATACATCAGCAACGACGTGGGCTGGACCAATCTCGGCGCGACCAAGCACCAGGGCATCGAAGCCTCGGCGCATTACGACCTCAGCGCGCTGGATGCCCGCCTGGCCGGCCTGACCGCCAACGCCGGTTTCACCTACACCCGTGCCACCTATGAAGGCGACATTCCCGGCTTCAAGGGCCGCGACCTGCCGTTCTATTCGCGTCAGGTGGCGACCGTCGGCCTGCGTTACGAAGTCGACCGCTGGACGTACAACATCGACGGTTATGCCCAGTCCAAGCAGCGCGCACCGGGCACTGGCACCAACGCCGATGGCAGTTTCAACGGCAACTACATCACCGAACCGTCCGCCGACGGCCAATACGGCAACATCCCCGGTTATGTGACCTGGAACCTGCGCGGCGCCTACGACTTCGGCAAGCAGTTCTCCAACCTGAAGCTGGGCGCGGGCGTGAAAAACGTCTTCGACCACCAGTACTTCACCCGCTCCAGCGACAACAACGCGGGCATCTACCTGGGCCAGCCACGGACGTTCTTCGTCCAGGCCAGTGTCGGGTTTTGATGGTTTAGTGGTTACGCGCTTTATGTAGGAGCTGGCTTGCCCTGCGAGCGGCGGGGAGCCCGTCGTAAAACCTCAGAATGCGGTTTGCCTGAAACACCGCATTTACCGGGTTTACGACTGCTTCGCAGCCGCTCGCAGGACAAGCCAGCTCCTACAGGTTTTGTGTTGGTTGTTCCGTAGCAGTCCGGCTTGCCGGCGGTGGCGATTTCGAGGGCGCTGACGCTGGCAAGCCAGGCTGCTACGGGGCAGCGAACACCGCTGCTTCTGATTCTGGCCGAAGGCCGTGGGAGCCGGCTTGCTGGCGAAAGCGTTGGATCAGTGACATTGAAGTCGACTGACACAACGGTTCGCCAGCAAGCCGGCTCCTACAGAGGGTTGAGGCGCACCTTCAAATCACCTCGATCCCCAACCGCTTGAGCCGCGACGCCAGTGTCGTTGGCTTCACCCCCAACAATTCCGCTGCGCCGCCTTTGCCGAACAACTTGCCCTTCGCGGCCTTGAGGGCAGCTTGCAGGTTGTTGCGCTCCAGCTCATGCATCTGTGCTTCGGTAAGAAAGCCGCCCACGGGCAGCGCCCCGGCATTACCGCTGTCCACGGTCTTCGCCTCATCGGGCAAATCGAGATTGAGATCGGCGCCAGTCGACGTGATCAGCGCGCGTTCGATGACGTTCTGCAATTCGCGAATATTGCCCGGCCACGAATAACGCTGCAGCCGCTCGATATCGCTATTGCGCAGGCGTCGCCCGGGCATGTTCAGGCGTTTGCCGACCTGTTTGAGAAAGTGCGCGGCCAGCGGCGCGATGTCCATCGGCCGGTCGCGCAGGGCAGGGGACTGGATCGGGAACACGTTGAGGCGAAAGTACAGATCCTCACGGAAATGCCGGGCGCCGACTTCCTGTCTGAGATCGCGATTGGTCGCCGCAATGATGCGCACGTCGACCTTGCGCGTGCACTCTTCGCCGACCCGTTCGAACTGGCCCTCCTGCAACACCCGCAACAATTTGCTTTGCAGCTCCAGGGGAATCTCGCCGATCTCGTCGAGAAACAACGTCCCGCCATCGGCCAGCTCGAAACGGCCGACCCGATCACGCACCGCGCCGGTGAACGCGCCGCGAATGTGGCCGAAGAATTCGCTCTCGAAAAGCTCGGTGGGAATCGCCGCGCAGTTGACCCGGATCAGCGGGTGGGCGCTACGGCGGCTGGCCTGGTGAATGGCGCGGGCGATCAGTTCCTTGCCGGTGCCGGATTCGCCGTTGATCAACACACTCGCATCGGTCGGCGCGACCACGTCGATCTGCTTGATGATCTTCAGGATCGGCGCACTCTGCCCGACGATTTCGCGGAAGTTGTGCTCGATGTGGATTTCTTCCTGCAAGTAGGCGTTCTGCTCCTCAAGGCGCTGTTTGAGCACCTTGAGTTCGTCCAGCGCGGTCTGTAGTTGGCTTTCGGTGCTGCGCCGTTCGGTGATGTCGCGAAACACCACCACGGCCCCGGCGATGCGGCCGTCGGAGATCACCGGCGTGCTGGTGAATTCCACCGGGAAAAAGCTGCCGTCGCGGCGCCAGAACACCTCCTGCCGACCCTCATGCACCACGCCGTCGTGCACGGCCTTGTAGATCGGGCAGTCCTCCACCGGGTAGTGGCTGCCGTCTTCGTGGCTGTGGTGATGAATGCGGTGGATGTTCTTGCCGATCATGTCTTTCACCTCCCAGCCGAGCATGCGCGCGCCGGCCGGGTTGACGAAGGTCGCCAGGCCCTCGCTGTCGATGGCGTAGATGCCGTCGCCCACTGAACTGAGCAGCAACTGGTTGTCGCGCTCGGACTCCTGAAACAGGTTGAGGATGTTGCGCCATTCGATCAGGCCGCCGCGCATGGTCCGTTCGGTGTGGGCCTGGTCCTGCTGGTACTTCTGCTGGCTGGCTTCGCGCATCACCAGGATCAATTGCGGGCTGCCTTTGACTTGCAGCGTGGTCGCCGAGATTTCCAGCTCGATGCGTTCGCCGGTCTTGATGTTGCAACTCAGATCGTCGGTCCAGCCGCGCCCTTTGTCCATCACCGCCTGGGTGAACACGATCAGGTCCGCCAACTGATGGCCGAACAGCTTGCTCACCGGCAGTTCCAGCAATTCCTGACGCGGATAGCCGAGCAGCTTGCAGGCGGCGATGTTGAGGTCGCCGAAATGGTCGGAAAACGGGTCGAGCAGGGCGATGGCTTCGGCGCAGTGCTCGAACACCATGTGCCGCGACGAGTACGCCAGGTCGGCCCAGCCAATCAGTGAATCCGGCTCGTTCATCGCTACGAAATCTCGTGGTTTGTCAGTACGAAGAATCGTAGTTCTACGGGAATGCGTAGTGCGCCGAAAGCATCAGACGGTCGACAAAAAACAGGATCAGATAGGGATCTTCCGTGAAATCAGCAGGTTAGCGCATCGTCGAAACCGATTTTATTTTCTGGCACGGCGTTCGCTCTATCAGGTTGTCACCCGGTGATCGATCCAGACCACCGACAACACCTGAGAGAACGGAGCGACGACATGCCAAGCGTAGACATCAACCACTATCAAGACGGCGACTTCCTGGTCAATTACGAAGAGAAGGTCTTCGAGGACGTCAAAGCCGAGCCGGGCGAAAAAGCCCTGCTGACCTTCCACACCATCGCGTTCGAAGGGTCGATCGGTCTGGTCAACATGCTGCAGGCCAAGCGCCTGCTGCGCAAAGGCTTCGAAACCAAAGTGCTGCTGTACGGACCGGGCGTGCAACTGGGTGTGCAGCGCGGCTTCCCGACTCTGGGCGCCGAAGCGTTTCCTGGCCATCTGGCGGTGAACAACCAGATCAAGGCGTTCATGGCCGAGGGCGGCGAAGTGTACGCCTGCCGTTTCGCTCTGCAGGCGCTGTACGGCCAGACCGAAAAAGCGCTGATCGAAGGCATCCGCCCGATCAACCCGCTGGACGTCATGGACCTGCGCCTGCTGATGCGCCGCGAAGGCGCGATGATCATCGATACCTGGACGGCGTAAGCCCCGACAGCGCCGATTGGGCAGGCTGACGCCAATCCTTGTGGGAGCGGATTTATCCGCGAGAGGCCGGTACATCCGACGCAACCTTGTCGCCCGTACGCCTTCGCGAATGAATTCGCTCCCACAGAAATCGCGTCCGGCGACGTATCTATGAATGCCTGCCGCCAACAATTAACGCCTGATCAGGACACACCCGCCATGACCACCATCCGCGCCGCCGCCGTTCAGTTCAGCCCCGTGCTGTACTCCCGCGAAGCCACCGTCGCCAAGTTGTGCGACACCTTGCTCGCACTGGGTCGCGAGGGTGTGCAGTTCGCGGTTTTTCCGGAAACCGTGGTGCCGTACTACCCCTATTTTTCCTTCGTCCAACCGCCGTTCGCGATGGGCAAGGAACACCTGCAACTGCTGGAACAGTCGGTCAGCGTACCGTCCGATGTCACCCGGCAGATCGGCGAGGCCTGCCGTGAAGCGGGCATCGTCGCCGCCATCGGCGTCAACGAGCGCGAAGGCGGCACGATCTACAACGCGCAACTGCTGTTCGACGCCGACGGCACGTTGATTCAACACCGGCGCAAGATCACCCCGACCTACCACGAACGCATGGTCTGGGGGCAGGGCGACGGCTCCGGTCTGCGCGCCATTGACAGCGCCGTGGGCCGCATCGGCTCGCTGGCCTGCTGGGAGCATTACAACCCGCTGGCCCGTTACGCCCTGATGGCCGACGGCGAACAGATTCACGTGGCGATGTTCCCCGGCTCGCTGGTCGGCGACATTTTCGCCGAACAGATCGAAGTCACCATTCGCCACCATGCGCTGGAATCCGGCTGCTTCGTGGTCAACGCCACTGCCTGGCTCGATGCCGACCAGCAAGGCCAGATCATGCAGGACACCGGTTGTGCCCTCGGGCCGATCTCCGGTGGTTGCTTCACCGCCATCGTTTCGCCGGAAGGCAAATTGCTCGGCGAGCCGCTGCGCAAGGGCGAGGGCTGGGTCATCGCCGACCTGGACCTGAAGCTGATCGACAAGCGCAAACGCATGATGGATTCGGTCGGTCATTACAGCCGCCCGGAGCTGCTCAGCCTGCTGATCGACCGCACGCCGACCGCCAAACTGCATGAGCGCAGCGCGCACCCGATGCTGCCGGTTCGTGAGGAGCTCGACCATGCAAACCAATGAGCTGCTCGCCGAACTGCAATGCCACGGCGTGCGCTGGCCCGCTGCGCAGAATGGCCTGTCGCGGCAGGGCGGTGCCGGGCCGTCCGACCACAAGGCGCTGACGTTCGGCAGCCGGACCATGATGGTGCCGATCCTCAATCAGGCCTCGCAAAGCTCGCCCTATCAGGCGCAGCCCAGTGTCGATGGCAGCGAGGCGCTGATCTTCCGCGAAGGCGTGCAGGTCGGTCAGGTGAAGATGCCTGGCGTGCCGAACTTCTACGGCCTGAGCACCGCCGACGGCATTCCGTACTGGAAGATCGCCACCCTGCACAGCGCCGACGTGCTGGCGACCACTGTGTTGCAGCACTGCATCCGCTTCAACGATCGCAGCACTTCCTGTCAGTTCTGCGCCATCGGCCAGTCGCTGGCGGCGGGCAAGACCATCGCCCGCAAGCGCCCGCAGCAGTTGGCTGAAGTGGCGAAAGCGGCGGTGGAGCTGGACGGCGTCAAACACATGGTGATGACCACCGGCACGCCGCAGACGCTCGACCGAGGCGCGGCGATTCTGTGTGAGTCGGCAGCGGCGGTGACGGCCGCGGTGGACCTGCCGATCCAGGCGCAATGCGAGCCGCCGGACGACGACCGCTGGTTCCAGCGTCTGGCCGACAGCGGCGTGGTGTCGCTGGGCATGCACCTGGAAGCGGTCACCGACGACGTGCGCCAGCGGATCATGCCGGGCAAGGCCGAAGTGCCGCTGAGTCGTTATTTCGAGGCGTTTGAAGCGGCGGTGAAGGTGTTCGGTCGCGGCCAGGTCAGCACCTACATCCTCGCCGGATTGGGCGACAGCGAGAGTGCAATCGTCGACATGAGCGAACGCCTGAGCGCGTTGGGCGTGTACCCGTTCGTGGTGCCGTTCGTGCCCATTGACGGCACGCCGCTGGCCCATCACCCGAAACCCGACAGCGCGATGATGGCCCGGCTCTATCCGCAGATCGGCGCCAGCCTGCGTCGCCACGGCCTGCACTCCGAACAGATCAACGCCGGCTGCGCCAAGTGCGGTGCCTGTTCGGCGTTGAAGAATTACGAATAGCCCACGGGCTGGTGTAGGAGTGAGCTTGCTCGCGATAGCAGATTGACAGACGCCATTGCGGTGCCGGTGCGGACGCAATCGCGGGCAAGCGCGCTCCTACAGGCGGTATTCATTTCACGGGAGACGGATCATGCACAACCTGGCCTTTGCCCTTGTCGACAGTACGTTCGAACCGTTTCGCGCCGGGGATCTGGTGGTCAAGCCGGCCACCGAACACTGGGAGAAACAGGCGTACTTCGCCCTGCGCCGTGCGGTGTTTTCCGATGAGCAGCAACTGCTGGCCCAGGACAAGGACAGCCACGACTTCCAGGCCATCGCCATCGTCGCCCTGGCCGGCAGTTGTGGCATGGCCGACGCGGTGGTTGGCGCGGTGCGCATCTATCAACCCGAACCGGGCCTGTGGTACGGCGGCCGTCTGTGCGTGGCCCAGGCTTATCGGCGCCACAGCATGATCGGCAAGGCGCTGGTCAACGAGGCGGTGTCGCGGGCCAAGGAGTTGGGTTGCGACACCTTCCGTGCCACTGTGCAGGCGCCCAACGAGGCTTATTTTCACGGCCTGCGCTGGCACACCCTCGATCACCTGCAGTTGCTCGGCCAGCCGCATTGCCTGATGCAGGCTGACCTCGCGAGTTACCCGTTGATGCCACGTCAGGTGTCGCTGCGCGCCTTGAAGGACAAACGCCATGACTGAGCCTCTGGATCTGTCGGCGCTGCTGGACGTCTTGCGCAACACCCCGGCGATGCTGTCCAAACAGGCCATTCAGCAACCGGCGCGAGTGGTTGCCACTCAGGACAAAACACTGTCCCGCGCCGAGCTGTACGCGCTGCCAGGCGACGACACTGCCGCGATTGCCTGCGGCGATCATTTCCAGCTGCTGGCCATCGAAGGCATGCTGCCCGGCTTCGTCAAGGCGGCGCCGTGGTTCGCCGGTTGGTCGGCGGTGATGGCCAACGTCAGCGACATCACCGCCATGGGCGGACGGCCGACGGCGGTGGTCAATGCCTACTGGCACCACGACGACGCCGCTGCCGGGGAAATCCTCGCCGGCATTCGCGCGGCCTGCGATGCCTACGGCTTGCTGCTGGCCGGCGGACACACCAGTCAGGCGGCGAATAACCCGACCGCGCTGGCGGTGGCGATCACCGGTGTCGCCAGCCGCCTGCTGTCGACCTTGCACGTCAAACCGGGGCAGGTCATCGCCATGGCCGTCGACCTTGAAGGTGTCTGGCATGCCGACAGCACCTACTGGAAAGCCTTCGAAGGCGTGCCCGCCCAACGCCTGCGCAGCAAGCTGGAAGTGCTACCACGGCTGGCCGAAGCCGGGCTGTTGCACGCGGCCAAGGACATCAGCAACGCCGGGGTGCTGGGCAGCCTGCTGATGCTGCTGGAAACCACTGGCTGCGGCGGCGATATCGATCTGACCCGCCTGCCATGCCCGGTCGACGGTGATTTGCAGCGCTGGCTGCAGGTGTTCCCCAGCTACGGCTTTCTCATGACCCTGGACGAAGCCGACTGGCCCAACGTGCAGACCGCGTTCGCCTTCGAAGGGCTGCGCTGCGAGCGCATCGGCCAGGTCAACGACAGCGCCGAACTCAGCGTCCAGCACGGCCTGCAACGGCGCACCTTCTGGGATCTCAAGGAGCAGCCGTTTACCGGCTTCAGTTATGCCGATTTCGATCTTTCCCCTCTATTTGCGCAACAGGAGCACTGACATGCCCGCTGTCAATTTCAAGATCCGCTGGCCCGATGGCAAGGAAGCCGCTGGCTACTCGCCCTCGACGGTCATCTACGACCACCTGCAGGAAGGCGCCCGTTATCCGCTGGCGGATTTTCTGCAACGCATCGAAGGTGGCCTGAACAACGCCTCGGAGCGGGTGAAACAGGTCAAGGGCTTCTACTGCAGCTCGGCCATGGACACCCTCGGCTCGCTCAAGGGCCAGGCCCATTACCAGCAGGACGGCGAGGTGGAAATCCTCAGCATGCGCACCGAAGGCGGCGGCCGGGTCAGTGGCGCTGGCTGGGGTTCCTTTTAACTGGAAGCACATCACCCCTTGTAGGAGTGAGCTTGCCCGCGATCACATGCTGTCAAACACCTCATCCGTGTCTGGAAAAAACATCGCGAGCAAGCTCACTCCTACAAGGTCCTGTTTCACACACAGATTCTGAATACCCTGGAGACTCGACCATGCCCAGCCATCTCACGTCCATCAAAACTCCCCACCACAGCGTCATCATCGTCGGCGGCGGGCAGGCCGGGTTGTCGGCCAGTCATTACCTGCAACAGCAGGGCGTCGACCATCTGGTGCTGGAGAAACACAGCGTCACCCACACCTGGCGCAACCAGCGCTGGGATGCCTTCAGCCTGGTCACGCCGAACTGGCAGTGTGCGCTGCCGGGCTATCGCTACAGCGACGAGCACGGCGGGCAAGATCCTCACGGCTTCATGAAAAAGGACGAGATCAACGACTACCTGGCCGGCTTCGTCAAAGCCGTCAACGCGCCGGTACGCGAGGGCGTTGCGGTCAAGCGCGTGGTGCCGCGCGCGGCGGGCGGTTTCGATGTGCATACGTCCCACGGCGATTTCACTGCCGATCAGGTGATCTGCGCTTCGGGTGGCTACCACACGCCGATCATCCCGCGCCTGGCCGAGCGCCTGCCCGCCGGCATTACCCAGATTCACTCCGAGCAATACCGCAACCCGCAGGCGCTGCCAGAGGGCAATGTACTGGTGGTCGGTTCCGGGCAGTCCGGCGCGCAGATCGCCGAGGACCTGCACCTGGCCGGGCGCAAGGTGTATCTGGCGGTGGGCGATGCACCCCGTTGCGCGCGTTTCTATCGCGGCAAGGACGTGGTCGACTGGCTGGCCGAGATGGGCTACTACCAGATTGGCGTCGACACCCATCCGCTGCGCGAAGGCGTGCGCGACAACACCAACCACTACGTCACCGGTCGCGATGGCGGGCGCGATATCGACCTGCGCAAATTCGCGCTGGAAGGCATGGAGCTGTTCGGTCGGCTGGATGGGTTAGAGGGTGAGGTCATGCAGTTCGAAGGCAATCTGCGCGAGAGCCTCGACAGTGCCGACGCGGTGTACAACCGCATCAACACGTCCATCGACAAATACATCGCCGAACATGGCATCGACGCGCCGGCGGGCGAGCGTTATGAGCCGGTGTGGGCGCCGCAGACTGAGCGCGGCGAGTTGAACCTGAGCGAGGCAGGAATCACCAGCATCATCTGGTGCATCGGCTTCAGCCCGGATTTTTCCTGGGTCGACGCGCCGGTGTTCAACGGCCGCGGCCATCCCGGCCATGTGCGTGGCGTGACCGCGCAGCCGGGTCTGTATTTCCTCGGTCTGCCGTGGCTGTACACCTGGGGTTCGGGACGTTTCTCCGGAGTGGCGCGGGATGCGGAGTACCTGGTGGAACACATTGTCGGCGTGGGGCAGGGGCGGAAGGTGGTCAATCGCTGACTGCTAAACCTTGTAGGAGCTGGCTTGCCCTGCGACCGGCGGGGAACCCGTCGTAAAACCTGCGGACGTGGTGAATCGGATGTACCGCGTACACAGGTTTTACTGCCGGTTCCCGGCAGGTCGCAGGGCAAGCCAGCTCCTACAGGGAGCCATACCGCTTATCTTCCCGGTGCTTGACGATCAGATGTAACGGCATAATACTTCGCGCAGATTCATATAGATGACTAGATAAATACAACAGCGAAGCATTGCCATGAACCGACTTTCCAGTGATGTCCGTCTGCCGCTTTACCAACGTCTGCGCGACCAGTTGGCCGAACAGATCGCCAACAACCGCTGGCGTCCGGGGGAAGCCATTCCCACCGAAGCCGCCTTGTCCAGCGAGTATTGCCTGTCCACCGGCACCGTACGCAAGGCCATCGACATGTTGGTCAACGAGAATATCCTCGAACGCCAACAGGGTCGCGGCACTTTTATTCGTCGCCCGCAATTTCAGTCTTCACTGTTCCGCTTCTTCCGTTTCCAGAGCGTGTCCGGCGAGCGTCAGGTGCCGGAAAGCCGCATCCTGTCCATCGAACCGGTCAGCGCGCCGTCGGCGGTGTCCCAGGCTTTGGGCCTGCCGCTGGATGCCCCGGTGATCCGCATGATCCGCCTGCGTCTGCTTGAAGCGCAACCGGTGCTGGCCGAGGAAATCTGGCTGCCACGGGTGCAATTCCAGACGCTTTTGGAAACCGACCTGAGCAAACAGGGCCCGCTGCTCTATCCGATCTACGAAGAGCTGTGCGGCCAGGTCGTCGCCTACGCCGAAGAAACCCTCACCGCCGAAGCCATCAGCGATGTCCACGCCCGCCTGTTGCAGGTGCCGGCGGGCAGCCCGGTGGTGGTGATCGAGCGTCTGGCCCGCAACTACGCCGGCCAGCCGCTGGAATGGCGCCGCTCGCGCGGGCATGCCAGCCATTTCCGTTACAGCGTCGACATCCGCTAGGTCTGCATCAAACCCTTGTGGGAGAGAATTCATTCGGGAGAGGCCGGTTCATCCGACACAGATCTGTGGGATGTGCCACCGCATCGCGAATGAATTCGCTCCCACAAAGAGCAGCACCGCAGGCGTCCCGGGATTTTCACAAGCCTGTCACCGAGAACAGGCTCCACAACAACTGCCGCACACACGTATAAGGACAAGAACCATGTTCAACTGGTATCGCCAAGTCACTCCCCGGGAACGCAAGACGTTCTGGGCCTGTTTCGGCGGGTGGTCGCTGGACGCCCTCGAAGTTCAAATGTTCGGCCTGGCGATCCCTGCGCTGATCGCCGCGTTCGCCCTGAGCAAGGGTGATGCCGGCCTGATCAGCGGCGTGACCCTGGTCACGTCCGCCCTCGGTGGCTGGGTCGGCGGTACGCTGTCGGACCGTTACGGTCGCGTGCGCACCCTGCAGTGGATGATCCTCTGGTTCTCCGCGTTCACCTTTCTCTCGGCCTTCGTCACCGGTTTCTATCCGCTGCTGATCGTCAAGGCGCTGCAAGGCTTCGGCATCGGCGGCGAGTGGGCGGCGGGCGCGGTGCTGATGGCCGAAACCATCAACCCGAAATACCGCGGCAAGGTCATGGGCACCGTGCAAAGCGCCTGGGCCGTGGGTTGGGGCCTGGCGGTCGGCGTGTTCACGCTGATCTATTCGCTGGTGCCACAAGACATGGCCTGGCGGGTGATGTTCCTGGTCGGCCTGCTGCCGTCGCTGCTGATCATCTGGGTGCGTCGCAACGTCGAGGAGCCGGACAGCTTCCAGCGTCTGCAAAAGACCAACGCCATTCCACAGAGCTTCTTCAAATCCCTGGCCGGCATCTTCCGTCCGGAACTGCTGCGCGTGACCCTGCTGGGCGGCCTGCTGGGCCTCGGTGCCCACGGTGGCTATCACGCGGTGATGACCTGGCTGCCGACCTTCCTCAAGACCGAGCGCAACCTGTCGGTACTGAACTCCGGCGGCTACCTGGCAGTGATCATCTTCGCCTTCTGGTGCGGCTGCGTGGCCAGTGGCTTCCTGATCGACCGCATCGGCCGACGCATGAACATCGTGCTGTTCGCCCTGTGCTGCGTGATCACCGTGCAGTGCTACGTGTTCCTGCCGCTGACCAACACGCAGATGCTGTTCCTCGGCTTTCCGCTGGGCTTCTTCGCCGCCGGTATTCCGGCCAGCCTCGGCGCGCTGTTCAACGAGCTGTACCCGGCTGACGTGCGCGGGGCAGGGGTGGGCTTCTGCTACAACTTCGGCCGCGTGCTGTCCTCGGTGTTTCCGTTCCTGGTCGGCCACATGAGCGAATCCATGTCGCTGGGTTCAGCCATCGGCATCGACGCCGGCATTGCCTACGGCGTCGCGGTGATCGCTGCGCTGTGCCTGCCGGAAACCCGTGGTCGCAGCCTGGAAACCGGTGCCGCTGCAACCCAAGGCGCCAGCGCTCACAACGAGACGGCCCGCGCCTGATGTTTTCCCCTGTGCGGTGGTCCGGGCTACGACAGCCGGGCGCCGCGCATTCCTTGCAAAGATGAGATCCATGTCCGAGACCTTTTCCTCGTCGATCCTCGGTATCGACGGCCATGCACACGTATTCAGCAGGGAGCTGGATCTGACCTCGGCACGACGCTATTCCCCCGACTACGATGCCACCCTGGCGATGTACCGGGACAACCTGCAACACCACGGCCTGAGCCACGGCGTACTGGTGCAACCGAGCTTTCTCGGCACCGACAACAGCTACCTGCTCAATGCGCTGCAACAGGCGCCGCAGCAGTTGCGCGGCGTGGTGGTGGTCGAGCGTGGCATCAGCCGCGCCGAGCTCGACGACATGGACCGCCTCGGCGTGGTCGGCATTCGTCTGAACCTGATGGGCAAGGCCTTGCCGGACTTCAGCGAGCCGGAATGGGCGAGCCTATTCCGGCATATCGCCGAACTGGACTGGCACGTCGAACTGCACCGCCATGTCGCCGACCTGCCGGGGGTGATTCGTGGCCTGCTGCCGTTTGGCGTGAAGATCGTCATCGACCATTTCGGTCGTCCGGACGCGCGCCTGGGCCTGGATCAGCCGGGCTTTCGCGAGATGCTGGAATTGGCGTGCGGTGGGCAGTTGTGGATGAAGGTTTCGGGGATCTATCGGCTGGAAGGCAATGCGCAGGAAAACCTCGACTTCGCCCGCGCCGCCATGCCGCTGCTGCTGGACAGCTTCGGCGCCCAGCGTCTGGTCTGGGGCAGCGACTGGCCGCACACCCAGCACGAAGAGCGCGTCAGCTACACCAGCGTGGTCGAACAGCTGCAAGCGCTGGGTTGCTCCCCGCAAGTGATGCGCTCGCTGCTGATCGAAGCACCGCAAGTGTTGTTCGATTTTGCGGTGGTTGAGGCCTGACCCCGGTTTGCCGGTTTTCGTAGGAGTGCGGCTTGTCCCGCGACCTGCCAGGAACCGGTAGCATGCCCGATGAACGCGGTGTATCAGACAAGCCGCATGCACAGTTTTTACGACTGCTACGCAGCCGGTCGCAGGACAAGCCAGCTCCTACAGGCCTGTGTGACGTGCTTTGTAGGAGTGAGCTTGCTCGCGATGGCTGTGGGTCAGTCAACATCGCAGCGTTGGATTTGACGCCATCGCGAGCAAGCTCACTCCTACTCGTAATACACGAGTCTTCGCCGGGCGCTCGTTATCCGTTTTTCCATCCCCCTCCCAACGCCACCATCAACCCCACGCTCGCCTGCAAGCGCTGGGTATCGACCTCCTGCAAGCGGCGCTGGGCCTGTAGCGCGGTGGTTTGGGCGGTGACCACGTCGAGATAATTCAACGCACCGGCTTCGTAGCTGGCGGTGGCCATGTGTTCGGCGCTTTGTGCGGCGTCGACGGCGGCTTGCTGGTCGGCGGATTCCCGTTGCAGGTCGCGCAATTGGCCGAGGTTGTCTTCCACTTCTCGCACTGCCTTGAGCACCTGGCTGTGGTAATGCGCGGCGGCTTCTTCAAACTCGGCTTTGGCCTGACGCTCGTCGGCGCTGCGCCGGCCGCCGTCGAAGATCGGCAGGTTGACCAGCGGCCCCAATGCCCAGTAGCGGTTGGCGGCGGCCAGCAGGTTGCCGCTGCCCTGGGTCTGGCCGCCGAGCAGGCCGGTCAGGCTGAAGTCCGGGTACCACGCGGCTTTGGCCACGCCGATATTGGCGTTGGCGGCGAACACCCGGCGTTCGGCGGCGGCGATGTCCGGGCGTTGCTGCAACAGGCTGCCGGGCAGCGCTTGCGGAATCGGCGGCAGTGGCAGCGGCGCACTGTCGTGAACCAGAGTGAAATCGCTTGGCAGCACGCCGACCAGTTCGGCGATGGCGTGTTCGCTGAGGTTGCCTTGTGCGGTGACGTCATCCAGCTGCGCCTGGGCTTCGGCCAATTGGCTTTGGGCGCGGGTCAGGTCCAGTTCTGAAGCGATCTTGCCTTCGAAGCGGTCGCGGGTCAGTTGCAGGGCCTGGGTGTAATCGTCCAGCGAGGTCTTGAGGATCTGCCGCTGCGCATCCAGCCCGCGGGCCTGTACATACAGCGTCGCCAGTTGTTTTTGCAGGCTCAGCCGCGCCACTGCCAGATCGTCCGCCGAGGCCTGGGCCTGAGCATCGCCAGCGGCGACCTGATTACGGATCTTGCCCCACAGGTCGGCATCGAAACTCAGGCTGAAACCGGCGGTGTCACTGTTGTAGATCGACGGTTGGGTGTCGCCGCGCAACGGGCGGCGATCCGACTGGCGCTGGCGCAACGGGCTGACGCTGGCGCCGATCTGCGGAAACAGCCCGGCGTGCAACTGGCTGGCGTAGGCCACCGAGGCGTCGTAGTGAGCCAGTGCGGCAGCCAGATCCGGGTTGGCCTTGAGCAGCCTCTGTTGCAGGTCATCGAGCTGCTGGTCGCCGAAGGTCTGCCACCACTGCGCATTCATCTGGTCGGCGGGTTGCGCCGGGTGCCAGCCAGCTTGCTCCTTGTAGTGCGTGGGCATCGCCACTGTCGGCGCATGGTAAGTCGGTGCCAGCGAACAGCCTTGCAGAGTCACGGCGATGGCTAATGCCAGCACTTCAAGCCTTGGGCGCATGCTCACCTCCGGCGTCGGCCAGCTGCACCGCATCGTTTTCGCGCAGGGCGTCGGGCGGGTTATCGACCACCCGGTCGGAAGTGCGCAGACCCTGGTCGATGACCAGTCTGTCGCCCAGATCCATGGCGATGTGGATATCGCGCAGATGCACATGGCCGGCGCTGTTTAGGGTCGCCACTTGCGTGCCTTTGGCACGGAAGATCAGCGCGCTGGCCGGGATGCTCACGCCGTGATTGCCACTGCCCACCGGCAGGGTCGCGTCGGCATAGTCGCCGGGCAGCAGGGCGCCATCGGGGTTGTCGGCGACGAACTGGGCGAGCAGGGTGCCAGAGTGCGGATCGACCGCGGTGGAGTCGCCCAGCAAGGTCGCGCTGTACTGCTGGCCGGGATGCTCCGGCACGCTCAACTGCACCTGCATGCCGGGGCGGACCACGCTGGCGTAGTTCTGCGGGATCGGCACGTACAGGCGCAGGCGATGGGTGTCGGCCATGCCGAACAGCGGCACGCCGCCACCGGCATCGGCCTTGATCAACTGGCCGATGTCGGTGTTGCGCGCGGTGATGGTGCCGCTGAACGGCGCGCGCAAAGTCTTGTACGCGGCCAGATCGGTGAGGCGCTGACAATCGGCAGCGGCGGCCTGCACATCGGCGTGAGCGGCGGTGGCGCTGGCGACTTTCTCGTCGACCTCCTGTTGCGACACCGAATGGCTCGCCAGCAGGTGCTGCCAGCGTTCGGCGGTGGTCTCGGCGATCCGTGCGGTGGCCTGTTGCTGGGCCAGACGGGCGCGGGCCTGGGCCAGTTGTTGGTCGAGTTCGGGGCTGTCGATATGCGCCAGCACCTGGCCGGCCTGGACGTGCGTGCCGATGTCGGCGCTCCAGTCTTTCAGGTAGCCGCTGACCCGCGCGTTGATCGCGGCAGTGCTCCAGGCCTCAAGGCGGGCCGGCAGGCGCAGGCTGTCGCCCTGGGCACTTTGCGACGGCGACACCACGGTGACCACCGGCATGGCCTGCTGTTCGGTCCAGGCGCTGACGGCGTGTTCATGGCGGGTGCGCGCGGCCAGGCCGTTGGCGACCAGCAGCGCCGCCAGGGTCAGGCCGCCGATGCCGGTGAGCATCAGGCGTTTGCGCGAAGGGGCGTGTTCAGACGACATGGGGTGTTTCTCCATCAGTGGCGCGGTCTTGGGTGGCAGCTTTATGTTGCGAATGGCGGTGCACGAGGCTGAACACCACCGGCACGAACAGCAGGGTGGCGGTGGTGGCGAGGATCAGCCCACCGATCACCGCACGGCCCAGCGGCGCGTTCTGTTCCTGGGAAATGGCCAGCGGCAGCATGCCGATGATCATCGCCAGCGCCGTCATGCACACCGGGCGGAAACGGGTGTAGCCGCCTTCCAGCGCGGCGAGCAGGGCATCGCCGTGTTCGGCCAGGCGCTCACGGCAGAAGCTCACCACCAGAATCGAGTTGGCGGTGGCCACGCCCATGCACAGAATCGCCCCGGTCAGCGCCGGCACCGACAGCGAAGTGCCGCTCAGGAACAGCATCCAGACGATGCCAGCCAGCGCCGCCGGTAATGCCGTGATAATCACAAAAGGATCGATCCACGACTGGAAGTTGACCACGATCAGCAGGTAGATCAGCACCACCGCGCCGAGCAGGCCGAAGCTCAGGCCGCTGAAGGCTTCGTGCAGGGCATCGATCTGGCCGTGCAGGCTGATCGTCGCGCCTTTGGGCCGCAGGTGAGCCATGCCGTCGATGACCTTTTGCACGTCTTTGGCAACGCCGCCGAGGTCGCGCTCTTGCACGTTGGCGAACAGGTCCAGGGTCGGCTGGATGTTGTAGTGAGTGACCACCGCCGGGCTGTCGACGCGCTTGATCGTCGCCAGGCCGCCGAGGATCTGCGACTGGCCGTCGCTGCCGGTGATCGGCAGGGCTTCCAGGCTCGGCAGGCTGTCCAGACGGTATTGCGGGGTGGCGGCGACCACCGAGTACGACACGCCGTTTTTCGGGTTCAGCCAGTAGGTCGGTGCCACCTGCGAGGTGCCGGCCAGCGAGGCGCCGAGGCTGCTGGTCACGTCTTTTTCGGTGATGCCCAGCTGCTTGGCGCGCAGGCGGTCGACGTCCACCTGCAACGACGGATAGCCGGTGGACTGCTGGATGCGCAGGTCGGCGATGCCCGGCACATGTTGCAGGCGGCGTTGCAGTTCCACGGCATAGGCGCGGTTGGCGTCGCCGTCGGGGCCGGAGATTTTCACGTCCAGCGGTGCGGGCGAGCCGAAGTTGAGGATCTGGCTGCTGATGTCGGCCGGCAGAAAGGCGAACTGGCTGCCGGGGAAACTCTGCGGCAACGCCTCGCGCAGGCGTTTGACGTAGTCGGCAGTCGGCGCATGGCCTTCCTTGAGCGTGACCTGAATGTCACCGTCCTGCGGGCCGATGGTGCCGCTGGCGCTGTAGGCCATGTCGATGCCGCTGAGCGGGATGCCGATGTTGTCGATCACCGTGTCCAGCTCGTTGGCCGGGATGATTTCGCGGATGCGTTGTTCGATGCGGTCGAAGGCGGCAGCGCTTTCCTCGATACGCGTACCCAGTGGCAGGCGCACGTGCATCGACAGCGCGCCGGCGTCGGTGGCCGGGAAGAAATCCTCGCCCAGGCTCGGCAGCAGGGCAAAGCTGGCCAGCACGCAGGCGAGGAAGCCGAGCAGAAAGGTCTTGCGTCGTTTCAGCGCCAGCCCCAGCAAGCCGTGATAAACATCGCGGATTGCCGAAAAACGCTGCTCGAAACCTTGCTGAAACCCCAGCAGGCCACGCAGCAGGGCATTGCGCTGACGGCCATGTTGATCGCCCTCGTGGTGGTTGATGAAGGCGTCTTCCGGGTGATGGCCGGGGCCGCTCTCCAGCACATGGGGCTTGAGCAGAAACATCGCCAGGGTCGGCACCAGGGTGCGCGACAGCAGGAACGAGCTGCCCATGGCGAAGATCACCGCCAGTGCCATCGGCCGGAACAGGTAACCGGCGATGCCCTGCAGCATGAACATCGGCACGAAGACGATGCAGATGCACAGCAGCGAGACGAACGCCGGGCCGACGATCTGCCTCGCGCCGTCGAGAATCGCGTCCTTGACCGCCTTGCCCTGTTCCAGGTGCCAGTTGATGTTTTCGATGGTCACCGTGGCGTCATCCACCAGAATCCCCACCGCCAGCGCCAGGCCGCCGAGGGTCATGACGTTCAGCGTCTGCCCGCTGACGGCCAGCAGCGCGATGGCAGACAACACCGCCAGCGGAATCGACGCGGCGATGATGATCGTGGAACGCCAACTGCCGAGAAACAGCAGGATCATCGCGCTGGTGAGCAGGGCGGCAATGATGCCTTCGCGGGCCACGCTGCCCACCGATTCCTTGACGAACACCGAGGCATCGCCCAGCAGCGAGGTCTTCAGCGCCGGCGGCAGGGTTTCGTCGATCACCGGCAGCATGCTGCGAATGTCGTCGATGATCGACAGCGTCGAGATATTGCCGTTCTTCAGCGCCGGCATCAGCACTGCACGACGGCCATCGACGCGCACCACGTTGGTTTGTGGTGGCGAGCCGTCCCGCACGTGGGCGACCTGGCCGATGGTGATCAGCGCGCCATCGACGGTCTTGATCGGCAGGTCATTGAGTTCGTCGATGGCCTGCGGGCTGTTGTTCAGTAGCACGGTGTATTCGTCCTGGCCCATTTTCGCCGTGCCCACCGGAATGATCTGGTTGCCGGCGGCCAGCGCATTGCCGACGTCCTGCGCCGACAGGCCCTTGGCGGCCAGCGCCTGGGGGTCGAGGTCGAGGGTGATCTGGCGCTGCTTGCCGCCCATCGGCGTCGGCATCGCCAGGCCCGGCACCGCGCTGAGCGGCAGACGAATGCTGTTCTGCACCAGATCGCGGATCTTCGCCTCCGACAGGGTCGGGCTGGAAAACGCCATCTGCAGGATCGGCACCGTCGAGGCGTTGTAGTTGAGGATCAGCGGCGGGGTGATGCCGGCCGGCATCTGCTTGAGCACCGTTTGCGACACCGCCGTGACCTGCGCGTTGGCGGTGCGGATGTCGACCCCCGGCTGGAAGAAGATCTTGACGATGCCCATGCCCGGCAACGACTGCGACTCGATGTGTTCGATGTCGTTGACAGTCGTGCTGAGCGAGCGTTCGTAGGTGTAGATCACCCGCCCGGCCATGGCGTCCGGCGACAGCCCGGCGTACTGCCAGACCACCGCCACCACCGGAATGCCGATGTCGGGGAATACGTCGGTGGGCGTCTTGAGCGCGGCCAGTGGCCCGACGATACAGATGAAAATCGCCAACACGATGAACGTGTATGGCTTGAGCAATGCAGTCTTGACCAGCCCGAGCATGCCGGAAACCTCCCATTTCGAATGGGCGAAGTCTTCTCGCAAACACCTAACAGGCCGCTTTCGGCCAGATGAACAAATCGTTAGTCCGGCGCGCAAAGAGTTTCATGGGGGATTCATTTGTCGTTTATCCAGGTCAGGCGCAGGCTGGATCCATCGAAAACCACCCTGCACCACAGGGCTCTTTTCAAACCACTGAGGGTTACGTCCATGAATGCCAAATCGTTATTGCTGGTGCCCATGCTGGGTCTGGTCGCCGTGCTGTCGGCCTGCGCCGGCCCCATGCCCAAAGCCGACCCGAGCGAAGCCTGGATCGGCCTGCAAGAAGAGCCGTCCGGCGTGTTGATGGCCGAAGACGTCGACGGCCATCGCCTGAATGACGGGCGTTACTTCGACGTGAAACCCGGCGCGCACAAACTGGACGTCAACCTGATCGTCGAAGGCAACGGCGACGACGGCCAGATGAACTGCGAAGCCGGTATCAAATTCAACCAGTTCAAGGCCGGTGGGCATTACAAGCTGGTCGAGTCGAGCCTGGGCGAGGAATACAGCGTCAAGCTGGAAGATGCCCAAGGCCACCAATTGGGCCACAGCAAGGACTTCACCTGCATGCCGGGCTGAACCGAAGCTCCCTTCATCAACGGTTTTCGTTGGGCCCATGGCGGGGACGTCGTGGGCTTTTTTTTGTTTAAGCCAGGGGCAGATCCGTGTAGGAGCGTGGCTCGTCCCGCGACCGGCGACGGAGTCGTCGTAAATTCGGTAAACGCGGTGTGCCAGGCATGCATGGTTGGCAGGATTTACGACCGCTGCGGTCGAGCGCGACCCCGGTCCGCTCGCAGGGCAAGCCAGCGCCTACAAACGGTCGGAGGGGATGGCAAAAAGTGGTGGCCTGCCACGAACCCCTGTGGGAGGGAGCTCTGCTCGCGAAAGCGGTGGGTCAGTTCATACCGTATCTACCGGGCTGACGCCTTCGCGAGCAGAGCTTGTGTCTTTAGCTGAGGTAATGTCAGAGGTGAGAGGGGTGGATGGCAGCTGATGAGCAGCGGTGCCTTTTGAGCACGTGAG
>NZ_JBIVCU010000023.1:0-94960 GCF_044746785.1 Pseudomonas sp. NPDC090208
GCTGAATGCCATGGTTCGGGATGGAAAACCATGGCAAGACTCGCCTGCCAGCCGTTAGTCGGGTGGGAGGCTTAAGACAGTTGGCTCCCTCCCACTGGATCTGTATGTTTGCCGCCTCTCCAACAGATGACCCAAAACCCGTAGCAGTCCGGCTTGCCGGCGGCAGCGATCATGCGGACGTCACCGTCGGCAAGCCGGACTGCTACGGGCCAGCGAACACCGCCGATTTTGCTTCTGGCCGAAGGCCGTGGGAGGGAGCTCTGCTCGCGAAAGCGTCAGTCCAGACAAAGCCGTATTGACTGACCCGCCACCATCGCGAGCAAGCTCACTCCTACAGGGGATCGGTGTTTGCCGCAGCTCTAACGGATGCCCCAAAACCGGCAGCAGTCCGGCTTGCCGGCGGCAGCGATCATGCGGACGCTACTGTCGGCTCACCCGCCACACTTTGTTGCCCACGTCATCGGCCACCAGCAGCGCGCCCTGGCTGTCGAGCATCACGCCCACCGGGCGGCCCTGGGCTTCGCCTTCTGCATTGAGGAAGCCGGTCAGGAAGTCCACCGGGGTGCCGCTCGGTTTGCCATCCTTGAAGCCGATGAACACCACTTTGTAACCGGCCTGCGGGTTGCGGTTCCACGAGCCGTGCTCGCCGATGAACACGCCGTTGGCGAAGGCTTCCGGCATGCCGCGCGAGTCGGAGAAGGTCAGGCCCAGCGGTGCAACGTGAGTACCCAGCGCATAGTCGGGAGCGATGGCGGCGGCCACGCGGTCCGGGCGTGGCGGTTGCACGCGGACGTCGACGTGCTGGCCGTAATAGCTCCACGGCCAGCCGTAGAACGCACCGTCCTTGACCGAGGTCAGGTAGTCCGGCACCAGGTCGCTGCCGATTTCGTCGCGCTCGTTGACCACTGTCCACAACTCGTCGCTGCCCGGTTTCCAGGCCAGGCCGTTGGGGTTGCGCAGGCCGCTGGCGAACAGGCGCTTCTGGCCGCTTTTCACGTCCACTTCCCAGACCGCTGCGCGCCCCTCTTCGGCGTCCAGACCGTTCTCGCCGACGTTGCTGTTGGAGCCCACCGTCACGTACAGCTTGCTGCCGTCGCGGCTGGCGATGACGTTCTTGGTCCAGTGGTGGTTGATCCCCGCCGGCAGGTCGGTGACTTTCACTGGCGTGGCGCTGATCTCGGTCTGGCCTTCGCTGTACGGCACCTTGACCACGGCATCGGCGTTGGCGATGAACAACTCGTTGCCGACCAGCACCATGCCGAACGGCGAACTCAGGCCGCTGATGAACACCTTGCGCACCTCGGCACGACCGTCGCCGTCGGCATCGCGCAGCAGGGTGATGCGGTTGGCGCTCGGGGCATCGGCGCCGACCCGGCTCATGACGAAGTTGGTCGCCGTGCGCTTGATCCACGCCACCGGACCGCTGCCGCCATCGGTGGCGCCTTCCGGCATCGGCGGGTGGTTGCTTTCGGCGACCAGTACATCGCCATTGGGCAGCCGATACAGCCAGCGCGGGTGATCGAGATTGTCGGCCAGTGCGGTGACCTTGAAACCGTCAGGCGCCTTCGGCGCATCGCTGCCTTGCCAGCCGACTGCCTTCGACACTTTCAGGGTCGGGATCAGCGAGCTGGTGGGTTCGGGCAACTGCGGCGACGGGCCGACGCCGGCCTGAAACGGCAACTTCGACGACTCGCCACAACCCGCGAGCAACGCGGCAGCGGTCATCAACACAGCAAACGGGGGCAGCAGCTTGTTCATTTTCACCTCGCATCGGCCTTCCATGGGCCTGTTATGGGGATAACAGCGGCGCCAGTATCCTCACCCGTCATCGCTGCAAACAGCGCAACGGACACAAATGATATTTGCCTGCGCGGCACGAATCCGTCGAACGCTCAGCTCACCGCAGGATGCAGCAACGCCTCGCGCAGCAGCCGCGCCACCGGCGAATCGGGCATGCCCCGGCGCGACACCAGTTCATAGGGTTCGCTGCGCGAATGGATCGGCAACGCCAGCGTGGTGGTGAAGCCATAGGTGGCGCAGAAGCGCGCGACATCGGTTGAGACCAGCGCCACCAGCGTCGGGTTCTGCTGCAGCAGCGACAGCGTCGCCAAGGCCGAAGTGGTCTCCAGCAGGTGCAGCGGAAAACGCAGGTCGGCCTCGTGAAATTCGCGCTCCAGCAGCACGCGCATCGGCATGTTGGCGCGGTACACCACCCAGCGGTAATCGGCCAGATCCTTGAGCGTCAGGTGGCGCGCATAGGCGAACGGGTGCTTGTTGCTGGCGATCACCGCCAGTGTTTCATCGACCAGCACCGCGCTGTCGTACAGCTCCGGCGTGTTGCTCACCGTGGTGCGACAGATCGCCATGTCCAGCCGCCCGGAATCCACCTGCGCCAGCAGCGCGGCGCTGGTGTCTTCGACGATCTCCACCGACATCTGCGGGTTGTCGGTAATGATCCGGCTGATCGCCGTGGTCAGCAGCGGCACCGCGCCCATGATGGTGCCCACCGACACGCGCCCGCCCTGGCCGCTGGTGATGCCGATGATCTCCTCGCGCAGGTGCGCAAGGTCAGTCTGCACCAGCCGCGCGTAGCGGATCACCGAGCGCCCTGCGTCGTTCGGCTCCAGGCCGCGATGGGTGCGGGTGAACAATGGCGTGCCAAAGGTGGTTTCGATTTCTTGCAGCGCCTTGCTCGCGCCCGGCTGGGTCAGCGCGACCTGCCCGGCCGCGCCGAGCAGGGACCTGTGCTCGTCCAGCGCGATCAGCAGACGCAACTGTTTGAGGTGCAGGCGGGACATCATGGAGTTCAGGGATGGCGTCATGAGGATTGAATAAAAGTTATAGGGGTATCGAAAGTCGTCAGTACCGGAGCAGCGCGATGCGGACCTATAGTCCGCCCCACAACCAGGCAATGCAACGGGTTTGCGCCAACGGACAGCGTCCGCAATGCAGACACCGCTTATGACAATAACAATCCTGTATAACTTGTGGTGAAGCATGTCCCTGATCAATTACGTCACCAAGATCCAGTTCGGCTATGACAGCCTCGACACCCTCGCCAGCGAAGCCGAACGCGCCGGCATTCGCCGCCCGCTGATCGTCACCGACACCGGCGTGCGCCGCGCCGGTATCGTCGACAAGGTCGTCGCCGCCCTCGGCGGTGTGCAACCGGCGATCTTCGATGCCACCCCACCCAACCCCAACGAGAGCGCCGTGCGCGCAGCCGTGGATCTGTACCGCAGCGCCGAATGCGACGGCATCATCGCGGTCGGCGGCGGCTCGTCCATCGACCTCGCCAAGGGCACGGCGGTCTGCGCCACCCATGAAGGCCCGCTGCACAGCTTTGCCGTGATCGAAGGCGGCCTGGAACGCATCACCGCCGCCACCGCGCCGCTGATTGCCATCCCGACCACGGCCGGCACCGGCAGCGAGGTCGGACGCGGCGCGATCCTGATCCTCGACGACGGCCGCAAGGTCGGGGTGATCTCGCCCCATGTGATTCCGCGCGTGGCGATCTGCGACCCGGAACTGACCCTTGGCCTGCCGTCGATGCTGACCGCGGCCACCGGCATGGACGCCATCGCCCACTGCATCGAAACCTTCATGGCGCCGGCCTTCAACCCCGCCGCCGACGGCATTGCTCTGGACGGCCTGTGGCGCGCCTGGCAGCACATCGAACGAGCCACCGCCGAACCGGGCAACCGCGAAGCGCGGCTGAACATGATGAGCGCGTCGATGCAGGGCGCGTTGGCGTTCCAGAAGGGCCTGGGCTGCGTCCACAGCCTGTCCCACGCCCTGGGCGGGATCAATCCGAAGCTGCACCACGGCACCCTCAACGCGATCTTTTTGCCAGCGGTGGTGCAGTTCAACGCCGACGCCCCGAGTGTGCGCGACGAACGCAAGCTCGAACGCCTGCGCCAGGCCATGGGCCTTGAAAGCGATGCCGACATCGGCGCGGCCATCGAAGCCATGACCCGCCGTCTGGGCCTGCCGACGCGGCTGAGCGAGATCGGTGTCGACGAAAGCCTATTCGCCGGCATCGTCGAAGGCGCGCTGCACGACCACAGCCACAAGACCAACCCGCGTGAAGCCTCGGCTGCCGACTACCGCTCGATGCTCGCGCAGTCGCTGTAGGCCCACGCCATTCCCGGGCTCGCGCCACGCAGGCCCGATCACAACAATAAAACCGGAGGCATGACCCACGTCGCGCCGGCCTTGTGCCGCGCGGCGCCGGCCGAATCATCATGAAGCCCAGTGTGCTTATCGAACGGCAAGACCAGCTTGCCATCGTCACCCTCGACAACCCCGGCAAGATGAACGCCCTGACCCTGTCCATGTGGCAGGACCTGCGCAACGTCATGGCCGAACTCTCCGCCGACCTCGACCTGCGTTGCGTGATCCTGCGCGGTGCCGGTGAACACGCTTTCGCCGCTGGCGCCGACGTCAGCGAGTTTCCCACCGTACGCGCCAACGCCGAACAGGCCCGGCATTACGCCGAGATCACCTCGGCAGCGATGCGCACCATCGCCGATTGCCCACACCCTGTGGTCGCGCAGATTCACGGCGTCTGCGTCGGCGGCGGGCTGGAAATCGCCGCCCTCTGCGACCTGCGCATCTGCGGTGAGTCCAGCCGTTTCGGTGCCCCGGTCGGCAAGCTCGGCCTGGTCATGTCCTACGACGAAATGGCCGGTCTGGTGGCCCTCGCCGGGCGCTCGACGACCCTGGAAATCCTCCTCGAAGGACGGATTCTCGACGCCGCCGACGCCTACACCAAACAGCTGGTAACCCGCGTCGTCGCCGACGCTCAGGTCGAAGCCGAAACCCTGGCCACCGCCCGCCGCATCTGCGCCGGTGCGCCTCTGGTCGCACGCTGGCACCGCCAGGCCGCGCGGCAATTGGAAGCCGGCATCGCGCCGACCGCCGCACAGATCGGCCACAGCTACTTCTGCTACGACAGCGAAGACTTTCACATCGGCCTCGGCGCTTTCATCGACAAAGCCCGGCCACAGTTCAAGGGGAAATGACATGGGACCGCTGACAGGCATGCGCGTCGTGGAGCTGGCTCACATCATGTCCGGGCCGGTGTGCGGAATGATGCTGGCCGACATGGGCGCCGACGTGGTGAAGGTGGAAAAAGTCCCGGATGGCGATGATTCGCGGCGCTTCTCGCCGATCATGGCCAGCGGCGAATCGGCAGCGTTCATGGTGGTCAACCGCAACAAGCGCGGCATTGGCCTGAACCTGAAGACCGACGGTGGCCGCGACGTGCTGCGCCGCCTGTTGCTGGACGCCGACGTGGTCACAGAAAACTACCGGGCAGGGACCATGGAGAAATTCGGCCTGGGTTACGACACCCTGAAGACCCTCAATCCGGGCCTGATCTACTGCGCGATTTCCGGCTACGGCCGCAGCGGCCCGTTCGGCGACAAGGGCGGCTTCGACCTGATCGCCCAAGGCATGAGCGGCATGATGAGCATGACCGGTGAAGCCGGGCGCGAACCGGTCAAGGCCGGCTCGCCGGTGGCCGACATCAACTCCGGCATCCTCGCTGCGCTGGGCATCTGCGCCGCCTACACCAACAAGCAGCGCACGGGGCTGGGGCAGATGGTCGACACCTCGCTGTTCGAGGCCGGCCTGCAACAGATGTACTGGCCGGCGGCCTCGTATTTCGCCGACGGTACCATCCTGCCGAAGATGGGTTCGGCCAACTCCACCAGCGCGCCGTATCAGGTGTTCCGCACTGCCGACGGCTGGATCAACATCGGCGCCGCCAACCAGGCCAACTACGAGCGTCTGGTCGAAGCGCTGGCCGTGCCGCAACTCAAGGCCGACCCGCGTTTCGCCAGCAACGCGCTGCGCCTGCAACATCGCCCGGCGCTGGTGGAAATCCTCAACGAAGTGCTGGTGGCGCGCACCACCGCCGAGTGGATGGTGCTGTTCGACGGCCTCGGTCTGCCGGCGGGTCCGGTACTGGACATCGCCGCCGCCCTCGCCCATCCGCAGACCCAGGCGCGCGGCATGGTCGTGGAAACCGAACACCCGACCGAAGGCCGGGTACGCGGTGTCGGCCTGCCTATTCATTTTTCCGACATGGATAACAACGAAAAACCCGCCAGCCGCCCAGCCCCGCTGCTCGGCGAACACACCCGTGAAGTGCTGCGCGAAAGCGGTTACGGCGAAGACGAAATCGACGAGCTGATCAGCAGCCAGGCGGTGCTGGCGCGCGCGTCCTGAGCCCTGCGTCACAAGCCATGCGGCGCGCGCCTGAGCGCCGCATCCTTGAGTTTTCAAGCCATCCCCACAACAAGAACAACAAGGTGAACATCATGAGTCGCATCCTGACTGAAGGCCTGAGCCGCCGTTCCTTTCTGCTGTCTGCCGGTGCTGCCGCCGGTGGCGTGGCGGCGGCCAGTCTGTTGCCGTCGTGGGCCTTCGCGGCCAGCAAGCCGATCGTGCTGCGCTACACCAGCAGCCTGCCCGACAGCCACCCGCTGAACCGGCAGATGAAAGCCGCCGCCGACGCCATCCGTACCGAAACCAATGGCGCGGTGGACCTGCAGGTGTACGCCAACGCGTCCATGGGCGGCGACACCGACATGCTGTCCCAGGTGCGCGCCGGCGCCGTGGACTTCATCCCGCTGCCCGGCGCGATCCTCTCCACGCTGGTGCCGGCGATGTCCATCGAAAGCATGCCGTTCGCCTTCAAGGACTACGACAGCGTGTGGGCCGCGCTGGACGGCAAGCTCGGCGATTACGTGCGGGCGCAGACCGCCAAGGCAGGGCTGATCCCGATGGACAAGGTGTGGAACAACGGCTTCCGCCAGATCACCAGTTCGACGCGGCCGATCCAGACACCACAGGACCTGGCCGGCTTCAAGCTGCGGGTGCTGGTCAGCCCGCTGTGGACCTCGATGTTCAGCGCTCTGGGCGCGGCGCCGACCGGCATCAGCATCAACGAAACCTACTCGGCGCTGCAGACCCGCGTGGTCGATGGCCAGGAAAACCCACTGGTGGTGGTCGAGTCGGCACGCTTCTACGAAGTGCAGAAATATTGCTCGCTGACCGACCACATCTGGGGCGGCTTCTGGATGCTGGCTTCCGGCAAGACCTGGCCGAAGCTGCCGGCCGATGTGCAAGAGGTGGTCGCCCGGCAGATCAACGCCGCAGCCCTGGTGCAGCGTCAGCAGGTGATCGACCTCAACGCCAGCCTCGAACCGACCCTGACCGCCAAGGGCGTGACCTTCAACAAGGTCGACCGCGCGCAGTTCCGCGCCGATCTGCAACAGAAAGGCTTCTACGCGCAATGGAAGAAAAAGTACGGCGACGAAGCCTGGGCCCTGCTTGAGCAGTACGCCGGTCAACTGTCGTGAGCGGAGACACAGCCATGAAAAACGAACTCCCCGTGACCGAGATGTCCATGACCACACCGCCGCTGAGCGCACCATCGGCACCCTCGCGCAACCCGCTGTTACGCATCGGCCACGGCCTGGATGCGGCTCTGCGCTGGGGCACCGAAGGCGGCGCGGCGTTGCTGGTGGTGATCGAGGTGGCGTTGCTGTTCTGCAGCGTGTTCTCGCGCTACGTGCTCAACCAGCCGATTGTCTGGGGCGACGAACTGGCCTCGCTGCTGTTCCTGTGGCTGGCGATGCTCGGTTCGGTGGTGGCGATGCGGCGCGGCGAGCACATGCGCCTGACCTCGTTCATCGCCCACCTGCCCGCCCGGCGCCGGGCCTTTGTCGACACCCTCGGTTCGGTGATCGTCATCACCTTCGTGGTCATGCTGTTTTCGCCTGCGTGGGAGTACGTCAGCGACGAGTGGATCATCACCACCGCTGCACTGGAGATTCCCAATGCCTTGCGCGTCTCGGCGATTGCCGTGGGCCTGAGTCTGATGCTGCTGACCTGTGTGGCGCGGCTGCTGACCAGCGCGCGCCTGACCGACGTTGCCGTGTCGGTGGCGCTGCTCGGTTCCATCGCTGCGCTGTTGTGGAGCGGCGAAAGCGTGATGCTGGCGATGGGTAACTGGAACCTGATCATTTTCTTCATGGTCGGGGTGATGGCGATGATCGTCCTCGGTGTACCGATCATGGTCGCCTTTGGCCTCGCCACCGTGACCTACCTGTCGAGCCTGACCAGCACGCCGCTGACCCTGGTGGTCGGGCGCATGGACGAAGGCATGGCCAGCCTGATCCTGCTGGCGATTCCGCTGTTCGTGTTCCTCGGCGCGCTGATCGAAGCCATGGGCATGGCGCGGGCGATGATCGCCTTTCTCTGCTCGCTGATCGGCCACGTGCGCGGCGGTCTGTCCTACGTGCTGATCGGCGCGATCTACCTGATTTCCGGAATCTCCGGCTCCAAGGCCGCCGACATGGCGGCCATCGCCCCGGCGCTGTTTCCGGAAATGAAGAAACGTGGCGAAGACGAAAACGAACTGGTGGCGATGCTCAACGCCACCGGCGCCATGTCGGAAACCATCCCGCCCAGCCTGGTGCTGATCACCATCGGCTCGGTGACCGGCGTGTCGATCTCGGCACTGTTCACCGGCGGATTCATGCCGGCGGTGGTCGGTGCGCTGGCGATGGCCGTGGTGGTCTGGTGGAAAAACCGCAAGCGCGCCGCCAGCGAAGTCAAACGCGCCAGCGCCCGGCAGATCGGCCATGCGCTGCTGGTCGCCCTGCCGGCGCTGGCGTTGCCGTTCGTGATCCGCACGGCGGTGGTCGAAGGCATCGCCACCGCCACCGAAGTCGCCGCCATCGGCGTGGCTTACACCTTCGTCATCGGCCTGGCCTGCTACCGCTGTTTCGACTGGCGCCGGCTGTACCCGATCCTGGTCGGCACCGCGTCGTTGTCCGGCGCGATCCTGATCATCATCGGCAGCGCCACGGCCATGGCCTGGGCCCTGACCCAGTCGGGTTTTTCGCACCAGTTGGCGCAGCTGATGGCGGCGGTGCCGGGCGGCGCGCTGGGCTTCCTGATCATTTCGGCAGTGGCCTTCGTGCTGCTGGGCAGTTTCCTCGAAGGCATTCCGGCCATCGTCCTGTTCGGTCCGCTGCTGTTTCCGATTGCCCGGGCCATGGGCGTCAACGACGTGCATTACGCCATGGTCGCGATCTTCGCCATGGGCCTGGGTTTGTTCGCGCCACCGTTCGGCGTCGGTTTCTACGCCGCCTGCGCCATCGCCAAGGTCGACCCGACCGGGGCCATGCGCCGGGTCTGGCCGTATCTGGGCGCACTGGTGGTGGCCCTGGCCGTACTCATCGCCGTGCCGTGGATTTCCATCGGCTTTTTGCCTGCGCTTTAACGCCCGGTCGTTCTTTTTTCCTGTCCATGATGTCGAGGTAACCCATGAATTTTTCCACCCTCAACAGCGACGCGTATTTCGAGCGTCACCTGACCGTCGACCGCGAACGCACCATCTCGTTTCTCGGCGACGACCTGCGCATCTATGCGACGCCCCGGCTGGTGGATGACATCGAACAGGCGTGCCTGGATTTCCTCCTGACCTTCCTCGGCGAGGGCGAAAACAGCGTCGGCGCGGCGGTGGACATCCGCCATGTCGGCGCCACCCTGGAGGGCATGTCGGTGACCATCCTCGCCAGCGTGACCCGCATCGAAGGCCGCAGCGTGACCTTCAATGTCGAGGTCCGCGACGAGGTGGAACTGGTGGCGACCGCCGCCCACACCCGCGTGGTGATCAACGTCGCCAAGCTGCGCAGCCGGGTGCAGGCCAAGGCGGCGTCGGCGCTGGCCGGGCATAGCGAAGACAGCCTGCTGAGCACGGCGCGTCTGGCCGCGTCCCGGTGAAGCCAGGAACGCCCGCCATGATCAGCTTGCATGAACGCAACGGCCTGCCGAACCTGGCTGCCACCGACGCCCTGCCCGTGGTCGATGCCCATCACCATTTGTGGGACCTCGCCAGCGGCCATTACCCCTGGTTGCAGGACGACTATCACCAGGGCTTTTTTCTCGGTGACTACCGCGCCCTGTGCCAGGATTTTCTGCCCGAACAGTTTCTTGCCCTGACCCAGCGTCAGCGCCTGATCGGCACGGTGCATGTCGAAGCCGAACGCGCCCGCGACCAGCAACTGGCGGAAACCCTGTGGCTGGAGCAGGTTCACGCCCGCTTCGGCTTTCCCAACGCCATCGTCGCCCACGCCTGGTTCGACCGCGACGACAGCGCCGAACAGCTGGCGTCCCAGGCGGCGCGTCCGCTGGTGCGTGGTATTCGCTCCAAACCCGTGACCTCGGCCTCGCCCGAGATCAGCGTGGCCGGCGCCCCCGGCACGATGCAGGACCCGAAATGGCTGGAGGGCTTTGCCCTGCTGGAAAAGCACAGCCTGTCCTGGGATTTGCGCGTGCCGCCGTGGCATCTAAAGGAAGCTGCCGAGGTGGCGGCGCTGTTCCCGCGCACGCCCATCGCCCTCAACCACACCGGTTTTGCCTGGGACCGCAGCGCGTCCGGCATGCGCCGCTGGCGTGAAGGCCTGGAGGCGCTGGCGGCTCAGCCCAACGTGCACATCAAACTGTCCGAGTTCGGTCTCAAGGATCAACCCTGGCGCTACGAGGACAACCGCGTGGTGGTCGCCACCGCCGTGGAGATCTTCGGCGTCGAGCGCTGCATGTTCGCCAGCAACTTCCCGGTCGCCGGCCTGCGCGCGTCCTACGACACCGTTGCCGATGGCGTGGCGAAGATGCTGGAACCGCTGGGCCGAGCCGCACAGGAGGCCGTGTTCGCCGGCAATGCCCGGCGCTTTTATCGACTGGATCTGAATGACGGAGCCGCGTCATGAGCGAACCTTCCATCGACTGGCGCGCGCGTTTTCTCGCCAGCGGCGCCGACGACGACCTGCCGATGATTGACGTCCATCAGCATTACTTCGACGTCGAACGGCATTACTACCCGTGGCTCAACGACCGGCCGCTGCGGCCGTTCCGCTACGGCGACTACAGCGCCATCTGCCGCAATTTCCTGCCGCAGGACTACCACGCACAGCGCGGTCGCCATCGCATCGTGCAGACCGTGGTCATCGAAGGCGAATGGGACCCGGCGACGCCAGCCGCCGAAGTGCGCTTCGTCGAGTCCCTCGCCGCACAGGAGCCAAGCATCGGCGCCATGGTCGGCCAAGTCTGGCTGGACCGCGAAGACGCACCCGAGGTGTTGCGTGAGTACGGCGCTCACCCGCTGCTGCGCGGCGTGCGCCACAAACCGACCGCCTGTGAACGTCACGACTGGCGCGAAGACTTCGCGGTGCCTGGCTCCATGCGCGATCCGCGCTGGCGCGACGGCTACGGGCTGCTGGCCGAACACGGGCTGCATTTCGAGCTTCAGGTGCCGTGGTGGCATTTACCGGAGGCGGCGGAACTGGCCCGGGACTTTCCCGACGTGCCGATACTGCTCAACCACACCGGTCTGCCAGCAGACCGCTCCGCCGAAGGCCTGGCCGGCTGGCGCAAGGCGCTGGCGCTCTTCGCCCGCGAACCCAACGTCGCGCTGAAGATTTCCGGCATCTGCATCCCCGGCCAACCCTGGCCGCTGGAGGCCAATCGAACCATCGTCAACGACGCCATCGCGATCTTCGACGTCAGCCGTTGCGCCTTCGCCAGCAACTACCCGGTGGACGGCGTGGTGAATGGCCTCGGCGAGATCTTTGACGGCTTCAAGGCCATCGTCGGCGAGCGCTCTGTCGCCGAACGGCTGTCCCTGTTTCACGACAACGCCAGGCGCCTGTATCGCCTGGCCTGACTCTGCCTCCCCCTTATTGAAGGAGTGTTTATGTTTGAAGTTTCAGGTCACAACTACATCGCCGGCACCCGCTCGGCCAAAGGCTCGCAGACTCTGCTCAGCCATGACGCCAGCAGCGGCGAGGCCCTGCCCTACGCCTTTCACGCCGCCACCACGGAAGAAGTGAACGCGGCCGCCGAAGCAGCAGCGACGGCATACCCGGTTTTCCGCGCGCTGTCCGCCGAACGTCGTGCGCAATTCCTCGATGCCATCGCCGATGAACTCGACGGGCTGGACGACGACTTCATCGCCACCGTGTGCCGCGAAACGGCATTGCCGGCGGCGCGCATTCAGGGTGAACGGGCACGCACCAGCGGGCAGATGCGCCTGTTCGCCAAAACCCTGCGTCGCGGTGATTTCTACGGCGCACGCATCGACCGTGCGCAGCCCGAGCGCAAGCCGCTGCCACGGGTCGATCTGCGTCAGTACCGCATGGGCCTGGGGCCAGTGGCGGTGTTCGGTGCCAGCAACTTTCCGCTGGCGTTCTCCACCGCCGGCGGCGACACCGCAGCCGCCTTCGCCGCCGGTTGCCCGGTGCTGTTCAAGGCCCACAGCGGGCACATGGCGACCGCCGATTACGTCGCCGCCGCCATCGTCCGCGCTGCCGAAAAGACCGGCATCCCTCAGGGCGTGTTCAGCCTGCTCTACGGCAGTGTCGGTGAAGCGCTGGTCAAGCACCCGGTGATTCAGGCGGTCGGCTTCACCGGCTCGCTGCGCGGCGGTCGCGCACTGTGCGACATGGCGGCGGCGCGCCCGCAGCCAATCCCGGTGTTTGCCGAGATGAGCAGCATCAATCCGGTGCTGCTGATGCCTGAAGCGCTGAAGGCACGCGGCGAGCAGATCGCCCAGGAACTGGCGGCATCGGTGGTGCTCGGCGCCGGACAGTTCTGTACCAATCCGGGGCTGGTGCTGGGCATTCGCTCGCCCGAGTTCAGCGCGCTGCAGCAACAACTGGCGCAGCGTCTGCAGGATCAGGCGCCGCAAACCATGCTCAACAGTGGCGCCCTGAAAAACTATTGCCACGGCCTTGAGCACCTGAGCGCGCATCCCGGCGTGACCCACCTGGCCGGTGTCGCTCAACAAGGCAATCAGGCGCGGGCGCAGTTGTTCAAGGCCGATGTCAGCCTGCTGCTCAATGGCGACGAACTGATGCAGGAAGAAGTGTTCGGCCCGACCACCATCGTCGTCGAAGTGGCGGACAAGGCCGAGCTGATCCGTGCCCTGCATGGCCTGCGCGGCCAATTGACGGCAACGCTGATCGTCGAAGCCACCGAGCTGAATGGCCTGAGTGACGTACTGGCCCTGCTGGAGCAGAAAGTCGGCCGGGTGCTGTTCAACGGTTATCCGACCGGTGTCGAAGTCAGTGACGCGATGGTCCATGGCGGGCCTTACCCGGCCACTTCGGACGCGCGCGGCACTTCGGTCGGCACCCTGGCCATCGACCGTTTCCTGCGCCCGGTCTGCTATCAGAACTGCCCGGATGCGCTGCTGCCGGATGCCCTGAAAAACGCCAACCCGCTGGGCATCAACCGGCTGGTGGACGGCGTCGCCAGCCGCGCAGCGCTGTAACCGACCCGATCTTTTAACCCCATCGAACCCGCCCGCGCCTGTTGCATGACAGGTGCTGGCGTCGTTCGCCTGCAAAACCGCTGTCACCGTCCATCACAACAAGAAAAAGGAAGCTATCCCGTGCTCAATCGCCCACTGCCTCTGTTCGCGCTCAGTGCTGCTCTGCTGCTGACCTCGACCCTCGCTTTTGCCGACAACTCGCCAAGCCCTGCCACTTCTGGAACCCACCCACCGATGCAATGCGCCAGCGAAACCACCCCGCGCTACACCAAGACCCCGACCGGGTTTCTGATGGTCCTGCGCCAGGGCGACAACGCCTTCCAGCAACTGAGTCGGCTGATGGTCAGCGAGAAGATCCCCAGCGCCTCGATCAGCGGCATCGGCTTCGGCAACGTCAAGTTCGGGTTCTGGAACAAGGACAAAAAGGACTTCGACGCGAAGACCTTCAGCAACGTCGAAATGGCCAGCATCACCGGCTCCCTCGCCTGGAAAAACGACCAACCCTCCATCCACATGCACGGCGTGGCCGGCGATGCTTCGTTTCAGGCTTACGGCGGACACATTCTCGATTTCGAAGTGACCACCGGCTCGATGGAAATCACCGTCATCGTCCACCCCAAACGCCTGGAACGCGGCGTCGACCCATGCATCGGCGCCAACGTGCTGGACATCGCCCAGCCCTGACCCGCGCGCTCGTCCGTAGCAGTCCGGTTTGCTGGCGGTGGCGCCTGCAAAATCGCTACCGCCGGCAAGCCGGACTGCTAAAGATCTGCGAGTGCGGTCCGCTTTGGTTTCTGGCGAAGGCCGTGGGAGGGAGCTCTGCTCGCGATGGCGTCAGTCCAGGCAACGCCGCACCGTCTGACCCGGCGCTTTCGCGACCCTCGTAACCTCGGATCCCTCCCACAGGAGATTGCGCTGAGCCTGTGGGAGTGAATTCATTCGCGATGTGGGCGTAAGGCCGACACAGGGATGCTGTTTGTGCTGCCGTCTCGCGAATGAATTCGCTCCCACAAGGTTTGCTGTCATGCCCAAATATATTCGACACCACGAAACCTGTGGGAGGGAGCTCTGCTCGCGATAGCGTCAGGTCAGTCGATGCTGTGTTGGCTGAACCACCGCATTCGCGAGCAGAGCTCCCTCCCACAGGTTTTGCGGTGCCCGGTTGATTCAGGCATGACCCCATTCCCCGTAGCTGCGAGTGCGGTCCGCTTTTGCTTCTGGCCGAAGGCCGTGGGAGGAGCCCTGCTCGCGATGGCGTCAGTCCAGGCAACGCCGCACCGTCTGACCCGGCGCTTTCGCGACCCTCGTAACCTCGGATCCCTCCCACAGGTTATTGCGCTGAGCCTGTGGGAGTGAATTCATTCGCGATGTGGGCGTAAGGCCGACACAGGGATGCTGTTTGTGCTGCCGTCTCGCGAATGAATTCGCTCCCACAAGGTTTGCTGTCATGCCCAAATATATTCGGCACCACGAAACCTGTGGGAGGGAGCTCTGCTCGCGATGGCGTCAGGTCAGTCGATGCTGTGTTGGCTGAACCACCGCCTTCGCGAGCAGAGCTCCCTCCCACAGGTTTTGCGGTGCCCGGTTGATTCAGGCATGACCCCATTCCTCGTAGCTGCGAGTGCGGTCCGCTTTGGTTTCTGGCCGAAGGCCGTGGGAGGGAGCCCTGCTCGCGATGGCGTCAGGTCAGGCAACGCCGCACCGTCTGACCCGGCGCTTTCGCGACCCTCGTAACCTCGGATCCCTCCCACAGGAGATTGCGCTGAGCCTGTGGGAGGGAATTCATTCGCGATGTGGGCGTAAGGCCGACACAGAGATGCTGTTTGTGCTGCCGTCTCGCGAATGAATTCGCTCCCACGAGGTTTGCTGTCATGCCCAAATATATTCGGCACCACGAAACCTGTGGGAGGGAGCTCTGCTCGCGATGGCGTCAGGTCAGTCGATGCTGTGCTGGCTGAACCACCGCATTCGCGAGCAGAGCTCCCTCCCACAGGTTTTACGGTGCCCGATTTATTCAGGCATGACCCCATTCCCCGTAGCAGTCCGGCTTGCCGGCGGTAGCGTATTGCAGACGCCACCGCCGGTAAGCCGGACTGCTACGGGGTTCTAGGGGATGCGCGATGACGTCGGATCTGACACGCGCGCCATCCGCGCCTATGCTGGCAAGTCCCACAGGTCTCAGACAGGAGAGTCGTCATGCCCCATCCCGTACTCCAACCCGGCGCGGTCGCGGTGATCACCGGCGGTGCTTCCGGTATCGGCCTGGCCGCGGCCAAACGCTTTGCCGCCCTGGGCATGCGCGTGTGCATCGCCGATCTGGGCGCGCAAAAACTCTTGCAGGCCGGCAAAGACATCGCCGCCCACACCGCTTCCGGCGAAGCCGATGTTCTGGCCATCGAAGCCGACATCAGCCGCGACGCCGACCTCGCCACCCTGCGCAACGCCGTACTCGAACGCTTCGGCAGCATCGACGTGCTGATGAACAACGCCGCGATCCAGCCCGGCAGCAGCCTGCTCGATCCCGCCAACTGGCAGCAGGTGATTGAGGTCAACCTGTGGGGCGTGATTCGCGGTACCCAGGCCTTCGTCCCGAGCATGATCAAACAGGGCCGGCCCGGCCTGATCATCAACGTCGGCTCCAAACAGGGCATCACCGCACCACCGGGCGACCCGGCCTACAACGTCTCCAAAGCCGCGGTGAAAGTCTTCAGCGAATCCCTGCAACACGAACTGCGCAACACCGCCGGCTGCGCGGTCACTTCCCACCTGCTGATCCCCGGTTACGTCTACACCGGCCTGACTGCCCGTGGCCGCACGGAAAAACCCGACGCCGCCTGGACCTCGGAACAGACCGTCGACTTCATGCTGGAGCGCCTGGAAGCTGGCGACTTCTACATCCTCTGCCCGGACAACGACGTGCCTCGCGCTCTCGACGAGCGGCGCATTCTCTGGGCCGCCGGAGACATCACCGAAAACCGCCCGCCGCTGTCGCGCTGGCATGGCGATTACAAGGAAGCGTTCGAGGCGTTTGTGCGCGGCGAGTGAGCCCGCCGCGTAAACACTGTGGGAGCGAATTCATTCGCGAGAGGCTCGTCAGGCCACTAGAAATCCATGGTCTGACAGAACCCATCGCGAATGAATCCGCTCCCACAAGGGGTGCTCTATCAACGGTTCGACCACGGAACATTCCACACAACCCACACAAAAAAGCCCCGGACATTGCCGGGGCTTCTTCAATCACATCGTTGCCGATCAGCTCACCAGACCGGGCGCCGCGCCCAGCTCGGCGCGCAGCTTGCTCAGGGCCGCGTAGGCCTTGTCGCGGTAGGCCAGCAGTTCGGCACGTTTTTCCGGGTCGATCTGCAGGAAGCCGTGGCCGGACTTGAGGCCGTAGTTGCCGCTGTCCACCAGTTCGCTCAGGGCTTTCGGCGCGGCCAGACGTTCACCGTAGGTCCCGGCCAGAGTCTTGTAAGACGAGGCATAGACGTCGAGCCCGGCCATGTCGCCGATGGCGAACGGACCAAACAGCGCCAGGCGGAAGCCGAAAGCATTGCTCACCACCAGGTCGACCTGCTCCGGTGTCGCCAGGCCTTCTTCGACCACTTTCACTGCCTCTTTGTACAGCGCGAATTGCAGACGATTGGCAACGAAACCGGGGGTATCAGCGACCCGTGCCGGCACCTTGCCGACCGCACGGATCAGCGCTTCCAGCGTGTCCATGTGCTCAGGCAAGGTGTGTTCGCTGGCGATCAGTTCGACCCCCGGAATGAACGGCGCCGGGTTCATCCAGTGCACGCCGAGAAAACGCTCGGGATGGCTGACGAACTTCGCCAGTTCACCAATCGGAATCGCCGAGGTGTTGCTGCCGATCAGGGTGTCGGCCGCGCAGGCCGCCGAGACGCGCTGCAGCACGTCGCGCTTGATGTCCAGCGACTCAGGCACCGCTTCGGTAACGTAGTCCACGCCTTCCACCGCTTCTTCGATGGAACCGGCCGCGCTCAACCTCGCCGCCAGCCGCGCCGGGGCGTCCACCGGAAACAGCCCGGCCTCGGCAAACGCCTGCGCCTGTTTCAGCAAGCGCGCCAGACTCTCTTTGGCAATGCTGCCGGAGACATCGCCCAACACCACATCGGCACCGCCGAGCGCCAACACCTGGGCGATGCCGCCGCCCATGTAACCCGAACCGACTACTGCAATTTTCTTGATGCTCATACCGTACTCCCGGCTTGAAGATGAACGACACACGGATCAGAGCTGCTGATCACTGCGGTCCTTGAGACTGGAAAGGGCCAGCGCGGCAATCACGCCCCCGGCGGCCAGATACGCTGCCACTGCATAGCCGCTGCCGAAGCTGACCAGCAGGAACGAGGCGATCAGCGGCGCAGGGCCGCCAGCGACCAGCGACGACATCTGATAGCCGACCCCGGCGCCGGTGTAGCGCACGTGCACCGGGAACTGCTCGGAGATCAGCGAAGCCTGGGCGCCGTACTGAATCGCGTGGGGCACCAGCGACAGGGTGATGGCGATGAAGATCAGGGTTTCATTGCCGGATTCGAGCACCCAGAAATACGGGAAGGCCATGGCGATCAGCACCGCGCAGCCGAAGTAGTACATGTTGCGGCGGCCCACGCGGTCGGCGAGGTTGGAGAAGATCGGCAGGGGGATCAGGTCGAGCACCGCAGCCGCCAGGGTGCCCAGCAGCACGAAGGTGCGCGAGACGTGGGCGTGCTGGGTGGCGTAGTCGAGGATGAACGCGGTGAAGATGTAGAACGGCATCTGCTCGGACATGCGCAGGAACGCCACTTTGACGATCTCGCGCCAGTAGTTGCGGACGACGAATTTGAGCGGGCTTTTCTCGATCTGCTGTTTCTGTTTTTTCGCGGCGAACGACGGCGTTTCTTCAATCGCCAGCCGCACCACCAGACCGACCACCACGAGAATCCCGGACAGCAGGAACGGGATGCGCCAGCCCCAGTCGAGGAAGTGCTCACCGGTGAAATAGCTGGAGCCCATCACCGCCGAAGTCGAAAGAATCAGGCCGATGGACGTGCCCAGTTGCGGCCACGCACCGGCAGCGCCGCGCTTCTTCTGGTCGCCCCATTCCAGCGACATCAAGGCTGCGCCGCCCCACTCACCGCCGACGCCAAAGCCCTGGACCAGACGCAACAGAATCAGGATCGCCGGGGCCCACAGGCCGATGCTCTCGTAGGTCGGCAGAAAACCGATGAGGAAGGTCGCCAGCCCGGTCATCACCAGCGTGACGATCAGCGTGGTCTTGCGCCCTACCCGGTCGCCGAAATGGCCGAACACCGCCGCGCCGATGGGGCGGATGGCGAAGGCAATCGCGAACGAGGCGAACGACAGCATCAGCGAAACGAGGCGGTCGTGAGTGGGAAAAAATAACAGTGGAAACACCAACGCGGCCGTCGCCCCGTAGATGTAATACTCGTACCACTCGATGGTGGTGCCGATCAGGCTGCCCACCGACGCCCGCCGCCGCTGTTTCAACTGATGTGCGGTGGGCTGTGCGCCGGCATGCACGCCGGGTGCCGAGGGTTCGGTGTCAGGGCTGGCGGAGCCGCCGGCCAGGGTGCCGTCAAGTGTGGACATGAAGCTGCCTCCGTTATTGTTATTGGGGTAGGCAAAGCGGGCTGAACGTCCGTGGCAGGCCGTCCGGCTTGCGCTCTGTCATGAGCGACGCTGTGGTGGTCATGTGACTGTTTATCAGTATTTGTTATTTTTTCACATTGTCAAGCAATCTGCGTTAAGATTTAACAGCAGCATTCACACGTTTTCACAACCGGGATTTCTGATGGATATCGATGAGCAGCACGCAAAGACCCTGTACCTGATCCGCCACGGGCAGACCGACTGGAACGCCAGCAAGCTGTTGCAGGGGCGGCGCGACATTCCGCTGAATGCCGTCGGACGGGGTCAGGCGGTGGTGTCCGGCACCTGCCTGAACTGGCTGCTGCCGCGGACGGCCGGGGTGGACTTCATCGCCAGCCCGCTGGGCCGCACACGCCAGACCATGGAAATCGTCCGCCAGCAACTGGGCCTCGATGCACTCGATTACCGCACCGACGAGCGTCTGGTGGAAATTCACTTTGGCGAATGGGAAGGCCTGGACTGGCAACAGATCGCCGAGCGCCAGCCGGAGCGTTTCGCGGCACGCCAGGCCGACCCGCTGAATTTCATTCCCGAAGGCGGCGAGAACTACCCTCACGTGTTCGAACGGGTCGGCAGCCTGCTGACGTCGCTGCAGCGCGACACGGTGCTGGTCGCCCACGCCGGAGTGTTGCGCAGTTGTCTGGCGCTGCTGACCGATGTCGCGCCTGAAGCCGTGCCGCTGTTGGAAATTCCCCAGGATCAGGTGCTGATGATTCGCGACGGTCGCTTCGCCTGGCTGGGCGCCAGCACAGCGGCGGATGGCAGTCGCTGACGGCTCGGGAAGGCAGTCAGGCCAGGACCAGTTCGATTCCGGAGCGGCGGATGCCTGCAGCGGAATCACTGGTGAGGCCGCTGTCGGAAATGATCGGGTCGAAGCGTTCCAGCCCGGCGATGCGGTACATGGCGAAGGTGCCGTACTTGGAGCTGGTGGCCATCAGCACCACCCGCGAGGCACCGGCCATGGCGGCTTTCTTGACCTCGACCTTGGCCTCGGAAAAGGTGGTGATGCCGCGCTGCAGATCCCAGGAACTGCTGGAAATGAACGCGATGTCGGTGGCCAGATTGCGCAGGGTGTCGGCCGCCAGGGTGCCGATCGCGGTGATGTTGTCGTGGTCGAGCACGCCGCCGGTGTGAATGGTTTTCACGTGCCTGGCTTCGGCCAGCGCCATGACGATGCTGAAGTCGTTGGTGATCACGGTCATGTCGCTGAGGGCGATGATGTGCGGCACCAGACACAATGTCGTGGTGCCGGCGTCGAGGTAGACCACCATGCCCGGCTTGAGCATCTGCGCGGCCAGCACCGCCATGCGCTGCTTCTGCTCGGCATCGACGATCACCCGGCTGTGGTGATTGGGTTCGCTGTACGACTGGCTGGCCAGACGCACACCACCGGGCACGGAAAACACCAGGCCTTCCTGCTCCAGCACGGCGATGTCACGGCGCACGGTCATGTGCGAACAATTGAAGATCTCCGTCAGCTGCGTGACGCTCAGGGTCTGCTCGCGACGCAGACGGCGAATGATCATCTCCCGGCGCTGCGCCGGCAGCATCGACTGGCCTTCGGGGGACGGGAGATGTTCTTCGCTCATGCTGATTCTTTCGACCGGAAAATGAGCGCGTAGAGTAACGCAGAACCTGCAGCCGCGCTGCGCCCCGTAGCAGCACGGCTTGCCGGCGGTGGCGCACTTGAACTCGCTGCCGCCGGCAAGCCGGACTGCTACGGGTTCATGCCCGCGCCGTCATGCCTGGGCCATTTTGTACAACCGCTTGCGGTCATCGTCCGACTGGCCGGTGGGCCGGATCACTTCGCCTTTGGCATAGGCGCGGATCACCGCCGGGCGCTGGCTGATCTTCGTTTGCCAGGCGGCGATGTGCGGGAAGTCGGCGAGGTTCATGCCCTGTTTTTCGTGAAGGCCGATCCACGGGTAGATCGCCATGTCGGCAATCGAATACTCCCCCGCCACGAAGGCGTGCTCGCTCAACTGCCGCTCCAGCACGCCGTACAGACGCGCGGTCTCCTTGCTGAAGCGTTCGATGGCGGCCGGCACTGGCTCCGGAGCGAAATTGCGGAAGTAGACGGTTTGCCCCAGGATCGGCCCGAAGCTTGCGGCCTGCCAGAACAGCCACTGACGCACCTCGGTGGCACCCTTGAGATCGGCGGGCAGGAAGCGGCCCTGACGCTGCGCCAGGTATTGCAGAATCGCCCCGGACTCGAACACCGAAAGGCCTGCATCGTGGTCGACAAGCGCCGGAATGCGCTGGTTCGGCGACAGCCGGGTGAACTCGGGCGTGAACTGCTCGCCCTTGCTGATATTGACCGGGTGCGCGGTGTACGGCAGGTCCAGTTCTTCAAGCAGGATGGCGATCTTCTGACCGTTGGGGGTCGGCCAGTAGTAGTAATCGATGGCGCTGGTCAAGGCGGTGCTCTCCGGTCAGGCAGATGGGACGACGTGTATGTGCCCATGTTCCGCCCTGACTGCACTGCCGAGAACCCGCAAGACCTTCAATGGACCGTTGCAGCAAAAGAAACACCGATGTCATGCAATGAACACCTTCCCTGTGGGAGGGAGCCCTGCTCGCGAAGGCGTCAGTTCAGGCGATGCTGTGGTGACGGCCCCACCGCTGTCGCGAGCAGGGCTCCCTCCCACAGATCCAAGTGATCACCGGTCTCGTTCAAGACGTTGCTTTCGGCTTCAACAGCGCCGCCAACCCGGCGGTCAACACCACCGCCAGCAGCACGCCTGCGGTGATCGTCGCGGCAATTCCCCATTGCAGCGCCATGTATTTGAGGGTGAGGTAGAAGCCCACCACCCCCACCGCACCAATCGCATTGCCACGCACGATGGCGCCGAGCTCGGAGCGACCACCGTGAACGTGGGCGAACACCGCCAGCGGCCAGGCGATCACCGGGATCGGCGCCAGAAAACCGCTGGCCACCGGCCCCAGCCATTCGGCGCCGGCAGTGATCGCCAGCAGCAGAAGCGTGGCGGTGAGCATGCGCATCGGGATGATCCAGCGCGGCACCGGCACATAACCGGCCGTGTCGGTGTCGGTTTTTTTCGAAGTGGCAATGACGATGGCCGTGATCAGGCACAGCGTCGCGAGGATCGACAGCGACATCGAGCCCAGCCCGCTCATCAACGCCGCAGCGACTGCGTAGAACAACAATGCCGTGATGCAGCCGGGCAGCGCCGACAGCTTGCGGGTCACGACGAAATAAAACAGGTAGGTCGCCTGAATCGCCGCCACCCCGGCCAGCGCGCCAGGCACCGCCTGCACGGCAAAACCGGGGCCTTGTTCGAGGCTGAGAAACAGCATCACCGACGCCGAGGTGACCGGCAGCCCGGAGAGCAAACCGCCGATGGCGGTGCCCCAGCGCTTGGCGGCCAGGGAGATGGAGAGCATGAGCAACGGAGTGATGAGTAGCTTGAGGTAGAAGGCAGTCATGAAGGGCAACGCGTCGAGGGGCTGGAAGGCTGAGGTTTTTGCCGGGGGGATTGTAACCATCATTGCGCCCCTTGTAGGAGCTGGCTTGCCCTGCGACCTGCCGGGAACCGGCAGTAAATTCAGCACACTCGGTTTGTCTGAGGCACCGCGTTCTCAGGATTTGCTGCCGCTTCGCGACAGGTCGCAGGGCAAGCCAGCTCCTACAAGTGAGCGCGGCGCATCCAGCGTCCCTAAATCAGAAACAATGAGTCTCGATTTAGCCTAATTGTCCCACCCTCACTCAATCCGTAAAGTTACTCCCAAGCCACACACAAACAGCTCTACGACGAGCTCCAGCGGCGACTCATTCAAGACCATTACGCAAACAACGGATTAAGAGAGCAGACCATGAAAACCTTCAAAAAAGCCCTGACCGCCACCCTCCTCGCCCTGTCCATCGGCAGCGCTTTCGCCGCCGACAACAACGCACCGGAACATCAGACTCAAGCGTTCCTCAATGCCTTGGCGGCCGGTGGTGGTCGTCCGCTGGAGCAACTGAGCCCGAAAGACGCCCGTGCGGTGCTGACCGGTGCGCAGAACTCGGTGAAGGTCGACATGTCCGGCATCGCCGTCAGCGAGAAGACCATCCAGGCCGATGGCCAGAACATCAAGCTGACCATCGTGCGCCCCGCCGGGGTCAAGGGTGAACTGCCGGTGTTCATGTACTTCCACGGTGGCGGCTGGGTGCTCGGCGACTACCCGACCCACGCCCGTCTGATCCGCGACCTGGTGGTCGGCTCCGGTGCGGTGGCGGTCTATGTCGATTACACGCCGTCGCCTGAAGCGCACTACCCGACTGCGATCAACCAGGCCTACGCCGCGACCCAATGGGTCGCCGAGCATGGCAAGGACATCAACGTCGACAGCAAACGCCTGGCGGTGGCCGGCAACAGCGTCGGCGGCAACATGGCGGCGGTGGTCGCCCTGAAAGCCAAGGAACAAGGCACGCCGAAACTGCGCTTCCAGTTGCTGCTGTGGCCGGTGACCGATGCCAACTTCGATACCGGCTCGTATGACCAGTACGCCGAAGGGCACTTCCTGACCAAGAACATGATGAAGTGGTTCTGGGACAGCTACACCACCGACGCCAACCAGCGCGCCGAGATCTATGCTTCGCCGTTGCGGGCTACCACCGAGCAGTTGAAAGGCCTGCCGCCAGCCCTGGTACAGACCGCCGCCCTCGACGTGCTGCGTGACGAAGGCGAAGCCTATGCCCGCAAGCTGGACGCGGCCGGGGTGGATGTGACCGCGGTGCGCTACAACGGCATGGTCCACGACTACGGTCTGCTCAACCCGCTGAGCAACATTCCGGAAGTGAAGGCAGCGATGCGTCAGGCGGCCGGTGAACTGAAGGCGCATTTGAACTGAGTCTGATGAAGCGATAACACGCTCCTTTCTGTAGGAGCGTGTCTTGTCCCGCGACCTGGCGCGAAGCGGCAGTAGATCCGGTAAACGCGGAGTTTCAGGCAAACCGCGTTCACCGGGTTTATGACGGGTTCCCCGCCGGTCGCGGGACAAGCCACGCTCCTACAGATGTCCTGAGTTACATGGCCTGTTCAGAAGGAATTTCCCATGTCCACCATCCACCGCTCCACCGCGCCAGCCCTGAGTTTCAACGGCGGTTTCGTCGACACCATCGGCTTTCTCGCCCTGCAGGGGCTGTTCACCGCCCACGTCACCGGCAACTTTGTCACCCTCGGCGTGAGCATCGTGCATGGCACATCCGGTGCACTGGCGAAGCTGCTGGCCTTGCCGGTGTTTGCCATCGTGGTCGGGCTGAGCCACCTGGCGGCGGTGTCGATCAATCGTCGCGGCCTGGTGCCGCTGCGTCCGCTGCTGATCCTGCACACCGTGCTGCTGGCCGTGTTCGGCGTGTTTGCCATCTGGCTCGGGCCGTTCACCGATGGTGACAGCGCCACGGCCCTGCTCACCGGCATGACCGGCGTTGCGGCCATGGCAATCCAGAACACCATTTCCCGCCAGCACCTCAAGGGCGCACCGCCGACCACTCTGATGACCGGCAACGTCACTCAGGGCGCCATCGACGTGTTCACCCTGATCGGCCTGCGCGATGCCGAACAACGGGCGGCGATCAAACAGCGGCTCAAGCCGGTGGCACTGAACCTGCTGGGCTTCACCGTCGGTTGTATTGGCGCAGCGCTGCTGTATCTGGCGATCGGTTTGTGGTGTCTGGCGGTGCCGGTGCTGGTGGCGGTCTGGACCTGCGTCTACACCTTCGGCAGCGACGAACCACTGTGATTCGCCACAAACACAAAGGCCCCGCAGATGCGGGGCCTCTTTGTGCTCGACTCAGCGATCAGAAAAACGCGTAGGTGTAGTTGAAGATCAGACGGGTCTGGTTGGTGTCGACGATCGGGCTGCCGCCGCCACGGTAGATGCCGTGACGCAGGGTGGTGCCAAAGCCCTTCAGCGGACCGGACGGCACGACGTAATCCACGCGCATGTCGGTTTCCCACTCATGGGTATCAGGCCCGATGCCATTGGCGGCCTTGGCGTCTTCACCGCGCAGGTAGATCACCGAGGTCTTCAGACCCGGCACGCCTGCCGTGGAGAAGTCATACGCGTACTGCGCCATGCTGGTGTTTTCGCCGGCACGGGAGAAGTTGCCGACCACCGCGTCCGTCCACGAATAGAAAGACGCCCCGCCCTCGCCATCGTTGCGGCCACGGCCGTCGACCACGTTGGCCTGGTTGGCCCAGACGAAACCGCCGTCACTGGACACGTGCTGATAACCCAGGCTCACGCTGTGACCGCCGAGAGTATAGGTGAAGGTGGCGATGCCGGTGTCGTTGTCCACCTCGCCCGGGTTCTTCGCGTAGCCGCCGTTGTTGTTGAAGCGGTAACCGACATCACCGTTGGCGCCGTCCGAGGTGCTTTTGAAGTAGCGCAGGTCGGTCTTGAAGCTCTGCCCTTCGCTGATCGGCAAGACGTGTTGCAGACCGAAGAAGTGCTGTTTGTAGAAGTCTTCCAGGTTGGCGTAGTAGTACTGCAAGGTCAGGTTCTTGGTGGCTTTCCAGTCACCGCCGACAAAGCGGAACTTGTTGCTGTCACGCGTTGCGCCGGCCACCGACAGGCCCGAGCTGTTGGTCGAGGCGCGGCCGCGTGCGCTTTCGATCTGCCCGCCGTTGAGGGTCAGATTGTCGATTTCCTTCGAGGTGAACATGAAGCCGCCGAAAGTCTGCGGCAGCAGGCGGCTTTCGTTGGCCACCAGAATTGGCAGGTTCGGCGACAGGGTGTTGCCGTAGCGCAGTTCGGTCTTGGAGAAACGCATCTTGGCGGTGGCGCCGCCGCTGCTCCATTCGTGAGGCGCCGAACCGTCGCTGTCGCTCGGGGTGAAGGTATTGTTGTCCGGGTGATGGCCCTTGCCGCCGTCCAGATGGATACCGACCAGGCCCTGCAAATCGAGACCGAAGCCCACGGTGCCTTCGGTGAAGCCCGACAGGTAATCGATCTTGAAGGCTTGCGCCCACTCCCGCTGATCGTTGCCGCCTTCGTGGTTATCGACGTTGTAGTAGTAGTTGCGCGCGTTGACGGTCAGCTTGCTGTCTTCGACAAAGCCGGCATTGGCCACTTGCGCCGCTCCCAGCGCCACAGTGGTCAGCATCAAGCGGGCGGGAACTCTGGTTTGCTTGTTCATTATTTTCTTCGCTCTGATAGTGCTACTTGCAGCAGATACAACCGAGATTATTTTTTTAGGTACAGCGGTGTGCTTTTTAATACTGGTCAAACACTAGTGCGGAAACGTCAGGACGCCGGAACAACCGACCAAGGGTGATCGGCAGCGCACGCCCTGCCCGGCATTGCGCGCGGGGTGGCAAGCCTAGGTGAGGGGTTACAGGGCAAACAGCGAAGTTTTGGATAAACAGTTTTTTCAAAACACGCACTAATCCGCCCGGCGCCCACAGCGCTTGATCAAAGGGCATTTGTTACATGGGGTATGAACTGTAGTAACCGGCAGAGCGTTAAATGAGTAATGCCTTTTTCTCTATTCTGTCGCCGATCCGTTCGGCCACTGTTGGCGCTTCTGCAAGCCAGGCGTTTTGTATCGCTCTGTGTACAGCGGCGCCGACGATACATCCACTGGCAAACACGGCCGCTAGCGACACAGACGAGATACACCTGCGGGGTCTACTAGGCACGTCGAACAGCGCAGCCCACCACCAACGGCGGTGCTGCCCAAACCCTAAAGCCCAAGTCATTACCGCAGGAGTCAAACAGCATGAAAACCAAGATCCTTCTGAGCGTCGCCTTCTCGATCCTCGCCGGCAACGTCTTCGCCGCCGATGGCGCCGAACACCTGAAACAGTATCAGGTCGCAGAGAACGGCTCGGAACACGTCGGCCAGAACCGCCTGGCGTCCGACGGCGCCGACTACCTGAAGGCCTACCGCACCGCCCAGGTCATCGACTTCAAGACCACCAACGCCGTGGCCGAAGTACGCTCCGAATTCGGTTCGCAGTACCAGCGTTATTGATTGCAGCAATCCTTGTGGCAGCGGCATGGCTGGCTGACGGTAGCGATCCTGAAACCGCTGCCGCCGGCAAGCCGGACTGCTACAGGCGCAAATTCACTGTAGGAGTGAGCTCTGCTCGCGATGGCGGTGGCTCAGGCACATCCGTGTCGGCAGAGTTGGCGCCATCACGGGCAAGCGCGCTCCTGCAAAGGCGCTGCACCCGGCTGACACCTTGGTACAACCGCCACTGAAGAATCACGGTGCTAGAGTAGCCACGCAACCCTCATCGGCACAGGAGAACATCCGCATGAAAATCGGCTTTTTAGGTCTTGGCGCCATGGGGCAGGCCATTGCCGGCAATCTGTTGAAAGGCAACCACGAGCTGCTGGTGTGGAACCGCTCGCCACAGGCCACCGTGCCGCTGGTCGAACTGGGTGCCACCGCAGTCAGCGAACCGGCGCAGGCCTTCGCCGCCGATGTGGTGTTCAGCATGCTCGCCGACGACAAGGCGCTGCGCGCGGTGCTGCTGGATTCCGGCCTGCTCGGGCAACTGAAGGCGCCGCTGATTCACGTCAACCTGGCGACCATCGCCGTGACTTTTGCCGATGAACTGGCCGCCTTGCATCGGGCCCAGGGCATCGACTACATCGCCGCGCCGGTCATGGGCCGCCCCAACGTCGCCGCCGCCGCGCAGTTGAATATTCTCGCCGCCGGCCCGCAGGCAGCTCTCGACAAGGTCCAGCCGCTGCTCGACCTGATCGGCCGCAAGACCTGGCGCCTGGGCGAAAAAGCCTCGGCCGCCAACGCCATGAAACTGGCCACCAACTTCCTGCTGGTGTCAGCAGTGGAAGCCATGAGCGAAGCGGCCGTGCTGGTCACCCGCCACGGACTCAAGTCCGCCGATCTGGTGGACCTGGTGTCCTCGACCATCTTCACCGGCCCCGTCTACTCCGGTTACGGCGCACTGATCGGCGAACGACGCTATGAACCCGCTGCGTTCAAGGCCGTGCTCGGGCTCAAGGACGTCGACCTGATTCTCGCCGCCGCGCAGCAGGTCGAGGTGCAGATGCCCAGCGCCGACCTGATCCGCGCCAACCTGCAAGAGGCCGTCGACCACGGTGAGGGCGACATGGACCTGGCGGTGCTGGCGGAAGTCGCCGAGCGCCTCAACCGCCGATAAGCGCCGTACTCAGCGATCGTGCTCAGTGGTCGTGCTCGGCATCCTGTTCGCTGTGTACGACCACCAGCAGTTGCGCCTGCACCTCGCCTACCGAACGCAAGCGGTGGGGCTTCTGCGCGTTGAAGTGCAGCGCATCACCCTTTTCCAGAATGACCCGCTCGTTCATGAAGTCGACCTCGACCCGGCCTTCGTGAACGAACAGAAACTCTTCGCCGACGTGCTCCTTGAACGTGGTGCCGGCGAATTCGGCCGGAGGAAACAGCATGAACGGCAAGAGATTGCGATCGCTGACCTGATGGGCCAGCACTGCGTAGCTGGAACCCTGCTCGCTGTTGGTCAGCAGATGACGCTGGTCCTGGCGTACCAGGCTGTAGCTGTCGAGGTTCGCCTCGGTTTCGCTGAACAGCTCTTCGACGTTGACGTGCAGCGCCTTGGCCAGTTTCAGGGCGGCGGCAATCGACGGCGTGTTGAGACCACGTTCGACCTTGGACAGGTAGCTCTTGGTCATCCCTGAACGCTCGGCCAGCGCTTCGAGCGTGACCCCCATTTTCTTGCGCAGCAGCTTCAAACGAATGGACATGGATAAAAACGTTTCCGTCAGACGGCGAAATTATGCATTGCCAATGACACTTTGTGTCATTAGGATTGTTTTGTGTCATAGACAACCCCGCAGGTCAGCTCACGACCTGCACGATTGCCACTGAACGACTCTGCCGAGGACCCTGCAATGGCCACGACACTGGAACTCTCGAAAGACCACCTGATCTCGCGCTCCAACGCGCAGATGGATACTACGTTAAAAGACAACACCTGGACCCGTCGACAAAAGCTGGCGCTGACCTGCCGCATCCTCTTCGACAACGGCCATGACTCGGGCCTGGCCGGGCAGACCACCGCGCGCGGCGAACAACCGGGCACCTTCTACACCCAGCAACTGGGCCTGGGCTTCGACGAGATCACCGCCAGCAACCTGCTGCTGGTCAACGAAGACCTTGAGGTGCTGGAAGGCCATGGCATGCCCAATCCGGCCAACCGTTTCCACACTTGGGTGTACCGCGCCCGCCCGGACGTGCAGTGCATCATCCACACGCACCCGCTGAACATCGCCGCGCTGTCGATGCTCGAAGTACCGCTGGCGGTGTCGCACATGGACCTCTGCCCGCTGTATGACGACTGCGCGTTTCTCAAGGACTGGCCGGGCGTGCCGGTCGGCAACGAGGAAGGCGAAATCATTTCCGCCGCGCTGGGCGACAAGCGTGCCGTGCTGCTTTCCCACCATGGCCAGCTGTCCACCGGCAGCACCGTGGAAGAAGCCTGCGTGATTTCGGTGTTGATCGAACGCGCCGCCAAGTTGCAGTTGCTGGCCATGTCCGCCGGCGAAATCAAACCGATTCCGCCGCAGCTCGGCAGCGAAGCCCACGACTGGATTTCCCGGCCAAAGCGCCACGCGGCCGCCTTCAACTATTACGTGCGCCGCACCCTGCGCGAGCACGTCGACTGCCTCGCCTGACCCGCCCACCGTCTCTGGAGAACGCCCCATGTCCACCGAAATCCACGGCATCATCGGCTACACCATCACCCCGTTCAGCGCCGACGGCAAAGGCCTCGATCTGGCTGCACTGGGCAAATCCATCGACCGCCTGATCGACGGCGGCGTACACGCCATCGCGCCGCTGGGCAGTACCGGCGAAGGCGCCTACCTGAGCGACAGCGAATGGCAGGAAGTGGCCGAGTTCAGCACCGCTTACGTCAACAAACGCGTGCCGGTGATCGTCAGCGTCTCCGACCTGACCACCGCCAAGGCCGTGCAACGCGCGCGTTTTGCCGAAGCCCGTGGCGCCGATGCGGTGATGCTGCTGCCGGCGTCGTACTGGAAGCTCAACGAGAAGGAAATCTTCCAGCATTACCAGACCATCGGCGACAGCATCGGCACGCCGGTCATGCTCTACAACAACCCTGCCACCAGCGGCATCGACATGTCGGTGGAATTGATCCTGAAGATCGTGCGCGGCGTCGACAACGTGACCATGGTCAAGGAAAGTACCGGCGACATTCAGCGCATGCACAAGCTGTATCTGCAGGGCGAAGGTCAAGTGCCGTTCTACAACGGCTGCAACCCGCTGGCGCTGGAGGCGTTCGTCGCCGGGGCGAAAGGCTGGTGCACGGCGGCGCCGAACCTGATTCCGGCACTTAACCTGGACCTGTACCACGCGGTGCTGGAAGGCGACCTGGCCGGTGCCCGCGAGTCGTTCTATCGGCAGTTGCCGGTGCTGGATTTCATCCTCAAGGGCGGGCTGCCAGCGACGATCAAGGCCGGCCTGGGCCTGACCGGGCTGGAGGTGGGCGAGCCACGCCTGCCGGTGCTGCCGATCGACGATCAGGCGCGCGAGCAGTTGATCCGGTTGCTGGCGAAATTGCTTTAACGCTGTGATCTGTGTAGCAGTCCGGCTTGCCGGCGTTGGCATCATTGAGATCGCTACCGCCGGCAAGCCGGACTGCTACAGAGCCGCGGCGAGCCAGACGCTGCGAAGTTGCCTGCAAACATCACATCTCCCACGGATTTGGTGTGGTCATGACATTGCGGACACACCACGCACCTGTAGGAGCTGGCTTGTCCTGCGACCTGCCGCGAAGCGGCAGCAAATCCGGCGAACGCAGTGAGTCAGACAGACCGCATGCACAGGTTTTACGACGAGTCCCTCGTCGGTCGCAGGACAAGCCAGCTCCTACAGGGGACCGCGTGCATCGTTTCTGCCGTTGATTTTCCTGCGCGATTTCCCAGGCGACACAAATCGCGACTTGGGTGCAGGCCAAACGCAGGCGACGTGGAGTGGGTCGAGCGGCATAGATGCCGCGAGAGCCGTGCTGGGTCATGGATGGCCCTTCACGGCGGGCCCACGGAGCGTCGTCGGAGTGCGGGAACCCGACGCAGTCGGGCCCAACCAGGAGCAAAGGCCTTTGGCTGCCTTTTGAAACAGAAAGGGGGGCTTTTCCAAGTAACTCGCCGAAGGCGAAACAACGGCTGCGTTAGCAGACATAGCGGTGAATCAGACAGACCGCATGCGCAGGTTTTACGACGAGTCCCTCGCCGATCGCGGGCAAGCGCGCTCCTACAGGGACTTGGCAGCAAAAAAAGCCCGGCATGTTCGCCGGGCTTTTTTCCATGACGCGTTCAGCAGCAGCGCGTATTGCACTGGCGCTTGCCGTAGCGCGCCTCTTGCCGCTCGCGGAAGAATTCCTGATAGCTCATCACCGGTTCGTCAGGATGGTTGGCCTTGCGCAGGGCCACGTAATTTTCGTAGTCCGGCATGCCCACCATCAGGCGCGCGATCTGCCGGAACCACTGGATACCACCCTTCGTTTTGTTATCGGACATGGGCGTTGCTCTGTATGGAAGATTGAAGACAGTGTGCACCCGATCCTGCGCCGCCCGCTTGCAGGCGTCGCCGATCAGATGCGCTTTATTTTTACGGAGCAGACCTGCTTCACGGCGCCCAGCGAGTGAACACCAGGTCGTGGTCCTTCACCCGCGCCGAATGGCAGCCAAGGCAGGTCTGGTGCTGCTTCTCGTCGACCGGCTGGCCGTTGACGAAACGACCGAAGCCCCAGCCGCCGGAGTCCTTGTACTTGACCGAATCCTTGACCATGAACTGCACGGTGGTGGCCGCGCCCGGAATCCCCGCCGGATCGAATTCCGGCGACTGTACGTGCTTCCACGCCAGCTTGGTCAGGATGGTGCCGTCGGGAAACGGCAGCGTGCCTTCCTTGTAAGCCTTGATCGCGATGTCGTTGCCCAGTACCGCGCGGATCTCGTTGAGCGGCGCGCCTTCGGTGGCCGGGGCGATGAACTGCCACTGACGGTAACCGTCGGGGATGGTCACGCCATAGATCGGCGACGCTTTGGAAGGTGCCTCATCGGCAAACACGGCGGCAGCGCCACCCAGTGCGGCGGTACTGATCAGGGTGGCAAGTAAACCGGTACGGGCCCACTGCATGAGCGGCCTCCTTTTCTGATAGCGGCGGAATGAGCCTCCACGTTAAGCAGGCCATGTATCGCCGGTGTCTCGAAAAGCGGCCGATTTGCATCGTTGTGTAGCGTTGCCGGGAGTGGATACGTTGGCATACAAAAATCCCAACCACGGCAGGCATTATCTGTGCTGCTGCCGACGTGGGCCGACGCGTGTTTGAGTCGACACCTACTTGTGCTGCAAAAAGTCCCTCGGCGACTCGCCCATCACCCGCCGGAACATTGCGCTGAATGCGCTCTGGCTGGCATACCCCAGTTCACGGGCGATGCGCCCCACCGCCTGCCCCTGTTCCAGTCGATCGATGGCCGTGGCCAGCCGCACCTGCTGCACCCAGTGGCGAAAGGTCAGCCCGGTTTCCTTGATGAACAGGCGAATGAACGTGCGCGAGCTGGCGCCGATGTGATCGGCCCAGAACTCGACGGTACGGGCGTTTTCCGGGATCTGCAGAATCGCCTCGCAGACGCCCAGCAAGCGTCGGTCGGTGGGCCAGGGAATCTGCAGGGGCAAGGTACGCGAGGCTTCCAGCTCGCTGAGCAGCAACGCGACGATGTGCGCGTTGCGCCCTTCTGCGGCGTATTCGATGGGCTGCCCGGCCAGCGCCAGGATCAGCTCGCGCAGCAGCACCGATACCTCCACCACCTTGCAGCTGTCGCCCATGGCGCTCGCCGCCTCGGGCTCGACATACACCGAACGCATCTGCACCGGGCTGAGCATCAACTGGTCATGCACCACCCCCGGCGGTATCCACAGACCCCGCCGTGGCGGCAACAGCCATAGTCCTTGCGGCGTGGCGGCGCGCATCACCCCACTGGCGGCGTACAGCAGTTGGCCGTGACGGTGGGTGTGCGGTTCGTTGTATTCGCCGGTCTGCTGATCACGCACCAGCACGGTCATCAGGCGCTGCACGCTCTGATAATCCTGGTAATCGATGCTACGGGCCGTCTGTGGGTCGGCTGCGGCTTTATGGGTTCGGCTCATGGGCAATCCGGCGTCGGGCGGGCGGCAGTTGCCATGTCGCCGTGATTGGCGCGGGCCGTCAAGCAGATTTGTCACTTTCTCGACAAAATCTGGCATTTGCCATTTCTGACGCGTTGTTAGCATCGCCCTCAATTCGTTCACTCACCGAGGGCTTGCCCCATGACTGACTCCCGTATTGCGCTCGACAGCAAACACAGCGTGGCCGCCGTGATCGGCCTGCTGGTCCTTTCCATCGCCTTGCGTCCGGCCATCGTCTCCATCGGGCCGATCCTGTTACTGATTCAACAGCACTTCCAACTGAGCTTCACCCAGGCGGCGCTGCTGACGTCGATTCCGGACGTCTGCATGGGTGTGCTGGCCCTGCTGGCGCCGAACCTGACCCGACGCTTCGGCACCGACCGTTGCGTGGTGGCGGCATTGAGCCTGCTGGGCGTGGCAACGCTGCTGCGGGCGCTGTCCCAGGGGCCGTTGTTTCTGCTGGGCAGCACTTTTCTGGTCAGCGTCGGCATCGCCATTGCCGGGGCGCTGATCGGCGGCTGGATCAAGGCGCACTTCCCGCACAAGGCGGCGTTTTTCATGGGCATCTATGCCGCCGGCCTGAGTGGCGGTGCGACCCTGGCGGCGGTGTTTACCGCACCGATTACCGAGCTGACCCAGGACTGGCGCGTCGGTGCCGGGATCTGGGCGGTGCTGTGCGTGACGGCCATCGTCAGCTGGCTGTGGATGGCCCGCCGCTTTGCCAGAACGACCACCCCGGCGAAGGCCGCGGCACCTCGCGCTGCGCTGCCGTGGGGCAACCCGCAGGCATGGCTGGTGGCGATCAACTTCGGCGCCAGTCAGTTCGTGGTCTATGCGTTGTTTGCCTGGCTCGCGCCGTCGGCCATCGAAACGGCGATGAGTACCTTGCCGCCGGGGATTCTGCTGGGGCTGTTCACGGCGGTGTTCGCGGTAGCCAGCGTCGGGGCAGGCATGCTGCCCGGCAAGGCGGATGACCGTCGCGGTCTGTTGGCGGTGTCCACCGCCTTGGCAACGCTGGGCATTGCCGGGCTGGCGTTCGCGCCGTTCGTGGCGCCGATTGTGTATGTAGTGTTGGCTGCGGTGGGTCTGGGCATGAGCTTTACCTTGAGCATGACGCTGCCGCTGGACAATGCCGGCTCGCCTGAACAGGCCGGGGCGTGGACGGTGTTCACGCTGTTCGTCGGCTACCTGGTCGCGGCGCTCGGCCCACTCGGTTTTGGTGCCTTGCGGGATGTCAGCGGGAGTTATGCGCCAGCGTATGAAATGTTGTTTGCGGTGCTGGTGTTGATGCTGTGCATCACCCCGCTGCTCAAGCCGGCGCGGGAGGCGTATCGGCAGGTGGCGGTGGGGTGATCGCCTTGGCTGCTGATTGTAGGAGCTGGCTTGCCCTGCGAGCGGCGACGAAGTCGTCGTAAAACCTGCGCACGCGGTGTGTCTGGCCTGACGCTTTAGCTGCTAACGCAGCCTTGTTTCGCCTGACGGCGAGTTACGCGGACTCTTGTAGGAGCTGGCTTGTCCTGCGACCGGCGACAAAGTCGTCGTAAAACCCGCGCACGCGGTGTTTCTGTTATTCCGCCGAGTCTGCTAACGCAGCCTGTTTCGCCTGGCGGCGAGTTACTTGGAAAAGCCCCAAGTAACCAAGGGCTCTTATCCCCGCCATACGGTGCCTCGCCTAGGCTCGGCATACCCGCACTCCGGCAATGCTCCGTGGGCCCGCCGCGAATGGGCCATCCATGGCCCACGCGGCTCTCGCGACATCCTGTCGCTCGGCCCACTGCGCATCACCTGCGTTCGGCCTTCTGGGACGGGGCCCCAAAAATCAAAAGCCAAATCAAAAGCCAGATCAAAAGCTGGCGAAACACACACTCCCTGTGGGAGCGGGCTCGCCCGCGAAGGCGCTCTTGAAATCGCCACCGCCGGCAAGCCGGACTGCTACGAATCGGCGAACATCAGCGCTTTTGATTCTGGCCAAAGGCCGTGGGAGTTGGCTTGCCGACGAATGCGGTGGATCAGGCAAATCGCCTTCGCGACCCTCGTAACCTCGGATCCCTCCCACAGGATTTGGCGGCTGCTCTGCAGATTGCACTGCCGTGCCGAGATACCACAAACACCACACATCCGTGGGAGGGAGCTCTGCTCGCGATGGCGTCAGCGCTGCCAATGCTGTGCTGACTGACCCACCGCTATCGCGAGCAGAGCTCCCTCCCACATAGATGTGTGGTAATCCCCGCCTTGTGTTTCACACCCTCCGTAGCAGTCCGGCTTGCCGGCGGTATGTCCTTGGGATCGCTACCGCCGGCAAGCCGGGCTGCTACGGATCGGCGAACACCTGCGCTCCTGCTTCTGGCCAAAGGCCGTGGGAGTTGGCTGCCGACGAATGCGGTGGATCAGGCAGACCGCCTTCGCGACCCTCGTAACCTCGGATCCCTCCCACAGGGTTTTGTGTTGGCTTTGCAGATTGTGATGGCTGACCAAGACTCACCAAACACCACACATCCGTGGGAGGGAGCCCTGCTCGCGAAGGCGTCAGCCCGGACAGCGCCGTGCCGTCTGACGCACCACACTCACGCCCAAACACCGGCATGGCTTCAAACCACCACACGCTCATCCGCCTGCGGGCGAATGATCAGTTTGCCAGTGCTGTTGCGCGATTCCAGGTCGCGGTGGGCCTGGGCGGCTTGGGACAGGGGGTAGCGTTTGCCTATGGTGGTGCGCAGTTGGCCGGCGGTCACGGCGTCGAACAGTTGGCGGGAGCGTTCGAGCAGCGCTTCGCGGGTGCGGACGTGGTGCATGACCACCGGGTAGGTCAGTTTGATGCTGCGCGGCAGGCTGAAAATGTCGACAGGGGCAATCGGGTCCATCAGCGGGCCGTACAGCGCCAGCGTGCCGAAGTGTTCGAGCAGGCGCACCGATTCTTCAAACCCTTCAGCCCCGGTGCCGTCGTAAACCACGTCCAGCAGGCGTCCTTCGGTCAGGCGCAGGACCTGCCCGGCGATGTTGCCGGCGCGGCCGATGACCGCATAATCGGCGCCAGCCTGTAGCACCACGTCGACCTTGTCGGCATGGGACACCCGTCCGATCACCTTGCCGCCGAGGCGTTTGATCATCTGCACCAGCAGTAACCCCACCCCGCCGGCCGCGGCATGCACCAGCGCAACGTCACCGGGTTTGATCGCGTAAACGTCGGAGACCAGATTGCTCGCCGTCAAACCCTGCATCATCAGGCTGGCAGCCTGGTCGAAGCTGATCGGCTCGGGCAGCGGCACCAGTTGGCTGACCGGCGCCACCAGCTGTTTCGCGTAGCTGCCGCCGATGTAATACCAGGCCACCCGGTCACCGGGGCGCACGTCCACCACGCCGGCGCCGACCGCCTGTACCACCCCTGCCCCTTCAACGCCGGGTGTCATCGGCAAGGTGGGCTGACCCGGGATTCCCCGGCGCACACCGGTGTCCATGAAGTTCACCCCGGCCGCCATCACCTGCACCAGCGCCTCCCCCGGCCCTGGTTCGGCCAGCCGGACATCTTCCACGGCCATGACCTCTGGCCCTCCAAACGAACGCATCACTACGGCTTTCATAACCTCTCCCGTGGATAACGGGCCGGATACGACCCCTGTCGCGGGATGGTGGAAAACCGATGTATCTGCGCGATGTCCGGCGACGCCCGGTTTTGCGTCTGGATGTAGCAGAAAGCGTCGTCGATACAGTGGCTTACAAAGTACTGGCAGCTTTCACCCGCACCCTCGCCGATGGCCATTTCGCGGGGATATGTATCGCTGTGTATCTGCACCCGACAGCGACACGTAGCGATGCAGCCGGGGGGTTGCGCCGACACATCAGGGATACCTCGCAAGGTTCAAATGGCTTCCATCGAGGCAACACACAGACGCCTCCACCGAAGACCATCTTTGCCCAACCTTGAGGAGCCTGACATGAACTCGAAACTGACTTTCGCCGCCCTGCTGTTCGCCGCCCTGAACGTCTGCACCTTCGCCGCCCGCGCCGAAGCCGCGCAGCCGGACATCCAGAAAGTGCTGTCGTCCAGCCACGAAGCGACCGACGTCTGCGGCCTGGTCAGCAATCACCTCACCTACCTGGACGCCAAAGGCGAGCGCCACGTGCTCGACTACCTGACCGCCGAAGACAACTGCCACAACCAGAACGGCTGATCGTCACGCCGCCTTGCGGGCGCTGACCCAACGACGATAACGGCGCGTGCGCACAGCCATCGCCAGCTGTTGCAGCAGCAGCGCCTTGAACGGTGACACCGACGGTATCGACGTCCGCCCCTTGCTCAGCCGGCGCAGCTGGTACTTGACCACTGCCATGTTCGCCACCGAGGCCAGCGCCTTGTTTTTCCAGGTGATCGGCGGCAGTTCCGGCACTTGTGGCCGGGCTTCGCGCCAGTGCCGAGGCAGGTCCGGTTCGAGGGCCAACGCGGTGCCCATGCCGACCATGTCGACGCCTTCGGCAACCACCTGTTCGGCGACGCTGCGTCGGCGAATACCGCCGGTGAGCATCAGCGGCATCTTCGCCACTTGGCGGATCTCACGGGCGAATTCGAGGAAATAGGCTTCCCGCGCCAGTGTGCGGTCGTCGCGGGACTGGCCCTGCATGGCCGGCGCTTCGTAGCTGCCGCCGGACAGTTCGACCAAGTCCACCGCCTGCTCGTTGAGCCACAGCACCACCTGTTTCGCTTCGTCCGGGCTGAAGCCGCCACGCTGGAAGTCGGCCGAGTTGAGCTTGACCGCCACCACGAATTGCGGCGACACCACGGCGCGCACGGCCTTGATCACCTCCAGCAACAGACGGGCACGGTTTTCCAGCGGACCGCCCCAGGCGTCGTTGCGTTTGTTGCTCAGTGGCGAGAGGAACTGGCTGAGCAGGTAGCCGTGGGCCGCGTGGATCTGCACGCCGCTGAAACCGGCCTGCTCGGCCAGTTGCGCAGTGTGGGCGAAACGGCGGATCACCTCCAGGATGACCTCCTCGGTCATTTCCCGTGGCGTATCGAACATTTTCGACATCGAGCCCAATGCCATCGGCACCGCCGACGGCGCCCAGGTCGGCTGACCGAGATTGGCCTGCATCTGCCGGCCAGGATGGTTGATCTGCAACCAGAACTGCGCGCCCCGCGAGCGGCCAACCCGGGCCCATTGCTGGAAACGTTGCAGATGATGATCATCTTCCAGCACCACGCCGCCGGGGCCGGTCATGGCGCGGCCGTCGATCATCACGTTGCCTGAAATCAGCAAACCGGCGCCGCCATCCGCCCAGGCCTGATACAACCGCAACAGCTCGGCGGACGGCGCCTGATCGGCATCGGCCATGTTTTCTTCCATCGCCGCCTTGGCGATACGGTTGCCGATGCGCGAGCCACCGGGCAACACCAACGATTCGAAAATGTTCATCGCAACCTCTCAAATTGACCTGGCTGCCACCCTAAGCTTAAAGTCAACTTTAAGGTCAAGCCCCCTTCAAGAGGTGAATCGTGAGAATTGGAGAACTGGCGAAACGCACCGGCCTTGCCGCCTCGCGTATCCGCTTTTATGAAACCGAAGGGCTGATCAGCGCCGTCAAGCGCAGCGGCAACGGCTATCGCGAGTATTCGGAGCAGGCCGAGCTGAGCCTGATCCTCATTCTGCGGGCGCAAAAAGCCGGTTTCACCCTGGAAGAAATCCGCCACCTGCTGCCGACCGATCTGGACGACTGGCAGCACGATCAGTTGCTCGATGCGCTCAAGCGCAAAGTGGCGGAAATCGAGGAGTTGCAAACGCGCCTGCAGCAGAGCAAGGCGCAGTTGCTGGCGACCATCGACAGCATCGAGAACCGCCCCGAAGGCATGGGCTGCGCCGACAACGCACGGCGCCTGCTCAAGGCGATGAAACCCGCCCAGACAGGCGCTGCAAGCGAAACGCCGCTGATCGAAGCCGTCGACTGAGCGCTGCCGAGTTCAACTGCTGCTGTTCAGCTACCCTGCTGCAGCCGCTGGCGAGCCACATGCAAGCGGTGCAAGGTGATGCTGCGCACCGCCTGCTTGCTCAGTTCGATGTGGCTTTTCAGCAATTGCCGGGCGTGTTCGCTGCGTCGCTGAAAGATCGCGTCCAGTATTTCGGCGTGTTCGCGATAGGTCGCTTCGATACGCGGCGCCTCGGTGAAATCCAGACGGCGGATGATGCGGATCTTCTCGGTGATCTCACCGTGCACCCGCGCCATTTCACCGTTGCCCGCCGCCTCCAGCAGCGCGCAGTGGAAACGCTCATCCAGCGCCGACACCTGCTGCGCATCCTCCAGCCAGTACGCAGGCTCGATTTGCCAGGTGGCCTTGAGCGCCTGCATTACCGGGCTGGCATCGAGGTCCATCTGCGCCAGCCGCTCCAGCGCCGCGCTCTCCAGCACGATGCGCAGGTCGTAGAGCTCTTCGAAATACTCGAAGTCGAAGGCGCGCACCTGCCAGCCGCTGCGAAAATGCACCAGCAGATAGCCCTCGCGCTCCAGCCGGTACAGCGCCTGACGCACCGGCGTGCGACTGGCCTGGACCCGCTCGGCGACTTCGCTTTCGCTGAAGCGGTCGCCCGGCAACAGGCGAAATTCGAAGATGTCGTCCTTGAGCCGTTGGTAGATGCGCTCGACGAGGTTGTCCGGGCGCTCGGTGCTTTTCGGCGAATGGGCGATCTGCATGGTGCGCTCCCGGTTCAGGCTTTTTTCAGGCTGGCAATGTAGGAACGCCAGCCGCCGAACGCGGTGATCTCCGTCGCTTCGGCCAGTGCCCAGGGCTCGCAGATGAAGCCCTTGACGCTGCGGCCATCGACCAGTTGCAGATTGCCGATGCCCAGCGGCGCCGGAATCTCCGCGACGAACTCGCCGAAGTGCGCCAGCGGCACGTCCCACAGCTCGACGATGATCGATTCGCCGCCTGCGCTGCGGGCCAGACCGGGTTTCGGCGGCACCGTGCCGGGCAAGGCGTACAGGCGATAATCGGCGGCGGTCAGGGTCTGTTCGACGAACACCGCGTCGCGGCTGGTCAGCTGGAAGTTCAGCGGCATGCCGGTCAGGTGCGCGCCGACCACGGCGACCCGTACGCTGTTGTGCGGTTGTCTGTCCGCTTGAACGGTGGGCAGTCCACGACCGGTTGCGCCCAGCGGCAAATCCAGTTGCGCCTGCCAGCGCTTGCCGAAGCTCGCCAGCGCGGCATCGTGCCAGGCGGGGGCAATCAGGGTGATACCGGCAGGCAGGCCGTCTTCACGCAGGCCGGCAGGCAGCGCCAACGCCGACAGATCGGCGAGGTTGGTGAAGTTGGTGTAGAGGCCGAACTGCGAGTTGTAGAGCACCGGCTCTTCGGCCATCTCGGCAAGGGTGCGAATGGTCGCCGAGGTCGGTACCACCAGCGCGTCGAAACCAGCCAACGCGTCGTTGATCTGTCGGCTCAACGTCGCCCGCAGGTACTCGGCGCGATAGGCATCGCAGGCGCTGTAGCCAAAGCCTTTTTCGACGATACCGCGCACCACCGGCTCGATGGCCTGCGCGTTGTTGTCGAACATCGGCGCCAGTGCCACCGTGCGTTCGGCGACCCAGGAGCCGTAGTACAGCTGCTCGGCCAGGGCTTGAAACGGTGCGAAGTCGATAGGGACGATGTCGGCGCCCATTTCCTTCAGCGCGCGCAGGGCCTGCTCGTAGACGGCCTGATTCTGCACGTCGCCGAAGAATTCCGGCTGACTCGGCACGGCCAGTTTGATCGCCTGACGGAAGCCCACCGGCGCGGTGCCGGGGTTGCGCCGAGAATAGGCGTCGCTGGCGTCATACCCTTCGGCGACGGCGGCCACGGCTTCGGCGTCCGCCACGGTGAGGGCGAAGATCGAAATGCAATCCAGGGTGCGGCAGGCTGGCACCAGACCGGTATTGGACAGGCGGCCCTTGCTTGGTTTCAGGCCGACGATGTTGTTGAAACCGGCCGGTACGCGCCCGGAGCCGGCGGTGTCGGTGCCCAAGGAAAACGCCACCAGACCGCGGGCGACCACCGAGGCCGAACCGGAGCTGGAGCCGCCGCTGACGTAGTCGGCGTTGAAGCTGTTGGGCACCGCGCCGTAGGGCGAACGGGTGCCGACCAGACCGGTGGCGAACTGATCGAGGTTGGTCTTGCCCATCAGAATCGCCCCGGCGGCACGCAGTTGCGCGACCACGGTGGCGTCGGACTCGGCGGTGTACGCAAATTCCGGGCAGGCAGCAGTAGTCGGCCAGCCGGCAGCGTCGATGTTGTCCTTGATCGCGAACGGCACGCCGTACAGCGGCAGCTTGCCGATATCGCCATTGGCGGCGGTCAGGCGTTCTTGCAGTTGCGCCAGTTGGGCCAACAGTTGCGCCGGGCTGACCCGGACGATCCATGCAGGGTCGTTTTGCGGGTATTGGGCCAGCAGCGTCAGCAGCACATCCGGGGTCAGTTCAGCGGACTGATAGGCGCTGAGCCATTCGTTAACGGTCCAGCCAAGGCAAGGGTGTTGGGCGTTGTGCATTGCGGGATTCCATCTTGTATCCAAGTTTGGATTCACACAAAGCAAAGGTCGGACCATACCGGTGAAGGCCCTGAAAACCGGGGGGCATCGGGGATGTGGCGGGTAGTCGATGCCCGCAAATGAAGCATGGGCGCAAGGTTTTGGTGCCTTGCCTGCGTCATTTTGATTCTGGCCGACGGCAGGAGTTTTGTGGGAGCGTGGCTTGCCCGCGATACGCCAGCTCCGACGCTACAGGCCTGCCTGACACACCGCTTTCGCGGGCAAGCCCGCTCCCACAGGATTTGCATGTGCCGCATCTCCGATGAACACCTCAAGACCGTAGCAGCATGGCTTGCCAGCGGCGGCGTGCTTGAGGTCGCTGTCGCCGGCAAGCCGGACTGCTACGGGTTCGGCGTCGTGCCGGGATTCTGCAGGCACCGCAGTTTCTGTGGGAGGGAGCCCTGCTCGCGAAGGCGTCAGATCAGTCGCCATTGATGTGCCTGGTCTGACGCTATCGCGGGCAAGCGCGCTCCTACGGGAATGGCGTCGTGCCGGGATTCTGCTTGCGCCGCAGTCCAGTGGGAGGGAGCTCTGCTCGCGATTGCGGTGTGTCAGCCAGCACAACATTGTTTGGATTGACGCCATCGCGAGCAGAGCTCCCTCCCACAGGTAATGTGGTGTCTGATGAAAATCGCCATGCCCCTCAACCGGTAGCAGCATGGCTTGCCAGCGGCGGCGTACTTGAGGTCGCTACCGTCGGCAAGCCGGACTGCTAGGGTGCCAAGCCATGCACCAGCTCCGGGGTGACGTAGTGCGGGCCGTCGAACAGGTAGATGGGGTAGCCGGCGTAGGCGTTGAGTTGCGGTTTGAGTTCTTCCAGGGTCGCCGGACGGAAGCCGCCGCCGACTTGCGGGCGGAAGGCTTCGGCGATAATTTTCACGCGCTGGCTGCCGAGCCGTTCACGCAGAGCGTCGGCGTAGGTGCGGGCCACTGGCGCGGTGCGGGCGTAGACGCCGACGCCGTCCTGAAAGAACACGCCGATGTCACCGGGCAGCCACTCGGCCAGCCACTCGGCCGTCGCCTGCGGGCCGATGTTGGCGCCGTCGTAGACGCTGATCCACAAGGGCCTCGGCAACTTCGCCAGCAGCGCCGGCAGTTCGCGGGCGCGGCTCCAGCTGGGGTCGACTTCGGCGGGGAAATACCAGCCCGTCACGTTCAACGGCGTCTTCACCTGAGCCATGCGCTCGGACAATGTCGCCAGCTCTTCGATATTGTCCCGCGAACGATTTTCGCTGAAGAATCCGGCCAACCCGACGATCACCTCCCGCGCCCACGGCTCACGGGCGATCCGTTGCCAGTCGGGCAGCACCGGCACCTCCGGCAGTCCGGAGCCAGGCACGAACGCCTGCCCGTCCACCGCCGTCCACTGCACCAGCAATTCGTGCGCACCGAGCTTGTCCCACTCCCCCTGAATGCCGACCGTGGCGTTGTCCGGCTGCCAGACAATACCGGCGATGTCCGGGCGCACGCGCTGGCCCAACTCATACAGCGCATAGACGGCCACACCGAGGCTGCCGATCAACAAGGCAGCGACGGTCGCTTGCAGCACGCGGGAAAAATCTTTCACAGCGGCCTCACCATGAATAGGTCAACCGGGCGAACACCCCTTGGGCGCTGTCGTCGCCAAAGACTTTCTCCCGGTATTGCACGGACAGGTCAATGTACGACTGCGGCGCCTTGTGCCGGGTTTCACGGAACCAGTAACGCACGCCAATGCCGACCCCGGCGCCGCCAGCCTTGTCCGACGAGGTGCGGCTACGTCCGAAGCTGTCGACCTCGCTGTGCATCTTCGAGTCGTAATCGGCCGCTGCGACCACATGGGGAAAGATCACCAGCCGCGGGCTGATGCTGTCCAGGCGGATGCTGCGGCCCAGTTGCCACTCGCTGTTGAAGTAGTTGCGCTTGTCACGCAGGTAGCGCCCGCCTTCGGCGTAGAACTGCGAGGTCCACCAGCTCGGCACATCGACCCGCAGATCGGTGCCGATGCTCGATCCGTACCCCAGCCGCACCAGCCAGTCGCCGTCGACATTGGAACCGGCCAGCGGAAAGGTGCGCTCGAACGCGGCCATCACGTTGTATTCGGTGAACGGCTTGATGCGCACGCCGACCGCACCCTGCAAGGCATCCAGGCCTTTGTCGTTGCCGCTTTCCTTGTTCCACAGGGTGTCGGTGACGCGGCCGTACAGCTCGACGAAACGCGCATCGCGATAGCCCTCGGGCCGCCAGAACACCTCGGTGCTGTTCTGCACGCTGTCGTTGCTGCGGTTCGGCGCGCCGCTCAAACCGCTGCTGGTGCTGGCGCCCCGGTACGTCGTGGTGTTGGTCACGCCCCATTCGCGGGACAGGTCGGACACCGCGCGGCGGGTGTCGAACACCTGTTGATCAGGCATGTGCAGGTCGCCGGTCTGCTGGTAATCCAGCACCCGGTGGAACCAGGCGATGGCCTGCACGTCGTCCGGTGCGCGCATGGCGCTGTAGGCGGCGTCCTGGGTCTCTTTGGGCGAAAGACCGCTGCTGCGGTCGACGCGGCGGAACTCCTCCATGGCGGCTTTATCGTCTCCGGCCTGGCTGAGGAAATAGGCAATCTGCACCTCGTCGCCCGTCTTCAACTGACCTTTGGCCCGCGCCTGTTGCATCAGCGCCAGCGCTTCCTTGGGATGCCCGAGCGCGGCGTGCAGCGAGGCCTGCTCACGCAGCGGCAAGGTGCCGACGGCCAGGGCCTGGGCGAAGTCCTGCTGCGCACCGCGTTTGTCACCCAGGCGCATGCGCATCTGCCCGCGCTGGGCCAACAGCGTCGGGTCATTGCCCTTCAGCGCCAAGGCTTCGGTCGCCGCCGAACGGGCCTCGGCGTATTGCTCCTGGGCGATCAAGGCGCTGACCAACAAGCGCCGGTAAGCGATCTCCTGCGGGAAGCGCCGTACCACGTCGCGGGCGTAACTTACCGCCTCGTCGTTGTCGCCCCGGGCCAGCGCCGCGTAACCGGCAGCGGCGACGTTGACCGCCTGCTGTTCGTGAATCGAATCCAGCCGTCGGGTCAGCTGCGGCAGCGGTCCGAGCACCGCCACGGCATCGTTGACTGCCCGTTCTGCCTCTTGCAGATGCTGCTGCCGCTGCAGCGCTTCGATCAGCATCATCCGGTAATCCGGGTTCTTCGGTGATTCGCTGATGGCCTTGCGCGCGAACTCGGCAGCGCGGTCGTAGTCGCCGTTGGCGTAGGCACGCAGCGAGCGATCGCCACTCAGATAGCCCGGTTTGCGCCGGGCATCGGGGTAGCGCTCGGGGTGATCACGGCGGTCCTTGTCGCGCTCGGCGAGCAGGATCAGCTTGCGCAGGCGGTCGACATCACTGCGCTGACGCAGCGCCTCCTGGGCTCTGGCAATCGCCAGATCGTAGTCTCTGGCGTTGTAGGCGGCATAGGCCTGATTGGCGATTTCATAGGCCGGGCCGGTCAACGCCAGCGGCAGGATCTGCGGCTGCGTGCTGCTGCTGAACTCGGCCTGACACAACGCCGGCAGGACACTCAGGCCCAACAGTATCCGTCGTTTCATGAAGGCTGCTCCGTCTGATCGTCCGTTGATGCAGGGCGCTGCTGCCGCGCCACCGCCTGTTCGATGGTGTCCCGTGAGAGCACGCCGCTGTCGACCAGGTAGTCGCCGATGCGCCCGTGTACATGGGGGCGGTAGTCGAGCATGGCGCGGTCGAAGGTCTGCCGGTCGAGCCAGCCCTGTTCGATCAGCAGATCGCCGAGCAACGGCGTCGCCACCGGCAACGACTGACCGGCCACCGCATCAAGCCTGCGCAGTTGCGCGACGATTTCGCTTTCGCGGGCGATCAGTTGCACCGGCTCGACGCCCAGCTGTTCAGTGAGCTGGCGCAGACCCTCCTCCGGCAGCGGGCTGGCCACGGCGATTTCCGGGCGACCCTGGATGTCCAGCGCCAGCGGCACCACGCGCCAGCGCAGGCAGAACTCGTCGGCCAGACGTGATGCGCTCTGCACTTTGTCCGCCACGTTGAACACCCGCGGCAGGTCGTTCTGAAAGGCGATGGCTTCGGCCAGGGTTTCGTCGTCGAGCCAGCCATGGCTGAGCAGGATGCGCCCCAGCGGCACCTGCCGGGTCTGCTGTTCGGCCAGCGCCGCTTCGAGTTTTTCGTCGTTGATCGCCTGCCACGACACCAGCACGCTGCCCAGCTTGCGCGGCGCCCGCGCCACCAGGTCGGTGGACGGAAAGTCGTGCATGGTCTTGTCCCACACCAGCTTGCGGTTGAGCAGCTTGCCCAGCAGGAACAGGCGCCAGGCGCGGGCCGCGGCCATGAAATTGACGAAGTTGCCGACCACCATGCGCGGCATCGACAGCAAGCCGTGCTGCCAGCCATAGATCGCCGTGGTGAAGTAGCAACGGTGGGCCATGCGCCAGAGCAAGGCGATGCCGTTGGCGATCAGCAGGTCGCCGACCAGGCCATCAGTGTCGAACGGCGTCGGAAAGCTGGTGTTCCACAGGCCGCTGGCGCGCAGCACGATCAATGCCAGCAACTGGGCGAGGATCACGTAGGCGATGATGCTGACGAACGAGGTGACCACGCCCTTGCGGTCGCGAAACAGCAGATAACGGTTGGCCAACGAGCCGCTCCAGCCCATCTGTTCCCAGCCTTGCAGGCCGATGCCGAGGGTCCAGCGGGCTTTCTGGCGGAACGCGGTGCGAAAGGTGTCGGGGAAGAACTCGCGCACGCACAGCGGCATTTCCAGGGTCGATTCGTAAGGCGGGCGGAACCAGGATTTGCGCAGGATGCGGTACTGCACCGGGAAGCGCACGAAGATCGCGCTCATGCCGTAACGGGCCAGCCGCGCGCCGACGTCGTAGTCCTCGGTCAGGCTGTCGGTGTTGAACGGCTGGTTCCGGGTTTCATCGGCCAGCACCTGCAATGCTCGCCGCGAGAAGCAGGTGCCGACGCCGGCCGAGGGCACGCTGTCGCTCATGCTTTCGCGCACCACCAGATCCTTGCCGTGCCACTCGGCGAACTCGTCCATGTAGGTGCCGGCGACCCACTCGTACCAGTTGCGCTCCAGCGACACCACCGGCAGCTGGATCATGTCCTTGCGCGGCAGCAGGTAGTTGAACAGGCGCAGCTCAAGCGGGTGCAGCACGTCTTCGCTGTCGTGCAGCACCACCCCGGCGAAGGTCACGCCGTGGGTCTGCTCGTGCAGGAAAATCGCCTGGATCACCCAGTTCAGGCAGTCGGCCTTGCAGGTCGGCCCGGCATGGGGCACTTCGACCCGGTGCAACTGCTTGTAGCGCCGACGCATGCGCTCGACTTCATCGATGGTGCGCTGGTCGTTGACGTAGGTGCCGACGAAGACCATGTAGTTCTGGTAGTCCAGGGTCGAGACCATGTTCTCGATCATCGGCGCGATGACGTCGTACTCCAGCCACGCCGGGACCATGATCGCCAGCGGCTGCTCGTCGCGGGCGATCAACTGGTCGGCGGTCAACGGCCGGTAACGGCGCTCGGCGGTGAACTTGCGATACAGCCGCCGCGCCCAGTACCACAGGTCGATGAGCAGATCGTCCAGGCTCGACACCAGAATGATCGCGGCCACCACGATGGTCGCGATTTCCAGGCCGCTGTAGTAATGGGCCAGCCAGTAGGGCCAATAAAGCGCGGTCATCGCGGCGCCCGTCACTGACGGTTGCGGCGGGCGCGACGGCCGGCCAGCAACAGCACGAGGAAGGCGATCACCCCGGCCGGAATCAGCCACAGCGCCGACGGCGTGCGCCAGGCATCGAAGCCCTTGGGCTCCTCGTCGTCGATCATCTGGCTGCCGCTGGGGTCTTTGGCGTCGAAAGTGGTCAGCGGGCCGTTGCCGGCCAGAACCGTCACGTTGCCGCGCTCCAGCAGCAGCAGCGGCCGGGTGAAGTCCGGGGCCTGCCCGCCGAGGGTGCGATAGAGCATGCCGTGCTGGCTGCCGGATTCGACCACCTGCAAGGCCGCCAGGTGGTTCAGCGATTTGACGTCCAGCAGGTTCTGTTGCTGGTGGCGGATCAGCAGATGGCCGTCGGCATCGACCTGCAGCGCATCGTCACTGCCCTTGACCGGCAGCTCGAAAGCCAGAAACGCCTTGTCCGCCGACACTGCGCTGCCGTCTTCGCTGACCTTGAGTTCGGCCCGCAACGGCGACACGCCGCTGGCGCTGGCGACGCGAATCACCTGCGCCAGGCTGCTCGCCGGGCGTTGCAGATAGCCCTGGGGCACCAGCACCTGCGCGCCGCTGGCGAAGCGTGCCGCCATGCCGGAGAAGTCATCGTCCAGCGCGCGTTTTTCAAGGGTTACATGGCTGCTCGGCAACACCGCTACCGGGAACGCCTGCGGGGTTTCTCGGCACAGGTCGCTGACCGGCTGACGCTGGAACGACACGCGCAAGGTGTTCTGCGCGGCCAGCGCATAACGCGGAATACGTGCCTCGATGCGTTCTTTCTCGCCATCGGCGTTGAGTTGCGCGGCGCCGATCAGGTAATCGTTGAAGAACACGCTGGCCACCGGTGGCGTGCCGGACGCGCCGGGCGCCGCGGCCAGGTCGATGGTCGCGTTGACCGGGGTGCGGCCGTCGTAGGCGATGCTGCCGAGGGGGAAACTGGCGCTCCAGTCGGTCTTCGCCAGCACGTCGATACTGCCGGGTTTACCGCCCAGCCGACTCAGCGCCACGCGACCGTCGTCGCTGAGCGGCAGGTTGCCCTCCTCGCCTACGGTCAATTGCCGGGTTCGCGCCAACTTGTTCCAGGCGGCGCTGAACAGGCCGATGGCCTGGGGCGCGGCGTTCTGATCGATCATCAGCAGCGGGCGATTGCCGAGCAACGCCAGGCGCACATTGTCAGAGCCTTGCAGCGCTGCACCGGCATGGCGCTGGCGCCATTGCGCAAAGGCGTTGCCGGCACCGGCGTCGAGCCCCTGAATCTGCCGTTGCAGGGCGTCGAAGGCGTCGTTGACGGCCTTGAGCAAGGCTGGATCGCTGACCGCCAGATCGGCGTCGAAACCCGGTGCCTGACCGAGCATCAGCAAGGCGCCGATCTGCGCCGGATCGTCGAGGGTGTGCAGGCCCTTGCCGTCGAGGCTGGCAAATGCCGGAATGGCTTTCAGTTCGGCGGGAATGTTCAGCCCGTTCAAATCGAGACTGCTGCCGACCGCTGGCAGCGGCAGGATCCGCGCCTGTTTGCCGATGCGCTCCAGCGCCACACCGAGCCGCCATGCGGCGTCGTAACTGGCTGTCGACAGGCTGCCCGGCGCCACCAGAATGCCCGGTTTGCCCGGCAGCGCATTCCACGCCGCGCCGACGTCCTGCAACTGGCTGGCGTCGTAGCTGTAGCTCAGCCGGCTGTGCGGATCGATGCGCAGCACGTTGCCGATGGTGCGCTCGTCTTCACACTGCAGGCGCGAGACGATCGACGACCAACCGATGCCCAGGCGCAGCGAGCCGGTTTCCCGTGGCGACTTGTCGACGCCCAGCACCGCGCTGGCATCGCCCTCGGCCTGACTGAGGCCCAACGCCCGCACCGGATAACCGTCCAGCGACAACAGCAGCGTATTGCGCCCGGCTTCGCCGTTCAGGTAACTGGCGTCGAAATACAGCGTGGCGTCGGTCAGCGGCACATCGGCGGGCACCGGCAGGTACAGCTCGCGGCGGCTGTCGCTGGCATTGAGGATGATCGGGCGGTCGATGCCCAGGTCCTTCAGCTCGATCACCCGTTGCTGGCGGGTATCGGCATTCAGGCGGCTGATCGCCTGGCTCAACGGGCTTTCGGCGGCCAGCACGGCGGGCGTGGCGGCCAGCAGGCAAACGCCACAGGCAAGGGCATGCAACGCGCCCGCAGGCACGGAAACGGTAGACGTCATTCGGTCGGTTCTCGATCAAGGCGAATCGGTTGTGGCGGCCCGGGAGCGCGTCATCGCGGATGAGTCCGCTTCCACAGGGCAGGCATTCGGCGGCTCACGCAGCTCAGGCTGCATGGCGGGCATTTCGTGCCGTCGCTAATGCAGACTGGACACCGAACGCAGTTGTACCGGGCGCTGCTGGCCTTCCTCGCTGAAGCCGTTCGGCAGCTCGGCAACGAACTCCTGCACCGGGCGCCCGAGCAGCGCATCGACGATGCGTCCGCAGGCCTTGCCGTCGCCGTAGGGGTTGGCAATCTGCGAGGTGCGCCGCCACAGTTGCTCGTCGTCGAACAACGCGCACACGCCGCGCACGATGCTGTCCGGATCGGTGCCGACCAGGCGCACGGTGCCAGCGGCCACCGCTTCCGGGCGCTCGGTGACATCGCGCATGACCAGCACCGGTTTGCCCAGCGATGGCGCTTCCTCCTGCACGCCGCCGGAGTCGGTGAGCACCACATGGGCGCGCTGCATCAGGCGCACGAACGACAGGTAATCCAGCGGCTTGATCAGGTGTACGTTGGGCAGCTCGCCGAGATGCTCGGTGACCGGCCCCAGCACATTGGGGTTGAGGTGTACGGGGTAGACGATCTGCAGATCGTCGCGGCTGGCCAGGGTACGCAGGGCCTTGCAGATGTCGAGGAAGCCGTCGCCGAAATTCTCCCGGCGATGGCCGGTGACCAGCAGCAGCTTGCGTTGCGGATCGAGAAAGCCGAACTGGCGGTCCAGCGCCGCACGCAGCTGGCGATTGCGTTCGATGCGCTCGGCGGTCATCTGCAGGGCATCGATGACGGTGTTGCCGGTGACGATGGACTTGCCCTGCAGGCGCTCACCCAGCACGTTGAAGCGCGACTGCGCGGTCGGTGTGAACAGGTGCTCGGCGACCAGATCGATGCTGCGCCGGTTCATCTCTTCCGGCCACGGCTGATGGATGTCGCCGGTGCGCAGCCCGGCTTCGACGTGGGCCACCGGAATGCGCCGGTGAAACGCCGACATCGCCGCGACCATGGCCGACGTGGTGTCGCCGTGCACCAGCACGCGGTCGGGTTGCGCCTGTTCCAGCACCGGGTCGATGGCCGCGTACAGGGCGGCGGTCAGGGTGTTGAGACTCTGCCCCGGCGTCATCACATCGAGGCGGTAATCGGCGCGGATGTCGAACATGTCCAGCACCTGCGTGAGCATGCTCTGGTGCTGTCCGGTGATGCAGACCTGCGAGTCGATGTCCGGTTCTGCCGCCAGTGCCTTGACCAGCGGTGCCATCTTGATGGCTTCCGGACGCGTACCAAAAATCGAAAGGACTTTAAGCCTTGAACGTTCACTACCCATTCATTCCCTCCCGCGCATCTGACATGCGCCGCACTACAGAGTCTTCGAATTACAAGCATTCGAATCACTGGCAGGTTGTTTTTATCAACGGGCAGAAATCGCAACGTAACGTGGCTATTCACTTCACGATGTTCACTTCACTGTGACGAGAGAGCACTCCATGCACCCGAAACAGCAAAAATTATTAGCAGATAAAAACCGTGATGCAAAAGGTTTTACAACAACTTGTACAAGTTTTTCGAGTTTAAACTTTCGCCGAAAATCACGGTCAATCAAGGGTTTTGTCGTGTACGGAGGGGATGATGCTCGACGCCATGGAGTGAGCCAGAGTGTGCTTTCGTCGCGAGCAAATGTAAAGGATTGAACTTATCGGCAGCTTTTGCTGTCGCGAAAATTCAGTGAATTATTTAACTTCGGTGACAGGACAAAGTGTAGTCGGGTTTAAGCAAGTTCATCGAAGCGCGAGGGTATTCGTTTGGGGCGCACTGTTGCAGTCAGACACTTGATATTGAATGGACAGGCCATCGCGAATGAATTCGCTCCCACAGGTTAATCGCATGTATCTGTAGGAGCTTAATCGCACGTATCCGTAGGAGCGCGCTTGCCCGCGATGACAGTGTGTCAGTCGATATCTCCGGGTCTGACACACCGCCATCGCGGGCAAGCGCGCTCCTACGAAACCTACGGCTGCACCTTCAATTCCAGCACCCGGTCACGGCCACCTTCAGCCAGCAGATATTGACCATCGCCGGTGCGCAGCAACTCTTGCGGTGCGCGCAGGTTGGAGAGGATCACCCGCAGCTTGCCGCTGTTGTCCAGCAGCCACAGACGGGCCTGGTGAGTCTGGTCTTCGGTGATCCACAGGCCGCGCTCGTCGCACAGCAGAAAGGTCGGTTCCTTGAGCCCTTCGACGTGTACCGGGTCATCGCCGTTGGCCGACACCTGCCGAACCACGCCCTGCTCCTTGACCGTGTAGAGCATCTTGTCGCCGCACAGTTCGACCGATTCGGATTCGCTCAAACCGCTGCGCACCACTTCCAGCGCCTGGGTACGCGAGTCATAGCGCAGTAGCCGGCCATCGCCCTTGCGGTCTTCGATGGCGTAGAGCAGCGGCCCGTCGGCCTTGAGCCCCTGCACGTCCTGGCCGATGAACAACGGCGTGACCTTGCCGTCCTTGAGCAGCGACACCGGCGCATTGGCGGTTTCCTGGCTGAAGGCATGGCCGCCGAGGAACGGGGTCAGGCCGTCGGGTTTGGTCAGCTTGTCGACCAGCAGCGTGCGCTGGCCGTCCGGGGCGATGCGCCACAGCGTGCCCTGACTGTTGCGCAATTCTTCGCTGACCAGAATGTTGCCGTGCTCGTCGATACCCAGCGCGGCGGCCTTGCGAATGTCGCTGTAAGCCACCCGGTAATCCCAGCCGCTGGTGGCCTGGACCGGATAGAAATGCTGCCAGCCGAAGAACCCGGCCACCGCCACCAGCCCCAGCCCGACCACCGCAACGCCCCGGAAGAAACCGCGCTTGCTGCCCAAAACCGCTTTCGTCATGTCACGCATCACCCATGTTCGAGGACCGGGCAGACTCCCCGATATCGACCGATGACGCAACCCTGTCGTCAGACAACACTCGCTGTCACGCCAAATAACGGTGGAACCATTCCAGCGTCCTGTCCCACGCCAGGCGCGCTGCCGCATCGTCGTAACGCGGCGTCGAATCGTTGTGAAAACCGTGATTCACACCGGGGTAGATGTAAGCCTGATAGGTCTTGCCCGCCGCCTTCAACGCCTGTTCATAAGCGGGCCAGCCGTCGGTGATCGGCTTGTCCAGTTCGGCGTAGTGCAACAGCAGCGGCGCCTTGATCCGCGCAACGTCTTCGGCTTTCGGCTGACGTCCGTAGAACGGCACGGCGGCGGCCAGTTCCGGATAGGCCACGGCAGCAGCATTGGACACTCCGCCGCCGTAGCAGAAGCCGGTGATGCCGACCTTGCCGGTAGAAGCCGGATGGGCGATCAGCCATTCGATGCCGGCGAAAAAGTCGTTCATCAGTTTTTCCGGATCGACCTTTTGCTGCAGTTCGCGGCCCTTGTCATCGTTGCCCGGATAGCCGCCGACCGATGACAGCCCATCCGGTGCCAGGGCGACAAAACCGGCCTTGGCCAGGCGCCGGGCCACGTCTTCGATGTAGGGATTCAGACCACGGTTCTCGTGTACCACCAGCACCGTCGGCACCTTGCCGCTGGCCTTGGCCGGACGCACCAGATAACCGCGCACCGTGCCGTTGCCCTTGGGCGAATCGTAGGTGATGTACTCGGCAACGATGTCCGGGTCGGTGAATTGCACCTGCTCGGCCAGCGCGTAGTCCGGGCTCAGCGACGCCAGGATCGAGGTGGCGGTCATGCTGCCGAGGGCGAACACGGCGGCACGGTCGAGAAACTCCCGGCGGTTGATCCTGCCGTGTACATAGAAGTCGTACAGTTCGAGCAACTCGGGGGAGAAATCCTTGGCAGTCAGGCGGGTCATGGGCGCTTTCCTCTTCGACGGTTTCGGCGTGTCGAAGCACCGGCGATGGCTCCGACATCGAGCCTTCCAGTAAAGCAGCGATTCGTGACGGGGGCGTCATGGGTTCCCCACAACGGCCAATACCGACCCCGCAGCAGGCTGGCTTGCCAGCGGTGGCCTCCTTGAAACGCTGACGCCGGCAAGCCGAACTGCCACAGAGGGGCAGCATCAAGTCAGAGACGGCGTGGTTATTTTCAACTGGAAAAGTTATCAGCGTTACTTATCAAGCTATCCACTTACTAGCACGACAAACTTGAATAACAATATCCGACCAAATACAAAATTGGCGCTGCGCTTACACGCACCACCTACAACTTCAAGATAAACAGATCCTCAAACTCTCGACACCGAGCCTGATAAACCCTGACCGCTCATCCAATAAACGCTACATACAACACCCTACCTGTAGACATCCGTTCTCCTGTACATAGCAATTTCATTGCCAACCCTTAGACGCTCATCAAAAAATCGCATAACCTGTTGATTATGCTTGATAAAAAATTCCAAACGCATCACTGAAATCCATAAAAACACCCACCCAACTGTGGGGGGAGCACCACCAAAAACGAGTGTTTTACGCACTTTTCAACCGATCATCGGCACTGAAAAAAATATTACCAAATATATCTTCCATTTTTTTCTGGCGGCGCTACATTCACTCTCAGCGGCCCCCTGTCTTTTTGCCAGGCGCAGTACCGACACGTAAACAGTCGATATATGCCACCCGCCACCCACCCGCCTGTTACAGCCAACGTGTCTTTACGCGGACGGGGTTTTATTGCGCCAAGTTTTACAACCACAAGAACAACGCCGGTAACCCCTCATTCAGAGTGCCGTTATCATGAACAACCTGATCAGCTTTCGAATCCTGCGTTTGAGCTGCGCCCTTTCGGCCAGCCTGATGTGCGCACCGTTTGCCGGCGCCGCCACTCCGGTGGAGGTCGTAGACCCCGCCGCCGCCGACATTCCCACCCTGGCCACCCTGCGCGGCGTGGTGCCGCCCGACCCGTCCGGCACCGAAGGCGGCCGCAAGGTCGACCTGATGGGCGACTTCGTGCTCAACCGCGACGCCGCCATCCGCCTGGGCAAGGCCCTGTTCTGGGACCAGGACATCGGCAGTGACGGCCTCACCGCCTGTGCCACCTGCCACTACCATGCCGGGGTCGATCACCGCATCACCAACCAGCTCAACCCCGGCGCGGCCAACACCAATGCCAACGCCACCACACTGTTCAACAAGCCGTTCATTGCGCCGAACATCCCGGGCGATGTGCCCTCCTACGCCACGCTGTCCGGTGGCAAGGGCGGCCCGAACTACACCCTGAAGAAAACCGACTTCCCGACCCACGTGCTGGCCGATCCGCTGGACCGCAACTCGGCGATCGTCTATTCCACCGACGACGTGGTCGGCTCACAGGGCGTGTTCGATGCCAACTACGTGCGGCCGCGGCAATCGCGTTTCGACCGCTGCACACCGCAGACCGACCCGCTGTTCATGATCAACAAGATCGCCGTGCGGCGCAGCACCGGGCGTAACGCACCGACCGTGATCAACGCCGCGTTCAACGTGCGCAACTTCTGGGACGGCCGGGCCAACAACGTGTTCAACGGCTTCTCGCCGTTCGGCAACCGCGACCCCGACGCCGGCATATTCGTCACCACCGAGCGCAGTGCCGGCGTGGCGAGCAAGGTCAAACTGGCGCTCAACGATGCGTCTGCCGCGTCTCAGGCCGTTGGCCCGCCCGGCAGCCCGGTGGAAATGTCCTGCGGCGGTCGCACCTTCGCGGACATTGGCCGGCGCATGCTCGACTCGCTGGTCTTGAGCCACCAACGCATCGCCACCAACGATTCGGTATTGTCGGCAATGGCCGTGCGTCGTCCGACCTACCGCGACCTGGTCAAGGCGGCCTTCCATCCACGGCTGTGGAACGCCACCCAACCCGTGACCCTGGGCGACGTCAGCTATGCGCAGATCGAAGCCAACTTCTCGCTGTTCTTCGGCCTCGCCATCCAGATGTATGAGTCCACCCTGGTCTCCGACCAGACCCCGCTGGACGCTTATCTGCAAGGCAACACCCAGGCCATGGACGCGCAGCAGATCGAAGGCATGAACCTGTTCACCGGCAAGGGCAAATGCGTGGCCTGCCACGCCGGCCCGGAACTGACCAACGCCGCCACCCGCCTGCGTCTGGAACCGCGTGAACGCATCGAACGGATGCGCATGGCCGACGGCCTGATCACCCTGTACGACAACGGCTTCTACAACACCGGCGTACGGCCGACCGCAGAAGACCTGGCCGTGGGTGGCAACGACCCGTGGGGCAACCCGCTGTCCTTCACCCGTCAGTACAACAGCATGCTGCAAGGGCAGAATGTGCCCGATCCGTTCGAAGTCGATGTGTGCAAGTTCGAAGAACCGCTGAGCCCGGCCATTCCGTGCGACGCCACGCTCAAGCCGAATGTCGGCTTCCGCGACTCGGTGGACGGCGCGTTCAAGACCCCGACCCTGCGCAACATCGCGCTGACCGGTCCATACTTCCACAACGGCAGCCGCTCGACGCTCAAACAAGTGGTCGAGTTCTACAACCGTGGCGGTGACCGTCGAGGTGAAGACGCCAATAACACCAGCGGCTTCGATCACCCGAGCGTCAACCAGCACAACAACTCCAACCTCGATCCGGACATGACCAACCTGAACCTGACCCCGAGCGAAATCGATTCGCTGGTCAAATTCATGGAAGTCAGCCTGACCGACCCACGGGTTGCCTGGGAACGCGCACCGTTCGACCACCCTTCGCTGACCATTCCGCAAGGTGAAGTGGGTGACGAAAACAACGTGACAGCCCGTCCGACCGACGCCAGCTCCACCACGCCACGGGCCAAGGACCAGGAAATCATGCTCCTGCCGATCGGCGCCACTGGCCGCCGCACCACCGATGGACCGTTGATGCCATTCGCCAACGATCTTTAAGGCGACGTTACAGCCGCCGGCCACGATGACGATCGTGGCCGGTTTTTTTTGCCTGAGCGTTCGCTGCCCCCTGTAGGAGCTGGCTTGCCCTGCGACCGGCTGCGAAGCAGTCGTAAATCCGGCAATCGCGGTGGGTCAGGAATGCATAGTCGCCAGATTTTACGACGGGTTCCCCGCCGGTCGCAGGACAAGCCAGCTCCTACAGGGGCCAGGCGGTGCTGCATGGATATGTCTCTGTTTCAAGACGATTTTTTCCATCCCCCCGTGCAACTTGCCTGTAATCGCGCAGTCCTATCGGCGCCCTGATTCTCGTCCGTCCGGTTCACAGGGAGCGAAACCGGTCGGTCGTACCCGGCGCATTCAAAGCACTCTCCCTCTCGTTCGATCTTCTGAGCCGTTCGCCCCATGCGTGTATCTGTTCGCTCGTCCCGTCTTGCTGCGCTGTGCTGTGCCTCGCTCCTTTACCTCATCGCTCCCCCCGCCCATGCCGACGGCGAACGCCAACTGGCGGCGGCGATCAACGCCTATCGCTCGCACCCACAGCGTTGCGAGGGCCGGGTCGCGTCGGCCATGGCGCCATTGTCGTTGAAGTCCAGCGTGACCCTGCCCGTAGGCTACGGCGGCAGCTTGCGCCAGGGCTTGCAGGCGGCGGGCTACCAGGCCAAGACCGTGGAGGCCATTCAACTGGTCGGTGCTGGCGATGCCACGGCCGCGTTCGCGATGTTGCAGCGCGAGTACTGTGACTCGCTGCTCGACAGCCAGGCGGCGGACATCGGCATCAGCCGCGCGGGCAGCCGCTGGCAGCTGGTGCTGGCGCAGCCGTTGGTGGACAAGCACCTGCCGGACAATCGCACGGCAGACAAGACCCTGCTGGCACAAGTCAACGCCGCTCGGGCGACCCCGCGAATGTGCGGCTACCGGCGTTTCCCGGCGGCGCGCCCCTTGAGTTGGAGCGGAACGCTGGGCAACGCCGCCATGGGCCACAGCCGGGCGATGGCCAACCAGAACTACTTCGCCCACCAGGACCCTGACGGTGACACGCCCTACGACCGCGCCCGCTCCGCCGGTTTTCGCGGGCGTCAGGTCGGCGAGAACATCGCCGCCGGGCAAGGCTCGCCGAGCCAGGCGATGCAAAGCTGGCTGGCCAGTCCGGGCCACTGCGCCAATCTGATGAACCCGATGTTCACCCAGGTCGGCGCGGCCTATGCAACCAATACCCGCAGCGATCTGGGGATTTACTGGACGATGGTGTTCGGCGCGCCTTGAGCCCGATTTCACCGCAAAAAATGATCCGGTGGGAGCGAATTCATTCGCGATGCAATGTCCCAGACGATAAATCCGTGTCGTCCGGACAGACGTCTCGCGAATGAATTCGCTCCCACAGTGTTCGATTGCGCCCCGCTACAACGCCTCCAACCCCCACAGCACCTGCAACACATGCCCGGTCGAGCGTTCGATGTCGCCGTCGCGGTGGGCGATGCCGAGGGTTCGCCACAGCGGCGGGTTGAGCGGGCGCATGGTGATGCGTGGCTCGGGCGCAGGGGTCGAGGCTTCGTGGGGCAACAGGGTGGCACCGTAGCCGGCGGCGACCAGGCTCTTGATCGCGTCGTTGTAGTTGAGCTGGATGCGCGGCGTCGGTTGCGGGCCAGCACCGGCAAACCACTCGCTGACCTGTCGCGCCAGGCGGGTGGTGTTGTCGTTGAGGATCAGCGACTGAGTCGCCAGCCACGCCGGGCTGATCTCGTCCGGACAGTCCCAGCGGGCCGGCAGAAACGCCATCACCGGGTCGTGCCGCCACGGCTTGATGTGCAGCCCCTTGACCGGCGCCTGGGGCAAGGCGATCACACCGATATCCAGGCTACCGTCGAGCAGTTTCTGCAAGGTCTGCTGCGAGGTCAGCACCGCCACCTGCACGTCGATGCCCGGATGCGCCTGCCCCAACGTTTCCAGCGCCTGCGGAATCAACTGGGCGATGACCCCGGTGGACGCGCCCAACCGCACACGCCCGGCCAGCCCCTGCACCTGCCGCTCGACGTCTTCCAGCGCCTGCTCGACATCGGCCAGCAGCCGCCGCGCCCGTTCGACCAGGGTTTCGCCAATGGCGGTGGGCAGCACCCGACCACGGGTGCGGGTCAGCAGGCTGCCGCCGACCCGCGCTTCGAGATCGGCAATGTGCAGGCTGACCGTCGGCGGCGCCAGGTTGAGCAGACGTGCCGCTTCGGCGAACGAGCCCGAGTCGACAATCATCACCAGCGTGCGCAGGCGGTCCAGACTGAGTTCGCGCATGGGCTGTCCTCACGTTCAGATAAAATCAACATTCAGAAAAAATGAACATCACTGTTAGAAAATTCAACTTTCCCTATCTTACGCCCGCGCCGAAGATGATCGCCATCAGATGAACCATGCCGTGAGGGCAGACCATGAATCTTCCAGTTGTATTTATCGACGGCGACCAGGGCACCACCGGCCTGCAGATCCATCAGCGCCTGCAAGGCCGCACCGATCTGCAACTGGTCACCCTGCCCGCCCATCAGCGCAAGGACGCCCGTCAGCGCGCCGCCGCCATCAACGCCTGTGACATTGCCGTGCTGTGTCTGCCGGACGATGCCGCTCGTGAAGCGGTGGCCAGTATCGAAAACCCGAACGTGCGGGTCATCGACGCCAGCTCCGCCCACCGCACGCACCCGGACTGGGTCTACGGTTTCGCGCAGATCGGCGAACAGCAGAAGCAGGCGATCATTCAGGCCAAACGGGTGAGCAATCCCGGCTGCTACCCGACCGGCGCTATCGGCCTGCTGCGTCCGCTGCTGGATGCCGGGCTGGTGCCGCGTGACTACCCGATCAACATCAATGCGGTGTCGGGCTATTCGGGCAAGGGCCGTGCCGGCGTCGACGAGTTCGAAGGCCCGGAGGCCGCCCACGCCACGCCGTTCCAAATCTACGGCCTGGGCCTGGCGCACAAGCATGTGCCAGAGATTCAGCAGTTCAGCGGTTTGAGCGAGCGGCCGGTGTTCGTGCCGTCGTACGGTTCGTTCCGCCAGGGCATCGTGGTCACCGTGCCACTGCAATTGCGCCTGCTCCCGACCGGTGTCAGCGGCGCGCAGTTGCACGACTGCCTGGCCCGGCATTACGCCGACAGCCCGTACGTCGATGTGGTGCCGATGGACGCCGCGCGGGAACTCGCCGGCCTCGATCCACGGGTCATGAACGGCACCGACAACCTGCGCCTGATAGTCTTCGAGAACGCCGGCCATGTGCTGCTGGCCGCGATCTTCGACAACCTCGGCAAAGGCGCCGCCGGTGCTGCGGTGCAGAACCTCGACCTGATGATCGGCTAACCCAGCAACTCGGCCTTCAACCACGCGATCAGCAGGTTCGCCTCCTCCCGGCGGGCCTGCCCGTGGCGACGATAGACCGACAGGGCCTCGAGCAGATGCACGCTTTCGGCACAGGGCGCGACCAACACGCCGCTGTCGAGCATGCGTTGCGCCGTACGCCGCCAGCCCATGGCCAGACCGTGGCCCTCGACCGCCGCGTGCAGCATCAGTGAATAGCTGTCGAAGGCCAGCCGTCGGTGCCGCTGCGGCAACTCCACGGCAAACGTCGCCAGCCAGGTGTCCCACTCCAGTTGATAGGCCGGCAGCGCGTCGTGGTGCAGCAGCGTGTGTCGCTGCAGTTGATCCAGCGCGATCGGCGTGTCGCGCCCTTGCAGATAACGCGGGCTGCACACCGGGAAGACTTCGTCCGAGGCACTGAACAGCAACGGATGCAGACCGTGGTCGCGGTTGCTGCTCTGCATCGCCACGTCGAAATAGCCCTGAAACTCGGTCAGCGGACTGGCCCAGGTGACCATCTTCAGTTCGATTTCCGGGTACTGCTGGTGAAAATCCGCCAGTCGCGGCATCAGCCAGTGAAACGCCTCGCTGGGCTGACAGAGCAACACCACCTCATTGTTCCCGGCCACGCCGCGCAGGCGGTCAGCGGTATCGGCGACCTCGCGTAATGCATTACTCAGGGTAACGCTGAATTCACGCCCGGCGTCGGTCAGGAACACCGCTCGGTTGCGCCGCTGAAACAGGCGGATGCCGAGGTTCTCCTCCAGCGCCCGAATCTGCCGGCTGACCGCCGCCTGGGTCAGGTTCAGCTCATCGGCCGCCCGGGAAAAACTCTGCAAGCGAGCCGCTGCTTCGAACGGCAGCAGACTGGCCAGTGGCGGCAACGATTTACCCAGCCTATTCATAATTTTCCGTAATGCATCGAGACGAAGACATCATTTGTAGCACAGCCCTGCGCCGCAGCAAGATTCCCCCACCGATAGATGCTGGCCTGCCCTGCGAACACAGGTAGGAGCTGGCTTGCCCTGCGAGCGGACCGGGGTCGCGCTCGACCGCAGCAGTCGTAAATCCGGTAAACGCGGTGTGCCAGACAAACCGCATGCGCAGGTTTTACGACGAGTTCCTCGCCGCTCGCAGGGCAAGCCAGCTCCTACATGTGATCGCGACACGCCAGCGCATCCACATCGCGCCCCCGGAGAATCTATGGACCGATCCCGCTCGACCCTCATGCAAGGCGTGCTTCTGGCGGTGGTCGCCACGTTGAGCTGGGCCTGCAATTTCATCGCGCCGTATGTGCTGCAGGGCTACAGCATCCATGACTTCATGCTGGTGCGCTTCGCCATGGCCGGGTTGATGGGGCTGCTGATCCTGCCGTTCTACCGTGCACAACTGCGCGGCCTGCGAGTGAGTCAGTGGTTGACCGGCATGGGCCTTGGCGTGACCGGCTACCTGGCCTACAGCAGTTGCATCGCCGGCGGCGTGATCTACGGCGGGCCATTGCTGATCGCCGCGTTCGTCGGTGCGGTGCCGGTGCTCCAGGCCCTGCTCGGCAACGCCCGCCAACGCTCGCTGCGCTGGGCACAACTGGTGTTGCCGATTGGTGCGCTGTGTCTGGGTCTGGTACTGATCAACCTGCAAGTGCTGCAACTGCCACCGGCCAGCGGCGCCTCGCTGTGGATCGGCCTGACATTTTCCCTGGGTGCGGTGCTGATCTGGCTGTCCTTCAGCGTGGTCAATCAGGCCGCCATGGAGCATCTGCACACTGGCGCCACCGCCGCCTGGACCTGCCTGATGATGATCGGCGCCGGGCTCTCGGCGGTGCTGCTGACCCCGCTGGCCTGGCATCTGGACCTGCTGCGCCTGCCAAGCATCGGTATCGCCACGCCCGCCGCTCTGCACCTGTATGGCTGGGCGTTGCTGATCGCGTTGATGTCCTCGGTGATTGGCGCAGGGGCGTGGAATCTGGCGTCGCGGCGGCTGCCGATGGTCTTGTCCGGGCAGTTGATCGCCCTGGAATCGTTCTTCGCCACCGTGCTCGGGCTGGCCTTCAACGGTCGCCTGCCGAGCCTCGCCGAAACCCTCGGCCTGAGTCTGATCCTGTTCGGTACCGCCTGTTCGGTGCGGATCATTCTGGGGCCACAGCGCGACGGTGCGGCCTGCACCGCCACCCCTTGATCACCATCTGCCATTCATCCCATCGATACCCGCAAGGAGCCATCGCCCGTGAACGCCATCGCCGACTATCGCCGCTATCCGCTGATCAGCCCGCTGCTCGACGCCCGCCTGCAACCGGATCTGATCGAAGTGACCTGGGCCGATCAGCGCCGCAGCCCGTTCCATTTTCTCTGGCTGCGCGACAACTGCCCCTGCCCGCAGTGCGTGTACAACGTCACCCGTGAACAGGTGTTCGAGATCGCCGATGTCGCACTGGACCTGCAGGCGGTCAGCGTCGAGGTCGATGAACAGGGTGCACTGGCGGTGCACTGGCAGGACGGCCATCACAGCCGCTTCGACCCTGGCTGGCTGCGCGCCCACGCCTATGACGACGCCTCGCGGGCGGAACAAGAGGCGGCGCGGCCACAAAAACAACGCTGGCTGAGCGATCTGAGTCTGCCGGTGTTTGAGTTCGAAGCGATCATGCACGACGACCGCGCCTTGCTCGACTGGCTGCTGGCGGTGCGCGACATCGGTCTGACCCAGGTGCGTGGCGTGCCTACTGCGCCCGGCTCGCTGACCCAGGTGGCCGAGCGGATTGCCTTCGTTCGCCAGACCAATTTCGGCGTGCTGTTCAACGTGCAGTCCAAGGCCGACGCCGACAGCAACGCCTACACCGCCTTCAACCTGCCGCTGCACACCGACCTGCCGACTCGCGAGTTGCAGCCGGGCCTGCAATTTCTGCATTGCCTGGTCAACGACGCGGTGGGGGGTGGCAGCCGTTTCGTCGACGGTTTTGCCATCGCCGAGGTGATGCGGCGGGAAGACCCGCAGGCGTACCGGTTGCTGTGCGAGACGCCGGTGGAATTCCGCAACAAGGACCGTCGCAGCGACTACCGTTTTCTCGCGCCGGTGATTGCCCTGGACGCCCGTGGCGAAGTGGCGGAAGTGCGGCTGGCGAATTTTCTGCGCGGGCCGTTCAACCTTGAGCCGGCGTTGATGCAACCGTTCTACCGCGCCTATCGGCTGTTCATCGAAATGACCCGGCAGACGCGCTTCCAGTTTCGTCAGCGCCTCGAAGCCGGCCAATTATGGTGCTTCGACAACCGCCGCACCCTCCACGCCCGCGACGCCTTCGACCCCGCCAGCGGTGCGCGGCATTTTCAGGGCTGCTATGTGGATCGGGATGAACTGCTGTCGCGGATTTGGGTGTTGCAGCGCCAGTCCTGATACGCCCCTTGTAGGAGCTGGCTTGTCCTGCGACCGGCGGGGAACCCGTCGTAAAACCTGTGCACGCGGTGTGTCAGAACCGCATAGTCGTCAGGGTTTACGACGACTTCGTCGCCGGTCGCAGGACAAGCCAGCTCCTACAGGAAAGCGATATCCGGCATTTTCAGGGGTGTCATGTGGACGGGGATGAGTGCTGTCGCGGATCTGGGTGTTGCAGCGCCAGTCCTGACACCCCCCTTGTAGGAGCTGGCTTGTCCTGCGACCGGCGGGGAACCCGTCGTAAAACCTGTGCACGCAGTGTGTCAGAACCGCATAGTCGTCAGGGTTTACGACTGCTGCGCAGCCGGTCGCAGGGCAAGCCAGCTCCTACAGGAAAGCGATATCCGGCATTTTCAGGGGTGTCATGTAGACGGGGATGAGTGCTGTCGCGGATCTGGGTGTTGCCGCGCTGACAATGCGGAATATCCGTAGCAGTCCGGCTTGCCGGCGGTAGCGATTTCCCAGACGCCTTCGCGGGCGAGCCTGCTCCCACAGGGAGTCTGTGTTTCGCCGGCTTTTGATCTGGCTTTTGATCTTGGGGCCCCGTCCCAGAAGGCCGAACGCAGGCGATGCGCAGCGGGCCGAGCGGCATGGATGCCGCGAGAGCCGCGTGGGCCATGGATGGCCCATTCGCGGCGGGCCCACGGAGCATTGCCGGAGTGCGGGAATGCCGAGCATTAGCGAGGTGCCGTATGGCGGGATAGAGAGCCTTTGGTTACTTGGGGCTTTTCCAAGTAACTCGCCGCCAGGCGAAACAAGGCTGCGTTAGCAGACCATGCAATCCGCCAGACAAACCGAGTGCACAGGTTTTACGACGACTACGTCGCCGGTCGCAGGGCAAGCCAGCTCCTACAGGGAGTGTGTGTTTCGCCGGCTTTTGATCTGGTTTTTGATTTTGATCTTGGGGCCCCGTCCCAGAAGGCCGAACGCAGGCGATGCGCAGTGGGTCGAGCGACAGGATGTCGCGAGAGCCGCGTGGGCCATGGATGGCCCATTCGCGGCGTGCCCACGGAGCATTGCCGGAGTGAGGGTACACCGAGCATTAGCGAGGTGCCGTATGGCGGGGTGAAGAGCCCTTGGCTGCTCTTGAAACAGAGAGGGGGGCTTTTCCAAGTAACTCGCCGTCAGGCGAAACCAAGCTGCGTTAGCAGCTAAAGCGTCAGACCAGATAAACCGAGTGCATAGGTTTTACGACGAGTGCCTCGCCGGTCGCAGGACAAGCCAGCTCCTACAGGTTCGGCATCAATCACGAGATTCGTGTAGGCCAAAACATCAGCCACCGATCAAAAAATTCCCCGGCCGTGCGCCTTCGCCGGCTTCCAGCACCGGCACCTGGGCTTCGTCTTTCAGGTTGACCCCGGACAATTGCCGGCGGCAGGCCTCGCGCATCAGGTACAGCAACTTGTGCGCGGCCATGGCGTAGCTCATGCCCTCCAGGCGCACGTTGGAAATGCAGTTGCGCGCCGCGTCGTTGAGGCCGACCCGGGGCGCCCAGGTGAAATACAGACCGAGGCTGTCCGGCGAGCTGAGGCCGGGGCGTTCGCCGATGAGGATCACCACCATCCGCGCCTTGAGCAGTTCGCCGATCTCGTCGGCCACCGCTACTCGCCCCTGCTCCACCAGCACCACCGGGGCCAGGCTCCAGCCTTCGGCGGCGGCCAATTCGTCGATGCGCTCCAGCATCGGCAGGCTGTGACGCTGCACCGCCAGTGACGACAAACCATCGGCCACCACCAGCGCCAGATCAAAACCTTGAGGATGCTGCTCGGCATAACTGCGCAATTGCCCGGCCGAGTCCGCCGACAGACGCCGCCCCAGATCAGGCCGTTGCAGGTAGATGTTGCGGTCCGCCGCCGAGCTGTGCACGGTCAGCACCTCGCGCTGACGGGCCTGCAGTTTGTCGCTCACGGCGGCGTGATCGAACGGCAGATGCACGGCATCCCGCGCCTGGGCGTGGGCAAACTGAAAATCCAGCTGCGCTGCAGTCGGCAGACTGGTGCCCGCATGGCCCAGAGCAATCCGCGCCGAGGTCAGCGAGCGCAACTGCTGCCAGGCATCGGCCTGGGCCGGGGTCTTGCTGTGGTCATCACGCATGGCCACTCCTTATTTCAATGACGACTTGCTTGAGTTGCGCCCTATTTGAGTTGCGCAAGGGCCTGACGAAACAGCGGCGGCACGCCCTGCCCCAGCCGCACGCCGCCGTCATCCTGACGCAGGATGTCCATGCGCGTCAGCCACGCTTCGAACTCCGGCGCCGGACGCAGGCCGAGGGTCTTGCGTGCATACAAGGCGTCGTGGAACGAGGTGGTCTGGTAGTTGAGCATCACGTCGTCGGAGCCGGGAATGCCCATGATGAAGTTGATCCCGGCAGTGCCGAGCAGGGTCAGCAGCACATCCATGTCGTCCTGATCGGCTTCGGCATGGTTGGTGTAGCAGATGTCACAGCCCATCGGCACGCCCAGCAGCTTGCCGCAGAAGTGGTCTTCGAGGCCGGCGCGGATGATCTGCTTGCCGTTGTACAGGTATTCCGGGCCGATGAAACCGACCACGGTGTTGACCAGAAACGGCTTGAAATGCCGGGCTACCGCATAGGCGCGTGCCTCGCAGGTCTGTTGGTCGACGCCATGATGGGCGTTGGCCGAGAGCGCGCTACCCTGCCCGGTTTCGAAGTACATCAGGTTGTCGCCCAGGGTGCCGCGCTTGAGGCTCAAGCCCGCTTCGTAACCTTCGCGCAGAATCTCCAGGCTGATGCCGAAGCTGCTGTTGGCCGCTTCGGTGCCAGCGATGGACTGGAACACCAGATCCAGCGGCACACCCTTTTCAATGGCCGCCACCGACGAGGTGACGTGGGTCAGCACGCAGGACTGGGTGGGAATCTCATAGTGACGGATGACGCCGTCGAGCATTTTCAGCAGTTCGCTGATGGCACCGATGCTGTCGGTGGCCGGGTTGATGCCGATCATGGCGTCGCCGTTGCCGTACAGCAGGCCGTCGAGGACGCTGGCGGCGATGCCGGCCGGATCGTCCGTCGGGTGGTTGGGTTGCAGGCGGGTCGACATGCGCCCGCGCAGGCCGACGGTGTTGCGAAAGCGCGTGACCACGCGGATTTTCTGCGCCACCAGCACCAGATCCTGCACGCGCATGATCTTCGACACGGCGGCGGCCATTTCCGGGGTCAGCCCCGGCGCCAGCGCCCGCAGGCTGGCTTCGGTAGCGTCATCGCCGAGCAGCCAGTCGCGGAAGCCGCCGACGGTCAGGTGGCTGACCGGGGCAAAGGCCGCGCGATCATGGCTGTCCATGATCAGGCGGGTGACTTCGTCTTGCTCGTAGGGGATCAGCGCTTCGTTGAGGAAGCGCTTGAGTGGCACGTTGGCCAGGGCCATCTGTGCCGCCGCACGTTCGGCATCGCTGCTGGCGGCAACTTCCGCCAGGTAGTCGCCGGAGCGTGCGGGGCTGGCCTTGGCCATGAGCTCCCGCAGGCTGTCGAAGCGCCAGACCATGCCACCGATGCTGTGGGAAAAGCTCATGACACCCTTCCTTCTACTGATACAGATTCACGGATTAGCCGGCGACAGCCGCAACCGTGTCGCGACCGCGTACCACTTTGCAGAACAGCGCCCCCACCGCCATCAGGCAGATGAAGATGCCGCAGATTACCGCGTTGAACCAGACCATGGCGATCAGGCAGACCACCGCCAGCACCAGCGCGATGCCCGGCACGATCGGGTAGCCCGGCGCCCGGAAGGTGCGTTCCAGGTTCGGTTCGCTGCGGCGCAGCTTGAACAGGCTGAGCATGCTGATGATGTACATCACGATAGCGCCGAACACCGACATGGTGATCATCGCGGCGGTCAGGGTCATGCCCTGCAGGTTGACCAGACCGTCGCTGAGGATCGCGGCGATACCGATCACGCCGCCAGCGATGATGGCGCGGTGCGGGGTCTGGAAGCGCGACAGCTTGGCCAGGCTCGGCGGCAGGAAGCCGGCGCGGGCCAGGGCGAAAAACTGCCGCGAGTAGCCGAGGATGATGCCGTGGAAGCTGGCGACCAGACCGAACAGGCCGATCCAGACCAGCATGTGCATCCACGTCGAGTTGTTGCCGACCACCGCTTTCATCGCCTGCGGCAGTGGGTCGTTGATGTTCGACAGGGCACGCCAGTCACCCACGCCGCCAGCGAAGATCATCACGCCGATGGCCAGCGCGACCAGGGTCAGAATGCCGCCGACATAGGCACGCGGAATGGTGCGTTTCGGGTCTTTGGCTTCTTCCGCGGCCATGGCCGCGCCTTCGATGGCGAGGAAGAACCAGATGGCGAACGGAATCGCCGCGAAGATCCCGCTGATCGCCGGCAGGCTGAAGGTGTCGGAGCCGGCCCAGCCGCCCAGCACGAAGTTGCTGAAGCTGAAGCCCGGCGCGACCACGCCCATGAACACCAGCAACTCGGCGACTGCCAGCACGGTGACCACCAGTTCGAAGGTGGCGGCGATGCTGACACCGAGGATGTTCAGGGTCATGAACACGATGTAGGCGCCGATGGCCGCCACTCTCGGGTCCAGGGACGGATACTGCACGTTGAGATAGGCGCCGATGGCCATGGCAATCGCCGGTGGCGCGAAGACGAATTCGATCAGCGTGGCGAGGCCGGCAATCATCCCACCGGTGACGCCGAAGGCACGCAGGCTGTAGGCGAACGGGCCGCCCGCATGGGGAATCGCGGTGGTCAGTTCGGTGAAGCTGAAAATGAAGCAGGTGTACATCACCGCCACCATCAGCGTGGTGACCAGAAAGCCCAGCGTGCCGGCGGTGCCCCAGCCGTAGCTCCAGCCGAAATACTCGCCGGAAATCACCAGGCCCACGGCCAGACCCCACAGGTGCAGGGTTCCCAATGTCGGTTTGAGTTGAGTTGCAGTCATGTGTGTTTACCCCGGTAGCCAGGCGACGGAATGTGTCCGGCAGCCAGAATAGCCACAGAGCAACGGCCAAGGCTTGACCGCAAAACGCGGGTTTTGTCCTGTGCTGTCAAGTTTTCCGGCGGTTTTGCCGAGGTGCGCCAAGGCGGCGCGCGGATTGGGCTGCGTGCCTTATTACGGGTCAAAAATGAACGGCGGCTGCCACCCTACGACACAGTTTTATGGGTCGATGGGTAGCAGTTGCCGAGCAGACGCAACCCTTTTGTAGGAGCTGGCTTGCCCTGCGACCGGCTGCGCAGCAGTCGTGAATCCTGACGACTATGCATACCTGACACACCGCGTTCACCGGTTTTACGACGACTTCGTCGCCGGTCGCAGGGCAAGCCAGCTCCTACAAATGGCCCGCAAATAGCCCGCGCATGGCAAGCAACGGACCGCGTACATGTAACAAGGTACGACATTTGCTTGAATGAAATTCATACAGACCGTGAAGACCGCTCAATGCTGCAGAATTTCCTCTCCGCCGCCGCACCGACCTCAACCGCCGCCAGCAATCGCGGCGTGCTGTCGGCTGCCGCCAACGGGCTGGACGGTTTCATCCTGCAGCACGGTGGCGATCTGGATCAGGTGTTCGGCCGCTCCGGCATCGACCCCGAGCAACTGCTGCACCCGACCCTCAGTCTGCCGCTGCCCAATTACTGCAAGGTGCTGGAGGAAGCGGCGCGGCAGACCGGTTGCGACAATTTCGGCCTGCGTTACGGCCAGCAGTTTCAGCCCCAGGCGCTCGGCCTGCTGGGCTACATCGGCCTGTGCTCGGCGACGCTGGAAGACGCGCTGATCAACTTTTCCCAGGCGTTCCCCTTTCATCAGCACAGCACGCTGATCGAACTGGTGGATCAGGGCGAGTGTTACCGCTTCGACTATCAGGTGCGTCACGGCGCGATCTGCGAACGCCGCCAGGACGCCGAGCTGACCATGGGCATGGCGCTGAATCTGGTACGCCATGTGCTGGGCCCCGACTGGGCGCCGCGTCAGGTAGCCTTCGAACACACCCGCCCACAGGACTGGCATGAACACCGTGACGCCTTCAAGGCCGACGTGTGCTTCGGTCAGGCCTGCAATTCGCTGCTGGTGCCCAAGCGCGACATCATCGGCAAGACCATGCCCGGCAGCGACCCGATCCTGCTGATGCTGATCAAGGACGCCATTCGCCAGCTGGGTGACAACGGCAACGAAGCCACCCTGCTTGATCGCGCGCGGCAGACCATCCTCACGACCCTGCATCTGGGCGAGCCGGTGCTGGAAGAAATCGCCCATAACCTCGGCCTGTCGGAATGGGCGCTGCAACGCAAACTGCGTGATCAGGGCCTGAGCTTCACGCAACTGGTGGACCAGATCCGTCAGGAATCGGCCATGGCCCACCTCAAGCAACAGAACCTCAGCGTCACCCAACTCGCCGCCCTGCTCGGCTACTCGGAAACCAGCGCGTTTTCCCGGGCGTTCAAACGCTGGTTCGGCTTGAGTCCGAAGCAGTGGCGCAGCGCGCAGCCCTGAACCGCCTTGCCTATCTTGTTTTCCCACCACCGTCACCTGTAGGAGCTGGCTTGTCCTGCGAGCGGCTGCGAAGCAGTCGTAAACCCTGACGACTATGCAGTTCTGACACACCGCGTGCACCGGTTTTACGACGACTCCGTCGCCGCTCGCAGGACAAGCCAGCTCCTACAGGTTCAGCGCTAAACCGGACGGCTACCGACGCTGCAACTCCAGCCGCCGCAGGCTGCCCATGCTCAGGAACGCCAGCGCTCCCAGCAGCGCATGCCCGGCGACCACGTACATCGCGCCCTCGAACGAGCCGGTCGACTGCACGATGTAGCCGATCACGATCGGGGTGAAGATGCCGGACAGGTTGCCGAACATGTTGAACAGCCCGCCGGCCATGCCGGTGATTTCCTTCGGCGAGGTGTCCGACACCAGGGTCCAGTCCACCGCCACCACGCCTTTACCGAAGATCGCCAGCGACATCAGCAGCGTCACCACCCACATCGACTCGGTGAAGTTGCAGAACACCAGGGTCGCGCCCATGGTCATGCCGCAGACCAGCGGGATCTTGCGTGCCAGCGACAGCGAGAAGCCTTTGCGGATCAGGTAATCGCACACCGCGCCGCCACACAACGCACCGAGCAGCCCGCAGATGCCGGGGATCGCAGCAATGGCACCGGCTTCCATGATGTTCAGGCCACGGCCCTTGACCAGATACACCGGGAACCAGGTCAGGAAGAAATACTGCAGCGAGGTGTCGCAGTATTTGCCCAGGTAGATCGACCACATCATCGGGCTTTTCAGCAGCACTTTCAGGTCGGAGAAGCGCGGCACGAAGCTGCCCTTGTCCTTGGGTTTGTCCATGTCGACCTGTGCGCCGCCTTCACGCAAATGTTCCAGCTCGGCGCGGTTGACTAGCGGGTGTTCGGTCGGCGGCTTGACCAGCTTGAACCACACCAGACTGACCACAATGCCAAGCCCGCCCATGAACCAGTAGACATGCTCCCAGCCGTAACGGTGGGCGACGAAGCCCATGGCCGGCGCCAACAGCACCACTGACATGTACATCGACGAGTTGAAGATCACCGTCGCCAGACCGCGTTCCTGCAACGGAAACCAGGCCGCGACGATGCGGCTGTTGGCCGGGTACACCGGCGCCTCGATCAGGCCCAGCAGGAAACGCAACACGAACAGCGTGCCGATGGCCACCGGCACCGAGAAGAAGCCGATCATGCCCTGCGCCACGGTGATGGTGGACCAGAGAAACAGCGACAGGCCGTAGACCCGCACCGAACCGAACTTGTCCAGCAGCCAGCCGCCAGGCAACTGGCCGAGCACATAGGCCCAGGCGAACGCGGAAAACATGTAGCCGAGGGTCACCGAGTTGATGCCCAGCACTTCAGTCAGTGCGGAACCGGTGATGGACAGCGTGGCGCGGTCGCCGACGTTGATCGCGGTGACGATGAACAGCATGGCGAGGATGCCGTAGCGCACCTTGCTGCGTACGGCGGTGGCGGAAGCGGCAGCCGGGGCGGCTGCGCTGGCGGTGTTGGAGTGTTCCACATGAAAGCCCTCATCTTGTTTTTATAGATCGGCCAGCCAGAGCGCCCCCGGCGGAGGCGCCTGCAGTCATGTACGTGAAACGGGGAGCGGCTCAGGGACGCGTGCCGACCTCCGCCACTTGTGCGGTCCACGGCTTGACCTGCTCGCTCAGCGACAGGCCCAGACCCGGACGGGTCGGCACCAGCATGCGGCCGTCGCGGGTTTCCAGACGCTCGTTGAACAGCGGCTCCAGCCACTCGAAATGCTCGACCCACGGTTCGGTCGGATAGGCGGCGGCCAGGTGTACGTGCAATTCCATGGCGAAATGCGGCGCCAGCATCAGCCCGGCTTGTTCGGCCATAGCCGCGACTTTCAGGTACGGCGTGATACCGCCGACCCGTGGCGCATCCGGCATCAGGAAGTCGGCGCCACGGCGGTTGATGAACTCGGCGTGCTCGGCAACGCTGGTGAGCATTTCACCGGTGGCGATCGGCGTGTCGAACTGCTGGGCCAGCGCGGCGTGGCCTTCGGCGTCGTAGCAATCCAGCGGTTCTTCGATCCAGATCAGGTTGAATTCTTCGAAGCGACGGCACATGCGCTGCGCGGTCGGCCGGTCCCATTGCTGGTTGGCGTCAACCATCAGCGGGAAGTTCTCGCCCAGGTGCTTGCGCACGGTGGCGACGCGGTGCAGATCGACGGCGCAGTCTGGCTGGCCGACTTTCAGCTTGATCCCGCCGATGCCTTTCTCCCGCGACATGTCGGTGTTGTGCAGCAGTTGATCCAGCGGCGTGTGCAGGAAGCCGCCGGAAGTGTTGTAGCAGCGCACCGAATCACGGTGCGAACCGAGCAAGCGCGCCAGTGACAGGTTGGCGCGCTTGGCCTTGAGATCCCAGAGTGCCACGTCGAAAGCGCCGATAGCCTGGGTCGACAGACCGCTGCGGCCTACCGAGGCACCGGCCCAGCACAGCTTGGTCCAGAGCTTGGCGATGTCGCTGGGGTTCTCGCCGATCAACGCCGGAGCAATTTCCTTGGCGTGGGCAAACTGACCGGGGCCGCCGGCGCGTTTCGAATAGCTGAAACCCAGACCGCGATGACCATCGACGGTTTCGATCTCGGCGAACAGGATGGCGATTTCGGTCATCGGCTTCTGCCGGCCGGTCAGCACCTTGGCGTCACTGATCGGGTTGGCCAGTGGCAGAAAGACCGACGACACCTTGACCCAGGCAATGCGATCGTTATCGGAAGACGTGATGTTTTGTTGTTGTTCGAGCATTGGCAGGCGCCCCTGATCTGTTTTGCTGAAGTCCGTCGACGCGCACATGATTGCGCAATCATTCGAATCACTAAAAAAGGTGATCGACCTGAAAAAGCGATCACCATGGCCACGGATCTTACACTGATTGCGCAATCATTCAAGACTGCGTTTGTCGGCTGACGAGAAATTCCGATCAGAAGCGATCGGTGACTTCATGGCTTGTTTGCCGATACGGCTGGGCAAGTGGGCAGATGAGAGATGTGGGAGAGAGACCTCCCACAGGGTTCGTGTTTGCCGGTAGAGATATTGCGGATGTACTGACCTCTTCGCGGGCAAGCCCGCTCCCACAGGGTCAGGTGGTCAGTGTAGGGAATCAGGTACTGGCGCGGTCGATCAGAGTAAAGCCGGTGTCGACCCGCACGGGGGTGGCGCTGGAGGTGTGTTCATGAAAACGGTCCAGCAACGCCTGGGCGACCTGCAGGCCGATACGGCTACCGTCGACGCGCACGGTCGACAGCGCCGGATGCACCTGCGCAGCGCTGGAAAGATCGCCAAAGCCCATCACCGCCAGATCCTCCGGCACACGCAGGCCGCGACTCGCCGCCTCGGCCAGCACACCCTGGGCGACGGTGTCGGAGCTGCACACCACCACGTCGGTGGACACCCCGCGCTCAAGCAGACCGGCCAGCCCCTCCCGGCCCACTTGCAGCGTTGCCGGCGGCGCCAGCACTTCCATCGGTACGTCTTCGATGCCGTGATTTTTGAGTTCGGCAATCAGGCTATTGCACCGACGCAGACCACGCGGGTCGCCGATGGCCACCACGGAAAAGCGTTTGTAGCCCTTGCTCAGCAGATGGCGGGCGGTTTCCTCGCCGACTTTTTCATGAGAGAAACCCACCAGCATGTCGATGGGCTCTTCACTCAAGTCCCACGCCTCGACCACTGGAATCCCCGCCTGAGCCAGCCGCGTACGGCTCGACTCGGTGTGCAGCGTACCAGTCAGCACGATGCCGTCGGGACGTCGGCCCAGCACTGCTTCCAGCAGTTTCTCTTCCTGCTCGGCGTCGTAGCCGGTCAGGCCCAGCAGCGTCTGATAACCGGCCTGGGTCAGACGGTCCATCAACGCCTGCACCGTATCGGCAAAGATCGAGTTGGCGATGGTCGGCAAAAAGATCGCCACCAAACGGCTTTTGTTGCTCGCCAGACTGCCGGCCATCATGTTCGGCACATAACCGGTCTTGCGCACCGCTTCGCGCACCTTCTCGCGGGTGTCCTCGCTGACCAGATCCGGACGATGCAACGCCCGCGACACCGTCATCGGCGACACGCCCGCGACCTTGGCAACATCGATCAGAGTAAGACTGGCGGCCTTTTTCGGCTCGGACAACGAGCTACTGGCGGCTCTGCCTGGTTTTTTCGGCATGAAGGGTTCCGGATTCAACGCATGGGGACAGGCACGATGTCGCAGAACATCACGCCGAAGGGGAATTTAACAAAGGTAGGGCTGGCGCGCACTCTTGCATGCGCTGGGTTTGACGGCATGCCGACATTTGCCGGACACCACGAGAAAACGGTGGGAGCGAATTCATTCGCGATACGGTGTTCCACACGATGAATCTGTTTCGGCCGGAAGACCTTTCGCGAATGAATTCGCTCCCACAAGTTTTCAGCGTGTCTGGTAGATATCAGTACACCGCCAAAACCCGTAGCAGTCCGGCTTGCCGGCGGTGGCGATCTTGACGACGCCTTCGCGGGCGAGCCCGCTCCCACAGGGAATGTGTGTGTGTTTCGCCGGCTTTTGATCTGGCCTTTGATCTGGCTTTTGATTTTGATCTGGGGCCCCGTCCCAGAAGGCCAAACGCAGGCGATGCGCAGTGGGCCGAGCGACAGGATGTCGCGAGAGCCGCGTGGGCCATGGATGGCCCATTCGCGGCGGGCCCACGGAGCGTCGCCGGAGTGAGGGTACACCGAGCATTAGCGAGGTGCCGTATGGCGGGGTAAAAAGCCCTTGGTTACTTGGGGCTTTTCCAAGTAACTCGCCGCCAGGCGAAACCAAGCTGCGTTAGCAGCTACAGCGATCATCCAGACACACCGCATGCACAGGATTTACGACGACTTCGTCGCCGGTCGCAGGGCAAGCCAGCTCCTACAGATCTTGCGTCATACCGAAACTCATCAGACACCCTCAAATCTGTGGGAGGGAGCTCTGCTCGCGAAAGCATCAGCGCAGACAACACCGTATCGACTGAGCCACCGCCATCGCGGGCGAGCCCGCTCCTACGGAAAATCGCGCTCTGTCAGACAAAGCGCGCACATCCAGAGCCAGGCCGACCGGCCGGTCGCCTCGGCGAGATTTTGATTTTGATCTTGGGGCCCCGTCCCAGAAGGCCAAACGCAGGCGATGCGCAGTGGGCCGAGCGACAGGATGTCGCGAGAGCCGCGTGGGCCATGGATGGCCCATTCGCGGCGGGCCCACGGAGCATCGCCGGAGTGAGGGTATGCCGAGCATTAGCGAGGTGCCGTATGGCGGGGTAAAAAGCCCTTGGTTACTTAGGGCTTTTCCAAGTAACTCGCCGCCAGGCGAAACCAAGCTGCGTTAGCAGCTAAAGCGGTCAGCCAGACACACCGCATGTACAGGATTTACGACGACTTCGTCGCCGATCGCGGGCAAGCCACGCTCCTACAGTTATCCGTGTAACTCGCCGCCAGGCGAAACAGGGCTGCGTTAGCAGACTCAGCAATCAAAATGACACACCGCATGTACAGGTTTTACGACGACTCCGTCGCCGGTCGCAGGGCAAGCCAGCTCCTACAGGAATCGTGCATGGTCCTACGGGCGCCCGATATCCTGCAACCAGTCACTCATATTGCCCGGCAGCAGCAGTTCGTGGCGGGCGCGGGAGCTGGCGGTGTAGAGCAGCGAACAGACACTGGCCAGCGAGTGCGACGAACCTTCGCGCGGTGGGCGCATCAGGTCGCGAGACAGCAGCACCGCGTCGAACTCCTGGTTTTTCACGTCCTCCACCCGCGCCAGAACGATGCCGGTACGGGACGGCACACAGACCCGCTGCACGGTGTCGAGAAAATCCTGCAGGCGATTGCCCTGCCCCAGCCATTCGTGAATGGCCTTGAATTCGTGACTGCCACCCATGGCACTGGCCAGCGCATCCCAATAGGCGTAACGGAAAATCAGGCGATGCTGCGGACGCAAATCCTCGTGGTACAGCAAGTCGACCCCTTTGACGAACAGGGTCAGGTGCTCCAGCGTGCGCGCCGGCAACTGAAAACCGGTGCCTGCCTCGCTCAGGCGACGGAACCAGGCGAACAGGCCCCACTCGTTGGCAACCAGAATCGTCGTCGGCTTGTCCGGGATCGGCATTACGCCATGGCCGATGATCCGCGTCGGATACGGCGCTCGGCCGACAAAACCTTCCTTGGTATCGCTGGGGTGCTTCTGGATCAACGGATCGAGCACCTCGGCCATCTGTTTGCCGGCGCGGATCGACTGGGTCATGAAACGCTGACGAATGAAGCCACCATGGCGCGGCGCACGGCCGCTGAGCTGCTGGAAGTCATCACCCAGGGTGATCACCGCCTGCGGGCTGCGGTCGAGGATCTGCACCATCGGCGCGGTCAGCTCGTGGCTTTCATCGATGATGATGTGGTGGTAGTCCTCGGGAATGACCTCGGACGTCAGCGACAGAAACTTGATGCGGTGGCTGTTGCGGATCGGCAGGCGGATATGCGGCGCCGACGGGCGCACCGTCTCGTCCCACAGACGCCGGCTGCATTGCAGCAGCACGGCAATGTCGGCGGGGCTGGCGCTGTAGCCGAGTGACGGCAGATGACGGCTGGAGATTTCGGCCAGTGGCGACAGGCAGTAGCTGTGCACGGTGTTGCGGCATATCCACGCCACCTGTCTTGGGTGTAACGGCCCCACCGCCGGCAGGTTCAGCCATTGCGCGATCTGCCCGTCATCCACCAGCGAGCTGGCACCGGTCCGCTGCATGTCGGTGTTGCGCCAGCCACGGGAGGTCAGGTCGCGGTTGAGCAGCAGGTTGGCCATGTGGCCGAAGGTACAGGCGTTGAGCGGCATGTCCGGGCCGGCCTGGCGAACCCGTGCGCGCAACGCCGCCACCTGGGCCGGAAAGGTCGCCATCAGCAGCGTGGTGCGCGGGTCCAGCACTTCGAAGAACTGCGCCAGCAGAAAGGTCTTGCCCACCCCGGCATAGGCCTGCAGGTGAAACGACTCGTCCTGACAGCCACGGAACTCATCGAAAATTCGGCTCTGCTGGTCGCTCAGGCGCACGCGCTCGCCGGACGGCAATTGCACCTCGCGGGTCAGCGGTTCGAGCTTTTCCCGCTGACGACGGCCGAAGTCGAAATCCCACTGCCGTTCCTCGTCGAGATAGTGGCGATCTTCGACTTCGTGATCTTCCAGCAGACCGATGCCGGCCATCTCCAGCGCCGTCAGCCCTTCGGCCAGTTGCCCGGCATTGAAGCGCGCGCGCACCAGGTCGGCCAGACGCCCCCCGGCCTCCTCCATCGACTGACCGGCACGCATGACGTCGTCGAGCATGCGTTCGAGTTTTTCCACCGGGGTGGCGTGGGCGACCAGCGACTTGAGGTTGAGCAGCAGCATCAGCGCGGCCAGTTCGGCGCGGCTGGCTCGGTCGAAAAACTCATCCGGTGATTCACCCGCCACCAGCGCCCTGGCCACGTCTTCGCTGAGCGGCAGAAACAGGGACGGCGGTGGCGCGAAGGGGGCGGTGTCACTCATGGGCGGGCAGTCATCCGGGGAACGCATTGGAGGCAGATGATAGGGCAAATACCACGTAAATGCCGATGTATGTGGTCCGTAGAACGACGCCGGCCCGTGGGAGGGAGCTCTGCTCGCGATAGCGCCCGTGCAGACACAACGATGTCGACTGATCCAGCGCTATCGCGAGCAGAGCTCCCTCCCACAGGATGTGTTTGGCGATACGGACGTGCGCGTATCCGGGATTTACCCGGCCATGTAATACCTGTGTGTCATAGCGCATCCCGACGACACGGCCTACATTCGCAGTGAAAAAATCCGCTTTTTGCATCTGCATGTATTTGTCCGACGCACAGATACAGTGCAATACAAAGGCCGGCAGGCAAGCACGCCAGAGCTGGTTAAGATGCGCCACAGGTCATACAGAACGGGGAGTCGAGTCGATGGAACACGTTGATCACATTTTGATTGTCGATGACGATCGGGAAATTCGGGAGCTGGTAGGCAACTACCTGAAGAAGAATGGCCTGCGCTCAACGGTGGTCGCCGACGGCCGGCAGATGCGCTCCTTCCTGGAATCCAATCAGGTCGATCTGATCGTGCTGGACATCATGATGCCCGGGGACGACGGCCTGTTGCTGTGCCGCGAACTGCGTTCGGGCAAGCACAAGAACACCCCGGTGCTGATGCTCACCGCGCGCAGCGACGAAACCGACCGCATCATCGGCCTGGAAATGGGCGCCGACGACTATCTGGTCAAGCCCTTCGCCGCCCGTGAATTGCTGGCGCGGATCAACGCCGTGCTGCGGCGCACGCGGATGCTGCCGCCGAATCTGGTGGTCAGCGAAGCCGGCCGTCTGCTGGCCTTCGGCAAATGGCGCCTGGACACCACCGCCCGCCATCTGCTCGACGCCCAAGGCACCGTGGTCGCCCTCAGCGGCGCGGAATACCGCCTGCTGCGCACCTTCCTCGATCACCCGCAGCGGGTACTCAGCCGCGACCAGTTACTGAACCTGACCCAGGGCCGTGACGCCGATCTGTTCGACCGTTCCATCGATCTCTTGGTCAGCCGCCTGCGTCAGCGCCTGCAGGACGACGCCCGCGACCCGGCCTACATCAAGACCGTGCGCAGCGAGGGTTATGTCTTCACCTATCCGGTGGAAATCCTTGGGGACGACGCATGAAATTCAGCTTTGGCTGGCCACGCACGCTGGCATCGCGCCTGTCGCTGATCTTCCTGATCAGTCTGGTGCTGGCCCATGGCATGTCGTTCGGCTTGCAGTTCTACGAACGCTATCAGAGCGCGATGACGCTGATGCTGGGCAACTTCGAACAGGACCTGAGCAACTCCATCGCTGTGCTCGAGCGCCTGCCGGCCGATGAGCGCGAGGCCTGGGCGTCGCGCCTCAGCCGGCCGAATTACAGTTACATGGTCGGCACCGGCCAGCCCGGCACGGCCATGGACATGAGCCATTCGCCGGTCTCCGTGAAGTCCATGCAGGCCACCATCGGCAGCGACTACACGCTGACCTTCAATGACATCGCCGATACCCGCCCGCACTATCAGGCGCACCTGACCCTGCACGACGGCATGCCGCTGACCATCGACGTGCGCCCGGCGATCACCCCGCTGTCGCCGTGGCTGCCGGTGTTGCTGATCGGTCAATTGATCCTGCTGGTGAGTTGCACCTGGCTGGCGGTGCGCACGGCGATCCGTCCGCTGACCCGGCTGTCCGAGGCGGTGGACAATCTCGACCCGAACGGCGACGGCATCCGCCTGGACGAAACCGGCCCGACCGAAGTGGCCTATGCGGCGGTGGCGTTCAACACCATGCAGCAGCGCATTTCGACCTATATCAAGGAGCGCATGCAGTTGCTCGCGGCGATTTCCCATGACCTGCAGACGCCGATCACGCGAATGAAACTGCGCGCCGAGTTCATGGATGAAGGCATCGAGAAAGACAAGCTGTGGAACGACCTCAGCGAGATGCAGCATCTGGTGCAGGAAGGCGTGGCCTATGCGCGCAGCATGGACACCTCGACCGAAGCGGCGCGGCGGGTCGATGTGGATTCGTTCCTCGACAGCCTGGTGTTCGACTACCAGGACATGGAAAAGGCCGTGCAGCTGTGCGGCAAGACCGGCTCGGTGATCGACACCCGCCCGCACGCCCTGCGCCGGGTGCTGGTGAACCTTACCGACAACGCCCTGAAATTTGCTGGCGCGGCGGAGATCAAGGTGCAGCCCAATGCCGACAAGGGCCTGTCGATCCAGGTGCTGGACCGTGGTCCGGGGATTGCCGAGGCGGAGCTGCCGGAAGTGCTCAAACCGTTCTACCGCGTGGAAAGCTCGCGAAACCGCGACACCGGCGGCACCGGCCTGGGGCTGGCGATTTCCCAGCAACTGGCAATGGCATTGGGCGGCGCACTGACCCTGTCCAACCGCGAGGGCGGCGGGTTGTGTGCAGAGCTGAAATTGCCGGCGAGTGTGAAGTAAGCCGCATCCCCCGCCGATCGTTTTGTGGAAGGAGCCCTGCTCGCGATAGCGCTGGGTCAGTCAATGCTGCAGTGACTGGCCTGACGTCATCGCGAGCAGAGCTCCCTCCCACAGGATTTGGGTGGTCTTCCGGATTTAGATGGTCTGCCAGATCGCTGTAGGAGCCGGCTTGCTGGCGAACCGGTCGGGCCTGCCACATCACCAGGGTCTGACACACCGCCTTCGCGAGCAGGGCTCCCTCCCACGGGTCATGTGTACGGCTGGTTGGCGAGGGTGCCCTGTGTAGGAGCCGGCTTGCTGGCGAACCGGTTGGGCCTGCGACATCACCAGGGTCTGACACACCGCCTTCGCGAGCAGGGCTCCCTCCCACAGGATTTCGGTGGTCTGCCGGATTTAGATAGTCTGCGAGATTTCAGGGCAACCGCGCTGCCTGCTGGCTAACACAGTTCCCCTGTGGGAGGGATCCGAGTTTGCGAGGGTCGCGAAAGCGGTTGGCCTGACACACCGCTTTCGCCCGGTTTGCCGGGTTTAAAACTCCAGCTTCGCCCGCGCCACGAGTTGTCGTGGTTCGCCGATGGAAATCGCTGGCGAACCCAAACCGCTGGCGGAGGTGTAGTACTTCTCGTCGAACATGTTTTTCAGGTTCAGCTGCAGGGTCAGGTCACGCTCGTCGAGCTTCATCTTGTAGGCGACGAAGGCGTCGGCGACTTTCGAGGATGGCAGGTAGTACTCGGTCCCCGCGCCGTCGTTGACGCCCCAGCGGCTGGCGAAGCGCGCACCGGCACCGGCGCGCAGGTTGCCGATGCCGACCTGGCCGAAGTCGCGGGTCAGGTACAGCGCGCCGGTGTGTTTCGACACGCCGTCCAGCGGCTCGCCCTTGAGCACCGGGTCTTCGAGGACCTTGGTGTCGGTGTAGGCATAGCTCGCCGTCACGCTCCAGAACTCATCCAGTTGCCCGGTGATGTCGGCTTCCAGCCCACGGGAACGCACCTCGCCGGACACCCGCGTGCAGGTCTCGGTGCCGCACGGCTCGCTGGTCTGCACGTTTTTCTTGTTGATGTTGAACAGGGCCACGGTGGCGGTGATACGGTCGTTCTGGAACTTGGTGCCGATCTCGTAGGCCTTGCCCTCCTCCGGCGGCAAATCGCCAATCGGCGCGGCAATCGAGGTGTTCGGGCGAAACGACTCGGTGTAGCTGCCGTACACCGACCAGTCCGGCTGGATCAGGTAAACCAGACCGACACGCGGTACCACCTTGCTGTCCTTGACGTCGGCACCGACCACGAATGGCCGGCCCTTGCCGGTGATTTCGTCGAACGCGTCGTAACGCAGGCCCGCCTGGACAATCCACTGGTCGCCCAGGTGCATGGCGTCCTGCACGAAGAACGCATGGGTGCGCAAGTGGTCGCTCTGGTCGCTGTTCGGTGCGCTGACCGTGCTCGGTTGCGGCGTCACGCCATAGACCGGCGCGTTGTAGTTGAAATCGGCCTTGTTGGCGCTGCGGAACAGGTCGCCCAGATCGCGCTCGTTCTTCATGTAATCGGCGCCGAACAGCACTTCGTGGCGTACGTCGCCCCAGTACAGATTGCCGAGCATGTTGACCGTCGCGGTGTGGGCGAACTGCACGGCATCGCGGGTGGCGTCGCCACGGCGAGTGACCAGACCCGTGTTGTAATTGGCCGAGATGAAGCGCGACTGGTAGTCGTTGTAGTAGTTGCGGCTGTAAGCGTAGCCGGTGCGCAGGGTCCAGGTGTCATTAAGGCGATGGTCCATGCGCAGATCCAGCGAATCGGAACGGCCGGTGGTGACATTGAACGGCTCGTCCAGACGCCGGTTGCGCGGGATGTCCAGCACCTTGCCGGTCTTGGTGTTGATCTGCGTGCCACGGTCGAACGGCACCGAATATTCCATGTGCTCGTAGGCCACCGACACCGTGGTGTCGTCGCCATACCAGGCCAGCGACGGCGCGATCACCGACTGGTCGATGCTGCCGAAATTGCGCCAGTAGTCGACATTCTGCTTGTCGGCGATAAAGCGGTAGGCCAAGCCGTTGCTGCCCAGCGGCCCGGTCAGGTCGATCTGTTCACCGCCGCCACCGAAACTGCTGCCGAATACCGACACCGAACGGGCTTCGACCAGTTGCGGTTTTTTCGTCACCACGTTGATCACCCCGCCCGGGTCCTGCACGCCGTACAGCATCGACGCCGGGCCCTTGAGCACTTCGATGCGCTCGGTGGTCGGGGTGAAGTTGCGCGCCTGCACCGACTGCATGCCGTCGCGCATGATCGAGTTGTCACGGTTGGTGCCGAAGCCGCGCTTCTGGATCGCGTCCTGGGTGCCGCCCAGCGTGTTGCCCTGCTTGACCCCGCTGACCGCGTTGATCGCCTCGTCCAGACTGCTTGGCTGACGGTCTTCGAGCACCCGGTTGGTCACCACGTTGACGGTCTGCGGCACTTCCACCAGCGGCGCTTCGGTACGGGTCGCGACCGACGCCTTGCGCGCCTGATAACTGGTGCGGCTGTGCTCGGTTTCGCTGAGATCGGCCTGGGACTGCGCGTCGATATTGACTGCGTCCAGTTGCATTTCCTGCGCCTGAACCAAAGGACTCATGCCCAGCGAACACAGCAGCGCCGTGGCCGAACACACGCCCAATGCGGCGGGACGAAAAGCGGGAAAAACAGGCACACGAGAACCGGATTGAGCTGTCATGAACGGATAAACCTGAGCGGGCGGTGAGTGAGAGATCCGTTGCCAAACGAATCTGATTCTCACTACACGGAGGCCAACGGGGTTTACCTCACCTGTTTTTTGAAAATAATTTTCCGAGAGAAACTGCCGGGCGATTGTCCTGCACCTTGCACGCTTCTGTGGGAGCCGGCTTGCTGGCGAACCGGTCGGGCTGCCACATCACCGGGGTCTGATACACCGCCTTCGCGAGCAGGGCTCCCTCCCACAGGTCATGTGCACGGCTGGATGGTGATGGCGTCCTGTGTAGGAGCCGGCTTGCTGGCGAACGCGATGTGTCAGCCGCCATCGAGGTTGCTGACACGCCCGGTTCGCCAGCAAGCCGGCTCCTACAGGTGTGCAACCCGCTGTATCATCGCCCCACCTCCTACGTGCGAAATCAAGGATTGTTCATGCGTATCCGCCTTCTTTCCCCTCTGGCCTTGATCATCGGCGCGCTTATCGGCGGCCCGGCCCAGGCCAGCAGCGACGAAGCCTGCTACCCCGACTGGATCATCGCCAAAGGCTCGCTGGACGCGTGCAACAACCTGCCCTTCCTGAGCCCCGGCAACGACAGCCGGGTCAACCTGCGGCTGTTGCTCGCCGACCGCAAGGCGCTGCCGCTCAACCCTGCGCCGCTCAGCGAGGATGAAATCGCCGAAGGCTTCGGCCCGGTGCCGTTTGCCCTGACCCGGCTCGACGGTGAAGCCAGCGAGGGCGACGCCAGCGAAGAGTCCGGACAGGCCGCGCTGGGCGATCTGCTGGGCAAGCTCGGCATCAAGCGCGACAGCACCGACAGCGCCGGCCAGGCCTTTCTGCAGGGCGAAGGCAGCCGCTGCCGCAGCAACCGCGACGACAGCGCCGCGCAGTTCATCGGCCAGTTGCTCGACACTGCGGCCTTGCCCGACAACGAACGCCAGGCGCTGGCGCGCAGCCGCCTGCTGTTGCTCGACAGCTGCACCTGGGAAGGCGACAAACAGGCCGCCTTGCTGCCGGGCAGCATTCAATCGCCTGAAGGCCAGGCGTTTCTGGCGTACTTGCAGGCTGCGGCGGACTTCTACAGCGGCCGCTTCGCGCAGGCCGAAACCGGCTTCACTCAGCTCAGCACCAGCACCCAGCCGTGGCTAAAGGAAGTGTCGCTGTACATGATCGCGCGCACCCGCCTCAACGCCGCGCAGCAGGATGCGTTCGACGAGTACGGCAGCCTCAAGCAACGCATCGAGCCGGCCATCGCCGGCAAGATCGCCGAGGCCTTCAAGGCTTACCTCGACACCTACCCGAACAACACCTACACCCTTTCCGCCCGTGGCCTGATGCGCCGGGTCCACTGGCTGGCCGACGATCAGGCCAGCCTCGCTGACGATTACACCTGGCAGCTGACCCAGGCCACCGCCGAACAGCGGGACAGCACACCCGATGCGCTGATCCAGGAAACCGACAACAAACTGCTGACCGGCATGACCGAGGCCACCTCCTCGGCGCTGATGACCGCCACCAGCGACCTGATGCTGATGCGCCCGGACGCCCAGTTGAAGCTGACCCGCAATGCCTTGCTGGCGCAAAAAGACCTGTTCGCCAGCCAGCCGGCGCTGTTCGATTACTTGCAGGCGGTGTTCGCCTTCTACCTCGACAATGATCCGGCTCAGGCGCTCAAACTGCTGCCGAACGACACCCCCGCCAACCTCGACTACCTCGCTTTCAGCCAGCAGACCCTGCGCGGGCTGGTGCTGGAAGCCGGCAATGACCTGGCTACTGCGGAAAAACTGTGGCTGAGCCTGATCCCGCTGGCGAAGCAGCCGCTGCAACGTGAGCAGCTGGAACTGGCGCTGGCGATGAACTACGAGCGCAGCGGCCAGTTGGCCCGCGTCTTTGCCGGCGATTCGCCGATCCAGTCGGCGCAGGTGCGTCTGATTCTGCTGAACAAGGTTGCCGATGCGCCGTTGCTGCGCCAGCAGATCCAGCAAGGCATCAGCCCGGTCGAGAAAGCCACCGCGCAGTTCGTCCTGCTGTACAAGGACCTGCTGCGCAGCCAGTACGCTGCCTTCACCGACGACCTCAAGACGCTGCCCGAGAAGCCCGCCGCCGACAAGCTGAGCGCCAGCCTGGGTTACGTCTATGGCGACGGTCAGAGCCTGCAACTGTTCCGCTGGAGCGGTGAAAAGGTCGACTCCGGTTATGCCTGCCCGAACATCGGCGACACCGCCGCGCTGCTGCAAGCCAACGGCAAGGATGCCAAGGGCCTGATCTGCCTCGGCGAGTTCATTCTGCGCAACGGCCTGGACAGCATGCCGCTGGACCAGCCGAGCGGCGCCGGGCAACTGGGCGGCGGCACGCCGGGCTTTCAGGGCGAGGTGTTCTCGCGCCTGAACGGCTACAAGACGGTAATCGCCGACAACAAGGCCCTGCGTGACGACAAGGCCTATGCGCTGTTCCGCGCGATCAACTGCTACGCACCGTCGGGCTACAACAGTTGCGGCGGCGAAGACGTCGCACCGGCGGTACGCAAGGGCTGGTTCAGGCAGCTGAAAACCACCTACGCCAGCACCCCTTGGGGTCAGTCGTTGCAGTACTACTGGTGATGTCGAGGCTGCTGGCCGCCTGGCTGATCTGCCTGCTGGGCAGTGGATCGGCGCTGGCGGCGGTCAACGCCGAAGATCACGATACGTTCTGGCTGTGGAGCGGTGTTGCCGCGCAGCCGGTGCTGAAACAGGCGAAAACCCTGTACGTGCTGCAAGGCCAGATCAGCGCGCCACGGCGTGATCGTCAGGCGGTCGCGCTGATCGCCCAGGGCATGGGCGTCACCCGGTTGCCGCAGCCGCAGGTGTGGATTGTCTACCGCGCCCACACCCTGCACTGGCCGGAGGCGGTCTACACGCAGATGCTCGGTCAGTTGAGTCGCTGGCAGCAAAGCGGCAGCGCGGTCGTCGGTGTGCAGATCGACTTCGACGCCCGCACCCGCTACCTGCAGGGGTACGTGGACTTCCTCAAGGACCTGCGCCAGCGCCTGCCGGCAGAACTCAAACTGAGCATCACCGGGCTGATGGACTGGACCAGCCACGCCGACCCGCAGGCCATCGCCGCGCTCAAGGGGGTGATCGATGAGGTGGTGGTGCAGACCTATCAGGGCCGTCACAGCATTGCCGACTATGCCGCGTACCTGCCGCGCCTCGATCGGCTGGGCGTACCGTTCAAGGTCGGCCTGATTCAGGGCGGCGACTGGCAGGCGCCGGGGTTTCTGCAAGACAGCCCGTTGTTTCGTGGGTATGTGGTGTTTTTGCAGAATGGGCGGTGAGTGAACGGTTCCACCGGCACGACCGAGTTTGCCTCCCGACACAATTCTCATGTGGGAGGGAGCTCTGCTCGCGATAGCGGTGGATCAGTCCATATTGCAGTGTCTGGCCTGAAGTCATCGCGAGCAGAGCTCCCTCCCACAGTTGATCTACAGCGCCCGCGAAACAGGCGATTCCCCGATCAACGGGGGCGTTCACGCGATCTCCAGATCCAGCAACGCCGCACCCAGCGCCTTGCCGTGGGCGTCCAGCGCCAGGGAGCGGGTGACGCCGCCTTTGAGGATGCCGGGCAGGACGAAATTCAGCGCGTGTACATTCGGCAACTCATAACGCCGCAACGGCCCCGCCGCCGGGTCCAGCAGACCGGCAAAATGCGCCGTCACCCGCTCCACCGTCAGCGCCTGACACAAGCGCGGGTAATCCTCGGCCTTGAAGGCAATCACCGAGATGTTCGAGGTGTCGCCCTTGTCGCCGGTCCGCGAATGGGCCAGCTCACGCAATTTGATCGTGCTCATTTCACCGTCTCCAGATGCACTTGCGCCTGCACGGCATCGCGCGGCAACAGCAACGAGGCCACCGCCACTACCTGCCGCACGCTCTTGCTCGCCCCGCCGCCGCCATACGGGCCGTTGGTATAGAGGGTTTCCACTTCGTTGCCGATACGCACCGCTTCAGCCTTGTCGGCGCAGCGCGCGGCCACTCGCAGGCGCACTTCCCACGGCTCGCCGCTGGCCCGCGCGCCCAGCGCTTCGCCGTGCAGCGAGTCGACGCCGATCAGATCGGCTCGCACTTCCTCGCAAGCCACGCCGGTCAGGCGCAGGCGCTCCAGCACCACCTCGCGGGCCAGTTGCGCACGGGCCAGTGCGCCCGGGCCGCCGTAGGACATCTGCCCTTCGCCGATCCAGCCATCCAGATAACCGACCGAGACTTTCAGCGTGTGCGGACGCTCGCGCCCTGCCGCGCCCTCGGCCGCCACTTGATCGGTCGCCACCACCTGAAATGACACACCGGAGAAATCCGCTGTGACATCCGGGGTCAGGTACGCCGCCGGGTCGTGCACCTCATAAATCATCTGCTCGGTGCAGGTCGCCACATCGATGCATCCGCCCGAGCCTGCGACTTTGCTGATCAGCGCACGGCCTTCCGAATCGACCTCGGCCAGCGGAAAGCCCAGGCGCGCCAGATCCGTCACGTCCTTGAACCCCGGATCGGCAAAATAGCCGCCAGTAATCTGCCCGGCGCATTCCAGAAGATGGCCGATCAGCGTGCCGCGCCCCAGTCGCGTCCAGTCATCCTGCGCCCAGCCGAACTCGAACAGCTGCGGAGCCAGGAACAACGACGGATCAGCCACGCGCCCGGTGATCACCACATCGGCGTCGGCTCGCAGCGCCTCGACAATGCCGTCGACGCCCATGTACGCATTGGCCGACACCAGCCGCTGGCCCAGCGCTGCAACCGTCGAACCGTTGTCCAGCCGTTGCGACGGATCGGCGCGCAGTGCCGCCAGCACATCGTCCCCGGTCACCGCCGCGACCTTGAGGCCGTGCAGCCCCAGCTCAGCGGCGATGCGCCGCACTTCGGCCGCCGCCGCCAGCGGATTGGCCGCGCCCATGTTGCTGATGATGCGCAGACGCCGCTGGCCGTTCTGCCGCCCCCGGCCCACAAACGGCAGCACACGGCGCATGCGTTCGCCCAGCAGCGGGTCGAAGCCGCCATTCGGGTCGCTCAAACGGGCCTGCTGCGCCAGGGCGATGGTGCGCTCGGCCAGGCACTCGAACACCAGATAATCCAGCTCGCCCTGATCGGCCAGCTCCACCGCCGGCTCGATACGGTCGCCGGAATAGCCGGCGCCGGAGCCGATACGCAAAGTCTTCATTCAAAACACTCCCAGCAGCAATGCGGTCAGGGTCATCAGCACCGATGCGCCGAACAGAAACGGAATGGTGAAACGCTGGTGATCGGCCAGTTCGATCTTGCACAGGCCCACCAGCAGGAAGGTCGCCGGGGTCAGCGGGCTGACCGGGAAACCGGTGGTGTGTACGCCAAGCAGCGAAGCCTGGGCCACTTGCAGCGGGTCGACGCCCAGCGCGCGGCCGACCTCGGCAATCACCGGCATCACACCGAAATAGAAGGAGTCCGGGTCGAACAGCAGGCTCAACGGCATGGACAGGAAGCCCACCACCATCGGAATCAGCTTGCCGTGACCGGCAGGAATCTGCGCCACCGCCACTTCGGCCATGGCCTTGAGCATGCCGGTGCCCTGCATGATGCCGGTGAACACCCCGGCGGCCAGAAGGATGCTGGCCATGGTCAGCGCGGTCTTGGCGTGGGCATCGATGCGCGCCCGCTGGGCGTCGACGTTCGGGTAGTTGATGCACAGCGCCAGCACGGTGCCGACCATGAACATCACCACCGGATCGACCCAGCCGGCGATCATCACCGCCATCACCACCACGGTCAGCAGCAGGTTGAGCCAGAACAGACGCGGGCGGCGCAGCACTTCTTCCTGCTCACTCAAGACCCGTTGCGGCACCACGTCCACGGCCACACCCGCGCCGAGGCCGAGGCGTTTTTCCTCACGCCGCCCCAACAACCAGGCGCTGACGAAGACGAAAACCAGGCCGACCACCTGCACCGGGATCAGCGGCTGGAACAGCTCCGAGACCGGCACATGCAGCGCTGCCGACGAACGCAGGACCGGACCGGTCCACGGCAGGAAATTCACCCCCGCCGCCATCGCCGCGACACAGGCCAGAATGCGCCGGTCGATGCCCAGCCGCGTGTACAGCGGCAGCATCGCCGGCACCGTCACCAGAAAGGTCACCGCGCCGGAACCGTCCAGGTGCACCAGCAACGCCAGCAGCGCGGTGCCGACCACGATCCGCGTCGGTCGCGTGCCAACGGTGCGCAGAATGCGGTCAATGATCGGGTCGAGCATGCCGGCGTCGGTCATCACCCCGAAAAACAGAATGGCAAAGACAAACATGCCGACCACGGGCGCGACGTTCTTGATACCGGTGATGATGAAGCCGCTGGTCTGCAGACCGAAACCGCCGAGCAACGCGGCGATGATCGGCAAGGCGATCAGAGCGACCAGAGGGGACAGACGCTTGCTCATGACGGCGGCGAGCAAACAGAGAATGGTGATGACACCGAGAGTGGCGAGCATGGACGGCCTCTTTTGTCGCCCCTGTCTGATGCCAGCGGGACGAGCTGTTGTTGTTTTGGCCGAGTATCGAAACGGGGGTAAGCTTTGTAAATTGAAATGTTCAGCGCCTTGCGTTCGGAAAAACAGAATAAAGACAGTATGCCCGTAGCAGTCCGGTCGGGCGGCGTTCCGATGCCGGCATTGACGCTCGGGAGATCGCCATCGCGGGCAAGCGCGCTCCTACGGACGGCGAGCCAACACTTTGCAGGAACACGCCCATGAAAAACTCGATCCAGCACATCCGCGCGTTTCTCGCCGTGGCCAACAGCGGCAGCTTCGCCAAGGCCGCCGTCGAACTGAACCTGTCGCCTTCGGCGCTGACCGTGCAGATCCAGCAACTGGAGGAATGGCTGGGCGTCACCCTGCTCGAACGCAGCCCGCGCCAGGTCAGCCTCACGGCTGCCGGGCAGAGCAATCTGGGCGCCATGGAAAAGCTGCTGCTGGACCTCGACAACATCGTCAGTGGCTCCCGCGATCTGGCCGCCCTGCGCCGGGGTGTGGTCACTGTCGCCGCCCTGCCCTCGCTGTGTTCCAGCCTGCTGCCGCCCCTGCTGAAAGCCTTCCGTGAACAGTTCCCCGGCGTGGAAATCCGCCTGCGTGACGTGGTGGCACAGCGCATCGATGCGCTGGTGCGCGAAGGTGACGTGGATTTCGGCCTCGGCGTCCGGGCGCGCATGGGTCATGGCCTGGATTTTCAGGTGGTCATGGTCGACCGGCTGAGCCTGTTCGTGCCGGCGGGCCATGCGCTGGCGAAGCGCCGATCCATTCAATTGAGGGAACTGGCCGGCCAGCCGATCATCCTCACCGGTCGCGACAGCAGCGTGCGCGAGCGCGTGGAGCAGCTATTCGCCGAAGAAGGCCTGGCCCTGACGCCGGGGCTGGAGGCCAATTACATGTCGACGGTGATGGCGCTGGTGCGCCAGGGGCTGGGCATGACCTTGCTGCCGGAATCCGCCGACGAGGGTCGCGACGATCTGGTGCAGGTGCGGATTGAACATGCGGGCGTGGAGCGGGAAATCGGCCTGATCACCCGCACAGGGTTCGGCTTGAGCCCTGCGGCAGAGCGGTTTGTCGAGATGTTGAAAAGCACCGCCCCCTTGTAGGAACTGGCTTGCCCTGCGACCGGCGACGGAGTCGTCGTAAAACCAGTGAACGAGTTTTGCCTGACATGGCCAATGGGCATGGATTTACGACTGCTGCGCAGCCGGTCGCAGGACAAGCCAGCTCCTACAGGGGTGAACGGCGTATGGCTGAACGCCACCTGAATGACTTTTCGAATGCCTGAATTCAGAAAAAAACAAGTTTGAACATTCAATAATGAGTATCATTATGTTACAAACTGGCTGAATGCGAATGCGTTGCAAGTCGCTTCAAGCTGCACACTTTATCAGATTTACACCGGTGATAAATGCTCGTTCCTTTTTTGATCATGTTGCGCGAAGGGATTGAAGCCGCGCTTATCGTTGGCATCATCGCCAGTTACCTGAGACAGACCGGCCGCGGCGAGTGGATGCCTGCGGTGTGGATCGGCGTGTTTCTCGCCGCCGCCCTGGCGCTGTTCGTCGGTGGTGGCCTGGAAATGGTCAGCGCCGAATTCCCGCAGAAGCAACAGGAACTGTTCGAAGGCCTGGTCGGCCTGCTGGCCGTGGTCATTCTCAGCTCCATGGTGGTGTGGATGCGCAAGGTCGCGCGTTCGGTCAAGCACGACCTGCATGAATCCCTCGATGCCGCCCTCGCCGGCTCGAAAAACCAGACCTACGCCCTGATTGCCATGGTGTTCTTCGCCGTCGCCCGGGAAAGTCTGGAAACCGTGTTCTTCCTGCTCGCCGTGTTCCAGCAGAGCGAAGGCGCCTCGGGGCCACTCGGCGCCCTGTTTGGCCTGATCATTGCGGTGTGCATCGGCGTCGCCATCTATAAAGGCAGCCTGCGCCTGAACCTGGCGCGATTCTTCCGCTACACCGGGCTGTTCATTCTGGTGGTGGCCGCCGGCATTCTCTCCAACTCCGTACGTTCGCTGCATGAGGCCGGAGTGTGGAACTACTTCCAGGACGTGGTCTTCGATATCAGCGCGATCCTGCCGATGGACGGCCCGACCGGCTCGGTGCTGGCCGGCATGTTCGGCTATCAGGACGCGCCGTCGGTGAGCGTGCTGGTGGCGTACCTCGCCTATCTGGTTTTCGCACTGTGCCTGTTCTTCAAGCCGCAAGCGCGGGTGGCGAGCCTGCCCACCCGCCCGGCCCATGAACACGGCCAGTCCACTTCAGTTACGAACAAGTAAGGGCAACCATGACCAGCAGTCCCAACGGCCTTCCTCCACAGAAAGCCAAGCCCCCACGCGCCCTGCAGTTTGCCGTCGCCGGTTCGGTCATTCTGATGCTCGCGGCCGGTGGCCTGTTCTATTACGCGTCCCAGGCGGCACACAAGAAGCGCGTCGCCAACGGTGGCAATGAAACCGTGGTGACCATCCACGCGAAAAACTGCGAGCCGAACGCGATCACCGTGCCGGCCGGGAAAAACGCCTTCCGCATCGTCAACGCCTCCGAGCGTGCCGTGGAATGGGAAATTCTCGACGGCGTGCTGGTGGTCGAGGAGCGTGAAAACATCGTTCCGGGCCTGAGCCAGATCATCAACGCCAACCTGCAACCGGGCGACTACGCGATCACCTGCGGCCTGCTGAGCAACCCGCGCGGCACCCTGCACGTGACCCCGACCGCCGAGTCCGAAGCCGCTGCCAAGGCGCGTCCGTCGATGGTCGCCTTCATCGGCCCGCTGTCGGAATACCGCGTCTACCTGAGCACCCAGAGCAGCGCGCTGATCCGTGCCATGACCGACCTGCAACAGGCCATCACCGACGGTGACCTGAGCAAGGCCCAGCAAGCCTACGCACCGGCCCGTGCGGCCTATCAGCGGATCGCTCCGGCGGCGCAACGTCTGGCCGAGCTGGACAACGCCATCAACGCCCGCGCCGACTACTACGAAAAGCGCGAGCAGGACCCGGCATTCGGCGGTTTCCACCGCATCGAATACGGCCTGTTCGCGCAGAAATCGCTGGACGGTCTGGCCCCGGTCGCCGAGAAGCTGCAAGCCGACATCGCCAGCCTGAAACAGCAACTGCTGGCCCAGAGCATCGCGCCGGAACAACTGGCGAGCATGGTCGTGCGCAACATGCGCAGCCTGGCCGACATCCGCAGCAATGGCGAAGAAGAGCGCTACAGCCACGTCGATGTCGCCGGCTTTGCCGCCAACCTGGAAGGCACGCGCAAGGTGGTCGAACTGCTGCGTCCGCTGCTGGCGAGAAACTGGGGCGACGTGCTGAAGAAGATCGACGACGCGACCACCGCACTCGACGATCAGTTGCTGATGCTCAAGACCGCCGACGGTTTCAAACCGTATGACCAGGTCGGCGCCGAGCAGAAAAAACAGATTGCAGACAAGGCCAAGGTACTGGCCGAAGCACTCGATGGAATCGATCCGGCCCTGGGCCTCACCGGCCTGTAAGCGTGCCCAGGCGGGTGCCGTTGCGCCCGCCCGGCCTTGAAACCCGAGCGAAGAAAAGTATTCACATGAAAGATTCGTCCAACGCCCCGATTTCCGCCGAACGTCGCCGTGTCCTGCTCGGCCTGGGCGCCGCCGGCGCCGCGATTGCCGGCGCCAGCCTGAGCGGCAATGCCCTGGCTGCCACGGCTCCGGCGCAAGTCACCGAAGCGCCGAAAAGCGAGAAGACCCAAGACCACAACGAGTTCCATGGCACTCACCAGAGCGGCATCGTCACCCCTCGCCCGACCGCCGGCATGATGGTTTCGTTCGACGTGCTGGCCCAGGACCGCGACGACCTGGAGCGTCTGTTCCGCACTCTCAACGAGCGCATCGCGTTCCTGATGACCGGCGGTGCCGTGCCTCAGGTCGACCCGAAACTGCCGCCACTGGACTCCGGCATCCTCGGCCCGGTGGTGACCCCGGACAACCTGACCATCACCGTGTCGGTGGGCGACTCGCTGTTCGACGAGCGCTTCGGCCTGGAGCACGTCAAACCCAAGCGTCTGCAACGCATGGTCGGTTTCCCCAACGACGCGCTGGAGGCCGACTGCTGCCACGGCGACCTGAGCATCCAGTTCTGCTCCAACGCACCGGACAGCAACATTCACGCCCTGCGTGACATCGTCAAGAACCTGCCGGACCTGCTGCTGGTGCGCTGGAAACAGGAAGGCACCGTACCGGCGCAGGCCCCGCTCAAGCCGGGTCAGCAGCCGGAAAGCGCGCGCAACTTCCTCGGTTTCCGCGACGGTTCGGCCAACCCGGATTCCAACAACCAGAAGACCATGAACGAGCTGGTCTGGGTTCAGCCGGGCAGCGATGAGCCGGCCTGGGCGGCCAACGGCAGCTATCAGGCGGTGCGGATCATTCGCAACTTCGTCGAACGCTGGGACCGCACGCCGTTGCAGGAACAGGAAGCGATCTTCGGCCGCGTCAAGACCACCGGCGCGCCCATGGACGGCAAGACCGAGACCGACGTACCGGACTACAAGAAAGACCCGGAAGGCAAGATCACCAAGCTCGACTCGCACATCCGCCTGGCCAACCCGCGCACGGCGGACAGCCAGAAGAACCTGATCCTGCGCCGGCCGTTCAACTACTCCAACGGGGTCAACAAGAACGGCCAGCTGGACATGGGCCTGCTGTTCATCTGCTACCAGGCCGACCTGGAAAAAGGCTTTATCACCGTGCAGACCCGCCTCAATGGCGAGCCGCTGGAGGAATACCTCAAGCCGATTGGCGGCGGGTACTTCTTCACCCTGCCGGGTGTCGTGGACAACAACGATTACATCGGCCGTTCGCTGCTGGCCGCTGCATCAGCTGTAAAAACAAAAACTGCCTGACAACCCTTACCTCACAGGAAGAGCTCCATGAAAAAGTCGCCTCTCGCGCTGTTGGTTACCCTTGGCTTGTTGCAGACCCCGTCCGTGTTCGCGACCACCGCGCCACTGGATCTGGTGACCCCGGTTTCCGACTACAAGATCTACGTCACTGAAAACGTCGACAAACTGGCTGCCGACACGCAGAAGTTCACCGACGCCATCAAGAAGGGCGACCTGGCGACTGCCAAGAAGCTGTACCCGACCACGCGCGTGGCCTATGAGGCCATCGAGCCGATCGCCGAGCTGTTCGACGATCTGGACAAGTCGATCGACTCCCGCGTGGACGACCACGAGCAAGGCGTCGATGCCGAAGACTTCACCGGCTTCCACCGTCTGGAGCATGCGCTGTTCGAAAAGAACACCACCAAGGATCAGGGCGCGCTGGCCGACAAGCTGATGGCTGACGTCAAAGACCTGCAGGGCCGCATTGCCGGCCTGACCTTCCCGCCAGAGAAAGTGGTTGGCGGTGCAGCCGCGCTGCTGGAAGAGGTCGCAGCGACCAAGATTTCCGGTGAAGAAGACCGTTACAGCCACACTGACCTGTATGACTTCCAGGGCAACGTTGACGGCGCGAAGAAGATCGTCGATCTGTTCAAGCCGCAGTTGGAGAAGTCGGACAAGGCGTTCGTGGCCAAGGTCGACAAGAACTTCGCCACCGTGGACAAGATTCTGGCCAAGTACAAGACCAAGGATGGTGGTTTCGAGACCTATGACAAGGTCAAGGAAAACGACCGCAAGGCTCTCACTGGCCCGGTCAACACCTTGGCTGAAGACCTGTCGCAGATGCGTGGCAAGCTCGGTCTGAACTGAGTCGCTACGCCACAGAAGATCCCGCCCGCCGATGATTCGGCCGGCGGGATTTTTTGTGCCTAACGCATTTGTTGTAGGAGCTGGCTTGCCCTGCGAGCGGCGAGGCACTCGTCGTAAAACCTGTGCCTGCGGTGTGTCTGACTGATTGCTGTAGCTGCTAACGCAGCCTTGTTTCGCCTGACGGCGAGTTACTTGGAAAAGCCCCAAGTAACCAAGGGCTCTTATCCCCGCCATACGGTGCCTCGCCTA
>NZ_JBIVCU010000024.1:0-84902 GCF_044746785.1 Pseudomonas sp. NPDC090208
GAAGCACACACGCCCGTTCCGGGGTTCCGGCGCGGGCGTTTTCTTTTCTGGAAACATAAAAACGCTATTGCGATAGATTGGCGTTGTGACATTATGTCGTACATAGCCGCCCAGCGGAGTTGTGATGCTGCTGGGGCGTCAGTGGTAAACAATGGATGTTCAACCGAACGGAGTCCCGCAGATGACCGCCCTGAACGCTGAAGCCCGCCGCACCCAGATCCTCGCCGAATGGCAGACCGCCATGGATGACAAGGAGGCGCTGCTGGCGTCTCCCGAGGACCGATCGGGGAACATGGCGGCCAAGGCGAAAGAAGCCTTTGAGCAGGGCGACATCACCGACGATGACCTGCGCGAAATGCTGGAACAGGCAGACGCTGCGTATGGCTGGGCCCTTGAAGAGTTGTTGACCCGCGAACTGAACCAATAGGACGGAACCCATGAGTTACATAGGTGATTGCGACCGCTGCAAGACTGAAGCTAAACGCGTAGGCGACGATGGGCTGTGTGACAGCTGCTACGCCGAGCAGAAGGCCAGCGACAACGCTGAGACACAGTGCCCGTCTTGCGGCACGACCGGCGTCACCAGCGTCGGCGTGTGCTACGCCTGCGAAAACAGCATTGACCCGCGCGACAAAGGTGTCATGGCCGGTCTCAATGGTGATAACGAGTGCCCGTACGCATCTGACACCGAAGACGCCCGCAGCTGGTGGGAAGGCTATAACGGCATACAGACTGCCATGCGCTCTGTTGATTCGGAGCTGTCGCAGCTGTGTTAGGAGTGAAGCAATACCCCCTGAACCCGTGCCCGTGGTGCAAGTCACCGGCGAAGCTGGATCAGGACTGTGATGAAGGGTGGTACGTGAGTTGTTCGCAGGTGCGGTGCCCGGTGCTGCCGATCACCGCCGGTTACAAGTTCGCACATATGGCGCGGATGGCGTGGAACTGCTGCGGGAGCCCGGATGCGCTGCCGCAGTTGTTGCCCGAGCCGATCAGGACTGTGGTTCCGGCGTAACGGTGTAGCCCAGGCGCATGCGCTCGTGGGTGGTGAGGTCCAGAAGCATCTGGAGGCCCGCCAGCCCACCGCCGACGCTCTCACGCCAGGACTGGTGGATGCCCTTATACAGGTCGTCGACCCTGGCAAGCACGCGGTGGCAGCGCTCAGCCTCAAGTATCAGGCGGCGTATGTCGGGGTCAGGGTACTGGGCCCAGAGCTGGCGCAGTTCACCCTGTGTGACCGGCTTGAAGGGCGGCAAGTTGTAGAGCATGAGGTCGCGATAGCGCATGGTATAGGCTCTATACTGTGTTTATATCCAGTATATGCGAGGTGTTTAAAAATGGTCGAGCAGACCGGACCAACGCCACCCATGCCAGAGCCGAAGGCGCATTTGGCGTACCACTGGGCTGATGGGCGGGACTTTCCCATGACCCTTATCGCCGGGCCGCATTGGATCACGTACGACAGCGGTGCTTGGACGGTGAACGCCGACGAGCCTGCCACGGAAGCACAAGTGAAGGCGCTGCTGGCAGATGCAGGCGGCGTCACAACATGGTGGGGCTGACCCGCCGAGATACCGGCTTTACACCATGTGTAATGACGGACATTTGCAAGGAAACGCAACATGAGCAAAGCACCGCACCTAAAGCTGACAGCATCGATCATCCCGCCAGAGAGCAGCACAACGCCGCATGCTGGCCGTGATCTGGATAAGGACGAAGCTACCGCCCTGACCGCCTTCCTGGAGCGTGTTGGCCAGGCACAGATAGACCAGTTGGCCCAAACCCCGCTGGAAGCGCACCTGATACACGAAGCGCTGGTGAAGGTTCGGGCAATTGTGGGCGCTGCCAAAATGTACAAGCAGGCCGCACCCGAACCTACTGAGACCCGCCCGTATACCGCGAACATTACGATCGACATCACCGCGACCAGTCACGAGCACGGGAATGAATTGTGGATGGCTGCGATCGAGCTGATTCAGACGTCCACCGCTCACGGCAGCAGTTACATTCCCGGCAAAGGCGAGTGCAGCTACAAGGTTGTGGAGAACGGCAACCCAGATGCGGGATCGCTACAACGCGAAATGAACGAGCTTATGGCCAAGGCCCTGCGTGGCGAGCTGGATTGAGGCGTAGCCAAGACCTGTAAACAATTCGCACACATGCGGGAGGCTCCACCATGCAAGTGACCCAAGTACGCGCGAATATGCGGGGCCTGTTCCATAGCGGCTGCGGCCACCGAGTAAAAAGGAACCTCGTTCGATGATTTACTTGGTAGAGGCTCAATTGGACCATGAGGGTAGTGAGCCTGTCCGCGCCTTTACAACGCTGGAGGCAGCGCGCGCGTTTTTGGTCAAGATCCAGAAGCATAACGAACTGCGACCGCATGGCGTCATGAGTGATGCTGATTGGGAGATACAGCATTCGCGCTGGGTAGCAGAACACCCCGCCCCGGATTACTGGATGTCGGATCGCTTTGATGTGAACAGCGTCCCTCTGGACAACGAAGTTTCGGCCTAGCAAGGCGCCTGAAAGGAACCCGCAATGCGAATCACCATTGACCCCAACAAGCCCGTGGTGCGTGACGATACCGGCTGGCGTCCGGGCCAGTCGGATGATTTTGTCCCTATGCCGACGTTCGCTGAGCAGGTCGCTCGCGCCAAGGCAAACGGCACTTTCGATCCGAAAGCGACAGCGGAATATCTGCGCAACCAAGTGGCTGGCGCGCGTACGCATGTGGGGTTTGATGAGGATTGGGCGCGTGCGGTGCTGTCTCACGCCAACGAGCTTGATCCTCCGACAAAGACCGAATAACGGAAAGGAACCACCTCACGATGGTCATTGAACGTAAGCAGTTGGAGCAGGTTGGCGAATACCTTCGGGGGACGTGCAAGCAGATTTGCGAGGCCATAACAGCCTTGGAGCTGGGCGACCTGGACGAAAGCCAGCTGGAAGCCGATTTGCTTGAGGTGGAAACCGAGCTGTGTGTGCAGTGCAATTGGTGGCATGAGGTATGTGAACTGCAATACAGCGAAGAGAACGGCGGCGGACTGTGCAGCCAGTGCTGCGAAGAGCTGGATATAGAATTCGAATAATCGAAAGGAGCCTAAAAATGCTGATCGACGTAGAACCTCTGATCCCACTATTGCACGCCGCGAAACAGGCCAAGGTCGACTTGGCGGCCTCTGACGATCAATGGCACGCCTTGAGTCGCGCCGAGCAGGATCTTCAGCTGAGCGACTTTCTGGCCCGCGATAAGGTGTCCGAAAAAGCCTATGAAGAGGCGGCCAGTCAGTTGGTCGAGGCGCTGCATCTTGCTGTTATCAATCACGGCAACTGAAAGGAACCCGTCCTATGTCTACCGAAAAGGCCGTCATTGACGCCAAGATAATCGAGGTCGCGAACGTGTTGCAGGATCTGGAGCGTTTCCTAGATGACACTCGCCAGAAGCGCAAGCCCGCACGCGACCACGACCTGTTGGGTGATTATGCCTCAGCCAATATTACCAGTGTGGCGAAAGCCTCAGAGTGGCTGCTGCCGAAGGTGAGAGCCGCGCGGGCATCTGTGCAAGACCTGTTTGAACTGAACCATGGCCAGTAACCGAAAAAGGAACCCCACCGATGGCCAATGAATGCCAATTCCACAACAACTGCGGCGGCTACTGCGAGACGCCCGATCAGATCGCAGCGAATCTGTGTGAGGACTGCTATGAGGCGGAACAGCAGGCCGACGCCGAGCGCGCTCGCTTCTGCCTGATTGAGCAGGCGGCGACGGATTTGCTGGACGAGCTGGATTCGCAGGGCCGCGACTATGAGTACGCCCCAAGCTTGCGCGACTACATGGCCAAGCTGCGCGCCGCCTTGGCGTGATCCGCCACAACCGAAAGGAACCCCGATAGATGGCGACTGAAAAGACCTACCGCCTAGAGCTGACCCGGCGGCAGCTATACATTCTCAGCGAGCAGATGAACGCGGTCGCGGATCCTGGCCATCGCGATGCCGACGAGCTGGCCCTGCTGGAGCTGATCGAGCAGACCCACCGCCGCGCCTGGACTGCCGAGCGGTCGGGCAAGCCGCACGCCCAGGTGGCGTCGGCCAAAGAGCCCGGCGCGATCTATGAACGCTACCTGATCCCAGCCACTATCGACCGCCCCCTGTTTACCGCCCAGGTCGACAGCGACGAGCTGCGCATTGAGGTCGGCAACCGCACCGACCTGGCGTTTACCCTGACCTGCAATCTGCGGCGCAACGGCAGCCCGGCGTTTCTGGAGTTGCCCCGGCGCTACCAGACCGTGCGCGGGGCCAAGCTGGCGGCGGCCAAGTTGATGGGTGAGCGGCTGGAATGGAAGCCCGCCCAGGGCGAGTAGGCCGACTACCCATAACGGGTGCTATGTAAAATTGACCCCCTCGGACTGCCGGGGGGGGGGTGACCAGAACAGATGAGGACGGTGGCCAGCACCCATAGAGCTGGTCGACCAGGCATATGGCAAGTGGAAGCAGGAGTAACCCGACATGGCCAAGATAGACACCGTGGTACTGCGGCGCTTTGTGTCCCCTGTGGATGAGGCTGAGATTGTGCGCAAGGAAGCGACCGCCGCGATGCACGACGTGTTCAACCGGCCACGCAAGGAGCAGGAGAAGGTGATTGCCCGCTTTGAGAAGGCCAACGAAGCCTATTCGCAGGCGATCGGTGAATTGCTGGGAGGTGTCCGGCAGCTGCTTAAGGACGCCGAAGCTGAGGATGCAGGGCAGCTTTAGATCATGACTGCCCGATACAGGCCCGCCGCGTGCGGGCTTTTTTGTGCCCGGCGACCGGGCTGGTGCTGATATAAAACATAAAAACGCTATTGTGTCGTTGTGATGTTGTGTCATTATGTCGTTAGTTCAACGGCACACACAGAGGCACCCATGACCAGCCAAGCCCACGAGATCGTATTCAGCGTGAACCCCGACAGCTTCAGCCGCGTCCAGGCGTTGCTCAAGCGCTGCGGCCACCAGAAATTGAACCTGCTGCTGGCGCGCGGGCTGGCGCTGGTGGAGTACGTGCTGGATGAGCAGGCCAAAGGGCGTTCGGTGGGGAGCGTGTCGGCGACTGGCAATCGATTCGTGCCGCTATGTGAGCGTGCCGAGCTGTTGGGTACCGGTAGTGCGCCCGTGCCTACAAATGCCCCGTCTGGAAGCGCTGCAGCTGGCCATCTGGCGTCGATCAGTCCGAACCTGATGCCACGACACCGGGTGAGAGTCAGCAAGGTGCCAGAAGCACGAGAGCCACGAGCCCGTCGCCTGTGGGGGCATGCTGCCTTCGCGGTGAACGATGAAGCCGGTCCTGTCCGATCGCTGGCATTCCACTGTGAGCGCAACGAGACGCTGGGGCTGGAGCAGCCGATAGAGTTCAACGGCCACGCACTGCCGGGCGAATTGCACATGAGCCATCTTCCTGAGCTGCGCAAGGTGATGGACGCCGTGTCGATGGCCACGCACTTCCTGCTGTGCCCAGCGACCGACACCCTGTCGTTTTACGGGTACTTCCCGAAGACAGGCTGGTTCCGCATGAGCCGTGAGACAGAGGAGTGGATACCGGATGAGGCTGTGAACGCCGGTGAAGTGTCCCTGTTCCCCATGGACGTGGCAGAGCTGTACCTGCGCCGTCTGCGTGATCGCCCAGAAGAACCCGCGCTACTGCAAGCCTGACCCCGTAATCCATCCCTGACCCACGACAACACCCGCAAACCCTGCGGGCGGGGCCTTCGTGCGCGCCCGTAAATTGGTGGGCGCCGGTCAGGGGGAATGCCTGCTGCCCGATCGAATGCAAGGAGACCATGACGTGAGCGTGTTGGATGTGGCTGCTGAAGCCCGCAGTGATTTCGAGTGTGACCACGAGGGGCCGTTTGAGCGCAAGAAGGGGCCTATGGGGCGCGACCTGGACGAATACAAAGATCCGCAGGTGCAGCGTGAATACATGGTGTGGCTGCGTGCCTGTGCGTCCGTGCGTAAGTGCCGGTGCTGTGATGGCGCTGTAGAGCGTGTGTCGGCATGAGCAAGGTCAAACGCTTTGAGCCGAACACCGTAGGGCGTGACTTCGTGACCGGCGACGTGCATGGGCACTTCACCCGGCTGCAGCTGGCGCTTGATGCCATTGGGTTTGATCCGGCGTGTGATCGGCTGTTCCAGTGCGGTGATCTGGTCGACCGTGGGCCTGAGAGCCATCTGGCCATTGAGTGGCTGGCCAAGCCATGGTTCCACCCGGTACGCGGTAACCATGATGACTACGTGTGCCGGTTCGACACCTGCGATACCGGCAACTGGCTGGAAAACGGCGGCCTGTGGTTCTCGGGGATGAACAAGGCCGAGCAGCTGGAACATCAGGTGCAGTTCAAAGAGCTGCCCATTGCGATCGAGGTGGCCACCGCGACCGGCGTGACATTCGGCATCGTGCATGCGGAGTGCCCGCGCCCAGACTGGGGCGACTTCCTGCGCGATCTGGATGACCCCTCGTTGAGCCGCAAGGAGCAGAAGCTGCTGACCAATACCGCGATGTGGAGTCGGCGCCGGTATGAGCTGGATGACCGCGACAAGGTGCAGGGCGTTGACTGGGTTGTGGTAGGGCACCAGCCCCTTGAGCATGGTCCGGTCGTGCTGGGTAATACCCTGTACCTGGACACCATGGGTTGGCGCCGGGGCGTGTTCTCGTTCCTGAACATCACCGAATGCAAGCTGCTGCAGGCCGGGGTGGCTCAGTGACCAAACGTTGGTTGTCCGAAGAGGATCTGGCCAAGCTGCCGTCGACGATGACCCGTCGAGCCCTGGGCGGTGGCGCCAGCAAGAAGGCCGCGGAGGTACCCGAACACCTGCGCATGGCGGGCGTAAAGCCACCAGCAGCACCCAAGGCGTCTGGCGGCAAGGCTGCGATGCAGGCGTTGGGGCGCATGGAAAAGGGCAAGATGAACAAGACCGAGGAGGCCTACGCCCAGCACCTGGATCTGCTGCGTATGGCCGGTGAGGTGCTGTGGTTCAAGTTCGAACCGTTCGCGCTGGATCTGGCGCCGAAAACCACCTACCGCCCGGACTTCCTTGTGCAGGTGGCCAGCGGGCACCTTGAAGTGCATGAGGTGAAAGGGTTCTGGGAAGACGACGCGCGGGTCAAGATCAAGGTCGCGGCTGAGCTGTTCCCGGTGTTCAAGTTCATCGCCATCAAGAAGGGTGACAAAGGCGAGGGCGGGGCGCCGGGCTGGAAGGTCGAGGAGTTCTGATGCAACTGGACCCGCAGACGTACGACGCCCATCAGCGCTACATCAATCACTTGGCCAGCTGCCGGGGCTGCTACGCACCAACAAATCGCTATTGTTTCGACGGTTCTGCGCTGGCGGTCGACTATCAGGCGCATGCGCTGCTGAATCAGTCCGTAGAGTCCCGCCGGGCATTCATCGCACGGGTTGAGTCGGTGGACGCTACCCGCTGCGAGGCGCTGAAAGCCAGGATGATCGACCTTCACCGACAGCAGAAAGAAGCGCTGGCGCAGACCCATGACACGCCGGAAGACCTTGAGCAATAAGGCTTTTGTAGGCTTTGGCTTACACGCGCAGGGGCGCGCGGCGTGTGACACCGCTCACAAACGGTGAGGAATCGCGATCAGGGTTCAATGTCATGGTGATATCAGACAGACGGCGATGCGATCCAATCTGACAGGGTAAATCTGCGATTTAGCTGATAAAAAGTATGTAATTTCTGGCGGCGAGAAATTGTCAGCACAGAAAGTTGGCAAAAAATGCGCCGATTTGTGGGAACTTTTTTGACGTTTCGGGGTTGCGGACGGTACGGGGATGCAATCTAATGGCCGCCAATGACAGGGCAGGTCAAGGGGTAGCGTTAAAGTGGTTGTGTCCGGGGATAAAGTTGTCGAAGGCGAGCTGGTAGGCGGGCCGCAGGTCGATTTCGCACCTGAAAGCCTGGCGCTCTTCAGTGATGACGAGTGCGGGGCGGGCTTGGGCCCAACTGAGCGCGAGAAGGAAGAGCTGGGGGCGCTGATGGTCATCGTCAGTGAACGCCTGACACGCGCTCGCCACGCCGCCGGTATGAAGCAACTGGACGTCGCCCGCCGCCTTGGCCACGCCAACCTGACCATGATCAGCCTGTTTGAAAACGGAAAGCGCGTCCCCAGTCTCAAGAACCTGCTGGTCCTGGCTGACATGTATCAGGTCACCATCGACTTTCTGCTGGGGCGCACCGACGATCTGGGGCTGGCGCCCGAGGATGGCAATCAGGCGCTGATCACCGGCGTTCTGACCACGGTCCTGACCGGCATCAATCAGCAATACCTTCAAAAGCTCTCGGAAGTGACCGCCATTTCCATTGAGAGCGCCAGTTTGGACCGCGTGCTGTTGGGCAGGGTGGCAGATTCCGCCATCGAGCTGGCCGACGCGCTCACGGTCATTCAAAAGCACCACGGTGACGTATTCGACAGCCTGCGCGGGGGCGGTAAGCTCGTGCGGGCGATCGGTGAGTTGGAGCTGTCGGTAAAGTCGCGAATTCTGTGCAAACAGCACGAAAAAGCCCTGGCCGATTACGAGCATCCTGTACTCACGGTTCAGCAGGTGACCACGGCAGTGCAACACGCCTTGTTCAGCTGATTGTTCCGGCTACAAGCCAGCCACCCGGCCTTGGGGTGGCCATGCCGGGCTGTCGTGCGCTAGGTGCTGGGTGAGGGGGCTGTTTCACACGCTTTCCGAGCTTTTGGGCCCTCTCTGACAGGGGAGTGTTCATCAGGCATTCGATGTTTGGATAACGGTCAAATCGGGGAAGTGACATCGACGTCATTGCAGCGCTAACCGTGGCGTCCCCTGTACGGTGTTTGGGAAGCCCGCTTCGGCGGGCTAGTCCACACAAGATAGGCCCGCTGTTGCGGGTTTTTTTGCGCCAGACACGCAGAAAGTTGCAGATCCTAGGTGGCTGATAGCCAAGTTGCTTTGCATTAAGGGCTTAGAGAGTGGCACGGAAGAAGGTAGAGGCAGATCCGCAAATGTCCGATGACAGTCAATCCCCGGACAAATCGCGCGGCAAGGGTCGTACACCCGCTGACTCCGCGCCGGTTAAGGTAATCAATGGCCGTGTGGCAAAAACCAAGCCAGCCACGGCATCGAAAAAAGCCCCTGCACGGGCCAAAAAGGCCACTGTTGCAGACCCCGTAACAACCCCAGAAGCGAAGCCAGCCCGCACCCGCAAAGCAGCGGGCAATACCCGTTTGCGCAAAACCGTCGCCCTCAAGAAGAAAGAACTGGAAGCCTTGCAGGCCGGGAGTCTCCACGACCTGGACGCGCGCCAGGCGAAGTTCGTCGATATCTGGCTGGTCACGCAAAATGCCACTCAGGCGTATCTGGATGCAGGCTACAAATGCAAGTCAGACGCCGTGGCAGCAGCGGCGGCGAGCAGGCTGTTAAAGAAGGTTAAGGAACACCCCTACACGCAGGCGAAGCGCGCCGAGCTGTTCGCCAAGACGGAGGAGATCACCAACCGGGTGATCGAAAAGGTGTACGGCGCCGCCATGGCCGACCCCCGCGAGCTGGTGGAATACGTCTACAAGTGTTGCCGGTACTGCCATGGCATTGAGCACAGATACCAGATGACCCCGCGTCAGATGGACGATCGCAAGGAGGCGCACGCCGAAGCGGTGGCCGAGGCCAAGCGCGAGAAGCGGCGACTACCGGAATTCGATGAGCTGGGCGGCGTGGGCTACGACGCCACTCGCGACCCCCATGAGAATTGCCCGGAGTGCCACGGCGTGGGCATCGGCATGTTAGTGCTCAAGGACACCCGTCACCTGTCGCCGGGCGCGCTGGCGCTGTACGGCGGCGTCAAGCAAACGAAAGACGGGCTTGAAGTGAAGATATCCGACCAGCGCCCATTCCTGGAGCTGCTGGGCCGCCTGTTCAACATGAACATCGAGCCAGCGGTACCGCCGACGGCGCCAGTCGACGCTGCAGCGCTGGACGCTGCCTACGCCGCAGGCCTGGCCAAGACCAACATGCAGCGTGAGGCCATGACCACGCGTGCGGCAGAGATTGCCGCTCTGGATGACGAAGGCGGTGACGCATGAATCTGACTGCCGATCGGCAACCGACCCCCGAGAACATTCGCAAGGCGCGCCACAACGCGGAACTGAGCGAGACCGCGGCCAGCGACCTGATCTACGTCAGCCGCGAGTCATGGCGCCTGTATGAGAACGGGAAAACGAACATGAAGCTGGGCCTGTGGGAGCTGTTCCTGTTCAAAACGGGGCAGCTCTGGCTCAAGCCGGTGATTGAACGCAAGCCCAAGCGCAAGGCGCGGGGGCGTACCGAGAATCTGAGGCCATTTCAGGCCCGCACAGCAGGAGTTGAGTGATGCAGAGCGCTGTTAAGACCAAGGCAAACGGAATGAAACACGACACTGACCTGCTGCAGGCCAGCAACGTCAACGGGTTCCGCGAGTGGCTGAAGACCCAGGGCATCAAGGTTACGCCTGCGACGGTCGCACACTCCCGTTCGGGCATCTTGTTCTGGGCGGACGTGCCCAACACCTACCGGGGCACCACGCCGGTGTCCGTGTGTGAGGGCGTGGGCCGCAACGCCCGCTATGCCCGCACCCACGAGCGCCTGCGCCCGTACATTGACCGTTTCCTGGCCTCGCCGGTGGCTGCCGCCGTCAAGGACGCCGTACGCCCGCCACAACCGAAGGTGCTGCAAGTGGTGGTCAATCAGCGTGTGCAGGAGCCGAAATTGATGCCGGAACCCGTTGTGATTGCGCCACCGGCGCCGGTAGACGCCCTGGGCGAAGTTAAGCCACTGGCCAGGTTGCCGCTGAGCATCCCCTACGGCAATTCGCTGCTGCTGACAGAGCAGGACATTCGCAAGGCGATCGGTCCAAACCGTCGCCAGCTGGCTGACGATGTGGGGCATTACGTCATTGGCGTGCGGGCTGGCGCCGGAATGAATGGCCGAACCGTTGCAGCGCTGATGCGTGTAATTGGCAGCAATCCCCGTGAACGCCTGGTGGAGGTGATCGACTTCCCGTTGGTGTCTGACAGTGAAGATATCGCCTACCTGGCGCAGTTCATCTGTGCAACCGCCCGCGAGCTGCCCGCCTGCACCGTGCTGGTGGACGCCAAGGGTATGGCCTACCAGCTGTACCAGCAGCTTGGCAGCATGGACATGCCCACGGTGAAGGTTTTCGGGGCTCTACTGGGCAACGCGGCCACTAAAGAAGACGGCGCGAACAAGCGGTTCGTCAACCAGCGGGCGCAGTGCTTTGTCGATGCGGCCAACGCGATGAAGGCCGGTAATCTGGAGTTGGTGGGCGAGTTCGACGATATGGCGTCATTGGGGTCGCAGATCCCGTTCCATCTCAATGAGGAAGGCCGGTACCGGATCGCTTCCACGCAAGAGCTGTGCGACTACAAGCTGGCGGTGCCCGAGCGTTTCGAGGCGATCAGCCTGGCATTCCTGCGCGGTATCGACTTCAACGCCCTGCCGCCGCAGGCGAAGGCCCCGGCGGCGGTTAAACCAGCAGCGTTGGCGCCAGCGCCTGCCGCGCCTACCGGCAAGGTCGACCAGTTCCTGACCGACCTACGCGACGACTTCGCCATCAACTGCCCGCTGCAGTTAGGAGTTGGCGAGGATCTTGCCGCCTTCACTGTTCGCCGGTGGGAGTACGCGGAGTTGATGGTTAAAAACAGGCCTGCTGATGTCCGGGGATGAATTGTCATCGGACAGACTCCGATGCGTGTTTTGTGAGGGCGAGCGCGTCATCTGGCGCCGCCCCCGCAACACCCCTTCCTACACCTACTGCCGCGACTGCAAGCGCCGCAACTGTGAGGCAAAGGCCCACAAGCTGCCGCACGGCGAGAACGAATGCGACCGCGCACAGCTGCGGCTGAAAATCTGAGAGGCCACCATGCAATACCTGAACGTCAAACCTGTCGCCCGCACGCAGGGCGATCGCCAGCGCAACCGGCTGGCCACCGCAAACTTGATCCTGAAAGAGCTGGCCGCGTGCGGGCTCGTTGTCTTTGGCGATGATCAGCGCCAGGCGCGGCTGGAGATCATGAGCAAGGGTGGTGTGTGTTTCGTGCCCGCCTGGGCTGGCGCCGCCGAAATCGCGTTGGATACGGCTGTGCGTGGGCGTGAGCGACTGCTGCCGGGGTTTCGCGGCACTCGACCGGAACAGCACCTGCTGCGCGGTCTGGCCACGTACGTGGTGGAAAACCGTCCGGTGGGCGCTGCAATGCTGTGGCAGGCGATGACGTCTGACGGCACCACTGTGTTTGAGCGGATCGAACCGAACTTTCGCCGCATCATCGAGCAATTCCGCTTCACCCGTGCATTCACCAAGGTAACGACGCACAACCCGAAGTGGGGGCCAGCACCATGACCGTGGCCATCGTGAACAACGACAGCGGCGAAGTGCTGCACGTCATGCTTGAGCTGGGGCGTGACCTGTGGGTGCGTGATGGTCGCGGCCATACCGAAAAAGCCAGGGTCGAGCATTTCCCGCTTGAGCGCTGGACGTTTGAAGGCGCTGGCGCCGCCGTCGACGACCTCCCCGTGCATGTCCCGCAACCCCAGCGCCAGCCATTTGCCGACCGATCGGAGGCCGCGTAATGACCCTGTTCTACACCCGCGAATACTTTGAGCGTGAATGCCGCAAGGCCGGTATCACCGACATGGCCTATAACGCCGACAAGGGCGAATACCGCAACCCGCACACGCAACGCACGTTTCAGGTGTGGGAATCGGTGGCGCAGTCGCGCAACGCCTGCAAGCGTCCGACCGCCTGGCTGACGCGCCGCCGGGGCAAGGATCAGGGCATTTCCCCGGTCCGCCCCTACACCACCCTGACGCCGAGTGAGTGGGCGCAGAAGGCCGCGCAGGGCTGGGAGCAGCCGCTGGCGCTGTGGCCCGCGATGCCGGTGGCCAGCGCCAGCGCCGACGCGATTCTGGCCGAACGGGAGCGACAGAAGTGGGTGAAGGGCTATCACCCGGCGCTTGATCAGCGTTACCAGAATGATGAGCTGCTGAAGGCGGCCACCGCCTACCGGCTGCAGCATCCCGAATCGAATCAGACCCTGATCGACGCATTCTGGCCGTGGCCAAGCGTGCCCATGAAGCGGGAAGACCGCCTGCGCGCGATCGAGAAAGCCGCCGCGCTGCTGCTGGCCGAGCATGAGCGCATCTGCGCCGAGGGCGCGCAGTGATCAAAAGGCCCGCTCTGGTCAGCGACCGCAGATTCTATGACTTCGTGAAGCGCTACGCCTTCAATCTGGACGCCTTCGCCACCCACGTCTGCGGACATGACGTGCTGCTGAAGCAGGCGATCGCGTTCACGCGTATTGAGCGCTTGGGCACACGCTCCGAGTTGCACGAGAGTGTGCCGCCGGATCGAGACGTGAAGCAGCTGGCGCAGGCGCCCGACACGGTGGCCATCGTTGCCCTGTGGCAGCTGCTGACCTTTCATGAATCCAACACGTATATCGCCGTCACCAGTCGCCGCAAATGGGCCGAGCTGCTGGCGCCAGCACTGCGCCGCATGCTGGAGAACATCGCCAACGGTCCCCATGGCTGGATCGCCGACCATGTTGTCGTTACCCAAGACACGCTGTACGTCCGGGATCGCCGAGCTACGTGGTTCATCACCCATCGGATTGCCCGCGCTGCGCAACCCGAGGCCTTGGCCGGTACGTGGGGGCGATACCTGCTGTGGATCATCCACGACGCCCACGAAGTCAGCGACGTCTGTCATGCCGTGATTCGCGGTGCGCTGACCTTGGAATGTGGGCGCCTGCTGGAGACCGTCACCAAGGTGCAAACCCCTCCCCAGAACGGCGAGTAAGCCGCATTAGAGTTCGTGGGCCGCTGATCCGGCCCATTTGTGTTTAGGGATTGCATGGCCAAGCCGAAGCCCAAAAAACTGCGGCTCGAAACCGACGCGCGCTGGCTGCCATTTGTTGAGCGCTACGCCTTCGACCTGTTCGGGTTCGCAGTTGAAGCGTGCGGGATGGACGTCACACCGCAACAAAAAGAGCTGTTCGACGAGACCTCAATCTATGGTTGCCGGGTGTCGGTATCGTCTGGCCACGGTACCGGCAAAACTCGCTCCTTTGGCGTGATCTGTCTGTGGCACCTGCTGTGCTACCTCAATTCCAACACCTACGTGACCGCGCCGAAGCTCAAGACGGTGCGTGAGGGTGTGTGGAAGGAAATCACCACCATGCTGGCGGAGATCCGCAAAGGGCCGCACGCATGGATCGCCGATTACGTCGTCATTCAGGCCGAGAAGGTCTATGTCGTCGGCAACAGCGCCACCTGGTATGTCACCACCCGTACCGCGCCGCGCGGCTCGCCTGAGAACCTGGCCGGTACCCACGGTGAATACCTGCTGTGGCTGGCGGACGAAGCGTCCGGTATCCCGGATGAAAACTTTGGCGTGATCGGTGGCGCACTGACCGATGAGCGCAACCGCTTCGTCATGGCCAGCCAGCCGACGCGCTCGACCGGATTTTTCTGGGAAACCCATCACCGGCATTCAAAGTACAGGGGCGGGGCGTGGACGCCGCTGGTGTTCAACTCCGAAGAGAGCCCGATTGTCAGCCTCAAGTTCATCAAGGAAAAGCGGCTGCAGTACGGCGGCAAGATGGAGCCCGAGTATCAAATCAAGGTACTCGGCATGTTCCCCACCAACCTCAGCAAATACCTGCTGTCGACGGCCATGCTGGAACGCGCCATTGCCGCCGACAGCCCGATTCTGCCGGGCGAGGAGTGGGGGCACGTCATCGTCGTCGACGTCGCGGCGGGCGTGGGGCGCGACAAGACGGTGGCCACCCACATGCGCGTCAGCGGCAAGGGCGATCGGATGGCCCGCGAGCGGCGGCGCAAGGTCGAAGTGGTCGACATCCCGATCTACAGCGCCAGCGAGGACTGGACGCCGCTGGCGGTCAAGCTGCGCGACTACGCGATGCAGTTCCCTAACGTCACCGTGGTGATCGACATCACCGCCATGGGCGTGCAGTTCATGAAGCGCCTGGAGGAGCTGCAAGAGGGCAGCATGATCATTCAGGGCGTGCAGTGGGGCGCCGCCCCGCATTCCAACGAATACCGCAAGCGGTTCATCAACCAGCGCGCGCAATGCACCGTGCATGCCGCCGAGGCGATCAAGGACAACGTGGTCAAGCTGTCGCCGCGTTACCAGCGCGACCTCATCGACCAGGGCTCGCGCCTGCCGTTCGACCTCGACGACAAAGGCCGGTACCGCATCGAGAGCAAAGCCACCATGGCCGCCGACGGCCTGCCATCGCCTGACCTGTTCGACACCATTTCGATGACGTTCCTGGAGGACGTGAACTACGTCGCCTGTAACGACGAAATCGCCTACGTGCAGACGTCGCGGGCGCAATCGACCCTCAAAAAGGCCGAGGACATGTTTGCCGACGTTGCATAAACATATATTTTATTGTTTATTAGTGCATATGTGAGCGATTTGCAGGATACAAACCCCGTGTTTCCGGCGATAAATCGACCAGCAAAGCACAAAATCACGTACGGGGATGAAAAGGATTCGACATGAAGCTACGCCGCTACGCCCATTCCCACGGCATCAAGGTCCAGCGCGTTGATGCAACCGAGTTTGTTGCGTTCTGGTCGGGCGACAAGCAGGTGCATGCCATGGACGCCAACGGCAAGGAATGGCGCCTGTTCAGTGACGTCACGCTGCAGATGATCGAGAAAGGCGTAACCGGCCTGATCCGTGCGCACCGCGGCATTCTGCTGCGCATCGAAGTGGTTGACCGGGTGATGGTTCGGCATGAGCCGGGCAACAAGCACGCCGAGCACTTTTGCACCGTGGGCGGGCGTGAATTCGGTATCTCCCGCAAGTACAAGTCGGCGTTCTATTACGCGTACCACAACCACGTCGCACAGCACGGCTTCGCGTCGATGGCGGTGGCGGCATGAGCTTGAGTAACGCGCCATCCAAGAGCCGTAACGGCCTGCAGACGTTCTCCCAGTGGCGCGCCGAGCGTGGCCCGCGCCAGCAGACCAGCATCAAGCACAACCCGGCGTATCACGACCATCTGAATCGCAAGCGCCAGCGCCCCACAGGATCGTCACTCAAGCCCAGCGAGGTCGCGGGACTGGTGGACAAGGCGCTGGCGTCCGGCGGGCCGATCGCGGCGGGGGAGCCGTATGAGCACCTGCTGGTGGTCGACAGCGACAACTTTCACATTCACATGTACCACTTCATCGTCGCCGAGCCGCATGCCGGGCAGCAGCGCCGTGTGGTCTTGCTGTCGGAGCGCACCCTGCACGTCTCCATCGACCTGCGTGGGCCGTGCCGTGAGCGGGAATTCATCGACAAGCTGGTGAAGTACGCGACAGCGCTGGGGGCGCCCCGGATGATCGTCAACGACTCAGCCATCGCCTACAAGATGATGCGCAGCGTGCCGCACTCCCTGCGGTTCACTGATTCGCACGTCATGTGGAAAGAGCTGTGTACCGGCCCGCGTGAGAAGTTCGGCAACAACGTGGCGGTGGGGCTGGCGCGGTACCGGCGGGCGCTGGAAACCGGCTGTGTGCAGCACCCGGAGCTGAAGATTCTGGCCGACCAAGCGCGTGACGCCGAGATCAAGCCTTACAACGGCGGTCCGCTGGAGGTGGTGCGCCCGGACATCAACCTGGGCCGCGACATCATGGCGATGATTCTGGCGTACGTTGAGCGCGAACTGAGCCAGGTGCTTGAGCGAACCTACTACCCGTAACCGCTGACCGTAGACCGAACATGACCCCGCCTGAGCGGGGTTTGTCGTTTCTGGGGCGCGCAAAGTGCTGTCCGAGGCGGTGTATTCCCACGGTGAGAATGGCGCCTTACCCGCACGGAGCCCTGATTATGTCTGCTGACAACCCGGCACTTATCAAAGAGCGCAAAAAAATCCCAACTCTTGTAAATGACCTGAGCCTGATCATTGACGGGCATGAGGGCCTGGCCCTGCTGATATTCAAGTTTCCATTGCCGTTTCCGGGCAGTGGTAGCGGTGAATTTGCCATGTACGAGACAGTAAGCGGTCTTGCGCATCGTTTCTTTGAGGCATCCCCCCAAGAGCTAACCGCCAAGGTCGCCGACAGTCATGGCCGCGTGCTGTACCACCTGGCGGGTCTGTCATTCAGCGAGCCATCATCATCCGTCGAGTGGGCGCAAGATCCTGCCCAAACGCCGGTTGTGGTTCGCGGGCGCATGTATTGGCGGCAAGTTAACCGCATGACGGCGAATGAGAGCCCGCCACCGGATGGCTTGCTGGGCCTGCTGAAGGCCCGCGCGCGATGATTCCCGAGGCCCGGTTTTACATGGAGGTGCGCAAGTTCGCCCTGACTGAGCCGTCGCACTCGTCGCGCCGCCAGGTGGTGCGCAGCTATCCCAGTGAGCGCTTTCACCTGCCTATGCTGGCGCTGCGCGTGTATGGCGATGCCACCGAGGTGCTGGCGGTGATGGCCGCTGCCGGGCTGTCCACGGTGGATTCCGAGCTGAAAGAGCAGGACGTGGTGCTGCCCACCAAAGAGCACCTGCAGTACCTCAAACAGAAGGCCGGTATCACCACTGCCGTTCGGTCGGTGCGCTGATGGCGGCCAAGAAGGGCGAGCGCCACCCGCTTGTTGTCCCGGCCAGCAAAGTCAGCGCCGAGGCACGCAAGCGCTTTGAGGCCGACCGCAGGCAGCGGATCGACGATCAGGCCAAGATTCTGTCCGCCGACGACATGGCGGGCCTGTACGACCCCAAACGCGGCCTATTCACCACCCTGGGCGGTGACTTTCGCCCGGTCACGATGGATGACCTGCTGGCGTTCCGCGCGGCGGTGCATGACACCCAGCGCCTGCACGGCCAGCGCAAGGGTAACGTGCCGGTACCAGGTGCCGCTGGCGGGATTCTGGCCAAGCAGGTGATCAACCTGTCGGCGCCGGTCGACCGGCAGCTGGCCAGCAAGCAGATCCACACCGTTATCCCGGTCAGCAATCGGGGCGGCGTCGTGCAGCTGGTAACCAACGCCAGCGCCAAATCAAACGTATCGCGGCACACCGTCATGGTGCAGTTCCTGGACTACGACAAGGTGCTGGCGGACGGTAACACCGCGCTGGAGGCCGCCCGGCGCATGGTGGCCGGTAAGCTGCGATTCGACTGTGATTGTGGCAGGCACACGTTCTGGTATCGCTACATCGCCAGCATCGGCAACTTCAACTACGGGCGACCCGAGGACGGTTTCCCGCGCATCCGTAACCCTAAGCTGATGGGTATCGCCTGCAAGCACGTCATTCGCGTCATGGCGACCATCAATGCGGGCGCGACCTTCAACCTGTTCGCCAAGCGGATGATCGAAACCGGGCGCCGGACACTCAGCAACAAGCAGACGCCGGTGACGGTGGCCGAACAGCAGGCGTTCATCGAGCAACTGACCAAGGAGCGCGCCAAGGCCAAGCGCGGCACCGTGATTCGCTCCACGGAAGAGTCGAAGGCCTTGCGCCAGGCGCAGCCGTCGTACCAGCGCCAGCAGGCCGCCCGCAAGGCATCCGCCACCGATCGCGCCGCGTTGCGCGCCGCCAATGCCAAGCTGCGCACGCAGAAGGCCGACAAGGTGAACAAACCCGCATCCCCCATGCAGCACACTGCGCTGATGGAAGCGATGAAAGCGCAGGGATACACCGCCAAGCAGATCGCCCGCGTGATGAGCGCCGTGGCAGAGGAATAACAGCATGCTGAACAACGTCGCCATCCAGATCGAACGCGCCAACCGCCAGCGCACGCTTCGCGACCCCAACGCCATTGCGTGCGTGCTGTTTGAAAAGCACGTCACCCGCACCAGCGACGACGAAACCTACGACGGGTACCCGACCATCGGCCCGCTGGGCGTCATGAGCGATGAAGACGAAACCCAATACGAGTGGGTCGAGGTCGGCGAAGGTAAGGTGGTGTTCTCCCAGGGCTTCACCGCGCCGCTGGGTAACACGTCCGACGACAGCAGCCGTCTGGACTACCCCGAGGGCGACATTGAGGCGTCGATCGCCACGCTGATCGAGCCGGGCGCGGAGGGGTACGTGGAGCCTGCCAAGCGCATGCTGGTGGCGCTGCTGATGGGCGATGGCGTGATCGTCAATTTCGAGATCGTCGACGTCACCGGCAACGTGAACATCCCGCCGTACACGCGCAAATACCTGCTGAACCCGCGTGGTGATGAGGAGGTGAGCGAAGCGCTCAACGAGCAGCAACCGGCGAACCCGGCACCGGGCGGTGTGCAGTAGCTGGGCGGGCGGCCATTACTGGTCGGCAGCTCGCCAGCCGGTCATGATAGGGGCGCTGTATCCCTATCACGCTGTACACCGAGGTGAGTCATGCTGCCAACCAATAGTGAGGTAATAGGGTCGTTTGCCAAATGGGCGACCCAGGACACGAACACCCTGGAAGAGCATTGCCGCACGCTCGCCATGCGCCATCCGTTCTTCGATTCGATCGGCCCGTGGCTGCAGCTGGTCGACCAGTTGTCCCGAGCAAACCGGAACAAGTCAAAGGGCGCGATTGCTGCCCATCTGGTGGCGTTGGATGAGGCCAAAAAGGTCACGTTCTCGTTGACCGCTGCACATAACCTGCGCGTGACTGAACACTGATAAGCAGGCAAACCGCCCCCGATTGACCGTCGGGGGCGACGGTACGCTGGCGGTTAATTTCAGCCTCTGTGTGTACCGTGAATGGCTATCCCGAATGACCACAATACGGGCCTGATGGCGCGACTTGCCAGCGGCGCCCGCAAGGCCACCGACCTGATCATGGGTGGCCAGCTCTCCGACATGACCCCCGCGCAGGCCGTCCAGCAGGCCGAGAGCCGCATGGCCAGCGTGCCGAGCTTCGACGCCGATTACGTCGGCATTGAAATGATGATGGGTAGCTCGGGCAAGCCGCTGCGCACCCGCGCCCAGATTTACATGAAGTACCACTTCATGATGCAAGAGGGCCTGATCAGCACGGCCCTGCGCAGCAACGTCCAGATGGCGCTGGGCGGGCACGAGACCACCGGTGAAACGCTGTTCATGGAGCCTAAGCCCAAGATCAGCAGCGCCGACAAGAAAATGGTCGATGAGCTGGCGCCGGTCATCAAGATGCTGAACGACAGCGCGCACTCCATGTGCTTCAGCGCCTCCGGGTTTGGTGACGCGTACGCCCGCATCTACACCGTGCCGAAGAAGGGCATTGTCGCCTTCGATCACGAACACCTGTTTTCGCCACTGGTGCAGCCTTACGAGGAGCTGGGCAAGACCGTCGGCTACCAGGTGAGTTACGGCGAGAAGATCGGCGGCGTGAAGCTGAGTCACTTGGACGTCGTGCGCCTGAAGATGCCGCGCATGCTGATCCTGCCCCAGATGAAGGTCATGGAGAACGCCCAGAAGATCAATCTGGAAGAGACCAACATCAACCGCATGATTCCCGTGGCGTCGCCGGTGGGCGGCTCGCTGATGGAGGCTGCCGAGCAGGATTTCGACAACCTGTATGCGGCAGTGCGCGGGCTGACCGGCCAGCGTATTGCCAGCTCGAAAGAGGAGGTGCTGCTGGCGCTGGACCTGTCGGACACCACCAAAGACCAACAGAAAAAGATCGTCGAGAACACCAAAAAGCTGCTGACCGCCATGAAAGAGCGGGCAGAGCGCCAGGTGGCCGAGGGCGTCTACTCCACGTCGCGCATGTTCAACCTGATGCCGACCTGGGGTCAAAAGATGCTGACCCAGGTGAGCAGCCTGCAGTCGGGCGCCACCGGGCAAAACCTGACCGTCGACGATGTGCTGTTTCATGCCAAGAAGCTGGCGGGCACCCTCGGTTCCGACATTTCGCAGCTGGGCTTCGCTGACCTGATTTCGGCGTCCCTGGGCGATGGCGGCACCAACCGCACCAGCGCCACCGGCGCCGAACGCGCCCGCATCCTGCGCACCGCCTACACCCGCATGGTCAACGACACCATCGACCGCCACATGCTGGCCAAGTACGGCTTCTGCTGGCCGGACGCGGAACGCCCTTACACGATCAATTTCTACGGCTCGATTGCCGCCCTGGAAGCGGAAAAGCAGGCCAGCGCTGAGCGCGCCATGAACAAAGGCGCCGTGATGATCCAGCTGCTGGCGCAGATGCGCGACGTGGGCATGCCGCAAGAGGAAAACGCGCTGCTGCTGGGCAAGGTCTGCGAGCTGGATACCGACCTTGCCGAGCAGTTCGCCAAGGGCCTGGCCAATGCCAAGCCACCGGCGCAACCGGGCTTTGGCGGCGGCGAAGACGGCAACGACATGAATCTGATCCCGACAGCGGGCGGCAACGAAGAGGAAGAGGAGCAGGACAATGGGTAAGCGCACGGGCGTGATCAGTTACAACCTCAACGACACCGGGCGCAAGTTCACCGGCCAGCCGCGCAAGATCGACATTGACGCGGCCATGCGGCTGTTCAACGGCCCGGCCATGCAGGAAGCGGTGCGCAAGGGCGATATCAAGGGCTACGTCGGCCACCAGTTCCGCGAGAAATTCGGCCTGAACACGCCGGAAACCGTGTTTGTCGACGGCAAGCAAGTCACCCTGGAACCAGCGGTGCGGACCATCTTCATCAAGTGCCTGCCCACCGGCGAGATCCAGCACGAGCAGGAATTCATGGATACCGCGTCTGGCCGGGTCGCACAGCGCCTGTGGGAGAGCAAAGCCTACGGTTTCAGTTCGGCTATCCACGCCCCCGAGGAAAACGGCGTGCGCGTGCCGCTGGGCTATTTCGGCATGGATGTGGTCAGTGCCCCCAACTACGACAGCAATCGCGGCTATACGGTGATGCTGGACAGCGTAGGCGCCGGTGCCTTCAGCCAGGCTGACACTTTCCTGGCCGAGAACGCCGCGCTGCTGGACTCGGTTGACATGATGATCAAGGAGTCGGACGCCTTCGCGGCTGACATCAGCACCCGTTACGTCGACCAATGCAGGCTCAACGACGAACTGCTTGAGCACAACGCGAAGCTGCTGGAGCGCCTGCGCAAGGCGGGGGTCGAGACCAGCATGCTCGACAGCGCGCCGTTGGTGATGGAACGCGGCATTGCCATGGATCGCGGCGGCGACCTGCTGGATTCGGCCAAGCGTTTCATGGAGACCGAACTGCCGCCGCTCGACGAACCCGCGCCGAAGGAAGACGAGGCCGAGAAAACCAAGCGAGACGCGATCACCAGCAGCGTCAAATCCGTAATGAGCGTGGTTGGCTCCGTCGTGCGAGGGTACTAAGCCATGGCGTCCCTTGACCACGATCCGGCGTCCGGCTTTCTGCGCGGCGAGAGCGTAGCCGCCGAGATCGAGCAGCTGGCGCAGGAAGTGAAGCTGCTGCGCCAGATTGAGAGCAACACCAGCAAGATCGCGCAGCACCTGGGCCAGCTGAGCCAATCGCGCCGGGCCCGCCCGCCCGCGCAACCGGCGCCGCCGGACGTGGCGGGTACGCGCAGTGTGTCGAGCACCCGCCGGGCGGCCAATGACCCGTCACCGGCACAACCGCGCTCGCCGGGCAGTTCTGCCGATCGCACGTCGTCGACGTCTCCCGCCGGTGCTGGTGCTGGTGCTGGTGCTGGCGCGAACCGGTCCGGCTCCCGTCGACTGCCGGGCATGACCGATCAGGCGCCCGCCAGCCCGCGCCAGCCAGGCACCCGCGATGCGTCCGGGCGATTCACCCGTGGCGACGGTTCCAAGGGCTCGCCGAACGGCTACAGCGCCGCCGACAGCGCTGAGGGTGGTGGCGCCAGCACGGCCAAGGCCATTGGCAGTTCGATCGCCGACGCGGTGCGCGATGCCAGCAACCGGTTGACCGCCGACGTCGACAACGTGGACCCGACCATTCAGGCTGCCAAGGAGGTCAGCAACATCCTGTCGCCCGCGCTGGCGCTGTTCAAACCGCTGGGGCGCCTGTTCGGTCGCGACAAGGAGGCCAAGCAGACCAAAGAGCACCGGGAGAACGTCAGTTGGTTGCGCCGTATCTGGCGTGGGCAGCAGGATGCGAACAAACCCAAGGGCGGTGGACCGGGCGGCCTGCTGGGCATGCTGCTGGGGCTCGTGTCGGCGATTCTGGCGCCATTCAAGGCCTTGGGCCGTATGTTGGGGCTGGGCAGTGCGCTAAAGGCCGCTGGCAGCCTTCTGCCGGGCCGTGGCGGGCGTGCTGGCCGGGCGGCGCGCGGTGGCAGTCGTTCCGGGGCGCAGGGCAACGGTCTGCCGGTCGCTGAAGGTGGCCGCCGGGCGCGCACGGCGGGGGCGCAGGCAGGCGGTATCAACGGCACCGTCGGCGATGCACCGGGCAGGCCTGGCGCTGCGAAGTCGGGCGGGGTGAAAGGGGCGCTCAAGAGCGCAGGCGGTGGGCTGGCGAAGCTGGGCAAGGGCCTGTTGCGCAAGCTGCCGATCATTGGTGCGCTGTTCGGCGGCGCCATGCTGGCCAGCGATGCGATGGCCGATGATGACCCGAACCTGTCCAAGGAGGAGAACAAGAAAAACAAGTGGGGCAACGTCGGCGGCGGCATTGGCGGCCTGCTGGGCGGGGCGCTGGGCATGCTGGGCGGTCCCGCTGGCGCGCTCGCAGGTGGCCTGCTGGGCGATCAGCTGGGCCAGGCGGTGGGCAAATGGCTGTCGACGGTCAATTTCGACACCGTGACCGGCGCCATCACCGACACGTTTAGCGGGCTGGCGGACAAGGCCGGTAAGGCTGCCGATACCGCGTTCGGGTTCATGAAAGAGGGCTGGGACAAGCTGGTCACGGTGGGTTCCGGCGCCATTCAGGGCATGGCCGACTGGGCGCGCGACACCTGGAAGAGCGTCACCGACAAGGTGGCGGGCTGGAAAGACACCGCTGCCGACAAGATCCAGACCGCCAAGGACTATGTAGGCGGCAAGGTCGACAGCGCAAAGGACGCCGGGTCGAACCTGCTGTACAAAGCCACCGGCGGCAAGCTGGGCGGGGGCGGTTCTGACGCGCGCAAGGCCGAGCTGGTCAAGGCCATGGATGAGGGCGGTATTACCGACGAAAAATCCAAGGCCGCGTTGATGGCCAACATGGATCACGAGAGCGGCGGGTTCACCAAGAAAGAAGAGAACCTGAACTACAGCGCCAAGCGCCTGCAGGAGGTGTTCCCCAAGTACTACAAGGACGCCGAATCCGCCCGCGCCGACGCCGGAAACCCCGAAGCGATCGCCAACAAGGTCTATGGCGGGCGCATGGGCAACGTCGATCCGGGCGACGGGTACAAATTCCGTGGGCGTGGCGACACGCAGCTGACGGGCCGGGCGCAGTACGAAGCCATGGGCAAGAAGCTAGGTATCGACCTGGTGAACAACCCGGATCTGGCGTCCGACCCGCGCTACTCGGCGAAAATCGCGGTCGCCAACTGGAAGAGTTCCGGCGCCGACAAGCTGGCCAGCGCAGGCGACATGACCGGCGCCCGCAAGCGCATCAACGGCGGGCTGAACGGCATTGATGACGTCAACGGCAAGTATGACGCCTATCTGGCCCAGGCAAAGGCTGGCGACCTGACCCCGACCCGCCGGGCGGACGAAATGAAGGTGGCCGCGCCTGCGGGCGTCAACACGGCGGTGGCCAGCACCATGGCCACGATGTCGGCGCCGAAGAACGTCGCCAGCGCCCAGGGCGTGACGCCGATCGGCGTGCTGGCGCCGACCGCACCGCGCCCGGCGGCGGTGGCCACGTCGAGCATCCCGGCCACCCTGGCAGCGCCGACGCTGAGCAGTTACGCGCCAGCCGCGGCGGATGCCAGTCAGGCCAAAATCCCGTCCGTGGTGGAAGCCAAGACGCCGCCGCCGGGCAACGCATCGGCGCCAGCGACCACGGTCAGCGTGGAAATGCCGCTGTCGCAGGGCGTCGAGGATCGCGGCATTGCACACGCCTCGGCGGGCGGTCTGGGGATGATGCGTATGTGACCTGCAAACCGTCGCCCGGTGGCGGCGGTTTTGTTTGCCAACATGGACGCAAAGCACTCTGAGCGCCCGTCATGGCCGAAACCCTGAACACCGACCTGCTGTTTCGCATGATTGCGCACTGGCTCAATACCAAGCCGAACAGCTACTACGGCACGACCTACGGCAACCCGCTGGAGGACATGCTGCAGAAACCCCTCAGTTCTCCGATCGCTGACGCCTTCCTGGCCAAGATGCGCGAGGACATTCCCGTACTCGCCGCGCTGCCGTCTGGGACCATCAACCTGTACGTCACCAGTGAGGGCGTAGACATCAAAAACATCTACATCGAAGTGGCCGGGCAAACCCTGAGCATTTCCGATCTTGCCGAGGTGTCGCGTGGCAATTACTAAGGACGAATTCATTCAGTCGGCGGTCAACGAGATCAGCGACTTTCAGACCCTGGCCAAGCGGTACCAGATTGGTGACCCGCTGATCACGCAGGGCCTTGCGTCGATGGCCGCCATGCTGGCCGATGTCAGCAATCAGGTTGAAGTCACCACGGGTGAAACCTTTCTCAAGGCTCGCGACGTCACCGTGCTGGCAGACGCATCGGTCAAGGGCGTGCTTCCTGTGGGCACCCCCTGCATCGCCTCTATCAACGTGCAAAACGTGGGCACTACGGTCGTCAGCATTCTGGCCGGTCGGGTGCTGCAGGACCAAAGCGGGCGTATGTGGATCGTGTCGGTGGGCGCCACCAACATCATGCCGTCGGAGTCGCGGACCATTACCGCTCGACAGGTGGAACTGCGCACGTTGACACACACGGTCACGCAGAACATGCCGTTCTACACCATCGATCTGGCCGCGCCAGCTGTGGGCTACATCGCCGAGATCGCGGTGGCGGGCTGGGAGTACACGCCGGAATTCTGCAACGTGATGGCCGGGGAGCTGATCTATCACATCCGCACTGATGAAAATCAGGTGCTGAGCATTCAATTCGGCGTGAATGGGCTGGCGGGTACGCAGCCGGTGATTGGCCAGCAGATCACGCTGTCGATCTACGACACCGAGGGCGATATCAGTCCGACGTTGGGGATGGGCTTCACCTTTGAATATTCAGTGGCCACTGAAAATGTGGTGATGAGCCTGGCCAGCGTGGAGCAGACCGGCGCGGCACCGATGGACATCAACACGATGCGCGAGGTGTGCTCCTACCCAGGCATCTACAGCGAAAACGCGGTTTTTCTGTCCAACTTCGACTATCTGGTACGCAAGAAGATCAGCCCGGTGACGTTCCTCAGCATCTGGAACGAGGCGCGAGAGGAGGAGGTGCGCGGGCCGGACATCCTCAACGTAAACCGGCTGTTCGTCGCTGTGCTCAAGGAGGGGACAGTACAGCAGGCGCTGCAAGACCAGATCACCGCCATCATCAAGAAGGCCGATAACAGCTACCGCCTGCGCTTTGTGCCGGTGGTGGAGGTCGAATTGTCTATGTCGCTGACGTTGACCGTGCCGTCGACCGTGGACGCGGCAGCTGTCAGACAGGCTGTGGTGTCGCAGGTGCTGCAGAACTATGGCAGAAGCTCCGCATGGGCCAAGCGCGGGGAGGCGAAGATTCTGAATAAGGATCTGTACGACCTGTTCAAGAAAAACGTGCCAGAGCTGACCCAGCGTGTCGCAGACATCACGATCAACAGCATCGGCACTGATACGGATCTGCTGCCTGAGCACTTCCGTTACGTGACTGAGCAAAGCCTTACCGTGCTGACGGTGGGGGCCAAGTAATGGATCTGATCCCGCTACAACGCAGTGCCGAATACGACGACCTTGAGGCGCAATTCAAGGCTATGTTCCTGCGGCTGTTTGAGGAGAATATTCAGGGGGCGGTGCGTGAGGCCAACGTCTACGGCATGCCCCATCTGGGGCCATATTCGTTCTTGAGCCGCAGTCTGAGCGATGACGGGCTGGCGCTGATGAACAACACGCCAGACGACAACACCCGGTATCTGTTCAATGCCTGGAAATACCTGAACCCCCAGGCCGGTACCGCGTTTCTGGAAATGTACCTGCGGGCGCTGTTCGGCGATAACTTCTACATCAATCAGCTGTTGATCTTGCCGGACGGCGACTATCCGAGTGAGGCGATTTCCGAACCCGAGATCATCGCGCGCGGTGAGGACGTAGACGACTATGTGCTGACAAGTCGCCTGCAGGTCGATATCGACACGCAAATTCTGCCCACCCGCATCGTGGACGCCGCCAAGACCGCTGTAGCGGCCAAGTTCGTGCTGGACGTGCGCCTGGCCAAGAAGATCACCACCGTGATCAATACAGTGTTTGTGGGATGGGGCGTCCAGATCATGCGCGCTGTCGGCCAGTCGCTGTATCACCAGCGCGAGGTTATCGCGGAAACGACTGTGGGCGGCGGCATGGTGGCGGTGGGCAGCGGTGAGGGCGTGAACGTCGTCAAGGGTAGTGGTGAGCAGGTGCTTCGCGACACTCAAGTCAGCACGCAGACCAAAGTTGGCTATTCCAGCCGACCCGGTGCGGCGACCCTGGTATTCGGTCATATCCCCCGCGTAGACATGCAAACCTACCAAAAGTAGGGCGTCTGGGCGCCCTTACCCTTCTGCCATAAATCAACCGCTCAGGTGTCGTTATGGCAGATCCCGTAATCATCAATCCCACGTTGACGCTCGCCGGTCAGGCGGCAGCATTCAACGCAGACCGAACCGGGATTGAGCTGAAAATCACTCACGCATCGTTTGGTAAGGCTCATTACGACCCGGACGGCACCGAGGTTGCTCTCAAAATGCCCGTGGGAAGCAAGATCCCGCTGGCTGGCGGCAGCAAGCCAACGCCCTATCAGCTGCGCATGAGCGTTGCATGGCGCGAAGACGTCGGCGAAGTGCCGGTGGGCGAGATCGGTTTTTGGTCGAACGACATCCTGGTGTTTGTCTGGTCGAAGGCAGACGGTTCCGTTGCGTCGTATAAAACCGATGGCACGACCTACGTGCTTTTCAACGATCTGAGCTTTGCCCAGGTACCGGCGAACAGTATCAATATCGACATCGACCCTAACGAAAGCGTGGCGCTGGCGGCTCTTGCGGCGCACGAAGGCGACCCGTTTGCCCACGCGCAGTACCTGCTTCGCTCTGACGTGGCCAAGGACTTCGGCGCCTTGAACTGGCTCGGCCTTGCTGACGGCACGCCCAATGGACTGGTGCTGACGCTTGAAGCACCCGAATCGCTGTTGCCTGCCTACGCTGCCGGTCAGCGTTTCCAGTTCACCGCTGTACAAGCGAACACGGGGCCGGTCACGGCATCGATCGAAGGTCTGGCCGCTGTCGCCGTCCAGAAATCCGGCAGCAACGGCCTGATGGAGCTTGAAGCGGGCGACATCCGTCCCAGCGCCATGTACGAATTGACGTTTGACGGCGATGGCTTTCAGATTTCCGGTGGCGGCATCGGCGGCGGTTCGTCAGGTAGCACGTCGATCGGCGTGGCTGCGACCTATTCCAAGGATACCGGTGCGGCGAACGCCTATCTGGGCACCTACCTGCCCGCAGTGACGTCGCTGATTGACGGCATGGAGCTGGTGTTTCTGGCCAAGAACGCCAACACCGGAGAAAGTACCTTCTCGCCGAACAACGTGCTGGCGAAACCTATCCTTGACCTACGTTACGGCAAGCTTGTTGCGGGGAAGATCACTGCCGGTTCGATTTGCACGGTGCGTTACTTGGCAAACCTTGATGCTTGGGTCTTGACCGACGTTGCCGGGTCCAACGTACCGACAACCCTGGCGGGTTACGGCATCACCGACGGCGTGAGCAAAGCAGATCTGGATGCGCTGGCAAACTCCCAAGCACGGGTAGTGACGGCCCCTGTTGTGTCCGGCGGGTCCAGCGTGACAGCAGGTACCGTGGTGACGTTGACGGCTACAGCGAGCAGCTTGCTATCTGGCGGCACGATTGCCAGCTTCGTGTTCGTTCTACCGGACGGTACGTCTTCGACCGTGGCAGCAGCCAGCGGAAGCGCCAGCAAGAACGTTACGGTGACCGGTAGTGTGGGAACGGCCTACAAGGTCAATGTGTACGCAATCGACAACGCGGGTAATAAATCGAGCACGGTACTCAAGAGCATCACGGTGTCCAACCACGCGGCGCCAACCGTTCCAGCGGCAGCAACCGCGCCGACGACGGTTTACCAAGGGACCACAGGGAACAGCGTATCGGTCAACGGCTCTACCGCCTCGGATGGAGCAACAATCACCTACAGCATTGAGCAATCGGGTGGTGCCGCGCTTACCTTCAGCAAAACGTCTGGGATTGCGGCAGACGAAGTGGTGACGTTTACCGCGCCGAACGTTTCGGTAGACACTCCGGTAACAGTCAATTTCGTCGCGGTTGACTCGTTGGGCGGTCGCAGCGCTCCGCTTTCCAAGTCCGTTACCGTGTCTGTAATCCCAACAGTGCCCGGAACGCCATTTGGTGGCGGTTACTACGTTGGTCGTATGAAGTTCCCCGATGGCACTAAATGGGCGCTGGTTGTTGCGCCTGCATCGGGTGGTTCTACCAGCTACTTGATGGCTCAAAGCAGTACTAACGGAGCTATTCCTGGCACGGAAAGTTTGTACGATGGCGCTGCAAATACTGCGGCAATGATCGCTGCTGGTGAAAACACTCACCCCGCCGCGAAGTTTTGTAAAAACCTTACTATCGGTGGATTTACCGATTGGCACCTTCCTTCCAAATTTCAACTGGAAATGCTTTACCACAACTTCAAGCCTACGACCGATGCCAACACGCAAGGCAACCAAAACTATGATGGGGTAGCTAACATATATGCTGACCCACCTACAGGAAACTATACGGCAACCGACCCGGTGCAAACGCCATTGGCGGCATTCAAAGGCAGCGGTGCCGAGTCTATTGGTGCAGGTCGAACATATTGGAGTTCTACTCAGTACAGCACCAACTATCAGTATTGCCAGCATATGACCAATGGGACTTTAGTTGCATGGTACAAATCTGAAGGTAACGGCAGCCAGATGTCTGTCCGTGCTGTTCGCATGGTCAAAATCTAATCGGATTGTTGCGGTTGCTAAATATTGATTAGCGATCGAAAGGAGCAAGCATGCGCTATTTGAAATACACGAACGTAGACAGCGTGACAAAAATTTCCGTCTCCAATGCCCCTGCAAGTAATGGACCGGTAGACCCAGCCGTTGCAGGACTTGAATATGGTTTCGTGCTGGAGTCGTTGTTTCCGACTTCCATTCCGTTTTACTACGGGACATGCCCGGACGATTCAGAAATCGATGTGCCCGGCGTGATCGAAGAAGTTACCGAGGCACAGTACAACAGTGCTCGTGAACAAGAAGCACAGGATATGGCTGCGAAGGCCCTGGCCGGTATCAAATCGGTGTTTGAACAGGCGGTGCAGAACAAGCTTGATTTTGCTGCCCAAGCTGCCGGTTACGACAGTATCGCGACGGCGGTGAGTTATGCAGAGGAACCGGCAGTGGCCAAGTTCCAGAATGACGGCAAGGCGTTGCGCGCCTGGCGCTCGCTGGTCTGGCAATACGTCTACCAGCAACTGGATGCGGTGCTGTCCGGGCAGCGCGATCAGCCGTTGATCAAGGAGCTGCTTGATGAGCTGCCTGTATTGACCATGCCCGAAGCCGCATAAACGCGGCATTTCTCAGGATCGATCGGCAGGCGCTATCTGGTGCCTGTCACGAGGGTTTTATGCCAGAACAACTCAACGGCAGTTTCATTCAGCAAAAAGTGGCCTTCGGTTACTACATGCTGGAGTGGTTCCAGCAGCTGTACGCCGACACCGCCGCCATCAAGGAATTCGCCTCCCGACGCCCCGCGCAAGCCATGCAGTGGGCGCCGTCGCGCATGCTCGACGAAGTGGAGAAGATGCTGGCGCAGTACCGCAAGAACGAAAACGGCCCGCCTGGCGCCACCAGCAAGCTGCCGATCGTGCTGCTGGCCACCGATGACGACTTTTTGGGAACCGGCGCCGACTGGGGCGGCCACCACACCGGTTTTGAAATGGTGCAGATCCTGGAAGGCGGGTCGTGGTACGAGCACCGGCAGGACATGCACGACCGGCGCATTCAGGTTGTGGTGGTGGCCAATGACGCCGACACGGCCAAGTCGATCGCGGCGCAGCTGAGCGCGTACATGCAGGAACCGCATCACCGCTACATGACCGCGAAGTACACCTTCGGCCAGTACGAGATCCCGGCAGCCATGCAGCTGGAGACCAAGCGCATCGACTGGATGAGCGTCAAGACCGACCTGAAAAACCTCAAGATCGTCGCCGCCGACATCGCGCTCAAGTGCGTGGTGCCGATCCTGCGCGGACCAGCCGAGGGCGAACCGAACGACGGTACCGCGAACATCCCGCCAGGCTTTCCGGTCACCAGCAAGGTTCACAACAAACCGAGCATTGGCGCCGACTTCGACCACATGGTGAGCGGGCATGAACGTATTACTGAGTGAGAACGGCAACCAGCTGCCCACCGACGTGGTGATTCGCTGGGTGAACCGCTCCGACCTGACGCCGGTACCGCGCAATCTGGAATTCACGGTCAAGCTGATCCCCGGCGTGGAAGACAAGCTGAAACGCGGTGTAAGCGTGTGGAGCGGGCGCGAGAACCTTGAATACAAGATCGTCAAAACCCACAAGATGCCGCCCCTGGGCGAGGTGCAGGGCAAGAGCCAGCAGCAGGCCATGGGCGTGACCGCGTTGCTGGCCAGCTGCGCACCGCTGGCCGAGCAGCTGGCGCAGGCGGTGGTGCTGCGTGATGCGTCGTTCTCCGATGCACTGCGCAGTTGTGGGGCGTACCTGCGCATCGGCTCCGACTTCAAGGTGCCCCGGTTCACCTGTCTGCGCGGTAGCAAGCCCAGCTATCAGGTGGCGACGGTGCTGCAGGAGGAGGGCGCCGCGCTGGTGCTGATCAACAGCAGGCTGGAAGTCATGCGCCTGACCGACCTGGCCAAGCAAAAGCCGGTCGACGACATCGGGCAGGTGGACTCCGCGGCCAAGATCGACAGCGAGTTTCTGGAGCTGATGAGCATCCCCAGTTTCTACAGCGTCAACGATACCGGCGCGATCGTGGCCGGGCAGATGGGCGATGCCCGCGTAATCAACTTCATGCCGCGCGGGGATGCGCGCCAGCTGCGCAACGCATCCAGCGTGCTGGTCCGCACCAAGACCATCGACTCTCAGCAGTGCCAGCAGATTCAGGCAGGTAACGTGCTGACGGTGGGCGGGGAGAATCTGGTGGTGATCACCGCCGCACACGCCGCCGTGCAGAAGACCGGCGCAATGGAGAGCTACAGCCGCTTGTGGCTGGGGAGACTGGTCAATGCTGGATAGATGGACACCGGGTTTTATCGGCAAGGTCGACCGCGATCGGCGCGAAGTGCGGGTGTCGTTTCCGCCGCACACCGACGGCGCCAGCGAGCTGCCCATTGCCGAACTGAATTACCCGCTGGGGGATCACTCGCCCAATACCGAAATACGCCTGGTGGAGGGGACGCCCATCTGGCTCGACTTCCGTGGGGGCGATCCGCGTTACCCGATCATCATCGGCCAGCGGGCGATCAATGAGGGTAACGAGGTGGGAACCCGGCGCTGGAACCACGACAACTTTGAACTGAACGCAGACAAGAATTTTACGATCAATGCTGGCGAGTCGATTAACCTAATTGTGGACGGGACGTCGTTCAGGTTAACTGCCGCTGCCATCAAAGCGATCGCGGGTGCGCATACGATTGAAGGTCCGGTAACTCAGACGGGTGGAGACATGACCAGCGACGGAATCAGCGCTCAGAAGCACACTCACGTCGAGCAGGGAGACGGCAAGCCGGTCAGTCCACCGCAATAGCGGTGAACACAGTGCGTTCATCCCTGTGCGATATCTCACAACCGTGTGCGGTATGGATCAAATCAGATCGAGCTGATCGTTTTCCGGGTTGGCGCCAGACCTAAGCGCGGGCAGGTCTGGCAGGGTTTGTTCAATCTCGCCCTGATTCGGCGGTGGCAGGCCGGGACCGTGCGGGGACTGGATATCGCCGGGGCCGAGTGTAGGCACCTGCTTGAGCGGTTCGGTACCCAATTCAGGGTTATCCCGCTCGTTGACCAGTACGCGGGCGTTGAACGTCGCGTACTTCAGGTTCTCTCGCTTGTCAGCCCACGCAACGCGGGAATTCACGACATATGCCAGCGTGCTGCCCCGGCCTGAGCCGATATTGACGGTCTGAATCCAGTTGCCAGCAGCCAGGTCAGAGACCGCCCGCTTGATGGTGGCCAGCGAGCATTTGCACAGTTCGGCCAGGGTAGACTGGCTGGCGATCAGGGCGCCGCGTTCGTCCATGTTGGCGATCAGAATGTGCAGCAGCATCGCCGCCCGCGAGTTCTCGCGACCAAGCTGGGCCCACTGTTCGTGAGCGGCCCGCTCCGTCTGAACCCAAGTGCCTCGGGTTTCTGGGACGTTGAATTTGGTGATTTCTGACATGCTGCGACCCTGATGTGCGTACTAACCTGCACTTGTGATCGACAGTGTGCGGCGATGCGCTTTAGCGGTCAATGGTGATTGTTAGCGTGCAGCGGTGAGCTAGGGGTAGTTCAAATCTGAGCTGTAAGTGGCTCACGGCTGAGCCGGGGGTAGCTCAAATCTGATCGTTAGCGTGCAGATGTGAGCCAGGGGTAGCTCAAAATAAGTAGCTCAATAGCGTGAGCTAGGGGTAGCTCATCCTACTGAGCTACCTGACGCCCTGGAGGCCGCGATTTACAAGGGATCAAATGTCCTGCTGTCTAATGATCTACTGACACACCGCGTTGGGTCGGCCAAAAGTCGCCTGCGGCAGCGGCCAGTCGCTGACGGCTGACAGACTGGGCTGCGCCTGCGCTAGTCACCCGCCATCGACCGGCTTCGACACGGCCTGAAAAATATTTTTGGCATGAGAAAAAAGGGGCTGTGGGAGCGGACAACCGTTTGTCGGCGAAGCCCATTCTGCAAGGCTTTCAGCCGTGATGTATGTCCGGGGATGCTTTAAAAATGGCTGTCAATCCGTACAGGCTGTACGAATAGCCACTATGGCACAGAAATGTAATACAGGTTTATCCTGCGGCCCAGATACGACAAGGCCCGCTGTTAGCGGGCCCTGAAGGGCTAATGCGGAGGTGCAAACTCCCTTAGCCTGGAGTCGAGGGAGAATCCTAGCTTGGCGGCGGGAAGACTCGACTCTGTAGACCCAATTTTCGCGCTATTCAGCGCGCTTGTCTACAGGTCCGTCCCCTCAACTCATCGAGCAGTCGCGCTTTTTTCATGCGCGCCGAGCGTACTCGGCTGCCTGCGAAAAGACGTAATCGTGTGCGATCGACAGGTTTGGAAATCAAGCGTTTGTTACCTGTCTTTGCGACTGTGCGGCCAAATGGGGAAACATTGCACATGGCCGACCGTGCGACGCGCTTCACGCCTTCCCAGAATCGCAACCTGGGGGCGCTGTCAGTGGGTAAGGGGATTTAGACCGGCACCACGTTAAAAACGCCGAGGGGACCGCCCAGCAGGGTAAGGTTCGGCAGCGCAGCAGGCCTATGAAGTGTCTACTCAGCGGGCAATGGGGGCAGGAATCTCGCCGATTCTTCCGAAAGTGAGTAGCAAGGCGGACCACTCGAAACCTTTACGGGGCCGGGAGGGCTTGCCTGTCTTCGAGCGCAGCGAGGAGACAGGCAAGCGGCAGGTGTTGCGGCGCAAAGCGCCACATTTTCCGCGCGCTTTTCGCCTTTAGGATGCTGGGATTGTCGACACTTTCCGAGGCTCGCCCCATGGCACAAACCAACTCCCTGGACTTCTCTACGCCTGCCGGTGCTGAAAAAGCATTGAGCAAGGTGGCGCAATTGATGGGGCGTGCGGGACAACCCGTAGCCGCGACCGAATTCAACCAGAAACCCAAACGCTCCTCCGACACGACTTACCGTGAGGCCTATCTGACGTTGGTCAGCGGGCAGATGGTGACGCTGCGTGTGAATGGCACGGGCGATATCTACCAGGTGTTGCTCAACAATTCTGCGCAACCACTCAAGGAACACACGGACACCGAAAAGGCGGTGATCGAGATCGCGAACCTTGCCCAGAAGAATCAGGCCGCGTTCCAGAAGGCGCAGGCGCGTAAGGCTGTGGCGCTGCCCAAGGCCATGACCACGCCAAAGCCCAAGATCGCCGACGCCCTGGGACAGCAGCTGACCGAACTCGACAACCAGATCAGCGAGCGCAAGGCCACTATTGCCGAGCTGCGATCGAAGCTTGGGGCCGGTGCGATGACCGATAGCGTGGACACCGAACTGTCCGAGCTGGATAGCGTCAGTCGGGAAGTACTTGAGCAGCTGGCGCAGGCTGATGGGCAGGCGGTGGAAGACGGCGACCTGATCAGTAAGCAGGGGCGGGATGGCTTGCTTGAGCTGGGGCTGATCGATCGCTACACCGACAAGGGCGATAACGTGCTCAACGATAAGGGCCGGTCGGTGGTGGCCATGCTCGACGCGGCAAATGTACGCGTTCCTACGCCCAATCTGGCACCGGATGTGCCCACAAGTGCTGCAGAATCCACACAGGAACGCGTACTTTTTTTTGCGAGCGCCTATGTTGCGGCTCGCGAGCTGGGTGCGGCGACCGGTGTGGTGCTGGATAGCGCGTCGACTGATGGCGCGAAGGGTGCTCTGCAAGTGGCGTTGGACATCGTGGAGACCAACTGCCCGTTGAACCTGGAAGCGGGCAACATCGAGCAGGCCCGACACGAAATGCGTATGGCTGCGTCCTACCGCGCCGCCATTGCCATGCTCGACAGCGCTGCTGCCCGCCAGATGGATGACGCCGCGCTGGCGCAGCTGGTGGCGATCGCCAAGGCGGACGCCGCGTCAGAGGATGAAATCGCCGATCAGGATGCGCTGGCCACGCTGGTGGCGCTGTCGATGGTCGACGTCGCCGCGGGAATCTACTTCGTCAGCGAGCCAGGGCGCCAGTACCTCAACGACAACGGGTTGGATGCGTACGGTGAGCCGTTCGTGGAGTGACCCGAGGCGCCGGTTTCGCTGCCGGAAAGGCTTAGTAAAAGTTATAAAAATATTGTTTAATGCTCGTGTATTTGTACGGGGATTAGGCAATGGGAAAAATTGGCTGGATGCTGGTGGCCAAAGCCAGCGAGGAAGATTTGCGCAGCGTCGATCAGGTCGTTTACACCCTGGAGGCGATTGGCTACGGGCGTCTGCCCGATGAGCTGTGCGTGGAGGAGGTCGGCGAGGCCTTCGACGTTGAAGATCGCGCCCAGTGCCAGCGGGTGATGCGCCACCTGCTGGCCGTCACCAGCACCGGCAGCGTAGGCCGCGCGGCGACCGGCCTGCACACCGTGTTCGATCCGCGCAATGAGGTGCTGGCGCTGGATTCCGACGTGCTGGAGCTGCACCCGCGATTGGTGCAGGCCCTGGCCGCCGCCGAGCAGCTGCAAGCCTCCGGGTGGGCGCCACTCACCGGCCCCGGTCAGATCCAGGAAGGCGATTTTCTGAGCTTCACCGTGGGCGGCACGCCGATGAGTGTGAAAGCGCGCATGGTGCTCAACGCCGGTACCGATCGGGAGGAGGTCGTCTACAACCGCCACCGCAATTTCTACTTTGTCACGTCTATGGCAGTGGACGGCACCAGCACGCACAAGAACGTTTTTGTCCGTTCGGCGCGCCCGGCAGAGGCCCAATCATGAGAATCTGGCTTGACACGGAGTTCAACGGATTCGGCGGCGAATTGATTTCGATTGGCATGGTGGATGAGCACGAGCGGCCTTTCTACGCCGTGCTGGAATGCACCGCCCCCACGCCGTGGGTGGCTGAGAACGTCATACCCAAGCTGGCCTTCGACTCAATTGATCGCCCAGCGCTGCAAATGGCGATGCGTCGGTACCTGTGCCAGTTCAATGAGATTGAAGTGATCGCCGACTGGCCGGAAGACCTGGCGCACTTCTGCGCGCTGCTGATCACCGCGCCCGGCGAGTGCATGGCCTTGCCGCCTCTGACGATGACGCTCTGCACCTACGCGCCCGAGCCAAGCGAATATCCCCACAACGCGCTGCACGATGCCAGAGCCCTGCGCAAAGCGGCTATGAGGGGCCTGCTATGAGCAGCTTTGAACACCTCAGAGCGCTGGCGCTGGCCGTTGATGCGGCCAAAGACCAAGGCGACAAGGTGTACGGTGAACGTCTGGCCGACTTCGACGAAGAGGTCACGCCAGAAGCTGTGCAAGCCATGTTTGCGGAGCTGGATGCGCTTAGAAAGCTGCCCACGGCCTGGACTGAGGTTATGGACCAGTCTGTCGAATTGGATACGTTGCGTGATGCTCAACTGGCATGGCTGAGCGAGCGCGACCGGCTGCGTACTGAAAACGAGGCATTCGACGACGGCCTGCGCGAGCTGGCATTCCGTCTGAGCGCTGGCGGGTACAACGCTGAAACCCTCACCGCCGCGCAGCTGCTGGCGAAAGTCAATTGGGGCGTCGATAGCTTGGCGAGCCTGTCGGGCCAGCTGGTCGACCGCATCACCGCAGAGCGCACGGAGCTGCGCCTGCAGGTGGGGGCGCTGCGCGACGTCCTGCAGCATCTGGTCAATGGCGATGAAGGCTACCTGGATGCGGCGCGGTCGCTGCTGGCGCTGCTGAAAGGCGAGACCAGAGCCCACACGATCGTGCCGGATGAGCGCCTGCGGGCGCTTGAAAGCCATAACCGCATGCTGCTGGCCAACGCAGAGCTGCATGCGCAGGAAATCGCGGAAGAGGTCGAGCGCACCCGGCATTACATCGGGGTGTTAGGGGGCGAAATCGCCACGGTCGTACACCTCACCGAGGCCGCGCAGAAAGTGCTGAATCACACCGAACAAGCGCACCGGCCACCGGTCCGCGATGACATCGAAACGGGCCGTATGGTGCTGGTGCGCTTGCATGCGCTGGCCGACCTGCAGGACATCGTAAACACATTGGAACGTCAAAAGGCATGAACGTGGAACAGGTAATGGAACCCCTGCACGGTGCTCCCGCACCAGCACCGGAAATGGTCGAGCTGCCGCGCATCGTCGTTGAAACGCTGCTGAATGAACTGGAAGCGCGTGACCCTCAGCACAGCCAGGTGGGCGAACTGCGTCTTGCGACGTCGGCGCCAGCGGTCGAACTGTGGGCGGTATTTGTCCCAAGCGTTGGCGAGGTCTGGCCCGCCATGTCCCGTGAACATGCGGTGCATATCGCTGAAACCACGTTGGCGCGTTATGAGCAAGTGATGGCTGCCGAGCGTATCGATTGCCCGATCACGATCGACGTCGTGCGCTCCCCGTACACGCCTGTAGAGCACTTTGAGATTCTGGCCGGTCAGATGGTCGACGAGGCCGCGAACTACCACAAGGCCGCACTGGAGGCGACAGCAGCACGCGACAAGCTGCGCGCACAGCTGGCGCACACCGTCGCAGAGTGAATCCCCAGCAATAACCCTTCTCAAGGCGCCGATCGGCGCCTTTTTTGTGCCTGCGCCCCTCAAATGAGCCATTCATAACAATAGCGATTTACTGGTATTCTCTGCGCATATTTGTCCGGGGATGACTTATGACTGAGCTTGAGCGGTATGGTGCTGCTATCGCGACCCTGTTTGTGATCCAGGTATGGGCCTTCAGGAGACGTGCGAAGGCGAAAAAGAAGCAGCTGGAAAGCCTGCATTTCAACCCTGGCGCCGGGCGATCGTTGCCGCCGGTGGGGTGCCCGCTGCTGATCAAGGTCGACGACCGCGTGATGAAGGTCCACCGGACAAGCCACATCCAGCGCCCTGACGGCGACATGGAATACATCACCGAAAACGGTCTGGTGCTGGTCGGTCGTTACGACTGGACCTATCCGTAAGGGGACGTCATGCGCAAGAAGTACAAGCTGGACCGTGGCAGCTACGACAACGACGCGGACTTTCACCGGGCGGTCGACATCGCCGCCAATGCGCTGCCGACGTCGGAGGAGAAGGTGCAGCTGATGTTCGCGCTGATGCGGCCCTGCCGGGGATGCGGCGCTGAGGCCACCGGCGAGCAACTGGCGATCAAGGCAAACGTGCTGCACTGCACGTCATGCCAACACGGCATTTCGCTTGCTGTCCATGGCGGCGTCTCGTTTGGGCGGATTGTCACCGACTGGAACGATTCGACCTTGACGATTGAGGCCGCCGCCAATGTCTGACCCGCGACTGATCCTCAACGCCGTGGCGAACCATCTGGCGCGCTACTCCTACCGGTTCGGCAGTGAGATCCAGCTGCATGAGCGCATAGCCGCGGTGCTGGAGCGTCACGGTATCGAGCACCAGCGTGAACGCGTGCTGGATGCAAAGAACCGCGCCGATTTCTGGATTGATGGCCTTGTGATCGAGGTCAAGGTCGACGGCGCAATGTCCGAGGCGCTGCGCCAGGTAAGCCGCTACATCAACCTGCCGCACGTCACCGGCGTGATCCTGGCGGGCACTCCGCGTTGGGCGGCGCAGCCTCTGACCGAGCAGCCCGGATGGCAGGACAAACCCTTTCAGATGATCCGACTGGCAAGGCAATCCCTATGAGCTATGGAAAGGTGCTGTTTGACGGTCGGCGCTGGTTTATCGATTGCGAAGCGCAGGTGCGTACGCGGCTCAAGCGTGTGTTTCCGCGTGTGCCCCAAGGGGCGGGCGAGGTGATCCAGCTGCTGGCCAGTGCGGAGAACAGCCGGGAACTGGAGTGGTTCCTGCAGCGCTACCCGATGAGCATGACGGCAGAGGTGGCCAGCGAGCTGCAACGTCTGGCCAGCGAGCACATACAGATGGAAACGAGCCTGGCTGACCTGCTGGCCGGGCGTACGGTCATTCCGCCGTTTGAGCTGGCCAAGCCTGCGCGCGAGTACCAGCGCATCGCAGCGGCGCAGGTGGACATCAGGGGCGGCCTGCTGCTGGCCGACGATCTGGGCTTGGGCAAGACCGTCACTGGCATCTGCCCCATGGCGATTCCGGCGAACCTGCCCGCTGTCGTCGTGTACCCGGCGGCGCTGCCGAACCACTGGCCCGAGAAGCTGGCCGAGTTCGCGCCAAACCTGCGTGTTCACCACATCAACAAGGGGCAGCCTTACCCGCTGATCAAACAGCCCACCCAGCGCAAGCGCGACCTGTGGGACACGCTGCCGGACGTCATTCTGGTCAGCTACCACAAGTTGCGCGGGTGGGCGGACGTGCTGGGCGAGATCGTGCAGTACGCGGTGTTTGAGGAGTGCCAACAGCTGCGCAACCCGGACAGCGAAATTTACAACGCCTGCCGCCATCTGGCCTCGCAGGCGCGGCTGCGCATGGGCCTGACCGCGACCCCGATCTACAACTACGGCGGCGAGTTCTATCACGTCGTCAACGTGCTGATGCCTGACGCCCTAGGCGGCTGGGATGAGTTCCTGCGCGAATGGTGCAACCGCGACAGTGACAGCAAGCCCCGGTTGCGCGATGCCACTGTATTCGGCGAATACCTGCGCCGTGAAGGCATCATGCTGCGCCGCACTCGCCGTGAGGTGGGCCGCGAGCTGCCCGAGCTGTCGAAGATCCCGCACGAGATCGAGTATGACGCAAAGGTGATGGAGCGCATCACCGGCGATGCAGTGGCGCTGGCCAGAACCATCATGGCCGCCAATGAGCGCCACCGGGGCGAGAAGATGAAGGCCGCAGGCGATCTGGACGTGCTGGTGCGTCATGCGACCGGCGTGGCCAAGGCGCCCTATGTCGCCGAGTTCGTCAGGCTGCTGCTGGAGACGGAACAGCGCGTGCTGCTGTTCGGCTGGCACCGCGACGTGTACGAAATCTGGAAAGAGAAGTTGGCCGAGTTCAACCCGGTCATGTACACCGGCAGCGAATCCCCCACGCAGAAGCAGGCGGCCAAAGAGGCGTTCATCAACGGTGACAGCCGCGTGATGCTGATCAGCCTGCGCGCTGGCGCCGGTATCGATGGCCTGCAGCATGTGTGCAGCACGGTGGTGTTTGGCGAGCTGGATTGGTCGCCGGGCGTGCATGAGCAGTGCATAGGCCGCATTCACCGTGACGGCCAGCAAGACCCGGTAATGGCCTACTTCCTCCTGTCCGACGAAGGCAGCGACCCGATCGTTTCCGACGTGCTGGGCGTCAAGCGCGAGCAGATCGAAGGCGTGCGCAACCCCGATGACGATCTGATCCAGCGCCTGGACGTCGGTGAAAACCACCTGCGATCGCTCGCCGAGAAATATCTCAAGGACAACAACGTGGTGTTGCCTGCGGCGGCGCCTGTGTCACCCATCCGTAAACAGCTGGAGCTTGTATGACCAACGCCTCTATTTACAACGGAATGCGCGTAGTTGCTGAACTTGCCGTGCCCGAATTCATTGAGTCGCACCGTAAGGAGCGTAAGTGGGCGCATCGCGTCATGTGGAACCGTGATCAGCGGTTCACGATCACTCAGCACCGAGTGTTCATGAACGTGGGCGGGTGCCTGTTTGCCCACCCGAAGACGGTCGCCCTGCTGAACGAGCAGCTGGCCGCGCGGGAGGCCGTGAAATGAAGGCGCTGAGCATTCGCCAGCCATGGGCCTGGCTGATTGTCCACGGTGGCAAAGACGTCGAGAACCGCTCGTGGAAGTGGCACCCGAAGTTCCGGGGGCGCTTTCTCGTGCATGCCGCACAGGGCATGACCAAAGACGAATACGCCGAGGCTGCCGAGTTCGCCAGCAGCCTCGGCGTGACAGTTCCCCCGGCGGATCAGCTGCTGCGCGGGGGCGTGATTGGCTCTGTGGTGCTGGCCGACAGTCAGGACACCAGTCAATCGCCCTGGTACATGGGGCAAAAGGCGCTCGTATTGCGCGAGCCGCTTGCCCTCCCATTCATCCGCATCAAGGGTCAGCTGGGGTTTTTCGAGATCCCCAACGAGCAGCTGGTCCAGCTATCCAAGGAAACCGCATGAACGTTCCCACCTACTGCCGGGGCACCGGCCAACGCATCGGCAAATGCACCTGCTACCGCTGCCGTCCCGCCGATCGGCAGCTGATGCCCCGTCCCGTCGTGCCTGTCAGATCATAAACAGGTCGTACATTTCATCCATCGCATCCGATGCGTTGCTGATCGCCCCCTGGCGCTGCTGGAAATGAGCCAGCGCCAGCACGGCCACTTCCCCGTTGCTTAGACCTGGGTGCAGCCGGTACTTCTGACCGGTGTCCGTCACCCCGTCTGTCTCAATCCGTGGTTTGTACCGCGCCGCCGAGTCGCCGACCTTGATCGTCTCGCTGCCTTCGCCCATCAGATAGGCCCGGATGGCGTCGGCCATGTGCTCTTCCGTGAACAGGCAGTCATAGGACTCCGTGCGCCGGTTCGTGATGAACGCATAGCCTTCGTCAGCCTTGTCGCGAAAGGTGGGCGCCTTTTTGGCGATGGCCAGAATGCCGTTGGCCGGGTCCAGGAACGCCAGCAGGGTGACAGGTTCGCCAGCGTAGCCAGAGATCGATGCCATGATTTTCATGTAAAATCCTCATAAAACACAAAAACGCTATTGTTTGGTATTGCACGAAAAACAATAAAATTATAATGTTTCTCCCGTCGAAGGTTACGACACAACGGAAAGGGAGAATTTATGCGAGCGATTATCGGGCGGGTGCCCAAGCAGTTTGTGGTGGGTTTGCTGGTGGCCGGGCTGATGGCGGCTTATGGCTGGGTAGGCAAGAGCGATTACGAGCAGGCCCAAGCGAATCTGGACTTCTACTGTCAGATGGAGGCACAGCACATCTGGCCCAAGCGTGCAGACATGCACTGCCCGGCGCCGCCGCTGGTGCCCGGTGAACGTCTCGTAGCCCTATAGGGGCGTGTGGTTTGATAAGCCTCGGTTCGCCGGGGCTTTTTATTTTGTCCCCGTACGATATTCGATCGCGATTCCGGGTCAGGGGAGACACAATTGCGTGGTTGTGACATTGTGTCGTGTATCATGCGATATCATGATTTCAAACAAAACCCATCCCCACGCAGGAGGCATCAATGCCCGCAGATTCGCCGATCGACAGCGCCGAAAGCTCGCAGCCAAGCAACTCCGGCAAGCAGCGCATGGCCTTCTATCTGCCTGCCGCACAGCTCGAAAAGGTGCGCTTGCTGGCGTACGAACAGGGGCTGTCGCAATCTGTGATTGTCAGTGGTTTGATCGATGCCGCGACCCCAGCTCAGCTGCCCGCCAGCAAGCAGCCGTTCAATGACGCGGTGCCGCATGAGCGGACGCTGTTCTGGCTGACGGAGCCGCAGCGCAAGAAGGTGCGCCAGTGCGCGTTCGACCTGAAGCTCAACAACAGCATTGTGTTGCGCAGCCTGATCGATCAGGCGCCCGAGCCGAGCATACGACGCGGCTAAATGCCCCTGTCGAGCCTGGGCTCGACACCCCCGCAGAGGCGCCTTTCCCGGCGCCTTTTTTGTGCCCGGTTGACGTGAAAACCGGCGCCCGGAACGCCGTTTTGGCCGGGATATCGTGAGGCTTTCCAGCGGAGCCCCCGATAAATGTCAGATCCCTACGCGAAGTTGACCAGCGCCGCGCACAGTGGCGCGTTCGGCCTTGGGTCAAAGACCACGCCGACCGCCGAGCAGGTGCGCGCGGGCAACTACAAGAAGGGCAGCATGCGCCAGCATGGTCTGTCCATCACCATCGAAACCCCCATGTTTACCCCGCGCACCGGCAAGGAGGACGGCAAGCCCTGGTCGATCGTGTGCATGGCGAACTACGGCTACATCAACGGCGTAAACGGCGCCGACGGCGATGCGTTCGACGTGTATGTGGGCCCGGTGCCGGAAAGCCCGCTGGTGGTGGTCGTCAATCAGGTGAAGCGGGATCGCTCCTTTGACGAACACAAGGCTGTGCTGGGCTTCCACGACATCGAAACGGCGCTGAATGCCTACCGCAACAGCTATGAGCGTGGCTGGCAGGGCATGGGCAGCTATGTCGTCTGCACCATCAAGCAATTCAAAGCCTGGCTCAAATCCGGCGACCTTTCCCGGCCCCTTGAGGCCACCGACTTAATCGACGATGAGGTAAAACCTATGACCGGCGCCGTGGTGGCCTGGGGCGACGACAATCTGCCCGTGGGTATGACGTTGGGTGACGTGATGTATGGCCTGCGCCGTGAGGACGCCGACAAGCTGTTGCTGGACAGTGCCACCCTGGCGGACGTCACCGAGTTCCTGAACGACGGCACCATGCTCGACGCCATGGTGATCGAGTACGCGCAGTTCCAGCGCAAGGCCAACCAGCTGCTGCGCGTGATGCAGGCCGCTGGTGCGTCCGTGAAGGCCGATGCGGTCGAGGTCAGCCAGCCATTCAAGAACCGAGGCACCACGCAAGTGGCCATGCTGTTCACCATGAGCGACGGCCAGAGCGTGTCGGTGTTCTTCCACAACCCGGACAGCACGCCGAACAAGCTGACGCCCGCCGACGAGCTGATCAGCTGGAAGTGGGTGCTGAACAAGAAGGACATTACGCTGGTTGTGGCGCCGGAACGTGGCCAGGACATCAACCCGCGCCAGGTGTCTCGCCGCATCATGGCGCTGGTGGAGAAGAACAGCGCCAAGTTCCTCAAGGCCGCAGGTGCCAGCGCCGAGAGCGCAGCAAAGATCGAAGACCTGAAAACGCAGATTCAGGCGAAAACCAGCGAGCTGCAGAGTCTGGATCAGGAGCTGGCCGACCTGCGGGCGAAGGAAGCGGCTATACCGGCGCCGACCGAACCGGCAGCCGGTACCGAGGGTGTGCAGGCCGGTACCGCCGAGATCGTGGCCAAGGCGTCGACGTTCGCCGAACAGTTCCTGGCGCAGGCTGACGGCGTAAACGAGCAGCTGAAAGCCCTGGGCGGCACGCCGCCAACCCACGAAGAGTTCATAGCGCGGGTGAACAGCGGCGATGCGCAGGGCCTGACCGTGGCGCAGCTGGCCGAGCAGCTGAGCGGGTACCGGGCCGATCTTGAGGCGGTGCAGACCGGCAAGAAGACGGGCCGGGCGGTGATGGGCAAGGGCGGCACCAAGGCTAACGCCATCGAATCGCTGACGATGGTGATCGCCGAGACCATGGCCGCGATCGACAGCGGCGGCATCCTCAACACCCGCAACGCTACAGCCTACCTTGAGGAGGTGTCCGAGCAGCTGCGCAACCTGGAAGCGCAGAAGACCGCAGGCGAAGAAAATCAGGACTTCGGCAACGGCGCCGACGACGCGGAAGCTGAGAAGATCGCGCGCTTGCTGGAAATGCTGGCGTCGGCCCGCACACGACTCGCCGCCATGGCGCCGGGCGATGCGTTCTACGGCAACCTGTCCAGTGACATCGCCAGCATGGCGAAACAGCTGTGGGATGCGGGCTATCGCGGCCCTGAAGCGAGCGAGGCGGCCATTCCGCCCCTGTCGAAAGACGACTGGCTTGAGCAGACCACCACGGCGCTGGCGGACCTGCTGCAGGCTGATTACGGCGATGCGGCGGGCGTGCTGGAAGGGCAGCAAGCGATCGCCGATGCGCAGTACGAAGCGCAGGCCACCCCCGAGGCTGCCGCCCGCGCCATCCATCAAGCCGCCACCGGTGAATCGCAGCCAGACATGCTGGGCGATGACCCGGCGCTGCGCGACAACCGCACCGATCTGGAAAAGCTGACCGATGCCCTGAAAGCCGGTAACGCCATGGGGGCGCTGGGCGTGCTGGATGCGATAACCGACGTCGACGCATTGCGTGAAGTGGTGTTGAAGGCCGGTTTCAGCCTGGGCGCCAGCGGCACCAAGGACGAGATTCTGGCCAGTGTCGGGCGTGACCTGGTGCGCGCGGCCAAGGCCAAGACCGATGGTTTCGGTCTGCGTGCAGCGGAGCCCGCGCCAGCGGCAGTGGCCGAACCGCCGACCACTGAGCCCGATATCGAGCCCGAAGACGACGACACCGGCAACATCACCCCCGATGGCCGCATGGGCACCGTCAAGACCGCCAAAGGCCTCAAGGTGGTGACCGGCTTCAAGGTCATTGAGGCGCGCAACCTGATCATCAGCCACGAATCGGACGGCACCCCTAACCCGGACTACCCGAGCGAGCTGCAGCCGCGCGATCGCGCACGGGCGACGTCGCAGGCGTGGGTGCAGAAGACCGCCCGCGATCTGGACCCGGACAGCCTGGGGCGCACCACGCGTGCCGACACCGGCGCCCCGATCGTGGGCCCCGACCGAGTGGTCGAATCTGGCAACGGGCGCGCCATGGCCATCCGTGAGGCGTACCGCATTGGCAAGGCCGACGAATACCGGGAATGGCTGATTGAGAACGCCGACTACTTTGAAGTCAGCGCGGCGAAGATCGAAAGCATGAAAGCGCCGGTGCTGGTGCGCGTGCGGGTTAGCGACGTGAACCGCGCAGAATTCGCCGTAGAAGCGAATCAGGACGACAAGCTGGCCATGACCGCCACCGAGAAGGCGCGCAGCGATGCCAAGCGCCTGGACAGCGCCATGATGGCCAAGCTTGCCGATGGCGACCTGACCAACGCGGCGAACCGCGATTTCATCAACGCCTTCCTGCAGAGCCTGGGCGACACCGAAGCGGCGCAATACCTGACCAGCGACGGCCAGCCGACCGCCAGCCTGATCAGCCGCGTACAGGCCGCGCTGTTTGCCGGTGCGTATTCCGATGACCGCCTGCTGGAACTGACCGCCGACGTCAGCAAGCCGGAAACCGCCAACATCGTCAGCGCCCTGAACATGGCGGCGCCGGACTTCATGCGTGCCAAGGAACTGGACCGCATCGGTACCGAGGATGCGGGCGAGCGTGTGACCGACTCCCTGGAGCTGTCGCTGGATCAGGAAGCGGTCAACGCGATCATTGCGGCTACCAACACCCTGCGCAAGGCCAAGGAAAGCGGCATGCCGCTGGATGAGTTCCTGCGCCAAGGCGACATGTTCGGCGATGTCGACCCGGCAGTGGCGGCCATGGCCATGTTCATCAACAAGAACAACCGCAGCGCCAAGCGCTTGGGGACCGCGTTCAAGGCCATGGCGCAGTTCGTCGAGAGCGAGGCACGCCGCAAGCAGACCGCAGGCCTGTTCGACGATGAGCCCGCCAGCTTCACCGACATCGTGAGCGCCGCCAACGCACAGCTGGAGAAGGAATACGGGGAGGGCGTGTTTGCGATCGAGCAGAACGACCTGTTCAGCCCGCAGCAGCCCCCAGCAGCGCCGGAACCGGCAGCAGAGCCCCCGCAACCCGAAGACGACAAGGACACCGCCATGCAGCAAGCCAAGGCCTTTCTGGACAGTGTGATTGACGGCACTGCCGACTTCAGTGACGCCGACGCGCTGGTCAAGGAGTTTGAACGCGCCTACGCCGAGTTTGGCGAGGAGCTGGGCGGGCTGTTTGAGGACGCGGCCCAAGCCTTCAGTCAGTACGCCCTGAAAGCCACTGCGGAGGCCGTGTGATGCGGGGGGTAGTCGTGAAAGCAGCTGCCTTGGGCGTGATGTTGGGCATCGTGGCGCTGCCGCAGTGGGCTTTCGGCGCCTACGGCAGCATGCCACTGCGCCGTGACCAGATCGTCGACGTATACGACGGCGACACAATCACCATCAGCGTGCAGGAGTGGCCGGGCGTGTTCGGCCAGCGCCTGGGCGTGCGGGTCAATGGCATGGATACGCCCGAGCGGCACAGCCACTGCGCCGACCCGGCGGCGAAGGCCAACGAAGAGCGCCAGGCGATGCTGGCGCGCACTGAGCTGCTGTCGCTGCTGGACAGTGGTCAGCCGATCGAGCTGCGCAACTTGGACCGCGACAAGTATTTCCGCCTGCTGGCAGAGGTATGGGTTGGCGACCAGAACGTGGCCGCGGTGCTGATCGGCGAGGGGCTGGCGGTGCCGTACCACGGTGAGAAGAAAGTCGGGTGGTGTTTACCTGGCTGACAGACAGAAGCCCGCCGCGTGCGGGCTTTTTTACGCCCGGACTACTGCACTTGCGCATTCTGCGTAACGTGCGCAGCCTGTTGAAGGTGTTGAAGGTGTTGAAGGTGTTGAAGGTGTTGAAGGTGTTGAAGGTGTTGAAGGTGTTGAAGGTGTGTACATTGCGCATTTTACTTACGTTGCGCAACGTACACACTGTGTAGACGTTATTCGTCGTGCGTATCTTGTGTATCCGCTTCGGCGCCGGTGACGCTGCGTAGAAGCTCTATTGCCTCATTTCGTGGCATCGCCATGAGCGCCTGAATGCCTGCGCGAACAACGTCACTACGGGTGGCTTTGAAGCTGCGCGGCCAGAGCGAAACCTTATCGATTTGCTTGTCGATCTTGTCATCTAGCGAGAAGTTTACCCGCTTGGACTTCGCCGCCACCTTGGCCTTTTTCTTCTGCGCAGGGGCTGGTGCTGGCTCAGCTGGTTTAGGTGCGCTCAGTGGAGCTGCACGGATAAACTCCTCTGCAGCTTCATCCGTAAGTCGTGAACGCGCCTCGGCACCGCTTCGGTCTAACCCTTTCAGGCCCGCCATTTGTAACCTCCCCATAATTCGTTTGCGATACTTAGGATTTCTTCGATTGCCTTCGGATCTTGATCGCTCTCAAGAACGCTAGAGCCGTTTTCGTCGGCGTCGTCGTAGATGTTTCGGGCCATAGTTACGGCGTCCAGGGTCTGGAGGCCGAACGTCCGGCAGGCTTCTTTGGCATCCAGAATGCGCACAACCTGGCTTGGAAGCGACGGGCACTGAGTGATCAGCGCGCGAACTTGCAGCTTAGGATTGACGGCGGTGGCCAGCTTCACCAGATCTTCGACAGTTGGCAGTGTCTTCAGGTCGCGGCGTTTAGGACGAAACGGCGCGATCATGAGGTCAGCTACGGTCATCGCCGATCGCAGAGCTTCGGAGTCAGCACCGCCGGTGTCGACGATCAAATGACCATAGCGCTTTGACTGTTCAATAAGCCACTCGCGGATGTTTCCGTGGGCCTTCAGGCGCGGAATGATGCCTGCCGGGTTGGTGTCTTTCAGGTTCGCTTCGCGCTCTGCCGCCCATTCGTAGCTGGTGCCCTGCGGGTCTGCGTCCACCAAGGCGATGTCGCCGCCCTCACGTTTAATGAAGACCGACAGGTTCTGCGCTACGCAGCTTTTTCCTGCCCCGCCCTTCTCGCCTGCTACAAGAATAATCATCGGTAACCCCTACGTTAGCCAAAGTAAGTATTTTCAGTATGCACCACACCGTCAGTAGTGTGTGCTCTATCAGTACGGCCAGTAGGTTGCGCATTTTGCTCGCCATACTGGCCGTGCGTAAGGTAAGCAAAGTGTTCGCATTGCGCAAGGTAAACACTATGCGCAAGGTAGAGAAAGTGCATAAGTGATATACGTTGCGCAAAGTGCGTAACGTAAGTAAATTTATAATCATATCCGCACTGCGACTGGGCTGGCGGGGAATTCAGCTGCAGCAATGCCGCGAAAATTAAGGAAGGTGAATCGTGGATCTATTTGAGGAAGACAAGCGCCTATTTCTCGCGCCTGTGCGTGCATTCGACAAGTCGCTGATGGGCGCATTTACAGAGGGTGCCTGCACCTGTATCCGCTGCCGTGATGGGGCGGGCGCTCAAGTCGGTTACAAGCATCTGCACACCTTCGATATCGCCGGTGGAGTGTTCCGTCGGCGCTTTGCGGGCTCCACGCAATCCGACATCCGGGGCGCTCTGTCCAAGGCCTGGGAGGCGTATTACAAAACGGCGCTGCCGGTGGCCGGTGAGGCTGATCTGAGCGCCATCACGGCCATGACCCAAGGGGAAGCATCCCGTCGCGTCGGGACACTGCTGTATGCGTCTGGCGTGATCGCTGACGTGGAAGGCAAGCCGCACTTTGCGCCGATGATTGCCTGACTGGGGGTGGCCATGTGGGGTCGTATCGTGGCGTGGTTAGCTGTCACTGCGGGGGTTGTGACTCTGGTCTGGCAGGTCGTGGTGGTGGGTTACCACTTCGACGGCGCGCCGCTGCCGGTCAGGATCACCATTCTGGTGTTCGTGGGGCTGTTTCTGTTGTTCGTGCTGGTGTTTATCTGGGAAGGCATCAAGCGCTTCGCGGGGAAGGTGGGGCAATGGCTGCGCCGCCACCGGTGATTCAGGAGTCAGCCACAAAAAAGGGCGCCGATGGCGCCCTTTTTTCATGCTGATTTTTTCTGCCTCAGCTGCTCGACGACGCGCTCTACGGTCATGGCCAGCAGGCCTTCGCGCAAGACGGCGCGGTTGATCGTGGCGGCCATGTTCTCAGAGCCCCAACGGTCATGGATGGTGTATTCATCGATCCCGGCGACCGGGTAGATGTAGTGGTTGAGGATGATCGGCGCCACGCGGGTCTCCACGCTGGACAAGGCCAGGCCGTACTGTTTCTTGAACGACTGCATCACCAGCGTGATTTCGTCGAAGCGAGCATCGCCAGCCAATTCCTTGAGGATCGGGTACACCACATCGCCGAGATAATTGCGATCCCACTGGGTCAGGTAATCCACCAAAATCTCTTCAAGTATCCGCATGGGAGTACTCCTCACTGTCACATGGGGGTGATCGTAGCACGACGCCGACAGATATGAGCAAAGCGCCGCTCAGTGGCCTTTTGCTGGCGCCCGAAAATACCGTCCTGAAATTGATCAGGCCGCACCTCTATGCAGATCCCACCTATCGAGAAAGCGCGACTGAGTGCGCGCTTGCTGTCCCTGCGGGCGCAGCTGAGTGGCGGGGCACTGTCCCCGCTCGACAAGGCCCGCGTCAGCGCCGAAGCCTTGAACATTCGCAAGCAACTGGGCGCCCCGGCGCTACCCGTCCCGCAGATGGACGCCGAAGCAGCAGCTGAAAACGCCGCTGACGACGGTTTAAGCGACGATCCCAACAGCGACAACTATCGGTACGCCGATGTCGGCTACATCCCTGGAAGCCGCAAAGAGGAAGCCGCAGGGGCTATCCGCAAGGCGCGGTCGGAAGGGCGTATGTTGCGCGGCTCCGATATCGACTTTGCCGCGATCGAGCAGAACCCCCGCGAGGCGCGGGCGCTGGTGGTCAAATCCAACCTGTTCGGCGTGGTGGATTGGGCCGAATTGCGCGAGAGCGGCACCGACCCGGCAGCGGCGTACCTGATGGACCGCGTTTACAGCTCGCTGGACAAGGAACCGAGCGAGGACAGTCCGCAGGCCCGACGTGCATACGTGCAGGGCATCGAAACGCTGCGTACGCGCCTTGAGCGTTGTCAGACGCCCAAGGAGGTGGTCGCCACCCTGGACGAGATCCGTGACGAGGTGATGGGCTCCCAGCTCGACGCCGACGAAACGGCGCGCTATGTGGCGCTGCAGGATCAGGTCAAGAACCTGGGCGCGCAGATTGCCGCGCTGGAGACCGCCCAGCTCAACGCGCAGAACGCCATGTATGCGGCGTCCGGGGCGCATTCCAAGGCAAAGCGTGACTTCGACAACCGTCTGGCCCGTGGCTGGAAGGTCGAGCCCCAGCACGAACAGGCCGTGCAGGACGCTGCTGCCGCCGATCGCGCCGCCGCGCAGGCCTGGCGCGACATGCTCGACCAAAACAAGCCGTTGCTGTCCGGCCTGCGGGACACCCGCCAGGCGGTGTATCAGGAGCGCGGCGAGATACTCGGTGCCGCCAAGGCGCGCAATCTGGCGCTGCCGATCAACCGCGCGTGGACGTCCCTGGGCGACCGGTTCGTCAAATCGCTGATGTTCCGCAGCCGGATGGGCTCTGAATCGTTCGCCAAGCACGTTTCCAACGCGCTTTCCGGCGAGCCGAAGGAATGGGAGTGGGCCGACAAGAAAAGCGGCGCAGTGATCCAAGGCGCGCCGAAAACGCCGACCAAGAAGCGCCAGACCTTCGCCCTGAAGGTGGTCGACAAGTTCGACCGCAAGGGTGGGCGCCCGATCACTGTCAATTCCACCCGCGACCTGCAGCAGCTGTGCGGCCTGCGCGCGGTGCAGTCCGGCAACTGGGTACTGGACGATAAGGACAGCTCCAAGTGGCACGTCGAGCAGTCGGCGGGCGCCATGATGGATATGGCCGACGTGGTGGGCCTGCCTGAGAGCGTGCTGGGCTTTGGCGGGCGCCTGGGGTTGGCGTTCGGCGCCCGTGGCAAGGGCGGCAAGGGTGCCGCAGCGGCGCACTACGAGCCGGTACGCCGGGCGATCAACATCACCAAGATGAACGGCGGCGGCAGCATTGGCCACGAGAACTGGCACGCCCTGGACAACATCTTGCCCGGCCTGCTGCGCGGTGAAGCGGGCAGCGCGACCGAATACGGCTCGCATGATCCCGAGCTGGTGCCCGAAGGCCCCGTGCGTGACGCCTTCGCCGGTCTCAAGCGCGCCTTGAGCGACGGCGATACCCGCCTGCCGGAAACCATCAAGTTCAGCCCAAACACGCTGGCAAACGCCCGCCTGAACCTCGACAACCCCACCAACGACATCGCCCGGCGCATCAAGGCCGCCGGTAACGCACAGGCCGCCGTACTGGTGGTGGACGCCTACTTTGGCGGCATGCCCGGCGACCGGGCGAAGAAGATGAAAAAGACCTGGCGCACCTTCGCCGCCGCGTACTTCTCGCCAGCCGACAGCACCGAAGTGGAACTGAACACTGGCAGGGGCGTTTCCCGCTACATGGCCGAGGCCAAGCAGCTGGACGGTAGCAAGGGCGGCGAATACTGGTCATCGGCCACCGAAATGGCCGCCCGCGCGTTCCAGTCCTATCTGGAAGACAAGCTGGCCGCCATGGGCCGCCAGAACGATTACCTCAGCTGCCTGGCTGACAACCGCCACCACTACTTCCCCGACCTTGGCCAGCCGTTCAAGCCGTACCCGGAAGGGGAGGAGCGCGACCGTATCAACGCCGCCTTTGACGCCCTGTTCAAGACGCTGCGCGACGACAAGACCTTTGAAAAAGCGCTGGCCAACACCGCGCTGCTGGATTCGATTTTTGGGGTAAACCATGACTGACCTGAACCAACACGGCGTGCTGTCGCCTGTCGATCGCATGAACCTGGGCAAGGAGCTGTTGCGGATCGATGAGCAGCTGGCCGACACCACGCTTACCCCGTTCGACCGTGAGCGCATCGTCGCCCGGAAACGCACGGTTCGTGCCCTGCTGGGGGAGGTGCAGGAAGCCGCTTTGGATGAAGGGCAGGCGGCCTTTGAAAAGGCGCGGGCCTACTACCAGAGCGTGCTCAAGGATCAGGTGATTCAGTCGGTGGTTGGCCCTGTGCTGATCAACGGCGTGGGCTGGCGCAAGGCCAAGATGGGCATGAAAGGCGACATCCTGAAGGCGCGACTGATCGAGCACATTCGGGAGATTCTGGAGACCGGTACCGCTGGCCAGCGGCAAGAACCCTACAAGACGCGCAACGACAACTTTTCCGGGTTCTACTTCATTCAGAAGCAGGTGCAGATTGACGATCTGCTGGTGACGGCTGGGGTTACGGTCGCCGAGGACTCGAAAGGCAACCTGTTCTACAACGTGTCGCACTCGGAGCGCGATAGCTGGCGGGCAAAAGAAAACGGCGCCTCAGAGGTTGCGCGGGTAGGGCCGCGCGAGTCTGATAACGCCGTTCACAACGGAATGCTTGACGACGCGCAACAAGTGCCCGACTCAAACGCCGTTGGATCAACTGTAGCAGACGACGACATCAATATCACCATCCTGGCGGTGGTATCCGTCGATTCTGCAGCACCGGCGCCGAAATCGACCGGCAACGCCATGGCCACCGGCTTTCTGCCGCAGAAAAACGGCGGCCTGCTGGTGACCGGCGACCCGCTGGCGCTGGCGGCCTACGTGAAGGCCTACATGGATCTGGTCAAGTTCACCGCGGCGCCGACCGGCCTGCTGTTCTCCAAGAGCCAGGAACGTAACGGCAGGATGCTGCCGGTCGAGCAAAGCGCGTTGCCGTCGGGCGCGGTGCTGTACACCTACGCCGAGCCGCAGGGCGGCGTGTCCGTGGCTTTCGACGGCAAGATTTCCGGCATCGCGCGCAACCTGGCCAACCTCAAGAGCCTGATGGCGCAGGAGTGGGGCGCCGAGAAGTACCGCACCGTGTTCGGCGAGGACGCAGCGCCGGAAGACGTCCAGGCGCACGAGCAAGAGCAGCAGGCCATCGCCCAGCGCCAGCAGGCCGCGATCGACGAAGCGGCGCAGGCGACCAAGGACCAGCACCTGGCCGACGAACAGGCCCGCGCCAAGGCGCAGGCCGATGCGGAAGAGACCGCGCGGATCGTGGCGCAGCAGCAAGCCGAATCGCAGGCCGAGTTTGAACGCACGATCGGCGCCGGTCAGTCCGATAACCCAATCTATCAGGCATATCTGGACACCCTGGAAGAGCTGCCGACGACTGCCAGCAATTCAGGGTTTCTGGGGTGGGCTGGTATCCGTGCCGGGGAGTGGGAGCGCCTTGGCAAGGGGTCAATCTCGGCAAACAAGGCCGAATACACCGCGTGGGTGCGTCAATGGGCCGATGAGCACCTGTCCGAGCGTGTGAAGCGCCAGCAGGCCGGGGCTGATCAGCCGGTGGTTTCGGAACCGCCGCAAATCATTGAGTACAAGACCAAGCGGGACAAGATCCTGCGCGGGATCATCCGCACGGACTTGACCAAGGAAGAAGCCCAAGCCATCGACCCGTACACCTGGCGCATGAACGGCGGCTATTTCATCCGGGAGAAACACCTGGGCGTTGATACGTCGCACATTCAGGCCGCACCGGCGCCGGTGGTGCTGTCGGCTGAACAGCAGGCCGAGAAGCAAGAGCGCGACACTCGTGAGGCCTTGCAGCGCCAGCAGCAGGCCGTGGCCAATCAGGTGGCAAAGCTACGTGAGGTAGGCGCCAAGGCCGTCGAGAACGGCACCGCGACCATGAACGCCGATCGTAAGACCAACACTGCACGTACGGCGGGCATGGCCGCCAGCGCTTACGCGCGCGGCGCCAATGAAGAGTTTGAGGGCAAGACCCTGGACAACATCGCCGACGCCATTGAGGTCGGCGCCGGGGGCGCACTGGCCAGTCTGACCAGCCGTGCGCAACTGCAGGAGCTGAAGAAAGCGCTCGACATCGCTATCCATGAATCCGACAAGGGTCTGAGTTATCAGGAGCGGCAGAGCAAGGTAGGGCGGCTGGCAACGGTGGAGGATCTACAGCACGTCCGTATGCCTCTGCCGCTGGTATGGGCGAGCCAATACCGTGACGCCGGGCGAGCGATCGCCCAGAAGGCTCCCACGGGCAACTCCCGCCTGATTGCTGCCTTGACCAAGATGGGGCAGCGTGCCGAACGCTGGCGCCTGACCGACGAGGGCGACATCGCCATCACTCGCAAGGCCTCTCAAGTGCTTCAGACCATCAAGGGCGGGCGCTACATGATGGATGCCATGGAGGTGATCAACCGATTCGACCGCCTGAAGCGGATGGGCATCACCAACGACGCGCAGTTGCAGGACGCTTGCCGGGCGTTGCTGCCTTTGATGGGCGAGAAGAAACAAGAGAGCGCTGTGGCCAAGGCTGAGCGGGCAGTGATGGGGCAAAATGTGGGCGTCGACTTCTTCCCGACCCCTGCCCACGTTGCGCAGCGCATGGCCAATCTGGCGCGCATCACCAAGGGGATGCGGGTACTGGAGCCAAGCGCCGGTAACGGCAACCTGGCTGACGCGGCTGCCGCTGCCGGTGGCGTGGTCGACGTGATTGAAATCAGTCACCAGCTGCGCGACATCCTGACCGCCAAGGGTTACACCGTCGTAGCCGAAGACTTCAACGACTTCAAGCCGGATGAGCCGTACCCCGCCATCCTGATGAACCCGCCGTTCTCCAAGCGCCGGGACGCCGATCACATCATGCGCGCCTACGGCATGTTGGCCAGCGGCGGCACGCTGGTGGCGATCGCGGGGGAGGGCGTGTTTGTTGGGCCTGACAACAAAGCCCAAGAATTCCGCGACTGGCTGGACGCGCACAAGGCCTACGTCGAAAAGCTGGACGGCGGTACCTTCAACGACAACGCGCTGCTGGCGCAAACCTGTGCAAATGCCCGCCTGATTGTGCTGCACAAGTAACCCGGCGGCGACGTGAAAACCATGCAAACCCCCACCCGGTGGGGGTTTTTTCCGACCTCAAAATTCTTGCTGTAACGGATCGGGCGCAGCCCAAAACAGCAATGAGGTAGGAACATGTCGCAAAAACACGTTTACGCGCCCGACACCACCCTGGCGGCGGATGAGGTGAAGGTCGGCGAGCTGCTGAAGCTCAGCCGTGGCACCGGCACCATGCTCGACAGCGCAGCGCCATCTTCGGTCAGCGCCATCGGCGAAGCCCTGAAGAACCAAGACGACCTGCTGCCAGAGCGCATGAAAGCGCTGATGGAAATGGTCGATGAAAAAGACCGCCCAGGCATCGTGGGCTCGATGCTGGACGGTATCGCGCGCTTCCAGCACGAGCACGGTTTCGTGCCGTCGGCGGACATGATCGATTCGGCGGTCTCCCAAGGTCTGGTTGTCGCTGACGGTAAGGCTTCGATCGGTCTGGGCGGCTTGACCCTGGACAGCGTTTCCAACTCGCTGCAATCGTCCCCGCTGTCGCACCAACCAAACCGCATCGCAGTGGCCATCATCGGCAGTCTGGCCGAAGCGATGGCATTCGGCGCGTACCTGCCTGCCGACCTCAACTCGAACGAATCGAAGCTGGCCATCATCAACAACGTCGCGGGTACCACCTTCGGCGCGTACAAGGATGGCGACATCCTCAACGGTGTGAACGGTGGCCAGAACTACATCAACGCCGAGCGCACTGTGGTCGCGCAACTGAGCGGTGATCGCACTACTGCTACCTTCGCCTTCAAGGCTGATCAGGCTGGCGCCGGTGCTGCAGTTCCAGTGTTGCCGTCCCGTACTGCCGTCAAGATCGCTGGTTTCAAGGTCGCTGGCGAGATCAACCCGAACGATTCTGCTGCTGTTCGCCAGATCGCCGGTCAGGTCGACATCAGCGGCTCGAAATACGCCATTTCGGGTTCGGTCGACTTTGCTGCCGGTACCGGCAACCTGTCGTTCAACCCGGCACTGCCTGCTGACACCGTGGTCAAGGTCAATGGCTTCATCGACTACGAAAAACAGCCGCTGCTGACGCCTGCGATCAAGACCACCGCGCAAAGCTTCAGCGTGTTCTGCCATGAATGGCGTGTACTGATGCAGGTCACTCCGGGTGCGCGTAGCCAGGGCCAGAGCGAACTGGGTGCCGACTTCCTGACCGTGGCGGTGAACGCCGCGCGTGCGCAGCTGGCGATGGAGCGCTACTACGACGCGCTGTCGAAGATCCGCGACGTTGCCGAAAACACTCAGCGCGAGTTCGACTACGACGTCTCCAACCAGTTGCTGCAAAAATCCCGTGCGCAGCGCTGGCGCGACTTCGCCGCGTTCATGGGTGAGGTTGACCAGGACGTGGCCAACAAGACCATGGAGTTCGGCCTGTCGATCCTGTTCGTGGGCGCCAAGGGTGCAGCCAACTTCCGCACCATGGGCGCGGATGACTTCACCCCGTCCGGTGTGTCGGCACGTCCAGGCATCTACCGCGTAGGCCGCTACAAGAACCAGTACGACGTCTACTACACCCCGCGTTACGTCAACGAAACCGCCACCGACCTGGAAATGCTGGCGATTGGTCGTGCGGCGCAGGTGGCGCGTAACCCGATCGTGCTGTCGGACGCCCTGCCGCCAACCATGATTCCGCTGGGCATCTTCAGTGACCTGAAGTCCGGTGCAGCGCTGTATGGCCGTAACGTGACCGAGGTCAACCCGCACACCCTGTCGGCACTGGGCTGTGCGCTGATCAAGGTCAAGAACGTCGACACGCTGGCGGTCTAAGGGGGCGATATGGCACGGGCAAGCAAACCCGCCAGCGATGCGGACAAGGCTACCAAGCCTGTCACTCGCAAGGCTGCTGCAAAACCCGCCATTGCCGTCGACCAACAGGAAGCGGGCGCGAAAGCGCCCGTTTCTCTGTCCGGCGATCAGGCAAACGGCGCAACTCAATCCGACCAACCAGCGCCAGCCGTCGAGCTGGTGCGCCAGGTGCCGCCCGGCGGCTTTTTCTCGCCGATGGGGCGTTTCCCGGAGGACTGGAAACTGGCGTCGACCCTGCCGCATGAGCGGGTGCAGGAGAGCGCGGAAACCGCGCAAACCCCCGCCCAAGAGCCCGTCGCAGCGACCGTAAAGTCACCTGCGTGGGGACTGCCGGACATCGCGGAATTTCCCGCCGAGCTGACGCTGGTGAACAACACCAGACACTTGCTTGTGGTGCGTCCGTTGAACGTTCGACTGATGCGCAACGGCGGTAGTCAGCAGGTGGTGATTCCGACAGCCCGGCATTACGCCGCGATTCAGCACGACTTTTCGGCGCGCGCGGTGCGTGAGCAATGGGATTCAGACACGGGGCTACAGGTGAAACATGGCGAAGATTGAAATTAATCAGGAGGCGGGTCACGACCCGCGCGAGAAGGTCGAGGCCTTCGTTAAGGGGCGTAGCTACCCGTTCACGGCAACGCTGACGCACAAGAACATCAAGCCGCTGGTGGTGCCTTCGACAGGCGTCAGCGACGTGATCAAGCCGGGCGAGCCGATCACGTTCAAGGTCAAGAACTTTGAACAGCTGTGGGTGGTGGTCACCGACTGCGCAACCCTGGCCCAGCGCTTCAAGCGCCCCGAAAAAGACTTTGCGGTGCTGGAAGCGGAAGGCGTGGCTGAAGTCGTCGCCGAGCCTGCAGCCGAAGCGGCGTCTGCCGATGCCGAAACCCCTGCCGAAACCACCGTAGAGGCTGTGAGCCAGCCCAAAGGCGGCAGGGGCAGCAAAACCGCTACCGGCGAATAAGGAGCCGCACGCATGACTGTTCAATTTTCGCGAACCATCGGCAAGCGTTCCGGCGTACAGCTGGGCTTGGTCATGGACAAGTCCGAGATCGGCTCTGTCGCCTCGGACTACAACGCTGGTTTCATCGGTCGATTCACCCGTGGGCGCACCGACAAGGTGTTTGCGGTCACGCGCGAGAAGATCGAACGCCAGCTGGGCGCTGGCGTCAGCCTCAACATCACCGCATTGGCCGAAGCGCAGGTGCAGGCGTACGAGGCCCTGCGCTACGGTACTCAGCAGGTGATCACGTCGCGCCTGATTTCCAGCAGCGCGGTCAACAAGCTGCTGGTCGCCACCGCGTCCGTACCGGCGCAGGGTGGCGGTGCGGCTCCTGACGTCTGGACTACCGGTCTGGAAAGCGCCGGGCTGCCGGATGGTGCGCTGATCGCATTCAAGCACCTGGATTGCTACAACGATGGTCTGGTCTGCCAGATCAACGCGCTGGAAACGGAAGACGACCAGGGCGTGGCAGCGCCGTCGAAAGTCATCACCGTGCAATTCGCTGACCCGGTGGACGGCAAGGTCATCATCGGCCCGTTTACCGGCTCGCTTGACCCGGCGGCGAAGGACGAATTCGGTAACAGCTATTTCATCACCGACGTGATCGAAAAGGGCACCGACTCGCTGCAGGTGATCGAGGTCAAGGACAGCGCCACCGTGCCGGTGAACTGCCCGTTCTACGGTACCGCGAACAACAAGGCGAAGTTCAGCACCGCAACGCTGATCTACTTCACCGAAGGCGCGACCGTGTACACCTCGGCGGAAATGGCGGCGGCGGTCGATCGCCTGCGCCGTTCGCGCCCGAACTTCACCTACCTGTGCGCCGGTGGTTCGGAAAACCTGACGCTGCTGTCGATGCTGGGTGCGCTGGGTACCGAGATCAACAAGCAATTCCCGTTCGACGTGCCGGGCCGACTGACCCCGGAAGCCGCTGTGGCGTTCATTCAGTCGATCGGCTCCGACATCAAAACCATGTACGGGCAGGCCTTCTGGGCGCCGCTCAAGCGTGACAACCCGATGGCGGGCGGCAAGGCGTATTTCGGTACGTCCGGCCAGCAGATTGGCCTGCGCTGCGCGCGTAACGCACAGGTCAACTCCAAAGGCATCGCGCCGCGCAACCGCGCGATCGCGGGCAGCGACTTCGGTCTGGCCGGTACCAACATCACGCAGATGTATGACGTGAGTGACGACGATCTGGAGCTGCTGGCGGCCAACCAGATCAACCCGTGCATCTTCAAGGACTACCCGAGCGGCGCGAAATACGCCTGGGTCGACTCCCTGACCGGTGCGCAGACCACGGGCGCTTCCAAGCTGATCGCCGTTGCCGAAATGTCCAGCTTCCTTGACGACATGGTGGCGGCCTATGGGCAGGAAACGCTGCAGAAGCCGATGGCGACATCGATCAAGGATATGTCGCGCTTCCTGGGCACGCTGCTGCCTGCGATCGAGTCGGCGGGCTGGCTCAATCCGACCGCCGAACTTGACGGCGCCGCGTGGCAATACGAAGTCAAGCGCAACGAAGCCGCGCCGTATGACGAATACGACGCCATGTACCCGGTCTGCTTCGACGGTACGGCCCGTGTAGCCCGCTTGCAACAATCCATCGTCCGCCAGAGCTAAGGAGAACGGGCATGAACAACTTGAACTTGATGAGTGACATTCTGCAAAAAGGTGTCGCCCTGCAGGCCGCAATCAAGAAGGCCAACGGTGGCGAACAGCCGCAGACGCCGGACCCGAAGGACACACTGCTGGACGCGGCCAATAAGGGCGGCGGTGGCGACGACGTGCCGGATGTCGTGTACACCGACAACATGCGCCTGGACGCGACCCAAGTGGTGCGCGAGTGGGCGGAAACCGACGACCTCGGCGAAGGCGAGGGCTACGGCGACCGTCTGCTGGCGCTGATCGTAGGCACCGCGGCTGACAGCGACACTGACCTGACCGAAGACGAAGTGGACTACGCGGGCATGGTTGCCGAGCTGGTGGGCGACTACCTGGAAGACAAGGGCATTTCCGCTGACGATATCGACACCCTGATTTCCAGCGGTGACTTCGATAACGACGTGGGCGAGCGCGTGCATGAAGCGCTGCTGGACAAGATGCCCCAGGGTGAAGACGCCATGACCGACGATGCCGGTCGTTTCGTGGATGGCGACGACGATGACGACAAGATGCTGGACGCGACCTATCGCAAGGTCATTGCCGTGCGCGGTGGCCGCAAGGTCAAGCTGAAAAAGCGCATCGCCGGTACCGTGCGCCTGACCGCCGCCCAGAAGTCTGCCGTCCGCAAGATGCAGCGCAAGGCCTTCAGCGGCAGCGCGAAGATCAAGCGTGCGAAGTCGATGCGCCTGCGCAAGAAAATGGGCCTGTAAGCCATGGTGGACTTCAGCTTTGACAAGGCCGGGGAGCTGGTTTCCGGCTCCCTCAAGGGGGTGACCGGCACCCTGGCCGGTAGCACGTCGAACAAGCTGCTGGGGTCCGCCGCGAACGCTGCCGGTCGTGTCGGGGGCAACCTGATCACCGGCGTGGCCAGCCAGGCGGAAAACAGCCTGGCGGGCTTTGTCGGTGGCAAAGAGAACCTGAAACTGCTGGAGAGTGGCGCCAGCAGCGCCTACGAAACGGTGACCGGCACCGTCTCGGCGCTTTGGAACGGGGAAACCACGTTTTCCGAAGTCGGCGAGAAGGTGTCCGGCGCGGTGTCGAACCTGCTGGACGGCGACACTGTGGCCACCGGCATCGGCAGTACGCTGGATTCGTTCCTGGGTGGCAAGATGTCCAGCAACGATCTGGGCAGCGACTGGGGCAACCTGTCGTCGCTGCTGATGGTGCGGCTGTTCGTGTGCGACTCTAAGGGCGTGGCCGACATCAATGAGTACGAAGGCGTGTACGGACCCATGGAGGAGGGGTCACTTGAGGCGACATTCAACTGGCAAAGCCCCTTTGAAAACATGGGCCCGGAAACCAAGGCGCCCGCGCTCACGGCGATGATTCAAAGTGGCTCACTGGTGCCGGTGCTCAACGCGTTGCAGGCGGTGAACCCGGACCCGAACGGCAAGGTCGGCAACATGCTGGACGCTGGCGCCGACAAGCTTAAAACCGCCGTGCATGAGCTGGAAGGCCGAACCGGCATGACCAAGCTCAATTCGCGCCAGGTGTTCAGCGGCATGCCGCCGGTGCGTTACAACTTCTCCCTGCTGTTCCGCGCCACCACTGACGCGGCATCGCAGGTAGAGGCGCCGCTGCAGCGGCTGATGGAGTGGGTGTTTCCTCAGCAGCTGGCCGAGGAGGGGATTCTGTCGGAAGTGCTGCAAACCACGCACGACGTCGACAGTTTCATCAAGGCGCTATTCCCGTCGATGACGCCCAAGCTGCTTGGGATGACCTATGCCGGGCGTACAGCCTCGCCCATGGTGGTGGAATCGATCAGTTACCCGCTGCACGCGCCGAAGGACTCGCGGGGTAATTTCACCGAGCTGACGGTACAAGTCAGCATGGCCACATTGACCGCGCTGGACCGCCCCGACATCAAGCGATTCTTTGCCCGAGGCTGACCGGTAAAGCATGCAAACCCCGCCCCGGAGCGGGGTTTTTTGTCCCCGATCATTGCCCTGAATACACACACTCAGGGGCGCCCCGATGACGGTCAACAAGCACGCGTTGCTATCCAGCACGTTCTCCAACATTCAAGACCTGGGGCGCAAGGCGTCGACCGCTGACGCGGTGCTGGTCATTCATGGCCACGAAGGCGTCCAGCTGCTGTGTAAGCAGTTTCCCTGGGCGGTGCCGACCGTCAAGGACGCCATGGAAGCCTACGGCCCCAACGGGCAGCTGATGGGCCAGCCGCAGAACACGAAAACCAAGTTTGAAGGTCCGATCGCGTTCTACGAGGTCGTCAAGGGCACCGTGCATGCCGAACTCCTCAAGATGATCGAGGAGGGTGCGGTGTTTGAGGCCACGGCCTACGCAGGCCGCCCGGAAGACTACAGCATGAAGCAGGAGATCAAAGGCGCGTTCGTGGTGATGGACGTCGCCGACCGCGACTGGGAGAACGACACCCCGTTGCTGTACGCGGGCACCCTGCATTTCCACTACTTCGCCAACCAGTAAGGCCAGGCCATGAAGCTTTCCGACTTGGCCGCCCAGCACATGGCGGAACTGCCGATTGGCCTCGTGCTGACCGATGAGCAGGTGCTGCGCAGCCTGCGCGATGCCACCCGGTTCTACAGCGGGTACGCCGACCTGGAAAGCGGGCAGGAAATCAGCGCGTCGGCGCTGGGTGATGGCGAAACCGACCAAGACATTGACCTGACGCACAGTGAGCTGTCGCAGATTCGGCCCCTGTGGCTGCTGTACATGGAACGGGAGAACAGCACCGCGCTGGAAGCTTCCCGGACCATGGGCGCAGATCCCTATGGCCGGTCGGTCGCCGAGGTGCAGGCCGCCATCGCCGATTACGAGCGCGAGCTACCGCGCCAGGCGTTCTCTTTCGACTTCGTGAGTATCTGATGGGCGACATTTTCGAGCGGCTGGGCTACCAGGGTGCGGGCAAGCTGCTGGGCTCTGTCAGCGCATCCCCGGCAGTGATCAAGTACGCAAACATCGGCGGCAACCTGCTGAATGGCAACTTTGGCAAGGCGGCCAACGGCTTTTTGGATACGGTTTTCGGTCCGTCGAGCAACTACGGCGCCGGTAACGTCGCGCTCGCCGGTACCAGCTGGGCAACCCTGCAGGCGATGTATCAGGAGTCGATGTCGGTGCTGCGCGAGCGGTCGAACCTGTGGCATGTGCTGGTGGAGCCGATCGGCAACGTCAGCGCGCCGCGCGTGAACCTGCTGGCCACCGAATTCAGCTACAACGGCGTGCAGCTGGGGTACGAGACGAAAAAGATCGGTTCCGGCTTCACGCAGGCCCCCACCGGCGCCGATCCGGTGGAGCTGTCGTTGACCTGCTACGACGTCGACGGCGAGATCAAGACGTGGTTTGAAAACCTCAAGCGCCTGCACGCGCACCCGGACGGCACCTTTGGGCTGCCCAGCGAGTACGCCAACACGTTCACCATCACCCACGGCGCCATTGAGGAAGGTCGGGGCTATTCAAATTCCTGGGTGCTGGTGCCGGTGAGCTGTCAAGTGGCGCAAAACCGCGCCGTCGAGGAGTTCTCCGCCCTGAACCTGACTTTCACACAATACGAATCGTTTGGAACCCTATGAAGTCGATCCAGCCTGTTCACACTCGGCGGGTGTCGGTGCAGCCGCGCGAACTGACCATCGGCCAGGTGCGCGATTTGTGCGCCATCCCGTACCGCTACGAGCAACGGACCATCACCACGTTTCTGCGCCACTGCTGCGAACAGATCCCGCGCCCGGCGGGCCAGCCTGCTGTCACCGACCCGCTGTTCTGGTCGGTCAACGAGCGTATGAACGTGACGGTCTATTACCTGGCAGCGGTGCTGGATGACGGGCCGAATTTCGAGATCGGTAACGGGCATCTGAGCGATTACCTGCTGGCCGGTACCGACTACGTGGAAGCAGCGGCATTTGAGTTCCAGGGCAAACCGTGCATCTGCACGCCGCTGCACGGCTACCAGGCCGAAGCGATCGAAACACTGGTGGAGTCCGGACGCCTGCCGAAGACGTACGCCAGCTGGCAATTCGGCGTGATGGCGGCCTGCGTGCGGGATGAGGACGAAGAACCGCTGGCGTACAGCACGCCGGTGGCCTACGCCGAAGCCCTGCTGGCGCGGATCGAAAAGCTGATGGGCGTTCCGGAAAGCGACTTTATCGACCTGTTTGACTGCTACTCCGACGCATCCATGGCGCTGCAGCACCACGTCCACGCGGTATTCAATCACCAGGGCGTGCTGGCGGCACAAGTCAGCGAGCCGGACGCAGAAAAGGGGGTGCCCGAGCTGGGTTATGCCCGATTTCACCCCCGTCGCGGAATCAGCCGAAGGGCGTGTGAACTGGTGGAAGCAGACGACGAACAAGCTGGCTGACCTGGCGCTGTACATGGGGCAGGACATTCGCAGCGCGATGCACCTGACCGACACCGACGTGACGGCGCTGTTTGAGAGCTCTTCGTTCCAGAACTGGAAGAAATCGCAGGAAAACCAGAGCAAAGGCCTCAACACGATCATCAGCTGCATCAACAGCGTGACCAAAAGCGTCGGCAACCTGGCCAACGTGCTGGCCAAGCGCCGATAGCAGGCAAACCCCCTCCCGGAACCCGTGCATGGCCATCTGAAAATGATGGCCATGTAGTTTCGTGAACAGGGTTTTTACATGACAGCGCAAGCGGCACAGCAGCACTGGGCAGTGAAATGGGGCATGGGGATTGCCCAGACGCTGGCCGTCTCGTTCATCTGCTGGCTTGGCAGCGGAATCGCCAGCAGCGTGGGGGACTTCAGCAAGAAACTGGATGGCGTGGTGGCGTCGATTGCCGCGATCGCGCAGGAGCAGGTGCTGGCCAAGCGTGAGGCGGTGGAAACCAATCAGCGGCTCAGCAAGGTGGCGGACGATACCGAGGCGTTGAAGCAGCGCGTCAGCCGTCTGGAATGGGAAAGCGAGCAGAAGGGCCGCACCAATGGCCGGTAATGAACTGGTCACGCTCGCCCAGCTGCGCGCGCTGTGCTGCACGGACAAGGGCCGCCAAGCATGCGGCCAGTACCTGGCGCCGCTCAATGCCGCCATGCAGCGCTACCAGATCAACACCCGCGACCGCGTGACCATGTTTCTGGCGCAGATCGCGCACGAGAGCGCCGATTTCACCCGTGTCAGCGAGAACCTGAATTACACCGCCGACGGGCTGGCCAACACCTGGCCGAACCGATTCGGCGAGTACACCCGTGTCGGGGTGTACCTGAAGGTCGAGCTAAAAGGCGGGTTGCGGATTGTGCCTAACGAACTGGCCATGCAGCTGGCCGGTAAGCCCGAACTGATCGCCAACAAGGTCTACGCGAATCGCTTCGGCAACGGCGACGAAGACAGTGGCGACGGTTGGCGGCACCGGGGCGCCGGGCTCAAGCAACTGACGTTCAAGGCCAATCACGACGAATTCGCCCGTGTCGTCGGCATGCCGCTGGCCAGCGTGCCGGACTTCCTGCGCACACCCGAGGGCGCGGCCTTGTCGGCGGCGTGGTTCTGGTCGAGCCGCAGGCTCAACACCTTGGCCGACGGCGGCAAATTCGCAGAGATCACTCAAGTCATCAACGGCGGCCAGAACGGCGCCAAGTCGCGCGTGGAGTATCTGGGGCGCGCACTGGAGGCCTTCCCGGCATGAATCAGTTCCTGCGCTGGATGGGGCGTTTCGTTGAGGAGGGCTCGACCGGCAGGCCGTCGGTCAAGCGCTTCGGATTTGCGCTGTGCATCACCGTCCTGTCTGCCGTGCTCGGCCTGTTCGGCGGCGTCATGGCCGGGGTCACTTGGATGGCGCACGGCGGCGATCAGGCGATCGAGCTGGTGCGGATCATCGCCAATTCACTGGAAATCATCGCGGGCATGGTGCTCGGCGCCGTTACCACCGGCTACGTCGCCGGTAAGGCGGTCGAGCGCCCCCGCAAAGAATCGCAATCGGGCGATCAGGCCGAAAGGCCGTAACAAGCGCGCTGGCGCTGGAGGAGAGGCAATGCGTAAGGGTAAAGGGCTGTTGATGGGGGCACTGTGCGCGCTGGCGATCGGCGCCGCAGTGGTGGGGTGCAGCACCGTCGTAAAGGGGATCAAAACCACTGCGCACGCTGCCTATACCGTGGCGTCCGCAGCGGTAGAGGAGTACTGCGCGCTGCCGCAATCGACCCGTGCCGCTGGCCAGCTGGTGCTGGTGGGCAAGGTCTATAACTCGGGCCTGTGCGATGTCGTGAACGGCGACACCGACCTCAAGGCGAAGCTGGCCACCGCCAGCGCGCAGGAGGTCAACACGCTGATCGCGGCAAAGGTTGATACGGCGCTGGCCACCGGCGCGATCGACAAGAGCACGGCGCAGCAGATCCTGTCCGGAGACACCGCGTCGAGCACGGCAGCGGTGGAAGCGGTCGACGTCACGGCCAAGGCCACCGAAACCACCAAGGCGGCAGCGATCGTCATCGACCCGGCACCGGAGACAGCGACCGGTACCGGCGAAGCGAAGGCGGCCTGATATGGAGCCAGTCGTGGTCATAGGGGCGGGCCGCGCCCCGGTGGGCGGCGCGATCAAGTGGGGATTCAGCGGCGAACTGCTGCTGAAGGCGTACCACACCCACGAATCGAATGAGCTGTGGTCGCTGCTGGAGAACTTTAGTTTCACCGACCGCAAGGGGCGTACGTTCACCGCCCTGAAAGGCATGGTGACCGACCTGGCCAGCATACCGGCGCTGTTTCGCGAGCTGTTCGCCAGCATCGACCACCGCCTAGCTGGTGCCATTCACGACGCGCTGTATCTGTTCGCGGTGCAATACCGCCTGACGCGTAGTGAATGTGATCAGCTGTTCGGCGAAATGTGCGAATGCCTGGGCGCCAGCCAGGTGCTGGAATGGATGGCCGAAACCGGCCTGCAGGTCGGCGGCTGGCACAGCTGGAACGAATGCCGTGAATTGGGCGTGCGGTGGGCGGACTTCGACACCTCAAAGCTCAGCGCGCAGGAAATCGCCGATTACCGGGCGCGTTTCGACCTTGATCGGGCCGTTGCCTGATCAACTGCAGCTCATTCGCCAATTCAGAAAAGCCCGCCGCGCGCGGGCTTTCTTTTGATAGGCTGGCGTTGATCAAATTTGATCAATGGCCTTGTGTTTACTGGCGATTTCTTGCATAGTTAGCTCACTACTCAGCCTCGTACGCAGCGATTAAGTTCGCTGGCTGTTGAGGTGAAGAAACCGGCCAAGCGCCGGTTTTTTCGTTCTCAGGGATGTGAAATCTTGCGCACTGCGTGCTTTGTTGATGGCTACAACCTCTTTTACGGCCTCCTTGCAGGCACCGAATTCAAGTGGCTGGATCTGCAGGCGCTCTTGGCGCACATTCTGCGGGTAGAAGATCCAGAGACCACTTTGCAGGCCGTTAATTTCTTCACTTCGGGGGTCAAGCCTTCGTTGGCCAGCCGAGGCATCATTTCCCAACAGGCACAAAACACATATCTGCGTGCGCTGGTCGCGCGTGGAGTTGAAGTGTTTTGGGGACGGCATCAACTGGAGTCTGGCAAGGCCCCTCGCTTTGTCGATAAGAACACCCCAGCTTCCAGAGCAAATCAGGTCGAGATATGGAAGTTGGAAGAAAAAGAGACTGACGTTCATATCGCAATAAGCATGTACCGCCTCGCAGCGCGTCAGGCAACACTGCCACCCGAGCAGCGGATTGAACAATTGGTATTGGTCTCCGCTGACACGGATATGACACCCGCGTTGAGGGCCATTCATGAAGATTTTCCTGATATGCGCCTAGGGGTGATTTTGCCCCACCACGAAGGCATCAAGCGCACGGTGCCCGGTTCATTGAAGCCGTACGTGCATTGGATGCGTCACGTCGTTACGAATGCCGAGCTGGCCGCACATCAATTCCCCCAACGCGTCCCGACCCGTAAGAAGCCAGCAGAAAAACCGGATTATTGGTGACTGGGCATAGGCAAGATTTTTGTTTCTGAAACCTGCGGCTAAACCCCCGAAAAGTCTCTGTGACAATGGCGGCTTACACCTTACAGAGCGAGATTCGCCATGCCTTTACCACCAGTAAATCAACCCCGCCAACACGCCCCGGCGTCCCCCGCCGAACCAGCGCCAACACAGGCCACTGAACCGACATTCACGGTCGAGCGGCGGACGGTCGTCAGCTACCTGCCCGGCGGATTGGAGCACGTTCAATTGCGGGAAATTGTCAGCATTAATAACGCGAAAATTGACTGAGAAATGTCAATTTACGCATAAACATGTCTGATTTCGGCCTATTTCCGTCAATTTACGCATATTGTTGAACAGGAAATGGGTAGCCCCGGCGGGCGCAAGGCCCGCCGGGTGATGGCGTTACAGGAAAGTGCGGGTGCTTTCTGGCAGCAGCGTGTTGGCGATCACTGGATCTGTCGGGTTGACGCGATCCATGGCGAATTTCGCCCAGCGCGCCATCAACGGCCTGCGCTTTTCCAGCTGGTTGCCGCGCACGTAGGTGCGGGAGACCGGCGTACCGACGACGTGGGCAATCGCCAGTTCGCACAATTCATGAGAAAAGGCGGTTTTCTCGGCAGCCCAGGTGCGGAACGTCGAGCGGAAACCATGCACGGTGCAGTCTTCCCCGATCTTTTCCAGTAGGCGGCGCAGCGCATTGTCCTGCATCTGTTCGGTGCTGCGCGCTGCTGGGAAAACCAGCTCGCTGCGACCACGGGTGTTGGTGTCCTTGAGCACCTGAATGGCTTCCTCGCTCAGTGGCACCTGATGGACTTCTTTGCCCTTCATGCGCTCTGCCGGGATGGTCCACACGCGGTTGATCATGTCGATTTCATCCCACGTCGCGCCAAGGGCTTCGGTAGTGCGGCACGCGGTCAGGATCAGGAACTGCAAGCAACGCGCTTCGCGGGAGTGCTCGCCGTCCAGGATCAGCATGAAATACGGCATACGGCTGAATTCCATGGCCTTCATCGGCGTTTTTGTCACGCTCTGCTTGGGCATGATGTTCTGCAGATGGCCTTTCCAGCGGGCCGGGTTATCCCCTCGGAAGTGGCCGCTTGATTCGGCGAAATCGATCAGGGTTTCTAGGCGGTTGCGCACGCGCCGGGCCGTCTCGGGTTTCGCCATCCAGATGGGGTCAAGGATCTTGGTGACATGGTGGGTCTGCATTTCGGCGATCGCCATCTGCCCCACCAGCGGCGACACGTACGTGGCGATGCTGTTACGCCACTGGGACGTGTGTTTGGTCGACCAGCCCAGGGAGTGGCGTTCGATGTAGGTAGCTGCCGTGTCGTCGACGGACACCGAGGCAATCGCGGCCTCCTTGCGCTGTTCCAGCGGGTCAATGCCCTTGGCAATCTGGGCGCGCAGCTCAGTGGCCTTTTTGCGCGCATCCGCCAGCCCGACCTCCGGGTAAGAACCCAGGCCGACATCGTGACGTTTTCCGTTGAATTGATAGCGAAGGGTCCAGGAACGAGTACCAGAAGCTCGAACCTTCAGGCTCAGGCCGTTTTTGTCCTGGTAGACGCCGGGAATGCTGATTTCCCCGATCCGATCGTGTCGTAGAGCCATGGTTTTTCGACCTTTCTGCAGTGTGTAACGGTTTGGGTAGTCATTGCGCAGCTTCCATTCCCGGACCGGGGGACAGGTTGGTTGGGATTTTCCCGGTCCGTACATCAGTGGGTAAAACTGTCTCAGATTTTACTGAAAACACCGGGGATGTGACATCCCCGGATAAACTAGCGTGTAGGCCTTATGGAATAAGGGTTTCCCCTATTTCGAAAATTCTTAGCCCCACACTTAGCCCCACACTCACGGTAAGGTAGCAAGCCCTTTGAGAAGTTCCAATAGTGGCAAAAGTTGCCGACGGACGGTAGTTGCTATCGCTGATCAGCGGCTGATGAGCGTATTTCCGCGTAACAGACTGAATTATCAGGGGAAGCAATCACGCGGATTACCTGTCCAGACGCTGAACTGCCTGGCAAATAATTTTCAGGAAAGGCCCGGTCTTGTAATGCCTGCTGCACCAAAACGAACAGGGCACAGGTCAAAACCCAGCAAATCGCGGCGCTGGCGGCCCTGACGCGCTTCTGGATCTCGGGATTAATATGCTGGTAAGCCCGGCTCAGCCAAATAATATGAATCAATGTCGCCGCAATTAAACTGATGGCCATTTGCTATCCTTTGTAAATGAACTCAATCAGCCAGCACCACGGATTAGACACGTCGCCGAGGTCCGCTGCTGCCTGATGCCAATACTCGTTAAAGTCTTCCCGACTGGAATAACCGCACTGGCGCCAATGCCGGGTAGTTATATCATTGAATCGGGTGATGCCCATCTTTTGCACTATCCCCGTACCAAATTTGTGACACTTTTCCGGTACGAATGCGCGCTGTAGTTCAAACGCATAGCCGATGCGAATGGGCGCGATCGGCGGTTGTATCAGGCCCATGCTGAAGGCCACCCGCGCGCTGCTCAGCAGGTCTTCGTCGGCGACCGCTTCCACGCCGAATTGCTCCAGCAGGGAAGGGCACACCGACGGCTGCGGGCGAAACGGCAGGATCATCAACCGCGCCTTGCCGCTCTGAATGCGGTCGCTGACCGGCTGCGAGACGATGAACTGCGGCAGGGCGAAGTCAGAGGCCAGCGCAGTCATCGACCGATCAACGTGAAGGTGGTTTTCTTGATGGCCAGGCCGTGTTCGGCTTCCAGCTTCGTACTCAGCTCTTCCAACAAGCGAAAGGCCATTTCCTTCGCCTGCAGGTAGGGCATGGGGCTGTTAGTGCCGGGCAGCCATTTCGCCTCGACGGCGTTGCCTGCGGTGTCAGCCACCAGAAACGTGCCGGTCCAGGGCACGGGCTTTTTCGGCAGGCCCTGAGTTAGGCCGGGCTTGCCGTTGATGTCGAGTGATCTGCCGTTGTAGGTGATCCGCATGGCCGTTACCCCTGCAGCACGGCGCGACTGCCGTCGGGGTGCATGTGGCTGACGACACCGGCCAGCTCCAGAGCTTCCACCAGGCGCGCGGCGCGGTTGTATCTCAGCGTGAAGCGGCGCTGTATCGCGCTGATGGACGCCCGCCCTGACTCCCGCACGAAGGCGGTCGCTTCGGGCAACAGTTCATCGTTCGCCGCATCGCTCTGCTCGGTGTTGAGGGTTCGCGATTGCAGGTCCGCCGTCAGCGCGCCGAACTGCCCAAGGCTACTGGTCAGCACCACGGCGCCTTCCAGTCCGCCGGGTATTTCTTCACCGCCCATGGCCGCCAGCAGCGCCGGTAGGAACTCGCTGAAGGTCAGCATCATCAGGGTAAAGCTGGCGTCCAGCTGGCTCAGCGCATCGTCGCCGCCGTCCTGTTCGGCCTGATTGGTCAGCAGGTCTTCAAACTTCAACCGGCGCACGTTCAGCTGATCGTCCAGCACGAACGACAGCTTGTCCTGCCACGCCAGCGCCAGCTGGGTGACTACCTTGCCGCTGGCCAGGTGTAGGTCGAATTCGTCGGAGGTCAGATCCTGGCGCTTGCACCGCACGCTGCCACCGTCTTCGTGGGTGTCGCGAAATTCGCATTCGTCCAGCACGTAGAAACCGTCGGCGGATTCCTTCTGCTTGACCCACTCGGTGAGGATGGCGGACGGGGCAATCTTCGACGTCACCGGGCGCACCGGCAGCGAGCCGATGCACTCGCGCAGGGTCGACAGCAGATCCTCCGCGGTGCGCGCGCTGCTGGTGTTGACGATGATCAGGCCCAGCTTCGGGGCGATCGCGGCGAATGTCTTGGACTGGCGCACGAAGGCCCGAGGCAAGAAGGCCTGAATGATCTCGTCTTTGAGCTGGTCACGCTCTTTCTTGTAGACCTTGCGCAGCTGCTCGCTTTCGATGGCCTCGACCTTCTCGCGCAGCGCATCGTTGACCACGCTGCCCGGCAGAATGCGCTCCTCCTTGCGGGTGGCCAGCAGCAGGAAGTCGCCGCTGACATGCACCAGCGGAGCGTCCTCGCCCTTGCCGATCGGCGCGATAAACCCGTACGTGGTCAGTTCCTGGCTGGCGCAGGCACGCGCCGGTTTGCCCGCCAGCGCGGTGGCCAGCTCTTCCAGATCCCACGGCAGGGCTTGCGTCAGGCGGAACAGCTTCAGATTCTTGAAAAACATGCTCAGATCCTTGCAGGGCAGGGGTTAGACCGCGTTGAGGTGGTGCCAAGGAAGAAAGGGGATGTCGTCGTCGAACTGGTCAAAGTCCGGCGGTGCGCCCTGCTGGCTCTGCTGGGCGGCTCCTTGTTGCGGTCGTGGCTGGCGTGGTGCCTGCTGCGGTGCCGGGCGCGATTGCTGCTGACCCTGATCACTCTGCGGGCGTCCGCCGAGCAGCTGCATGGTGCCCTGCATGTCGACGATGATTTCAGTGGTGTAGCGCTTCACACCGTCCTTTTCCCATTCGCGGGTCTGCAGCTTGCCTTCGATGTAGACCTGCGAGCCCTTGCGCAGGTATTCGCCTGCAATCTCGGCGACCTTGCCGAACATCGATACGCGGTGCCATTCGGTCTTCTCGACCTTCTGGCCGGTCTGCTTGTCGGTCCATTGCTCGCTGGTGGCCAAGCTCAGATTGGTGACCGCGTTGCCGTTGGGCAGGTACCGCACTTCGGGGTCTTGCCCGCACGTTCCGACCAGAATGACTTTGTTGACGCCTCTCGCCATTGGGGCGGGCTCCTGTGGGTGTTGGTGGTGCCGAGCATTGTCCGATGACAACGCATCCCCGGACATCGCAAATTTGCACCGTTTCGGCATGGCGCAGAGAGTAAACAGGTTGCTTTCGCTTTAATAGCGTTTTCTTGTTAATCGGCGTAAATTAAGCGTGGTTTTACTAATGGAATCAGGAACATGAACCTAGAAGTTTTTGAGGGCGCCACGACCGCGAGGGAAGCGGTCGACGCCGGGAAACAGGCGCGACAGCAGCGCTTCAACCTGTACACGGATCTACACAGCCCCAGGGGCGTGCGAGCGATGATGGTTCATCTGCCCGAGGAGGAGCGGCACAAGATCGCCAACCAGATCGTTCAGGCCCAGCAGTCCAAGGGTGGCTTTCCCGAGTACCTGGCGCGCAAGGTTGAGGAGTCTGTGGGCTTGCCGTTCGGGTTCCTTGATCAGCCATACCCGTACGAGCAGCTGCGCGCGTCGATGCTGCGCGCCAAGCGCCTGATGCGGTTTTCGGATGCGCGCGGGGAAGGTGCGCCGGAGGCGATCGGCAAGCGTAATTTCGAGCAGCTGCAGCAGGCTACCGAAGGCTTGCGCGGGGTGTCGTTGGCGTTTTACGAGAAGACGTCAGCCAAGCTGAAGCGGCTGGCGAGGAGGGCACAAAAACAGGGGTAACTGGTCAAAAAGCCAGTATGTACTTTTGTCCGGGGATGGTAATAAATTGGATCGCATACGGTACGCTGTGATATACAGCGCCCCAGTTTATCCAGATTTACCAACCTGAAGGCAAAAAAAAAGAACCTGGTCCGCCGGCAAGCGCGAGGTTCTTTTTTCTCGGATCGAAGTCATTTATGCGTAAACCCTTAGTACCACACAGCCTTCCTTGCTGTGGACCTGCCTCATACGAGGCGTCAGTCGTGGCTTATCTGTTTCACACATCGTCGCCTTCCTGCTATCGGCGACCGACTTATGCGTGAACTTTACCATATTTGTTCCCATAGCAAAGCATCACCCTGCTTGGCAATCGGTATTTGTGCGCAAACGGCTGAAAGTTGTCAGCTTTGTGACAATCGCAACCCTTCAGTCGAGTGTGCTGGGGGTGGCCGATGAGCATTGTCCGGGTCGCCCGCAAAGACACCTACTACGTCCTGCCCAGCAACGTCATCAACGATGACCGGCTGAGCTGGGAAGCACGCGGCATTCTGGTCTACCTGCTGAGCAAGCAGGACAACTGGAAAATCCGCATCAAAGACCTGATGGCCCGCACTGCCAACTGTCTGGGCAAGCGCTCGGGCCGCGACAAGGTGTATTCGCTGCTGATCGAGCTGCAGAAGGCCGGTTACGTCGTTCGCCAGTTCGATCGCATGGGCGGCACCTTCAAGAGCGTCAGCTATGAGGTGTACGACGAACCCAATCTGGAAGCGGGCGCCGCGTTCATCGCCAGCCTGGAAAAGGCCCAGGATTCACCGTTTACGGATTTGCCGGAAACGGTCCCACCACTTCCGGCTTTGCCGGATACGGCAACACCGTTTACGGCAAAGCCGGATGTAATAGATAGTAGTGAAACAGCATTCATTACTGAAAAAGCACTTAAAGTCTCAACGCCTGCCCCCGACGTCGACGACGAGCCGGGCGCACAGGTGCTGACCGATGCCGAGCGCGCCGCCCTGGCGCAGGCTCCGCAGAACTACCCCCAGAGCCCGACAAGCAAGACGTTCCATACCTGGCTGGCGTACGCCATGGCCTTCAAGGAGCGTCACCGGCAGTGGCCGGTGTACAACGCGACTGTCGGCGCCCAGCTGTCCAAGCTGATCACCCGCATCGGCGCCGAAAGCGCCCCAGTCACCGCCCGGCATTTTGTCGAGGTCATCAACACGCCTTCGGTTGTCGAGAACCTGCACCCGATCGGCACGCTGCTGCGCCACTGCGAGTCCTACGCGGTGAAGGCCCGCGCCTACGAGCGCACCCAGGCGCTGCGCATGGTGACTGAGCACATGGTCAAGGCTGCCGAACAGGCAGGGCAGGCCGTGACCCCGCCCGATCCCACTCCCCATACCCCGAATGAACCTCAGAACAGGCTGACCACCGTCGGCCAACAGGCCCGCGCTGCGCTCGGGTCAATCATGGGCGGCAAGCTCAAGACGCGCATGACCGCGTAGGAGTGGTGATCGATGGAAGGCAGGACAGTTACCCAAGGTGAGAAGCGTTGGCACGACACCGTGGCCGAAATCTGCGGCTGCATCTGCTGCATCCTGGACGGCAGGCCGCGCAACTACGCAGAACCGGCGCACGTATCGATTCACCACTGCGACGGGCGCACCAAGCGCCACGCCCACTGGTACGTGCTGCCGCTGTGCGCTGGCCACCACCAGCAGGGCACCGGCCCGATCAAGACCATGCTGGCCGTCCACGGCAACAAGGCCGCGTTCATCGCCGAGTACGCGCGGGAAATCCAGCTGGTGGAGGCCTGCGTACAGATGGTGCTGACCGCCGGGCGTGATGTTCCGCCCGAGGTGCATGCGCTGCTGGCGCAGTGGCACAACAGCCAGCAGTACCGAGATCATGAAAATGCGGCGTGAATGTATAAAAACATAAAAACGCTATTGTTAAATTGTGATGTTGTGACATTATGTCGTTGTGCTTGGGCGGTTGCCTTTCCCCCAGGCTTTAGCTGGCCACCGAATCGCGCCAACACGCGCCCGGCCAGCAACAAACTTCACAGGTGAGGTAGGAGAAACACTATGGCCGCGCCGCAACAACCATCGTTAGAAGGGCTGCTGACCGACCGGGTTAAAGCCTTTTCCGCCAGTTCCCGCCCTGGCGAAATCATCGACGCCACCCTTGAACGGATGTTCACGGAGGTCACCAAGGAGTTGTTCAACTGCCACGGCTCTTTCGCTGCCAAGTTCAAGGAGGCGCTGTCAGCCGCGCTGCCAGCGAACCTGACCAAGGTCATCGACCTGCCGCGCTACAACGACCTGATCGCGCAGCGGATGAAAGAGAAGTGGATGGATGCGGGCGTGACCGGCGACATGATGCGCCGTATCGATGCCGCCATCGACGAAGTGCTGCACCAAGACGCCATTCCCGAGTTCGTCAGCCTCACCCAGCTGCTGGAAGCGTTTATCGAGGTCAACCAAGAGAAGGCCGCCGAGAAGGGCTGGCATGTGCCCCATATCCATATCCGTGATGCGGACGGTATCGGCGGGCGCTCCCGCTACGTGCATGTGTTCTTCGACGCGGAACCCGAGCTGGCGCACCGCACCCGTATGGGGCTGCGCGAAAGCACCCGAACCGAGACCGAATACGCCAACCGCATCAGCGTGCAGATTTCCGGCCATTCCGATCGTGGTTACGAGTACGGGCAGGTGATCACCGCGATGATCGACGGCGAGCCGATTGGGCGCAATTTCAACTTTTCTCGCCGGTGGCAGAAGCTGATGGCCGCCCTGTATTTCGGTGCCGCCAAGCTGATTATCGACTGCAAAGAAGGCGAGTTCACCTACGCGCTGTAACCACTGTGGCGCATCGCCGCGGTGCGCCGTTTTATAGGGATATCGAAATGCCGATTCGCCACATCATCGTCCACCAGATCGACAAGAAGCCTGACGGCTCGCCTGCGGTGCTGCACGCCCGTGACGCCGAGTTGCCAGAGAGCCAGGCCACCGAAAACCTGCTGGCCGACCTGAACGAAGCGTACAACGCCAAGCAGGGCAAGGCGTGGGGCCTGTTCCACCCGGAATCCGGCGCCTACCCGCTGTCGGGCTGGCTCAAGCGCTACCTGGCCGGTACCGAGGATTTCACCACCTTCAGTCGCACGGCGGTCGAGCGCCTGCAGGCCCTGATGGAAGAGTCGAATCTGTCCACCGGTGGCCATGTGCTGTTCGTTCACTACCAGCAGGGCATGACCGAATACCTGGCGATCGCGCTGCTGCATCACAGCGAAGGCGTGACCGTCAGCGACACCCTGGACGTGAACCCGTCTCGCCATCTGGATCTGGGCCAGCTGCATCTGGCGGCCCGTATCAACCTGTCGGAGTGGCAGAACAACACCGCTTCCCGTCAGTACATTTCGTTCATCAAGGGCAAGAATGGCCGCAAGGTGTCGGAGTACTTCCGCGACTTCATCGGCTGTCAGGAAGGCATCGACGGCCCCGGCGAGACCCGCACGCTGCTCAAGGCCTTCAGTGATTTCGTTGAGAAAGAAGACCTGCCCGAGGAGTCGGCGCGAGAGAAGACGCAGACACTCGTCGGCTATGCCATGGCCCAGAGCAAGCTGGGCGAGCCGATCAGCCTGGACGAGCTGTCAGGGCTGGTCGATGAGGACCGTCCAAAGGCGTTCTACGACCACATCCGCAACCTGGACTACGGCCTGTCTCCGGAAATTCCGGCGGATAAGCGCACCCTGAACCAGTTCCGTCGCTTCACCGGGCGTACCGAAGGTCTGTCGATCAGCTTTGAAGCGCACCTGCTGGGCGACAAGATCGAGTACGACGAAGAGGGCGGCACGCTGACCATCAAGGGGCTGCCGACCCAACTGACCGATCAGATCAAGCGGGCGAAGGCCTGAATCAATCCCCCTGCTGGCGCTGCCACGGCGCGCCAGCTCCCGAACGTGTGAACAGGTGTGGCGTCATGAGCTTCAAGGATCTGGAAGACGAAATTCAACGCTGGGCGGACCTTGAGCGTTTCGCCCAAGAGCGTCAGGCCGAGATTACCCGCCGCAAGGATTTTCAACGCGCCAAGGCCAAACGTGGCCCGGTGACCATTCCCGAGCGCCCTGCTCGCCAGTGGAAGCAAGTCACCTTGATGCTGTCGCCGGTCAAGCCGGTACCGCTGAGCGAGTGGCCAGGCACTGCCGGTGAGTGGGCAGTCCAGCGCATCGAAAAGACCTATCCCGTCGACGCCATGAGCACCACGGTTGCCGAGCTTGAAGCGATCAAGCTGGCCAAGGCCGACGGCTACCTGTGGCACGCCACCCTGTCTGTCATCGCGACTGAATCGAAGGAAATTTGAGCGTGAGCGAAGTTTTGTTGAACGCGCTGGGCCCATGTGAAGACGTGGCCATTACCGCCACTGTGATCGCCGAGCGCATTATCCGCGCCATCACCAGCGGCGCACTGCCGGTGGGCACCCAGGTACGCCAGCAGGTGCTGGCCGATCACTTCAAGGTCAGCCGCATGCCGGTGCGCGAGGCGCTGCGCCAGCTGCAGGCGCAGGGCGTGATCACCGCGCCGCGTCACCGCACGCCGGTGGTGGCGCAACCGCCAGAGCCGTCGCCGCTGGACGTACTGCAGGAGCGGGTAGAGGAGCTGATTGCGCTGCTGACCGACGCCCGCGCCGCGCTGGCCGAGTGTGTCGACCTGGGCGACCTGCCGGTCGAAACCGCGCAGAAGGCCCGCCGCATCGCCAACGCTCGCCGCACCTTCGTTCCGGCGCTGGTGCCGACCATGCCCGCGCAGGCCTGCGCATGATTCCCGGCGAACAACTCGACATTTTCGGGGAGCCCGAGCAGGCCCCCGCCACCGTACCGGCACCGATCGCGGCGCCGGTGGTGGTCGACGAAACCCGTACGGCCTTGCTGAGCGATTGCGGCGTGTTCCGCTATCGCCTGGGCCGCGTGGTGCAGCCAATCGGCAGGGTGTTCGCCTTTTTCGGCATCTGCCCGTCAAAGGGCGACCCGCTGGCCGACGACTTCGGTATCGCGAATCTGACCGCGTACAGCCTGGCCCACGGTGGCGCTCGGTTCCTGCTGGGCAATGTGTTCGCATACCGCACCAACACCGCCCGCGAACTGGCCACCGTGCCGGACCCGTACGGCCCGGACAACGCCGCGCACCTTGCGGCCATCATCGCCGAGGCTGACGTACTGGTCCCGTGCTGGGGAAGCCGGGACAAAGAGCCCGAGGCGCTGGCGCACCACTTCGACACGCTGACCCAGCAGCTGCTGGCGTCCGACAAGCCGGTCATGGTGTTTGGCTACTGCCTGAACGGCGATCCCGCACACGCGTTGATGATCAATCACGACAAGCCTTTGATCCCATGGAGTAAGCAATGAAGCAAGGAACAGTGAGCATATCCACCGAAACCGCAACCACTGCAATGCGTTCCCTGAGCTCGAATTTGCGCACGCTTGCCAACGGTGCAGCAATCGAAAGAGCCAACGCTGCTGTCGCGGATCTGAAGCATGGAATTGCAGTCGCCACCAAGCCATCAGAGGAGGGCGTTACTAAGGCTCTGAGTGATGAATTGGCCAGTCTTTTCACTGCAGGTTTTCTGGACGATCGGATGGTTGCGGACATTGTGGCGTTGATCAGAAGACATTCGATTGCCCCTGCTGGTGGAGAGCCGGAACTCCGTTTCTTCTACGCGAAGGAAATCGACTTTGATAATGGGCCGGTGGAATGCGTCTCCGCTGGTCAGTGCCGCATGGCCGTAGCTCAGTTGCAGGCGCGGGTGGCAGAACTGGAAGCGTTACTGACCGAAGTACTTCCCGCGATGGGCAGCACAGAAGGGCGTCGGTCGATCAGAAAGAAGATTAACGCATCGCTGGCCAAGGCGGTGAAGCCATGAGTCGCGAACAATCCCTGCCGCCGTTCGCACTGAAGGTGATCCGCAAGCTGCGCCGTATCGAAGAGTGCTTCAGCGATGGCCAGGATGCCGATATTGGTCGCCACTGGTTCGACGTCCTTGATCGCTTGGGCCTGATCATGCGTGTTCAGCGCAGCCCGGCACGGTGGGAAATCAGCCAGCAGGGCGAGGACTTGCTTGAAACCCCTGCGTCGCTCCCGCTGGAAGGCATTGCAACCATTGAGCTGAGTGAGGATGTTCGCGAAGCGCTGCAGGAGCTGATCAACGGCGCCACCCAGGGCGAAGACGACGAATACGACTTTGCTGATGAGGTCGGCACGCTGCTTGACCCGATCTACAGCCGTGAGAGCGTCAGCCGCCTACAGGCAGAACTTGAAGAAGCCGTGCGCTTGGGCAAGTACGCGGCGGCCTGCGGGATGGAAGCAGAGACCCGTTGGAACGCCGAGCGTGACAAGTTGCAGGCGCGTGTGGTCGAACTGGAGTTGGCGCTTAAGAAAGGGAACGAACAGGTGTCGATGCTGATCACGGGGGCGACGTCTGTGAAAGCCAGCTTCGACACTATCCCCGAAACGCGCACCCCCGGATGGGAAGATCGCTGCTACGACATGCTGGACGCCGCCATTCAAGGGCAGCCGTATCAAGACAAACCATATCAGGGTATCCCAGGCACGTCGTTCCAGCGCCTGAACCAGCTGGCCAACGAGGGGGAATGAACGTGGCTGACGAATCGAACGTTGTCGCCGCATCTGCATTTGAGCAGGCGCGATCGGCAAAGGCTGCGCTGAAAGCCGCGGACCTCAAGGTAGACCGGACGTACCGCGCGAAACGGCCAGCCAAGGCCGGTGACGAAGCGAAACCTTGCTACAACGACCGCACCATCATGTGGATGGGCGGCAACGTGGTGCAGTACGACGGCCCGGCGGTTGCCTTTGGTCGCAACTACCCGAAGGTCACCATTGAAGTGTTCCTAGCGTGGGCGTCACACGACGTCACCGATCAGCTGCCGGAAGGTGCATATCAGCCATGGCCAGAGGAAACGGCATGAACAATGAAATTCGCAAGTTTTTGAATGAACTGACCAGCAGTGCGGGCACGATCGTGAATGGCGACCAACTGGCGCGCCGGGCCCAGCACATGGCCGTACAACTGGCTCGGCATGAGGCTGAACCTATTGCCTATCGGGTCACCTACAACGATGGCCATAAGAGTGGCTGGTTTGATGGTCAGCCTTCCGATCGTGACCGCAAGGATGTCGATGAGGGCGTTATCGGCTCCCTGGAATTTGCTTACGCTGAACCTGCGCAGCCTGCTGGCGCTATTACCGGATTTGACCTGACGACGTCTGATGGTGGGCGTGGATTCGTCGCTGAACTGTTCAAAAATCACCTGCGCCGTCATGACTTCACCCGGTACATCAACCAGACGCTTGCGGCGGATTTCGCTTGCGCGTTGGCCGGGTGGCTGGAACCGATCGTTAACGCAGCAGTGCCTCAGACGGAGGCCGCCCAGTCAGCTGACGAACGCATGAAGGCCGCCGGTATGTTCACCGTCGCAGAGCTGCTGTCGGGGACGCCGCTTGATGGCCTGGTGAAGCACGCCGGGGTCAATGACCTAGCCACGTTCGCCCAGTGGGTCGAAATGAAGCGCACGCAATATCTGAAACAGCACGCTGCGTACGAACTGGGCGACAAGCCAAAAGACGACATGTACGAGTGGATGGTGGCCCACTGCGCGGTGTACACCGAGGTGCATGTAAACCTGAAGGCCGCCATGGCAGAGCCTGCGGAGCGCACCCCAAAGGATTACGCCATTGAGCACGGCGGATACCTGGCCACGGCTGCCGATAACGTCCAGAAGGCGTATCAGGCCTATGGGCTGGCGCAGATGAATGTCGACGAAGGTGGCGACGATGGTGAGGGCGAGCTGGCCGAGGCGGTCGACAACGCCCGTACGGATCTGCACGAGGCGCTGAACACCATGCGGGGCATGACCTACGAGTTTCGCAAGCGCTGCGATCGGGTGAACGTATGAGAATCGTGAATCTACCGACGTTCCTGTCCATGGCAGAGGGAACTGTGTTCTCGAAGTATGAACCGCAAAATTTTAGGGAACCGATGGTCAAGGCCGAGTCCTTGGGAGACATCGACTTTCGCTATACAAGCCTTACAGATGAAGTCGACTGTCTTGATTCAGATGAGCGCATGAGCATCCTGTTCGCGGCTGAAGAAGCAGGCACCTCTTTTGCCCTCCACTTCAATACGCTTTGTCGTGATGGTGAGTTTGATCCTGATCAATTGTTCGTCGTCTGGGCGAGAGAAGACGTAGAGGGCTTGATTGTTAGGCTGCAACAAGCGTTGGCCGACGGTTACGGGGTTGAGAAAACCCATGATTAAAATCGAAACCGGAGCATTGGCCGGTCCGGCACTTCGCTGGGTTCTTGCGCAGATTGACGGCGTGGTTGTGGGACTCGCGCCGCCTCACTACGGCACGGGCTGGCGAGTGTATCGGCTGAGCGATGGCGCGGCGTACCGGCCAGACGTCGATTGGAGTCAGGGCGGCCCGTTGATGGATAAGTATTCGAAAGGGTTCGGCATTGTTGAGAGCAGTGAACCCCCACGTTTCAGGTCGTTCGCCCGCAACAACGGCCCCGAAGGGTTCTGCCGCTTATCAGGCGGTCCCACCATTCTGATCGCGGCATGTCGTGCGATCGTCGCGGTACACATGGGCGACGTCGTGCAGGTGCCCGAGGTGCTGGCGCCGGTCGGGGAGGGCGACCATGCAGCAGCCTGACCTGTTCGGCACGTCACCGGCCAACAAGAAATCGGACGCCGAAGCGGAGCTGTATCGCCAGCTGATCAAACTGGGCGACATGATCGGCGACGGCCTGGCTGATGAGCCGGACGGGAAGTGGATTCACGCCGAATACCGGAAGGTGATGCGGGCGCTGGGGCACACCATGCCACGGCGCAACAACGCGGAGTCGATCAACAAGGCCGTGGCCACGTTCCTGGCAAAGACCAAATGCGATTGCGGCGGGCGTCTGGTGCAGACGCGATCGGGCGCCAAGAAGGCCCGCTGTACCAGCTGCAGCAACACGTACACGCTGAGCCACCGAAAGCCCAAGGCATAATGGCCCTTTCATAGTATCGTTTGTGGTTTCGCGACCATAAACAACACTACAAGGGACTGCATTTCAGATGTCTAAAAAGCTCGTTGCGTTGGCGATGACGACCGGCTTGTGCCTGCTGATGGGGATTCAAAGCGCGTCAGCAGGTGTGAGCCTGTTCAAGGACTACACCTACGGCACCCCGATTGCGAAGTACACGCGGTCAGCTGGCTATTACGACTGCTCCAACAGTGAGCAAGTCGGCAGATGCACTGACAACTTCGATTTCGTGGGGAACAAGTTCACGGTGGCGCTGTTTTTCCGGGAAGACCGGTTGAGCATGGTGGCGCTGCTGGCGCCGTATCAAGCCAGCCTGTACCAGAAGGTCACAGACGCACTGTCCAAGTCGTTCAACATCATTTCGATGGAAAACGAGGACGGGTTTCTGGACATGGTGACGCTGCGAAACAAGGCGACCCAAGACCAATACGTCAAGCAGTACATTGCGTTTGAGAAGACTGCGCGCGCAGCTGGCGATCTGACCTACACCTACCTTGAGGTTCCGAAGACTGAAGGGTACGCGGATGTCGAGACGATCCTAAAGGCATCCCCAGAGGATGTGCGCCAGGCCGCTGTAAGGGTGATGCGCGAAAAAGATTCGTCCACCCTAGTGGTTCGCTTTGAACTGCCGAACGTGAGTTTCAAATACACCGGCGAGACCTTCTAGCGCAGCCGCCAGCTGCTGTCGGCGTCAGCCAGTAGCAGCGCCGCCACCCATCAAGCCCTGACAGCATCGCTGCCGGGGCTTTTTTGTATGCGATCGGTTGTGTCATGGCGCCACCTTGGCGCCGGGCTGATCCGCGATCTGGAAGGTGTAGTGGTTGATCTGCACCAGTGGTGCCTTGATATTCGTGTTGACCTGCCAGCTACTGGTATGGGCGTCGATCAGCGGCTGCTGGTGGTTGACGGCTTTGACCAGTGCCGGTGATATCGGGATCAGTGTCAGGACGATGGTCAGGATGATGGAACATTTGTTTTTGTGCATTTCTTGCTCCCTTGAGCGATAGGTAAAAAACTATTTAGAGAAACGCGATTCCCAGTGATGTTGATCCGGTGAAAGGTGCTCTCTGACCTGGCCAGATTGGCGTCACGACTTCTGCGGCAGGTAGCGGAGAATTCGTCGGCGGACTTTAGGGGCAGGTATTGAGGCGATTCCTTGTGCGGGTTTTCCGTGGAGATCGCGGGACGCATAGGTATTTAGCGAATCGAAGGTGCAAATTTCAGACGGGATTTTTACAGGCGAAAAAAAACCGCCCACGAAGGGCGGTTTTTCGGTCGGTGCAGCGTTTCGGATTCACCGCACCAGCTCACGAGGGAGCATTCGACACCCCGAAGTTAGCGACATCTTTTAACTATGTCACTATCAAACGCGAAAAATAAGTTTGTTCGGAGGTTGGAAGTATTGTAGGGAAATGGCCGTTTTCTCGGCGAATCGGCGCTGGCCAACCGAACACCATACCCGCTAGAGGGCATTCGTCAACACCCACGATAGACAAATAAAAATTTTCCCGGAAGCAGCAAAAAACAGCTTTAAACCGCACACGATGCTGAGGTATTACAGAAGTGTGTCGTCGTAAACTGCGACAGGCCCATGGGAACCACGATGTCGGAGTCGTGCCGAGCAACCCCATGGCCCAGCAACAAAAAAACAGATGCTCACGAGGGAGCATTCGATACCTTCCCTCAACCGCACGTAGGCCGGTACCGTGCGGGAGCATCTGCCAGTAGAGGACCGACCTATGCGTTGGGATCGTCTGTGGCAATTCCTATGGGGCGCCTGTCGCCTGTATCAGGTGTTCCGCCTGATGCGTGACGCCTGGCAACACTGGCACGACCTGCATTAACCGCTGAAGCACACACGCCCGTTCCGGGGTTCCGGCGCGGGCGTTTTCTTTTCTGGAAACATAAAAACGCTATTGCGATAGATTGGCGTTGTGACATTAT